>NZ_FORN01000008.1 GCF_900114015.1 Caulobacter sp. UNC279MFTsu5.1 | reverse complement strand
TGAATTGCCCATAGGCCCGCGCCCCCGGCGTCTGGTTTCTCCCGAAAGGGATCGAGACCGGGTCCGGCTAAGCCTCAACAGGGCTGCCCACCGGACGCTGGCGGAAAACGACCGCGCGGAGCGATCGGCTTCGTCGAAACGGTATTTATCAAAGAACTCCGGACGTCGTCCGGCGCTCCGCGTCCCTTTCCATCCGCTCAGCGGCCTGCCGCGTGAGGGCGAGAGATCGTGCCGGTTATCACTTGCCCCCACCTGGCGGCTTCGCCGCCTGTCCGCCCCCAGAGGGGGCGGAGCCTTCGCACCGGCGCTCTTCCCCCTCCGGGGGAAGACGACCGCGTAGCGGTCCGTAGGGGGCAAGTGCGCCGCCGTACAACGCTTCCGTTTCCAGGCCCCACCTTCTATATCCAACCGCTCCTCGACTCCCCCGGAAGACCCATGGCCCGCATCCTGATCACCTCCGCCCTGCCGTACATCAACGGCATCAAGCACCTGGGCAATCTGGCGGGATCGATGCTGCCGGCCGACGTCTACGCCCGCTTCCAGCGGGCTCGGGGTCACGACACCCTCTATATCTGCGCCACCGACGAGCACGGCACCCCGGCCGAACTGGCCGCCGCCGCCGCCGGCCAGGACGTGGCCACCTATTGCGCCGAGCAGCACGTGCTGCAGCACGACGTCGGCCGAGCCTTCGGCCTGTCGTGGGACCATTTCGGCCGCTCATCCTCGCCGCAGAACCATCGCCTGACCCAGCACTTCTGCGAGGTGCTGGAAGCGCGCGGCCTGATCGAGGAACGCGTCGACCAGATGGTCTATTCCATCGACGACAAGCGCTTCCTGCCCGACCGCTACATCGAGGGGACGTGCCCGCACTGCGGCTTCGAGAAGGCTCGGGGCGACCAGTGCGACAACTGCGGCAACCTGCTGGACCCCACCGAACTGAAGAACCCCTATTCGGTGATCTCCGGCTCGCGGAACCTGGAGGTGCGCGACACCCGCCACCTGTACCTGCTGCAGACCAAGATGGCCGACAGGATCCGCGCCTGGATCGACGGCCATCCGGATTGGCAACTGCTGGCCAAGTCGATCGCCTATAAGCACCTGGACGAGGGCCTGATCGACCGGGGCATCACCCGCGACCTGTCGTGGGGCATCCCGGTGACCCAGGGCGAGTTCCCGCGTCCGGGTTTCGAGGACAAGGTCTTCTACGTCTGGTTCGACGCGCCGATCGAATACATCGCCGCCACCCAGGAATGGGCCGAGGCCGGCCCGGACCGCGACTGGAAGTCGTGGTGGCGCACCGACGAGGGCGCGGACGACGTCCGCTACGTCCAGTTCATGGGCAAGGACAACGTCGCCTTCCACACGGTCAGCTTCCCGGCCACGATCCTGGGCTCGCAAGAGCCGTGGAAGAGCGTCGACATGCTCAAGGCGTTCAACTGGCTGAACTGGTACGGCGGCAAGTTCTCGACCTCGAACAAGCGCGGCGTGTTCATGGACGCGGCCCTGGAGATCCTGCCGCCCGACCTGTGGCGCTGGTACCTGACCTCCAATTCGCCCGAGAGCAGCGACACGGCCTTCACCTGGGAGCAGTTCGCCAGCGCCGTGAACCGCGACCTGGCCGACGTGCTGGGCAATTTCGTCAACCGCATCCTGAAGTTCACCGAGAGCAAGTTCGACGGCGTGATCCCCGACGGCGGCGCGCCCGGCCCGCTGGAGGAGAAGCTCTACGCCGACGTCTCCGCCCGCCTGGCCGACCTGACCGAGCAGATGGACGCCATCGAGGTGCGCAAGAGCGCCCAGGCCCTGCGGGCCCTGTGGGTGGTCGGCAACGAGTACCTGCAGGAAGCCGCCCCGTGGACGGCGATCAAGACCGATCGCGACCGCGCCGCCGTGATCGTCCGCACCGCCCTGAACCTGGCGGCGCTGTACGCCCGCATCTCCGCGCCGTTCATCCCGTTCGCCGCCGAGAAGATCAGCGAGGCCTTCAGCCAGGCCTATCCCGGCGCCTGGCCGACCACCGACGCCGCCGCCGAGCTTTCGACCCTGCCGGTCGGCCTGCCGGTCCGCGCGCCCGAGGTGCTGTTCAGGAAGATCGAGGACGAGCAGATCGCCGAATGGACCGCGCGGTTCGGCGGGGCGGAGTAGGGTGACGAACCCGGTGGGGGCAGGGCGTTTTTCCGCCCAAGCCCGCCTGGGCCTGTTCTACGTCGTCTCCTATCTCGGCACCGGCGTCAGCCTGCCGTACATCGCCACCTATTTCCGATCGCGCGGCCTGACCGGCGCGGAGATCGGGATCATCCTGGCCATCCCCCTGCTGGCGCGGCCGTTCCTGGGGCCGGGGCTGGCGGTGTGGGCCGACGGCTTCACCCTGCGCCGCACGCCCCTGGCGCTGCTGGCCCTGGGAGCGGCGGCCGGCTATCTGGCCATGCTGGTCGCCCCGGGGTTCTGGGGGCTGCTGGCGTGCTGGCTGATCGGCATGACCTGCCTGACCACCCTGACCCCGCTGATCGACGTGATCACCCTGCGGCGCTCGCGCGTGGACGGCTTCAACTACGGCGTGCCGCGCGGCGCGGGCTCGGCGGCGTTCATTGTTGCCAACCTGGCCATGGGCGCAATCCTGGCGGTCATGGCGCCCAGCGTCATTGTCGCCTGGATCGGCGCGGCGGCGATCGGGGTGGCCGCCGTCTCGATCCTGGTCCTGCCACCCGATCGCGTCCACGAACATGGCGTCGCCAAGCTCGGCCCCGCCGAGCGCTGGAAAGGCCTGGGCGGCCTGCTGCGCGACCGGACCTTCGTGCTGGCCGTGGTCACCGCCGGCCTGATCCAGGGGGCGCACGCCTTCTATTACGGCTTCTCGGCCCTGCTCTGGCGCAAGCAGGGCGTTCCGGACCCGATGATCGGCGTGCTGTGGGGCGTGGGCGTGGCCGTCGAGGTCGGCTTCATGTGGTTCGCCGAGCCGTGGCGACGCAAGGTCGGGCCCGAGAGGCTGCTGGTGCTGGGCGGGGCGGCGGCGTTGCTGCGCTGGACCGCCTACGCCTTTGCTCCGCCCCTGTGGCTGCTGTTCCCGCTGCAGGCCCTGCACGCCCTGACCTTCGCGGCCAGCTTCATGGCTTCGCTGAGGCTGATCGAGCGCCTGGCCCCGCCGCAGAGCGCCTCGGCCGCCCAGGCGATCAACTCGGCCCTGTCGGCCGGCTTCATGCTGGGCGTCGGCACCCTGGCCTCGGGTCCGCTGTTCGACGCCTTCGGGACCCGGGGCTACCTGGTCATGGCGGCGATGGGCGGGCTGGGGCTGGTCGGGGCCTTGAGGCTGGCCAAGCGGAGGGGGCGTTAGATGGCCGGGGACAGGCGCATGCGCCTGTCCCCGCGCCGTGCGTCGTCAGATCTCGTAGTCGATCTCGCCTTCCAGCCAGGCGACGATGCGCTCGGCGGCCTGGACGGGATCGAGCTTGGTCGTGTCGATCCGCAGCTCCGGATGCTCCGGGGCCTCGTAGGGGCTGTCGATGCCGGTGAAGTTCTTCAACTGGCCGGCCCGGGCCTTCCTGTAGAGGCCCTTGACGTCGCGCTGCTCGGCCACCGCCAGCGGGGTGTCGATGAAGACCTCGACGAACTCGCCGTCCTGCAGGATCTCGCGGGCCAGCCGGCGCTCGGCCCGGAACGGCGAGATGAAGGCGGTCAGCACGATCAGCCCGGCGTCGACCATCAGCTTGGCGACCTCGGCCACCCGGCGGATGTTCTCGACCCGGTCCTCCTCGGTGAAGCCGAGGTCCTTGTTGAGGCCGTGGCGGACATTGTCGCCGTCCAGCAGATAGGTGTGGCGGCCCAGGGCGTGCAGGCGCTTCTCGACCAGGTTGGCGATCGTCGACTTGCCCGCGCCCGACAGGCCCGTCAGCCAGACGACCCGGCCGCGCTGGCCCTTCAGGGCCGCCCGCGAGGCCTTGCTGACGTCGGTGTGCTGCCAGTGGATGTTATCGGCCCGGCGCAGGGCGAAGTTCAGCAGGCCCGCCCCGACCGTGCGGTTGCTGATCCGGTCGATCAGGATGAAGCCGCCCAGGTCGCGGTTCTCGGCGTAGGGTGCGAACGGGATGGCCTGGTCCAGCGACAGGTTGACCAAGCCGATCTCGTTCAGCTCCAGCTTCTTGGCGGCCAGGTGCTCCAGCGTGTTGACGTTCACCCGGTGCTTGATCTCGGTGACGCTGGCCCCGACCATCCGCGTCCCGATCTTCAGCAGGTACGACCGGCCCGGCGGCAGGGGCTCGTCGTCCATCCAGACCACGGTGGCCTCGAACTGGCCGGCCACGGCGACCGGATCGTCGGCGGCCACCAGGACGTCGCCGCGGCTGACGTCGATCTCGTCGGCCAGGGTGATCGTCACCGACTGGCCGGCATAGGCCTCGGCCAGGTCGTCGGGCTTGGTGACGATCCGGGCGACGGTGCTTTCGCGGCCCGAGGGCAGGGATTTGACGCGGTCGCCCGGCTTGACCGTGCCGGCGGCGATCTGGCCGGAAAAGCCCCTGAAGTCGAGGTTCGGCCGGTTGACCCATTGCACGGGCATGCGGAACGACTGGCTGCGCAGGTCGTCCTCGACCTCCACGCCCTCCAGCCAGTCCATCAGGATCGGGCCGGAATACCAGGGCGAGTCCTCGCCGCGGGCGGCCATGTTGGCGCCGGTCAGGCCCGAGATCGGGATCGGGGTGAAGGTGTCCAGGCCGATCTGGTCGGCGAAGCCGCGATAGTCGGCGACGATCGCGTCGAAGGTCGCCTGATCCCAGCCGACCAGGTCCATCTTGTTCACCGCCAGCACGACGTGGCGGATGCCCAGCAGCTTGACGAGGTAGCTGTGGCGGCGGGTCTGGGTCAGCACGCCCTTGCGGGCGTCGATCAGGATCACGGCCGCGTCGGCGGTCGAGGCGCCGGTGACCATGTTGCGCGTGTACTGCTCGTGGCCGGGGGTGTCGGCGACGATGAACTTGCGCTTATCGGTGGCGAAGAAGCGGTAGGCGACGTCGATGGTGATGCCTTGCTCGCGCTCGGCGGCCAGGCCGTCGACCAGCAGGGCGAAGTCGATCGCCCCGCCCTGGGTGCCCACCCGCTTGGAGTCGGCCTCGAGGGCCGCCATCTGGTCCTCGAAGATCATCTTGCTGTCGTAGAGCAGCCGGCCGATCAGGGTCGACTTGCCGTCGTCCACCGACCCGCAGGTGATGAAGCGCAGCAGCGACTTGTGCTGGTGGGCGACCAGATAGGCGTCGATGTCGTCGGCGATCAGGTCGGAGGGCTTGTAGACCGTGGTCTTGTCGGCCGTGATGGGGGCGGCGGCGGTCATCTAGAAATAGCCCTCCTGCTTCTTCTTCTCCATCGAGGCGGACTGGTCATGGTCGATGACCCGGCCCTGGCGCTCGCTGGTGGTGGTCAGCAGCATCTCCTGGATGACCTGCGGCAAGGTGGCGGCCGTGCTCTCGACCGCCCCGGTCAGCGGGTAGCAGCCCAGGGTGCGGAACCGCACGCTCTTCATCTGCGGAACCTCGCCGGGCCGCAGCCGGAAGCGGTCGTCGTCGACCATGATCAGGCTGCCGTCCCGCTCGACGACCGGCCGCTCGGCCGCGAAATACAGCGGCACGATCGGGATGTTCTCCAGGTGGATGTATTGCCAGACGTCCAGCTCGGTCCAGTTGGAGATCGGGAAGACCCGCAGGCTTTCGCCCGGGTGCTTGCGGGTGTTGTAGAGCTTCCACAGCTCGGGCCGCTGGTCCTTGGGATCCCAGCGCTGCTCGGCGGTGCGGAAGCTGAAGACCCGTTCCTTGGCCCGGCTCTTCTCCTCGTCGCGGCGGGCGCCGCCGAAGGCCGCGTCGAAGCCGTACTTGGTCAGGGCCTGCTTGAGGCCCTCGGTCTTCCACAGGTCGGTGTGCAGGGCGCTGCCGTGGTCGAACGGATTGATGCCGCGCGCCTCGGCCTCGGGGTTCTTGTAGACCAGCAGATCGAAGCCCAGCTGCTTGGCGATGGTGTCGCGCAGCTCGTACATGGCCCGGAACTTCCAGGTCGTGTCGACGTGCAGCAGGGGGAAGGGGGGCTTGGAGGGGTAGAACGCCTTGGCCGCCAGGTGCAGCATCACCGCGCTGTCCTTGCCGATCGAGTACAGCATGACCGGGTTTTCGCACTCGGCCGCCACTTCGCGCAGGATGTGGATGCTCTCGGCTTCGAGGCGCTGAAGGTGCGTCAGGCGAGCCGGAGTCAGCGCAGTCATGGACAGGTCCGCAAAGGCGTCGTGCGACAGCGAAGCGACTTGGGTAGGGGGCAAAACGCGTATCCGCAAATGGAAAGCTCCGCCGACGCACGAAAGCGCGACGACGGGGCGGTGATCCTGAGCGTGGACCTAGGTCTCGCGAGGCCGGTCGGCAAGGCGGGGAAATCTGCAGGCGCTGTGAGCTTCGATGGAGCCTCCTGGAGCGCGGGGCGTCGCGAGCGGCGCCGTTTCATGACCAAAAGTTCATTCGCGCGGGGCGGCGAAGCATTGCATAACGCCGCTATCGGAAAATGGGCTTCCCGATGTCATCCCTGGCTGAATTCATCGCCGCGATCCTGCTCTGGCTTTCGTCGATGGCGCTTTGCCAGTTCGGCATGGCCGTCGAGCATCAGGCCAAGGCCCCACCCAAGGTCGAGCGGGTCATCGCCCGCACGCCCCGTCAGCAGGCTGTCCAGACCATCGAGCGCTGCCCGCGCCTGCACAGGACCGAGGTCAGCGCTTAAAGCCTTGCCGGGCCAAGCCCCGCGCCAGATGGGAAAACCGGTGGAACCCGCTATGCGGGCCGGCTTTTCGCCGCTAGGTTTATGCGTTGCGTGCGAGAGGGGCGTCCGCGCGGCGATGTTCATCCGGCCCCAAGCCGTTTCGCCCTGGGACTATGGCTGCGTATGAAGCCTAAGAAGCGCCAACCGCTTGATTTCACCGGCATTCCCGTGGAGCCGCCGGTCGAGGACGCTGGTCGCCCGGTCGAGGCGGAAGCTCAGCCTGATGCGGACGCGCCGGTCAGCGAACCAGACCTGGATCTAGATATCGCCGCCGTTCCTGACGTGTCGGCTCCGCCGATTCTCGGCCGCGGTCCGCTGGATCTCGGCCCCGAACCCGCGCCCGAGCCGCCCCCCGCGCCGGTTTCCGAGACCCCTCGCGCCAGCGCGCGGCGCGGTTTCTTCGGCGTGTCGAAGCCTCATCCCCAGCCTGTCGCCGAGCCCGTCGAGCCTCCGAAGACCGAGATCGCGGCCTCCGAACCCGAGGCCGTGATCGAACCTGTCCCGCCGCCGAAGTCGGATTTCAAGCCGCTCGAACCGGACGCCGATCCCGCCCCGTTCACGCCGGTTCGCGGCCGACGCAGCGCCCCGGTCGAAGCCGAACCCCTGGCGCCGCTGCCGTCGTTCCTGACCGCGCCCGTTGCGGCTCAGGCGGCCCAGCCGCCGGCGCCGGTGGTCGAGCCCGAACCGCCGGCCCCGTCAAAGCGGTTCGAGGCGGCGGTCTCCAAGCCACGCGAGACTCCGCTGGCCGAGCCGGCCGTCACCCCGTTGTACACGCCCCGCGAAGGCAAGAAGCCGATGCCCGCGCCGCTATTCTGGAGCCTGGCGGTCGCCGCCGCGGCGCTCTGGACGCTGGGTCCGATCGCCTTCGCACTCGGCTACGGCTCCGGCGTGCCGGCCCTGAAGGTCGACCAATTCGCCCTGATGGTGTTCGCCGCCCTGGCCGTCGGTCCGGCCGCCTTCACCCTGCTGGGCGCCTACATGCTGCGCCAGGCCATGGGGGTCTCGGCCGAGCTGAAGCACACGCGGATCATGACTGACCGCCTGGTCACTCCGGCGGCCCTGGCGGCGGCCGGCGTCGACGGCGTGGTCGAGCGCATTCGCGATCAGATCGACGCTGCGACCGCCGCCGCCGAGGAGGCCCGCGTCCGGGTCCAGCAATTGCGCGAAGCTCTGGCCGAGGAAACCCTCGCCCTGGCCCAGACCACCAGCGAGTCCGCACGGATGGTCCAGCAGTTGTCCGAGGGCTTGGGCCACGAGCGCCAGGCGATGCACGCGCTGTCGACCACGCTGGACGCCCAATCCACGGCGGTGGTCGACGCCATTGGCAGCCAGGCCCGCATGGTCGCCGAGGCCTCTGATCTGGCCGAGACCCAGTTGCGCGAGGCGGAGGCGGCGCTGGCCGCTCGCGCCGCCGACCTGGCCGCCGCCGCCGCCGAGGCGTCCGACGCTGCGCGGGTGGGGGCCGAGGACCTGTCGCGCCAGATCGCCCGCCTGGAAACCGCCGGCCAGGGGGTCGGCGACCAGATGGGCGCCGTCGAACGCAACCTGGCCGCCCAGCGCGCCGCCCTGGTCGCCGCGAGCCAGTCGCTGCGCACCGATCAGGAGGATTTCGCCGCCGAGAGCGAGACCCGCACCGCCCAGCTGACCGAGTTCATCGGCCACACCCGGGCCGGCGCCACCGAGATGAGCGACATGGCGGCCATGGGGGCCGAGGTGCTGCGCGGCCTGATCGGGGCCGCGGCTCAGCAGCTGCGCGAGGTCGCCGAGACCGCCCGCGCCGAGCGCGAGGCCCTGGCGGCCGAGACCTCCAGCGCCATCGCCGCCCTGGCCAGCGCCGCCGGCGGCCAGCGCTCCGACCTGGAAGGGGCCCTGACCCAGGCCATGAACGCCATGGCCGAGGCCGCCCGCAAGGCCAACGAAGGCGTCGAGCAGCGCGTCGAGGCCGCGCGGGTCCGCGTCGACCAGCTCAACGAGATCGCCTTCGCCGCCGGCCAGAAGGCCGACACGGTGTTCGAGTCCCGCATGGACGAAGCCCGCGACCTGATCGAGCAGTCGGCTCAGGTGGTCGAGCAGGCCGGCGCCCGCACGGCTCAGAAACTGGCTGAGAGCGTCGAGACCGCCCGCGCCACAATCGCCGAGATGGAGGCCATGCTGGCCGATGTCGGCCGTCGTACGGCGGACCTGCCGGCCGAAGCCCTGGCTCGCGCCAACGAGGTCCGGACCCAGATCGAGCAGGGCATCGAGGACCTGCGCAACTCGGCCCGTCGGACGGCCGAGGAGACGGCCGCGATCGACCAGGCGTTCCAGGAACGCGTGCGCCGCAACTACGACATGCTCAGCGAGGCGGTGGGCCGCATGAACGCCGCCCCGGCCGCCGCGACGCCGTCCCGCGCGCCGCCGCCGCTGAGCCGTCAGGTCCAGGCCGCGCCGCCCCCGCCGCCCATGCCGCCGCCTGCGCCGCCGCCGGCTCCCAGGCCCGCCAACGAACCCAGCGCCGAGGAGCCGGGCCTGCGTCCGCGCCTGCGCCTGACGCCCACCGCGACGGACGACGAGTTCCGCTCGGTGTTCGACGCGGCCGGCGGCCGCCACGCCGCGCCCGCGCCGCCGCCCGGCGAAAGGGCCGAGCCGCAGCCGCAAGGCGGCGGCCTGTCGTGGCGCAACCTGCTGTCGGGCCTGGAAAGCGCCGCGCCGGGCGACGCGGCCCTGGGCGAAAAGATGGCCGGCGAGATCCTGGCCATGGGCATCGACCCGACGGCCCTGCTGCCCCGCGCCCGCATCGACGAGATCGCCGCCACGATCCAGACCCACGACGAGAGCGGCGCGCGCGAGGTGGTCAAGAAGCTGGCCCCAGCCGCCATCCGCCGGCTGGTCCGCCGCCTGTTCTCCGACGCCCCGCTGCGGGCCGACGCCGAACGCTTCCTGCGCCGCTACGCCAGCATGATGGACGAGGCGGCCGAGCAGGATCGCGAGGGCTTCCTGGTGGCGGCCCTGCTGTCCTCCGACGCCGGCCGCGCCTATCTGCTGCTGGACGCCGCCTTCGGGGACTTGGCTTAAGAGAATGGGCCTAGGGTGAAGCGCCTGTTCGATGCGGCGGCGTCCGGGGCGGCGCTGCTGCTGCTGGCGATCCCGCTGCTGATCGTGGCGGCGGTCGTGCGCCTGACCTCGCCGGGACCGGTCTTGCACTGGTCCAAGCGGGTGGGGCGGAACAACGTCCTGTTCGCCATGCCCAAGTTTCGCACCATGCGGATCGACACGCCCCAGGTCGCCACCCACCTGCTGGAGGACGCCGATCGCTGGCTGACGCCGCCAGGCGCCTTCCTGCGCAGGGCCAGCCTCGACGAGCTGCCGCAGCTGTGGAGCGTGCTGGTCGGCGACATGAGTCTGGTCGGTCCGCGTCCGGCGCTGTTCAACCAGGACGACCTAGTGGCGCTGCGCACGGCGGCCGGCGTCGAGACGCTGCGGCCCGGCGTCACCGGCTGGGCGCAGATCAACGGCCGCGACGAGGTGTCGATCCCCGAGAAGGTGGCCCTTGATGCCGAATACCTGCGGCGTCGCAGCTTCTGGCTCGACCTGACGATCCTGTTGGCGACCGTACTGCCGGTGATGACCGGCAAGGGCGTGACGCGCTAGGGACCCGTGCGTCGAGAGGGACACGCGTATGCGCGTGTCCCCCGGCCGGGATCCTAGGCCAGCCCGTCGTACGCCTGCTCCAGCGCCGTCACGAATGTCGCGTTCCCCGCCAGGTCGCGGCTGAACACCGGCTCCAGCTGCAGGAACTGGGCGACGTCGGCCTTGGCGTCGCCGGTGCAGGCGGCCGCCGTTTCGATCAGCCGATCGGCCAGAGGGTCGACGATCTTGACGCCCTCGGCCGCGCGACGGCGGACGAAGCGCATCCAGGCGGCCAGGGGCAGGGCCAGGCGGTCGATGGGACGGCCGGCTTCCAGGGCGTCGGCGACCGTGCCCAGGATGCGGAACGGCAGCTTCTGTGAGCCGTCCCAGGCGATCTGGCTCAGCAGGTGGCGGATCTCGGGGTTGCGGAACCGACCCAGGATCGCCTGGCCGTAGGCGACGAGGTCCAGGCCGCGCGGCGCGGTCAGGGTCGGGATGATGTCCTGGACCATCAGATCCTCGGCGATCCTGGCCAGGTCCGGATCGCTGATCGCCTCGAACACCGTCTCATGGCCCTTCAGCAGGCCGGCATAGGCGATGGTCGAGTGGACGCCGTTCAAGAGCCTGAGTTTGGCGCGCTCGAAGCCGCGCACGTCGTCGGTCAGGGTGACGCCGACGCTGGCCAGGTCCGGGGCGTCCGGCCCCAGCACGTCCTCGACCACCCACTGGGTGAAGGCCTCGCGCTGGATCGGCCAGGCGTCGGTCAGGCCGGTGGCCGCCTCGACCCGGGCGCGCAGGGCGTCGTCGGTGGCGGGGGTGATGCTGTCGACCATGGTGCGAGGGAAGCGGCCCTCGGCCTGGATCCAGGCGGCCAGGGCCGGATCAATGCTTTCGGCGAAGGCCACGACCGCCGCCTTCAGCCGCCAGCCGTTGTCGGCGAGATTGTCGCAGGCCACCACGGCGTAGGGCGGCAGGCCGGCCTGCTGGCGGCGACGCAGGCCTTCGACGATGTAGCCGACCGCGCTGACCGGTTCGCGCGGATGGGCAAGGTCATGGACGATGTCGGGGTGGGCGGCGTCCAGCTTGCCGTCGCCGGTCAGGCAGTAGCCCTTCTCGGTGACGGTCAGCGTGACCATGCGGGTGGCCGGGGCGGCCAGACGGGCGAAGACCGAGGGCGGATCCTCGGGCGCGACCAGCACCTCCAGGATCGAGCCGACCACGCGGAAGGTGGTCTCGGCGTCCAGCTGGGCCAGGGTGTAGAGGCCGTCCTGCGGCTGCAGGGCGTCCCGGACGCCCGGGCTCTTCAGCGAAACGGCGCACAGGCCCCAGCGCGGATCCCGGGCCAGAAGCTGGTCGAAATAGAAGGCCTGGTGCGCGCGATGGAAGGCCCCCGGGCCGAAATGCACCACGCCGACCATGACCTTGTCGCGGTCATAGGCGGGCAGGGCCACGCCGGGGAGGGCGGCCGGATAGCTGGCGGCGTTGAGACGGAGGGGGCGGGAGAGGGTGTCGGTCAAAGGGTAACGCCTTGTTTCCAGATGGCGATTTCACGCTCGCCGTTGAGTTCGGCCTTGGTGAGCTGGCCCGAGGCCGTGGCCACGACCAGATCCATCAAGGAGTCGGCCGCCGCGTCCATGGTCTGGCCCGACAGCACGACGCCGGCGTCGAAGTCGATCCAGCCCGGCTTGCGGGCGGCCAGGGCCGAGTTCGAGGCGATCTTCAGGGTCGGGGCCGGGAAGCCCAGCGGCGTGCCGCGGCCGGTGGTGAACAGAATCACCGTCGCCCCGGCCGCCGTCAGGGCGGTGGACGAGACGGCGTCGTTGCCGGGCGCTTCCAGCAGGGTCAGGCCGTGCGGGCCGACCTGCTCGCCGTAGCGCAGCACCTCGACCAGCGGCGCGCGGCCGCCCTTCTGCACCGCGCCCAGCGACTTTTCCTCCAGCGTGGTGATGCCGCCGGCGATGTTGCCGGGCGAGGGGTTCTCGTAGATCGGCTGGTGGTTGTCGATGAAGTAGCGCTTGAAGTCGTCGATCACCCCGACGGCCGCGTCGAACACCTCCCGGGTGACGGCGCGGGCCAGCAGCACGCCCTCGGCCCCGAACACCTCGGGGATCTCGGTCAGCACCGGAGTGCCGCCGGCGTCGGAGACCTTGTCGGCGATGCGGCCGACCAGCGGATTGGCGGTGACGCCCGAAAAGCCGTCCGAGCCGCCGCACTTCAGGCCGACCACCAGTTCCGACAGCGGGGCGGGCTCACGGCGGTCGCGCTCGGCGATGGCGACCAGCGCCTCGACGGCCTCCAGCCCGTCCTCCAGTTCGTCCTCGACCATCTGGGTGGTGAAGGCGCGCAGGCGTTCCGGATCCAGGCCCGGAGCCGAGTCCAGCAGGGCCTTCAGCTGGTTGTTCTCGCAGCCCAGGCCCAGGATCAGCACGCCGCCGGCGTTGGGGTGGGCGGCCAGGCCGGCGATCAGCTTGCGGGTATGGGCCAAGTCGTCGCCCAGCTGCGAGCAGCCGAACGGGTGGGGGAAGGCGAAGACGCCGTCGACGCGTCCGGCGAAGCGGGCGTTGGCCTTCTCGGCGATCCGCCGGGCGGTGTTGGCCACGCAACCGACGGTGCACAGCACCCAGATCTCGTTGCGCGTGCCGACCCTGCCATTCCCGCGGCGATAACCCAGGAAGGTCCCGGGCGGGGGCGCCTCGTGCTGTTCGGGATGGGCGTCGGCATAGGCGAAGTCCTCGACGCCCGACAAGCGAGTCTCGACATTGTGGACGTGCACGTGGTCGCCGACCGCGATGTCGGCGGTGGCCCGGCCGATCGGCCAGCCGTATTTGAGCACGTCCTCGCCCTTGGCCACGGCGCGCACGGCGATCTTGTGGCCCTTGGGGATGTCGGCGCGGGCGACGATCGCCTGGCCATGCAGGTCCAGCGTCTCGCCGGCGGCGAGGTCGCGCAGCGCCGTCGCCACATGGTCGCGCGGATCGACGCCGTGGATCGATTCGTATGGGCTGCAGGAGGGGTCGTCTATCAAAGCCTTGGCCATTCGAACTTTTCGTGTTGCCATCCCCCGTCTGTACGGCGGGGGAACCGGTGTCACCATGGGGTAATGGCGCTCGACGGCGCATTTGTAGCGACGTCGTCGCCGGTAGAGTATGACAAAACACGACAACGATCGCCGTATGGAAACGCTTTGACCTCGTCCAAGACCCCTTTGCCGGACGCCAATGGCGTGGATATCGAGGCCGGCCTCGAAGGTGGTCGCAAGCGCGCGACCATCAACGACATCGCCCGCCTGGCCGGCGTGTCGAAAAAGACCGTCTCGCGGGTGATCAACCAGTCGCCGTTCGTGCGCGACGAAACCCGCGAGCGCATCGAGGCGGTGATCGCCGAGTGGGGCTACGCGCCCGATCCGCAGGCCCGGGGCTTGGCGTTCCGCCGCTCGTTCCTGATCGGCATGATCTACGACAACCCCAACCCGCAATATGTCGTGAATATGCAGCTGGGCCTGCTGGACGGCATTCGCGGGTCGGGTTTCGAGCTTGTGGTGCACCCGTGCGACCGCGGCAGCCCGACCTTTCTGCAGGACATCCGCACCTTCATCGAACGCCAGAAGCTGTTCGGCGTGGTGCTGCCGCCGTCGGTGTCGGAGGACGAGCGGGTCGCCAAGCTGCTGCGCGAGATCGGCTGCCAATACATCCGCATCGCCTCGGTCGAGCTGGACAAGCCTGAGCACATGATCGTCGGCCACGACCGCCAAGGCAGCGAGGCCATGGGGGCCTATCTGGTCGAGCTGGGCCATCGCGAGATCGGTTTCATCACCGGCCTGCCCAGTTTCCGCTCGTCGCATGAGCGGCGAGGGGGCTTCGAGGACGCCCTGAACAAGGCCGGGCTGGAGCTGAAGGCGGATTATGTGGTCCAGGGCGCCTATACCTTCGAATCCGGCCTGGCCTGCGGCGAGCAGCTGCTGGCCAAGACGCCGCGCCCCACGGCGATCTTCGCCGGCAACGACGAAATGGCCGCCGGCGTGCTGCAGGCCGCCCGCCGCGCCGGGCTGCAGGTGCCGGCCGACGTGACCGTGGTCGGTTTCGACGACTTCCAGATCGCCCAGGCCGTCTGGCCGCCCCTGACCACGATCCACATCCCGACCCGCGAAGTGGGCCGGATCGCGGCCGAGAAGCTGATCGGCGGGGAAGCCCGCAACAAGCGCGACCCCGGCAGCACGATTCCCTACCTCGTCGTCCGGGAGTCGTCGGGCACCCCGCCGGCAGGCTAGGCGCGACGGCGCTTCGGCTTGCGTGGCGCCTTGACACCGGTTACCAAGCGCGTCGACAGCGGCCCGTGCAGGCCCTCGGCGGAGTAGGGAGTAAGAGACGCCATGACCCGGCCCCTGGTATTTTCCGACGATCGCCTGTTTCCGGCCGACGAGCGCACGCGAGGCATCGCCCGGGCGCTGTACGACCAGGTCAAGGGTCTGCCGATCATCAGTCCGCACGGCCACACCGACCCGGCCTGGTTCGCGACCAACGCCCCGTTCGAGGACGCCACCGACCTGCTGCTGGCGCCCGACCACTACCTGTTCCGCATGCTCTACAGCCAGGGGATCAGCCTGGACGCCCTGAAGGTGCGATCCAAGGCCGGCGTGCCCGCCACCGACCCGCGCGAGGCCTGGCGGCTGCTGGCGACCAACTTCCACCTGTTCCGCGGCACGCCGTCGTGGCTGTGGCTCAACCACGTGTTCAGCCAGGTGTTCGGCCTGACGGTGTTCCTGGGCGCCGAGACCTCGGACCTCTATTTCGACACCATCAACGAGGCCCTCGCCACCGAAGCCTTCCGCCCCCGGGCCCTGTTCGACCGCTTCAACATCGAGACCCTGGCCACCACCGAGGGGCCGCAGGACAGTCTTCAGCATCACAAGGTCATCCGCGACAGCGGCTGGGGCGGCCACGTCGTCACCTCCTATCGTCCCGACGCCGTCATCGACTTCGAGGACGAGCGCTTCGGCCGCTCGTTCGAGCGTTTCGCCGAGGCTTCGGGCCAGGACGTCACGACCTGGAAGGGTTATCTCGAAGGCCACCGCGTTCGCCGCCAGGCCTTCATCGCGGCCGGCGCCACCTCGTCCGACCACGGCCATCCCACCGCCGCCACCGCCGATCTCTCCGAAGCCGAGGCGGAGGCCCTGTTCCACAGCCTGCTGAAGGGCGAGGTCACCCCCGCCAAGGCCGAGCTGTTCCGGGCCCAGATGCTGACCGAGATGGCCAAGATGAGCCTGGACGACGGGCTGGTCATGCAGATCCACCCCGGCTCGCATCGCAACCACAATGTCGGGCTTCTCGCCAGCCATGGCCGCGACAAGGGCGCCGACATCCCGATGCGCACCGAATATGTCGAGGCGCTGAAGCCGCTGCTGACGAAGTTCGGCAACGATCCGCGCCTGTCGATCATCCTGTTCACGCTGGACGAGACCGTCTACAGCCGCGAACTGGCCCCGCTGGCCGGCCACTATCCGGTGCTGAAGCTGGGCCCGTCCTGGTGGTTCCACGACAGCCCCGAGGGCATGATGCGGTTCCGCGAGCAGGTCACCGAAACCGCCGGCTTCTACAACACCGTCGGCTTCAACGACGACACCCGGGCGTTCCTGTCGATCCCGGCCCGCCACGACGTGGCCCGCCGCGTCGATAGCGCCTTCCTGGCCCGCATGGTCGCCGAGCACCGCATGGACGAGGTCGAGGCGGCCGAACTGATCGTCGACCTGACGTACAACCTGCCTAAGAAGGCCTACAAGCTGGACCAGCGGCCCAGCTGGGCGCGGCCGGTCCAGCCGATCAAGCACGCCGCCGAATAGATTTTCCGGAGTCTCCCGATGTTCACCAAGATCTACCACGCCACCCACCCGGACATGATGTTCGCGGTCAGCAACGACGACCTGCGCGATCGCTACCTGATGGATGGCCTGTTCGCGGTCGACGACATCGTGCTGCACTACAACCACGCCGAACGCTTCGTGGTCGGGGGCGTCGCGCCGGTGTCCAAGGGCGTGAAGCTGCCCGACCAGACCGAGCCCGCCTCGGCCGCCGGCCACCCGTTCCTGGAGCGCCGCGAACTGGGCGCGATCAATGTCGGCGGCGGCAAGGGCAAGGTCACGGTCGACGGCGTCGCCTACGACATCGAGCCGCGCGACGGCGTCTATGTGACCATGGGCGCCAAGGAGGTGGTGTTCGAAAGCGTCGACGCCGCCAACCCGGCCCGCTTCTACATCACTAGCCTGCCGGCCCATGCGGCGTTCGAGACCAAGAAGCTGGTGTTCGCCGACGCTATCCCGCTGGAGCGCGGCGCGCTGGAGACCTCCAACGAGCGCACCATCTACCAGTACATCGTGCCGACCACCTGCAAGTCGGCCCAGCTGCTGCTGGGCATGACGGTGCTGAAGCCGGGCAGCGTCTGGAACACCATGCCGCCCCACCTGCACGACCGCCGCTCGGAGGCCTATTTCTACTTCGGCCTGGGCGAGAACGACCGGGTCTTCCACTACATGGGCGAGCCGGATGAGATGCGGCACATCGTAATCGCCAACGAGGAGGCCGTGATGAGCCCGCCGTGGTCGATCCACATGGGCTCGGGCACCTCGAACTATACCTTCATCTGGGCGATGGGCGGGGAGAACCTCGACTATACCGACATGAACGTGCTGGACATCTGCCAGCTGAAATAGGGGCGGGGACCGCTCCGGTTCTCTTCGGCTGTCATCCCGGCCGTAGCGAAGCGAAGAGCCGGGACCGCCGGAAGCGCATGCGTTTGCGGCGGTCCCGGACCGGCCTTGCAGGCCGTCCGGGATGACAAGATTCAGGATCAGGAAGCACGCACCATGGCCAATCCGTTCAGCCTCGAAGGCAAGGTCGTCCTCGTCACCGGCGCCAATACCGGCCTGGGCCAGGCCGTGGCCGTGGCCCTGGCCGAAGCCGGCGCGGACATCGCCGCCGCCGGCCGCAGCGCTCCGACCGAGACGCAAGGCCTCGTGGAGGCCGCCGGCCGCAGGTTCCTGTCGATCAAGGCCGACTTCGGCTCGATCGAGCCGGTCCAGCGCGTGGTCGACGAGACCGTCGCCGCCTTCGGCAAGGTCGACATCCTGGTCAACAACGCCGGCATCATCCGCCGCGCCGACAGCATCGAGTTCTCCGAGGCCGACTGGGACGCGGTGATGGACACCAACCTGAAGGTCGTGTTCTTCCTGACCCAGGCCTTCGCCAAGCAAGTGATCAAGCAGGGCGGCGACCCCGCCAGCATCGGCAAGATCATCAACATCGCCAGCCTGCTGTCCTTCCAGGGCGGCATCCGCGTGCCGTCCTACACGGCCAGCAAGAGCGGCCTGGCGGGCCTGACCAAGATCCTGGCCAACGAGTGGGCGTCCAAGGGCATCAACGTCAACGCCATCGCGCCGGGCTATTTCGACACCAACAACACCGAGGCCCTGCGCAACGACGCCGACCGCAACGCCTCGATCCTGGCCCGCATCCCGGCCGGCCGCTGGGGTCAGCCGGGCGATCTGGGCGGGGCCGCCGTGTTCCTGGCCTCGCGGGCCGCCGACTATGTCCAGGGCATTACCTTGCCTGTCGATGGCGGCTGGCTGGCCCGCTAGAGGCAGGAATCTGCGCAGAAGCGAATTTGGTACCGCAACCATTGCGCCGGCCGCCTTTTCGCGGTCGGCAAAGCGCGGTAGAGGCGCCGCTGCGTCGGCCAGGGCCCAACGTCCGGCCGGCGTTTCGTACGTTTCCTTCCTGATGAACCGTCGCGCCTTCGCGGCGGTCGCGGAGCCTCGCCCATGCCTCTGTCCCTCGACGGTGATCGCCCCACCAGCCGCCATGTGCGACAGAACGCCAACCTGCTCAGCGACCTGCTGAACGAGGCCATCGCCTATCTGGACGGCGAGGACGCCGCCAAGCTGGTGGCCACGGCGCGCGCCGCCGCCTCG
This sequence comes from Caulobacter sp. UNC279MFTsu5.1, assembly GCF_900114015.1. GTDB lineage: Bacteria > Pseudomonadota > Alphaproteobacteria > Caulobacterales > Caulobacteraceae > Caulobacter. Next base: position 139,404 of record NZ_FORN01000008.1, on the reverse strand, counting down.
CAGGAGACGCCGGACGGCGAGGCCGCGCGGCTGGATCACCTGTTCGCCGATCTCTCCAGCGAGCAGGCGATCTTCCTGGCCCGCGCCTTGGCCAGCCACTCGATGCTGGCCAATATCGGCGAGGACGTCGCCGGCCGCCGCCGCCACGCCGAGGGCGACGCCAGGCCCGGCGACGCACGGCCCCGCACCCTGGTCGACGCGGTCAAGGCCCTGGTCGCCGAAGGCAAGTCGCCCGAAGAGCTGACCAAGGTCCTGGCCGCCATGAACGTGGTGCCGGTGCTGACCGCCCACCCGACCGAGGTGCGCCGCCGCAGCATGGTCGACCGCGAGACCGAGATCTCGCGCCTGATGGCCCTGCGCCGTCACCACCTGCCGCCGGACTTGGACGCCGACATCCGCGAGCGGCTGTTCCGCGAGATCGCCCTGATGTGGCGCACGCGGCTGTACCGTCCCGAGCGGATCACCGTGAAGGACGAGATCCGCAACGCCTTGTCGATCGTCCGCACCTCGATCCTGCCGGCGGTCATCGACCTCTATGCCGACTGGTCGCAGCAGATCGACCAGCACGGCCAGATGGCCCCGCTGCTGAAGATGGGCTCGTGGCTGGGCGGCGACCGCGACGGCCATCCCGGCGTCAACGGCGACACCCTGAAGCTGGCCCTGGCCTCCCAGGCCCGGGTGATCCTGGACTGGTACGCCGGCGAGGTGCGCAAGCTGTGGTCCAACCTGGCAGTCTCCACCGCCTATACGCCGGTGTCCGAAGAGGTGCTGGCCCTGGCGGCCCAGACCAAGGACCCGTCGGTGCACCGCCTGGACGAGCCCTACCGCCTGGCCCTGGAGCTGGTGTTCGACCGCCTGACCGCCGTCTCGCAGAGGCTGACCGGCCAGCCGGTGGCCTTCGCCAACGGCGACACCGACGTCGAGCCCTACGGCCATCCAGACGCCTTCGTCGCCGACCTGAAGATCGTCATCGACAGCCTGGAACGCAACGGCGGCGAGCGCCTGGTCGGCTCGGCCCTGCGCACCCTGGTCGAGGTGGCCCAGGCCTGCGGCTTCCACCTGATGAGCCTGGACCTGCGCCAGAACGCCGACGTTCACGAGCGGACGCTGCACGAGCTGTTCCAGCGGGCCGGCACGGGCGTGAAGTACCTGGACCTCGACGAGGCGGCGCGCTGCAAGTTGCTGATCGACGAACTGTCGCACCAACGGCCCCTGGTCTCGCCGTTCACCGCCTATGGCGAGGAGACGACCCGGGAGCTGGCGACCATGGAGGCGGCCGCCCAGATGGTCCGCGACTATGGCCACGGCTGCCTCGGCGCCTATGTGATCTCCAAGTCCGCCACCCTGTCCGACATCCTGGAGCCGCTGGTCCTGCTCAAGCAGGTGGGCCTGGTCTGGGGCGGGGCGGCGCCGCGCGCCTCGGTCAAGATCAGCCCGCTGTTCGAGACCATCGGCGACCTGGAGAACGGCCCCCGCGTGCTGCGCCAGTGGCTGGAGCTGCCGCTCAGCCGCACCATCCTCGGCGACCGGCCAGTGCAGGAGATCATGCTCGGCTATTCCGACAGCAACAAGGACGGCGGCTACGTGGCCAGCCGCCGGGGCGTGGCGCGCGGCGCCTCGGCCCTGGCGTTCGAGGCCGAGCGGATGGGCGTGGGCCTGCAGCTGTTCCACGGCCGGGGCGGCAGCGTCGGGCGGGGCGGGGGACCGGCCGCCGAGGCCGTGCTGGCCCAGCCGGCCGGCACGGTCCAGGGCCGCATCCGCATGACCGAGCAGGGCGAGATGATCGCCCGCCGGTTCGGCGACCAGCCCACCGCCCGCCGCAACCTCGACGGCCTGGCCGCCGCGGTGTTGATGGCCAGCGAGCGCGAGGCTCATCGTCCCGACCCCAAGGCCGACGCGGCCATGACCGACTTGGCGCAGGCTTCGTTCCACGGCTTCCGGGCCCTGGTGTACGACGACCCGGCGTTCGAGGACTTCTTCTGGTCGGCCACGCCGATCGGCGAGATCGTGGGCCTGAACATCGGCAGCCGCCCGGCCAGCCGGACCGCCAGCCGCAAGATCGAGGACCTGCGGGCCATCCCCTGGGTGTTCAGCTGGTCGCAGGCCCGCTTCATGCTGCCCGGCTGGTACGGCTTCGCCTCGGGCGTCGAGCGGGCCGGGCTGTCCACCGGCCAACTGCAGGACCTGGCCGGCGGCTTCGACTTCTTCGGGGCTCTGCTGTCGAACATGGAGCTGGCCCTGGCCCAGAGCCACATGGGCATCGCGGCCCGGTACAAGGACCTTTCCCCGAACAAGGCGGACGCCCAGCGGATCTTTGACGCCATCCAGCGCGAGCACGACAGCGCCCGCCGGATCGCCCTGGCGATCCGCGGCGGTTCGGCCCTGCTGGACAACCAGCCGGAACTGGCCGAGTCGGTGGCCTTGGCCGGACTGTCGGTCGATCCGCTGAACCACCTGCAGCTGGAGCTGCTGGCCCGCCGCCGGGCTGGCGACCAGGACGAGAACGTGCGTCTGGCCATCCAGCTGACCGTGGCCGGAATCGCGGCGGGCCTGCGCAATACGGGGTGAGGCTCCTTCTCCTCCCCCGCGAAACGGGGGAGGGGGACCGCGAAGCGGTGGAGGGGGCGTCCGCCGCCGCGACGCCCCCTCCGTCACGGCGCGTATTCGCGCCGCGCCACCTCCCCCGCTTTGCGGGTGAGGAGCATCCATTTTCGCCACCCTCGCCGGAACCGGAACAGCGTTCCGACCCCGCTTGCACAGGGCGCCGCTTCGGAGTAGGCTTCAGAATGACACCGGTGGCAAAGTGGCCTGGCCACTTAATCCCCGGTCTCCCTGACGTTTCGGGCCGCCCTATCCGGTCCCGGGCGTTCGCGGCTCTTTCCGAGTTCGCTCCTGCGCAGACTTCCGGGCGTCGGGCCTTGGTCCCGGCGCCCTTTATTTTGAGAGCCCGCGCGCGGGCCCGGCATGGCCGGGCCGCGCCAAGAGGACGTGGATGGAAACGAAGGACGACAGCCCAGCCAACAGGCGAGAACGCGAATTGACGTCGGGGGAGCCCTCCGGTGTGGCGTCGGCCCGCAACGCGGTCTAAACGGTCGCCCAGCGCCGGATGCGGCGAAATCTTCCACGCCGAGGCCCGCCAACGGGGCCGCACGCAAGATCGATCCTTTGAGGAGCAGTACAGATGGTGAAAGACCGCATGGCCGTTCTGACGGCGCTGATGGACCAGGGCGTCATCCCGGTTTTCTATCACCCCGACGTCGAGGTCTGTAAGAAGGTGATCCAGGCCTGCGCCGACGGCGGCGCGCCCTGCATCGAGTTCACCAACCGCGGCGACTTCGCCAGCCACGTCTTCTACGAAGTCACCCGTCACTTCGCCTCGGCCGACCCGCGGGTGATCATGGGCGTGGGCTCGATCGTCGACGCCCCGACCGCCGGCATCTACATCGCCAACGGCGCCAAGTTCGTGGTCGGCCCGATCCTCAACGCCGACGTCGCCAAGGTCTGCAACCGCCGCAAGATCCCCTATTCGCCGGGCTGCGGCTCGGCCTCGGAGATCTCCTACGCCGAAGAGCTGGGCTGCGAGATCGTCAAGGTGTTCCCCGGCTCGTCGGTCGGCGGCCCGGACTTCGTCAAGGCGGTGCTGGGCCCGATGCCCTGGACCCGCATCATGCCGACCGGCGGCGTCGATCCGGACGAGGCCTCGGTCAAGAAGTGGTTCGGCGCGGGCATCGTCGCCGCCGGCATGGGCTCCAAGCTGATCACCCAGGAGCTGCTGGACGCGGGCGACTACGCCGGCATCACCGCCAAGGTCCGTGAGACCGTCGATCTGATCAAGAAGGTTCGTGGGAAGGCCTAAATGACCGACAACATCCTCAACATCCGCCCGGCTTCGGAAACCAAGTGGGACTGCGCCTCCTTCGGTGAAGTGATGCTGCGCTTCGATCCCGGCTTCGGCCGGGTTCGCAACGCCCGTCAGTTCAACGTCTGGGAAGGCGGCGGCGAATACAACGTCGCCCGCGCCTTCCGGAAGTGCTGGGGCAAGCGCTCGACCGCCGTCACCGCCTTGCCGGTGAACGACCTGGGCTGGCTGGTCGAGGATCTGATGATGCAGGGCGGCGTCGACACCTCCCACATCATCTGGCGCGACTTCGACGGCCTGGGCCGCAACACCCGCGTCGGCCTGAACTTCACCGAAAAGGGCTTCGGCGTCCGCCCGGCCCTGGGCTGCAGCGACCGGGGCCACTCGGCCGCCTCGCAGATCCGTCCCGGCGAAGTGAACTGGGAAAAGCTGTTCGGCGAGGAAGGCGTGCGCTGGTTCCACACCGGCGGCATCTTCGCGGCCCTGGCGTCCAACACCGCCGAAGCCGTGATCGAGGCCGTCGAGGTGGCCCGCAAGTACGGCACGGTGATCTCCTATGACCTCAACTACCGCGCCAGCCTGTGGAAGTCGCAGGGCGGCAAGGAGGGGGCCCAGAAGGTCAACCGCCACATCGCCCAGTACGTGGACGTGATGATCGGCAACGAAGAGGACTTCACCGCCTGCCTGGGCTTCGAGGTCGAGGGCCTGGACGAGCACATCTCGTCGATCGATCCGGCCAACTTCAAGAAGATGATCCAGACGGCGGTGAAGGAGTTCCCGAACTTCAAGGTCGCCGCCACCACCCTGCGCAACGCCAAGACCGCCTCGGTCAACGACTGGTCGGCGATCCTGTACGCCGGCGGCGAGTTCTACGCCTCGATGATGCGCGAGAACCTGGAGATCTACGACCGCGTCGGCGGCGGCGACGGCTTCGCCTCCGGTCTCGCGTTCGGCTTCATGGAAGGCAAGGGTCCCCAGGCCGCCGTCGAGTACGGCGCGGCTCACGGCGCCCTGGCCATGACCACGCCGGGCGACACCTCGATGGTGCGCCAGGCCGAGGTCGAGGCCGTGATGAAGGGCAAGGGCGCGCGGGTCATCCGCTAGTCTTCCAAGCCGTCTGGCGCCTCATCGGCTGAACGAGCAGAGCCCCCGGTCGCAAGGCCGGGGGCTCTTTTCATGCTGAGGCCCAGGCGGCGTAAGTGGAGAGCCTCGAGCCTTCGGATGATTTCGCGTTCGAGCTTGTATCGCTGGCGGTAGGTGCCGCGGTCCTCCGGCGGAAGATAGGGGCGTGGCGTGCCTGGAGGGGGCGACGAGGACGATGGCGGCGGCGCGGGACGGGGTTGGCGAGGTCTGGGCATCGGGACTCCTGTCGGCTAATTGAGGGACGACCAAGCGCGCACGGCTTTGCCGCCACGCGCTTCCATCGCGAGGGTGGGGGAGGGCTGCGGAGCGCCGGGCCAGGCCCGGAAGCTTTGTAGTGAATACCGTTTCGACCAGGACCGACGCTCCGCGCGACCGTTTTCCGGGAGCGTCCGGCGGGTGGCCCTCTTAAGGCCTTACCGGACGAAGCCCCTGGCGGGCGGGCCAGGCCAACGAAGCCTGGTCCCGGACCGCGTGCGTATCCCCCGCACGCCTGTCGTTCTCGTCAGCCCTTCGGTCACACCGTTTCTGTCATCCATGCCCGGCAAGGCTCGAGACCGAAGATCGCGGCCGGCCTTGAGAGCCAACCGCCGCCGACGAGCGCTTCCCGCTCGACCGCACCCCAAGGCCGCGAAGGTCGCAGGCCTTAGCGCCCTCCCCATCGCCTCAAGGTGAGTTGATCATACGGGCGGCGCGGGAGGGGGAGGATAAGTGATTTCGAAGCGTTGTTTTTGTTGGGGAAACACGCCGGGAGCGATGGGGAGAAGTTTTTCGCCTGGCCTGAACCTCGATCTTCCTCGGCCCAGAGTCTTCGGTGCTCTTCCCTGGGCGTCACCGATTGCGGCCGAGGGGTTCCGCCAGTCCGATGAGAAGGCCTTCGGGGCCGCGGATGTAGCAGAGTCGATACACGTCCTCGTACTGCACCACTTGGCCGACCAGCTGCGCACCGTGCTGGCGGAGTCTGGCGAGGGTTTCGTCGATGTCGCTCACCGTGAACATGGCGCGCAGATAACCGAGGGCGTTCACCGGGGCGTTCCGGTGATCGGCGACCACGGACGGGGCGAGAAAACGCGAGAGTTCGAGGCGGCCGTGGCCGTCGGGCGTGACCATCATGGCGATCTCGACACGCTGATCGCCCAGTCCGGTGATGCGTCCGGCCCACTCTCCTTCGACCATGCCTCGCCCTTCGAGCGTCAGGCCAAGCTCGGTGAAGAAAGCGACGGTGTCATCGAGAGACTCCACCACGACGCCGACATTGTCCATTCGCAGCAACTTGCTCCTGGTCATGGTTCGGTCGTCTCCCTGGTGATGACGCCGCCGCCCGAGGCGCCCATACGCCCGATGGAAGGAGGGCGATCGCATGTGGGTTCGCTGCCAAAGAAGCTGTCATCCCGGACAAGCCCGGCGAAGCCGGGCGCAGATCCGGGACCACCGGAAGCGCTGAGGTCACGCCCCGGTCCCGGATCTTCGCGCTGCGCGCCACCCGCCGCCAGGCGGGTCGCTTGCGCGCCCCGAGGCCGGGATGACAGTCGTATTTAGACCTACGCGATAGCCCTGCCCGATGCAGGGAGGGCGGCTCCAATCCTGAGCGGGGAGGGGCGTCCATCTACCCGTCCTCCGCCGGCAATACGGATCTGGGGACGAATGAGTTGAGTTCAAGAATTGGCGAACGCCGTTTTATGGCTAGCTTCCTGAACCCTCACCGAAGAGGGCCTCAAGCCATGTCGTCATCGAACACCCCGCTCGCCACCGCGAGCGCGACCGAACTTGCCTGCGCCGTCCGCGCGAAGTCCGTCAGCGCCCTGGACCTGGCCGACGCGGCGATCGCCAGGATCGAGGCCCTGGACGGGCCGATCAACGCGGTGGTCGTGCGCGACTTCGACCGCGCCCGCGACCAGGCCCGGCGGGTCGACCAAGCGGTGGCGAACGGCGCCGACCTGCCGCTGGCCGGCGTGCCGATGACCGTCAAGGAGTGCTTCAACATCGCCGGCTTGCCGACCACGTTCGGCCGGGAGTCCGCGCGCCACTACCGGCCGACGCGGGACGCCGCGGCGGTCCGCCGCCTGAAGGACGCGGGGGCAGTCATCCTGGGCAAGACCAATGTCGCGGCCGGCCTGGCCGACTACCAGGTCGACAACCCGATCTATGGCCGGACCCGCAATCCCCACGACCTGGCGCGCTCGCCGGGCGGCTCGTCGGGCGGGTCCGCCGCCGCCCTGGCGGCGGGCATGGTGCCGCTGGAGCTGGGCGGCGACGCCGGCGGCTCGATCCGCATCCCGGCGGCGTTCTGCGGCGTCTACGGACACCTGTCGTCGTTCCCGCTGATCTCATTGGAGGGTCATGGGCCGCCTGGCGGCGGGATCGTCGTGGGACGGGCCTGGGCGGCCGCCGGACCGATGGCGCGCACCGCCGCCGACCTTGAGTTGGCGCTGAAGGTGCTGGCCGGTCCCGAGGGGCGCGACGCCGCGGCCTACCGCCTGGCCCTGCCGGCGCCGCGGCATGACCGGCTCTCGGGCTATCGCGTGTTCGTCCTGACCCGGCACCCGACGGCGGTCGCCGACGACGAGATCGTCGCCGCCATCGACGACCTGGCGACGGCGTTGGAAAAGGCCGGGGCCTCGGTGTCCCGCCAGAGCGAACTGCTGCCGTCCCTGGCCGACTCCCAGGCCCTGGTCGAAAAGTTCGCCTGGACCTACAAGACCGGCATGATCCCCGACGCGCCGGAGCCCCGGGCGACGATCAAGGACTATTACGACTGCCTGATCGCCCAGGAGGTCCTGCGTCGCGAGTGGGACGTTTTCTTCCGGTCCTTCGACCTGGTGATCGCGCCCTGCTACGCGACGGCGGCCTTTCCCCCGTTCCCGGAGTCCAACCCCTGGCCGGGGGCGAACCGGACGCTGCGGGTCAACGGCGCCGACGTGGCCTTCACGCCGCAGACCGCCTGGCCGTTGATCGCCGGCATGCCGCACCTGCCGGTCACCGCCGCCCCGATCGGCCGCACTCGCGACGGCCTGCCGATCGGCGCGCAGTTCATCGGGCCGTTCCTGGAGGACCTGACCCCGATCGCCTTCGCCGGCCAGGTGGCGGCGGCGTTTGGAATCACGGCGCAGATCGCCGCCCCGCGATGAGTCCGATTTCGAGAGTTGTTCGATAATCTCTCACAAAAGTTGTGAAGCGCCCATTTCCGTGGCAAGGTTCGACGGCAACAAGGAAAGGGCGTTTTCATGCGTATCTTCCTGTACATCCTGGGCTTTCTCGTCGCGGCGGCCGTGGCCGTGCTTCCCTGGATCCTGATCCAGCCGATCACCTTCATCACCGTCCTGGTCTCGCTGGCTGGCGTGGCGATGATCGTCCTGCTGATCGTCGGACTGGTGAAGGGCTGGGGCATCGGCCTCCAGGTCGGCGGCAGCACCTGATCGACCCTCCCCTCGCGGGGAGTCCCATATGCCCAGAACGGTTGTCATCCCGGCCTCGGGGCGCGCAAGCAGCCCGCCTAGCGGCGGGCGGCGCGCAGTGCGAAGATCCGGGATCGGGGCGTGAGCTCAGCACTTCCGGCGGTCCCGGATCCGCGCTTCTCTTGTCCGGGATGACAACCGTTTTTGGTCATATGCGTTAGCCATCCCCATCGGGGCGCCGCGCTTGAGCCTTCGAGCGTGCGAACCCTCGCCTCAGCCGCCAAACCGTCCTGGAGGAACGCGTGAAGTCTCTCACCCTGGCGCGGAACGCGATGAACCTGATCGTCGCCTATCTTCCCGCCAAGACCCTGAGCTACACCTCGTACTGCGCGGCCGTCGTCAAGCTGCAGAACGGCAACCGCGCGGTCCTGGTGACCGAGGCCGGCGCCAGCGCCAGCGGCATCAACGGCAAGATCATCGACCACCTGGAAAACACGCTGCACGTCCCCGTGTTCGGGGGCGCGGCGCCGACGCCCGGCCAGGGCACCTGGCACATGAACGACGCCGAACAGCAGGCGCTGACGACGCTCGCCGCCTCGGTCCAGGACGGGGGCGTCTGGCAGGGGGCCGTGCTCAAGGCGGTGGTCGCCAACCGGGCCATCTGCCCCAGCTGCACCTATACGCTGCAGCAAAGGGGCTTCGCCGTGAACGGGGCCGAGGCGGTGGCGCCGTAGGGCGGATCGGTATCCAGCTCCCGGGGGGGGCGAAAACCTCGTCCCTCGACAAGCTCCGGATGAGGTTTTCGACTGACGGGACCTGTCAACGGTCCTCATCCTGAGCCTGTCGAAGGACGAGGACCACGCGCGGCCTTGGATGCCGATCAGTCATAGGCGTCGTCGCTCTGAAGCCAAGGTCTCCGCACCGCCGATAGACCGGCCCCGCCGGCGGTCCGGAATTATTTTCAGCGACCCGGGCCAGACCCTTGACGACGGCCGGGGCGGGGCCACTCTGGGCGCAGATCAACTCCAGCGCGCGGCCATCCCCATCCCATGAATCTCCTGGCCGCCGCGACCTCGTCGCGCCGTCGAACGACGTCGCCTGACGCCGTCCCGCCGTCCGTCCCCGGGGCGGCGCGATGAGCGAGCCGGCGATCTTCTTTTCCGAGGTCAACGAGCGGCAGGGCATGTTCCACCGCCGCGCGTTCCTGATGGGCGGGCTGGCCGGGGCGGGCCTGCTGGCCTTGGGCGGCCGCCTGGCCCAGCTGCAGCTGATCGAGGCCCGGCGCTACCAGAAGCTTTCGGCCGGCAACCAATTCAACTATCGCCTGGTGTCGCCGCCGCGCGGGGTGATCTACGACCGCAACGGCGTGGCCCTGGCCTCCAACCGGCCGAACTTCCGGCTGCTGGTGACCAAGGACACGGGGTTCGACGCCGCGGCGACCCTGGACGAGCTGGCCCAACTGGTGCCCATCGACCCGGCCCGCCGCGCGCGCCTGCTCAAGGACCTGGCCCACGCGCCCAAGAAGGCCCCGGTGGCGGTGATGGAGGACATGACCTGGGAGGAGTTCTCGCGCGTCAACATTCGCGCGCCGGAACTGCCGGGCGTGACGGCGGACATGGGCGAGGTGCGGGTCTATCCGTTCGGCGGGGCCTTCGCCCACGTGATCGGCTACGTGGCCAAGGTCTCGGACCGCGACCTGGAGAAGGCCAAGGGCGATCCGACCCAGGACCAGGACCTGCTGCACCACCCCGGCTTCCGGATCGGCAAGCTGGGGGTCGAGAAAGCCTTCGACGGCGCTCTGCGCGGCCAGGCGGGGGCCAACAAGGCCGAGGTCGACGCCCAGGGCCGCACGGTGCGCCTGGACCCGGAGGGCGACATCCCGGCCAAGGCCGGGGCCGACATCCGCCTGACCCTGGACGCCGACATCCAGAACCGCGCCCTGGAGGTGATGGGCGATGAGAGCGGGGCGATCGTGGTCATGGACTGCCGCACCGGCGACCTGCTGGCCATGGCCTCGGCTCCCAGCTTCGACGCCAACCGCTTCGTCAAGGGCCTGTCGGGGCCGGAGTACAAGGCCCTGGCCGAGTACGAGCGCAAGCCGCTGCTGGACAAGGTGATGACCGGGACCTATCCGCCCGGCTCGACCTTCAAGCCGACCGTGGCCATGGCCGCCCTGACGGCGGGGGTGGATCCGAGCGAGCGGGTGGTCTGCACTGGCGGCTGGGCGTTCGGCGGCCGGGTCTGGCACTGCCACAAGAAGGGCGGCCACGGCGCGCAGGACATGCACGCCGCCATCAAGAACAGCTGCGACGTCTATTTCTACCAGATGGCCCTGCGCATCGGGCCGGATCCCATCGCCGCCGCGGCCAGGGCTTTCGGCTATGGCGGGACCTTCGACATCGGCATACCGGGCCAGAAGAAGGGCCTGGTCGGCTCGCGCGAGTGGAAGAAGACCGCCTTCAGGCGCGACCCGGTCTGGCATCCGGGCGACAGCGTGCCGTACGGGATCGGCCAGGGCTATATCAACGTCAACGCCCTGCAGCTGGCGGTGATGACCGCGCGGCTGGCCAATGGCAGGAAGGCGCTCAATCCGCGCCTCGTGAAGTCCGTGGGCGGGATCGAGCAGCCGCACGGCGACGCCGTGCCCGACCTGCCGTTCAGCCAGGCGCACCTGGAGATCGTGCGGGCCGGCATGGCGGCGGTGGCCAACGACCCGACCGGCGGGGCCTTCAAGCAGAGCCAGCTGGGCCTGGGCGACGTCAAGATGGCCGGAAAGACCGGCACCGCCCAGGTCCGCCAGTACGCGGCCGGGGCCTCGCGCAGCAACCAGGGGATCGCCTGGCGGCTGAAGGACCACAACCTGTTCATCGCCTTCGCGCCCTATGACGACCCCCGCTACGCCCTGTCGGTGATCATCGAGCACGGCGGCCAGTTCGGCTCCAGCGCCGCCGCGCCGCGGGCGCGCGAGGTGATGCGGGTGGCTTTGCTGAAGGACCCGGAGATCCGAGCGCGGATCGAGCGGCCGACGCCGCTGCCGGAGGCGTCGGACGAGGGGGAAGGGGATGTGGGAGCGGCTGATGCTCCGGTGGCGGAGGGGGATGCTGAGGGCTGAACCTGTCCTTTTTCACCGCTCATCCCGGCGAATGCCGGGATGAGCGGATTCCTCGACGGATTGCTAGCCCTTGAGCACCCGTTCCAGCACCTCGACCACCAGCCCATGATCCTCCACCTGCGGCAGGCCCGAGACCGTGATCGCGCCGATGCAGCCCAGGCCCGCCAGCGTCAGCGGGAACCCGCCGCCGTGGGCCGCGTGGTCGCGGGGCGAGAGGCCGTAGCGCTGCTCCAGGGTCTCGCCCGAGGCCTTCAGCTTCAGGCCGACGGCCAGGGTGCTGGTCGCCAGGGTCAGGACGGTGTTGCGCTTGCGGCGGACCCAGTCGGCGTTGTCGGGACCCGCGCCCGGCAGGGCGGCGTGGAACAGCGGGCGCTCGCGCAGGCTGATGTCGATGGCCACCGGCGCGGCCCGGGCCAGGGCGGCGTCGCGCAGGGCGGTTCCCAGGGTCCAGGCGTCCTCCAGGGTGAAGCGCGGGAACACCAGGGCCTTTTCCTGGGCGGCGATGGCGGCCAGCCGTTCCGCGTCGGTCACAGCGACAGCTCCCGGCCCTCGGCCGCGCTGCGCTGGGCCAGGTCGATCAGTTCCATGACCGCCAGGGCCTCCTCCGGCGGGACGGGATTGGCGCCGTGTCCCGACAGGGCGTCGCGGATGGCGGCGTAGTAGGCCAGGTAGTCGCCCGGGACGCCCGCGACCGCGCGGCTGGCGGTTCCCTCGCCGTCGGGGACGGTCAGGGTCCCCGGACGCGGATCGGCCCCCCAGCCCTCCGAGCCCGGGACGATGCCGGCCCTCAGGGCGTTCTCCTGCTCGTCCAGCCCCTGCTTGACGAAGCTGCCCCGGGTTCCGTGCACGGCCATTCGCAGGCGCGAGTCGAGGGTCATCTGGCTGGCGTGCAGCAGCACCCGCAGGCGCGGATAGCGCAGCACCAGGTGGAAATAGTCCGGGGCCTGGCCGCCGTCCTTCTGCACGGCGAGGTCGGCGTACACAGCTTGGGGCGAACCGAACAGCTGTAAAGCCTGGTCGATCAGGTGCGGGCCCAGGTCCAGCAGGGCGCCGGCCCCGGGCTTCTCGCGCCAGCGGTCGCGGACCACCGGGCGGAAGCGGTCGAAATGGCTCTCGTACTGCACCACCTCGCCCAGCGAGCCGTCGGCGATCAGGGCCTTGAGCGTGAGAAAGTCGCTGTCCCAGCGGCGGTTGTGGAAGATGCTGAGCAGCTTGCCGGCCCGCCGGGCGTGGTCGGCGACGGCGCGAGCCTCGTCCAGCGTGGCGGCGAACGGCTTGTCGATCACCACGGCCTTGCCGGCGTCCAGGGCCGCGTGGGCCTGGGACGCGTGCAGCGGGTCGGGGGTGGCGATCACCACCAGGTCGATCTCGGCGTCGGCCAGGGCGGCGGCGAGGTCGGGCGCGACCTTGACGCCCGGATGGTCGGCCAGGACCTTGGCGGGGTCGCTGGAGACCACCGTGTGCAGCAGCAGGCCGGGCGTGGCGACGATCAGCGGCGCGTGGAAGGTCTTGCCGACGAAGCCGTAGCCGACCAGGGCGACCTTGAAGGGGAGGGGGGAGGACATGGCGCGCTTATAGCCCTCTCCCGGCGGGAGAGGGAGGGTCTGCACCCGCCCAAAGAAAAAGCCCCCGATCTTTCGACCCGGGGGCTCTTCCCTAGTCAATTGTCCTCACGGTTGTCATCCCGGCCGAAGCGAAGCGTAGAGCCGGGATCCAGGTGAACCGCACCGTATCAGCCCAGTCCCCTGGGTCCCGGACAGCCTCTGCGAGGCTTCCGGGATGACAACTAGTTCTAGGCCGCTGATATCCTTTAGATAATCACCCCCAGGCGCTCGACGAAGACCTAGATCTTAACCGGCTCCATCTTGGGGCTCAGCAGGTGGATGACCAGCAGGGCGGTCAGATAGACGCTGCCGGCGACGATGAAGATCGGGGTGTAGGTGCCGATCGTCTCCAGCACCTGGCCGACATATTTGGAGAACACCATGCCGCCCACCGCGCCCAGCATGCCGCCGATGCCGACCACCGAGCCGACCGCGCCGCGCGGGAACACGTCCGACGGCAGGGTGTAGAGGTTGGCCGAGAAGCCCTGGTGGGCGGCGGTGGCGACGCCGATGATCAGCACCGCGCTCCATAGGTTGGAGACATTGGCCGCGAAGACCACGGGCAGGGCCAGCAGGGCGCAGACCAGCAGGGTGGTCTTGCGAGCCTTGTTGATGCTCCAGCCCCGCTTCATCAGGCTGGACGACAGCCAGCCGCCGCCCACGCTGCCGACGTCGCTCATCAGATAGACGACCACGATCGGCGGGCCGAAGGTCTTCAGGTCCAGGCCGTAGCGCTTGCCCAGGAAGTCGGGCAGCCAGAACAGGAACATCCACCAGATCGGATCGATCAGGAACTTGCCCAGGGCGAAGGCCCAGGTCTCCTTCTTGCCCAGCAGCTTGAGCCAGCCGATCTTCTCGACGGGATCGGCCGGGTCCTGCTCGATATGGGCCAGCTCGGCGGCCGACAGGCGCGTCTGCTCGCGCGGGCGGCGATAGACGATCAGCCACAGCGGCAGCCACAGCAGGCCGACCACGCCGGTGACGATGAAGGCCATCTGCCAGCCGAAGGTCAGGGCGATGCCCGGCACGACCAGCGGGGTGACGATGGCGCCGATATTGGTGCCGGCGTTGAAGATGCCGGTGGCCAGGGCGCGCTCGTTCTTGGGGAACCATTCGGCCACGGCCTTGATGCCGCCCGGGAAGCCGCCTGCCTCGCCGACGCCCAGGCCCATGCGGGCCAGCATGAAGCCGCGCAGGTGGCCGGCGCAGGCCGTGGCGATGTGGGCGATCTGCCAGATCAGGAAGGCGACGCCGAAGCCCCAGCGGGCCCCGATCTTGTCCATGATCTTGCCCCAGGCCAGGTAGGCGAGGGCGTAGGTCATCTGGAAATAGAACACCAGGTCGGCGTAGTCGGTCTCGGACCAGCCGAACTGCTTGCTCAGGTTGGGCTTGAGCAGGCTGATGGTCTGGCGGTCGACATAGTTGATCACCATCGCCAGGAACAGCAGGCCGACAATGACCCACCTGTACCGCCCGATCTTCGCAGACGGAGCCGGCATCGTTGGAGCGTCCATGGACGTCACATCCTCACCCTTGGGCTTGTAATTATTCCGACGCCCCCGCCGGTTTTCGATCTCTAGAGCGTTTTCGGGCGAAGGGGATACCGGTTCGCTCGAAGAAACGCGTCAAAACTCAAGTTTCCCGCAGCGCGTTCTCGCCCAAGGCCGGAACGGCGACGCAGGCGACGCTCCCCAGCGGGCCGAAGTCCACGCGGGCCGTCTCGCCGGCGGCGATGTCGTGGATCCCGGTGCTGGCCCCGGTGGTCACCAGCATGCCCTTCTTCAGCGGACGGCCGCGCGCGGCGACGTGGCCCAGCAGGAAGGCCAGGGCCGCCAGGGGCGAGCCGGGGATCGAGGCCGCGCCGCCCTTGCCGACGGACACGCCGTTGATGAAGGTCTCGGCCGGCATGTCCTCCCAGGCGATGTCGCGCCAGTTCTCGACCACGGGACCCAGGATCTGGCCGTCGTTGTTGCCGAAGTCCGAGGCGACGATGGGCGGACCCAGGGCGTTGATGGCGGCCAGCGGGCTGCCGGCGATCTCGATGCCCACCATCAACTCGCCCACATAGTCGGCGGCTTCCTCGGCGGTCCATTCGGTCTTGCCGGCCGGGGCGTCCTTGCCCAGGCGGATGACGAACTCGGCCTCGACGGCGGTGAAGCCGCCGGCGATGGCGCGGAACGGCGTGGGCGCCTCGTCCGCGTTCCAGATCTTGGTCCTGAAGATGCAGCCGGCCAGGCGCTCGGCGCCCAGGCGTTCGCGGTGCTGGGGGGGAACCAGGCCGACCTTCCAGCCCGCCAATTCGTCGGGCCACAGGTCGATGGCCAGGTCCTGGACCGCGTAGCCTTCGGCCATGGAGCTCGGCAGCACGCCGCCCGGATAGTCGGGAACCGACACGCCCTTCAGACGCGCCTCGACGAACTGGAATGCGATGGACGCCGGTGCGAACACCTCGCTCTCGGCCTCGGAAACGGTCACGCCGCGAATCCTCCCTCGCACTCAACTGTCCCGCTTGACGGGTTTCAATCGTGCATAATGGAAACCGGTGTCATTGACAATCGGCGCCAGGATGCCGGTGACGGGGGATTGTCATGCCCGTGTCGCGGGGTTTTCAGTGACGGTCATGGTCGATCTTGCCGAAATCCGGCGCGCGATGCTGGCCCTGCCCGAGGTCGAGGCGGGCGAAGCCGAGGATTCGCTGACGTTTTCGGTGCGCGGCAAGGGCCTGTCCTGGCCCTATCTGGCGCGCGCGACGCCCAGGGGACGGCGGGCGCCCGTGCCCGGCGTGCTGGCCGTGCGCTGCCGGCTGGAGCGGAAGGAACTGCTGCTGGAGGCGGCGCCCGAGGTCTTCTTGGACGACGACCACTATCGCGGCTATCCGGCCGTGCTGGTGCGGCTGGAGGCGATCGGGACGGCGGAACTGAGCGATCTCCTTCAAGACGCCTGGCGTCTGGTGGCGCCCAAAAGTCTGGTCAAGCGCGCGGAAGGCTAGGGAACCGCCCGCCCGCCGCGCGCCTTCATCCAGGCACGATACGGAGGCCCGCCATGGCCCAGGGACAGCTCGCCGAATACCGTCGCAAGCGCGACTTCAAAAAGACCGCCGAGCCCAGCGGCGACGCCGCCGTCGCGCCGGCGCCGCACGCCCGGTTCGTGATCCAAAAGCACGACGCCACCCGCCTGCACTACGACTTCCGGCTGGAGGTCGACGGGGTGCTGAAGTCGTGGGCGGTGACCAAGGGGCCGTCGCTGGATCCGGCCGACAAGCGGCTGTCGGTCGAGGTCGAGGACCATCCGCTGGACTATGGCGACTTCGAGGGGACGATCCCCCAGGGCCAGTACGGCGGCGGCACGGTGCAGCTGTGGGATCGCGGCTACTGGTCGCCCGAGCCCGGCTTCGAGGACGTGGCCAAGGCCTTGAAGAAGGGCGAGCTGAAGTTCGTGCTGGAGGGCGATCGGCTGCACGGCTCGTGGGTGTTGGTGCGGATGAACTGGGACCGCAACGCCAAGGACGGCCCCAAGCGACAAGAAGGGGGCAAGAGGTCCAACTGGCTGCTGATCAAGCACAACGACGAGGCGGCGCGGCCGGGCGAGGGGACGGCGGTGCTGGACGAGGACGCCTCGATCGCCTCGGGCCGCACCATGGCCGACATCGCGGCCGGCAAGGGCAAGGGGCCAAAGCCGTTCATCCTCAAGGCCAAGGGCAAGGGCGACGCGGTGTGGAGCTCGCGGACCAGGGCCGAGCGGGAGGCGCTGCAGCGGGAGGCCGAGGAGACGCGGACGTTCGCCCCCGCCGTGTCATCCCGGCCGAAGCGAAGCGCAGACCCGGGACCGACGCCTGAGCGCCGCGCTTCCGGAGGTCCCGGATCTTCGCGCTCCGCGCTCGTCCGGGATGACAGCAGGAAGGGCAAGGGAAAGCCCGCCGTCCTGCCCGACTTCATCGAACCCCAGCTGTGCAAGTCCCTGGACCGCCCGCCCGCCGGCCCCGGCTGGGCGCACGAGATCAAGTTCGACGGCTATCGCATGCAGCTGCGCGTCGAGGGCGGCCGCGCGACCCTGCGCACCCGCAAGGGCCTGGACTGGACCGAGAAGTTCGCGGCGATCGCCGAGG
Organism: Caulobacter sp. UNC279MFTsu5.1; assembly: GCF_900114015.1. Classification (GTDB taxonomy): domain Bacteria; phylum Pseudomonadota; class Alphaproteobacteria; order Caulobacterales; family Caulobacteraceae; genus Caulobacter. The sequence goes on along the minus strand of NZ_FORN01000008.1, from coordinate 122,189 downwards.
CCGCCGCCGACCTGCCCGACAGCATCCTGGACGGCGAGGTCGTGGTCCTGGACGCGGCCGGCCAGCCCGACTTCGCCGGCCTGCAGGCGGCCCTGTCGGACGGCGACAGCGGCGACCTGATCTTCTTCGCCTTCGACCTGCTGGCCCAGGAGGGCGAGGACCTGCGCGGCCTGCCGCTGCGCGAGCGCAAGGCGCGGCTGAAGGCGATGATGGGCGAGGACGAACCACGGCTGCGCTTCGTCGACCATTTCGAGACGGCCGGCGACGCGGTGCTGCTGTCGGCTTGCAAGCTGGAGCTGGAGGGGATCATCTCCAAGCGTCTGGACGCGCCCTACCGGTCGGGCCGCAGCGACACCTGGACCAAGGCCAAGTGCCGGGCGGGGCACGACGTGGTGATCGGCGGCTATACGACGACCGGCTCGGCGTTCCGCTCGCTGATCGCCGGCGTCATGCGCGACGGCAAACTGACCCATGTCGGCCGCATCGGCACGGGCTTCGGACGCGACAAGGTCGCCCAGCTGCTGCCGAGGCTGAAGGCCCTGGAGACCGACGTCTCGCCGTTCGAGGGCGAGGGCGCGCCGCGCAAGACGGCCAACATCCGTTGGGTCAGGCCGCAGCTGGTGGCCGAGATCGAATATGCCGGCTTCACCGGCGACGGCTCGATCCGCCAGGCGGCGTTCAAGGGCCTGCGCGAGGACATTCCCGCCGGCGAAGTCGCCGCCGAGGTCCCGGCCAAGGCCGAGACCGCCGAACTGGCGACGCCGACCCCGAAGGCCGGCGCCAAGGTCTCGCGGACGATCGTCACCGCCAAGGCGGACAGCGTCGTGCTAGGCGTGACGATCTCCAAGCCGGACAAGCCGCTGTGGCCCGACGTCGACGGCGCGCCGGCCAGCAAGATCGACCTGGCTCGCTACATGGCGGCGGTGGGCGAATGGATGCTGCCGCACGTCAAGGGCCGGCCGGCCTCGATCATCCGGGTTCCGGAGGGCGTCGGCGGCGAGACCTTCTTCCAGCGCCACGCCATGCGCGGGATGTCGTCGCTGATCACGCTGGTCAGCGTGAAGGGCGACAAGCAGCCCTACATCCAGTTCGACCGGGTCGAGGCCCTGGTCGCCGCCGCCCAGATCGCCGCCGTCGAAATCCATCCCTGGAACGGCCAGCCGGGCGATCCCGAGGTCGCGGGCCGCCTGGTGTTCGACCTGGACCCCGCGCCGGGCGTCACCTTCGAGGACGTGATCGCCGGGGCCCGCGAGGTCCGCGACCGGCTGGAGGAGCTGGGCCTGGCCAGCTTCTGCAAGACCACCGGCGGCAAGGGGCTGCACGTGGTCACGCCGCTGTCGGACAAGGTCCCGTGGGACGCCGCCAAGGCCTTCGCCCGCGAGGTCTGCGCCCGGATGGCCGCCGACGCGCCCGACCGCTATCTGATCACCATGAGCAAGGCGGCGCGGGAGGGGCGGATCTTCCTGGACTATCTGCGCAACGACCGCACCTCGACCGCCGTCGCGCCGCTGTCGGCCCGGGCGAGACCGGGGGCGACGGTGTCGATGCCGCTGAACTGGAGCCAAGTGAAGGCGGGGCTGGATCCTGCGACGTACACGATCCGCACCGCCCCCGCCCTGATCGCCAAAAGCTCGGCCTGGGAAGGCTATTTCGACGCCGCCAAGCCCCTGAAGGCGGCGATCAAGCGGCTGGGGTGAGGCCCAATTCACGTTGTCCTCCCGGAAAGCGCGCAGCGCTTGTCCGGGATGACAACGGATATTGAGCGACGGACAGATCTTCGATCCTAGGTCGGCCGTCGGGCCTCCTGGGCCAGGCGGTCGGCCTGGCGGTCCAGCTCGTCGGCCTGGGCCGGCAGGCGGCCGGCCAGGTCGCGCAGCTCGGCGTCGGTGACGACGTTGCCCCGGCCGCGGTTTTCCTCGATCCGCCGGGCGCGATAGGCGGGATCGCGCAGACGGGCGGCTTCCTCGCGCATCTCCTGAGCGCCCTCGCGCATCTGCACCGCGCCCTGGGCCATCTGGGCGCGGGCCTTGACCATCTGGCGGGCGGCCTCCTGGCGGGCCTGTTCGCCGATCCGGCGGGCCCATTCGCCGTCGGCCATGGCCCGGTCGGCCTCGGCGCGCGCCTGGTCGGCGGCGCGGCGGGCCTGGGCGCGCGCCTCATGGGCCTGGCGACGGGCCTCGGCGGCTTGAGCCCGAGCTTCGGCGGCCTGCGCCCGGGCCTCGATGGCCGCCTTGGCCTCCTCGGGCGTCGCGGACCGGAAAGAGCTGTAACCAAAGCCGACAGAAGGCTCGGGCAGCGGAGGCGGAGGCGGCGGTTCGGGCGGAGGCGGCGGTGCAGGGGGAGGCGGGGGCGGTGGCGGGACGAGCGCGGCCATCGCGATCGCTTCCGGCGCTGGAGGCGCTGGAGGCGCGGGGGGCGCTGGTGGAGCCGGGGGAGCCGGGGGAGCGGCCAGCGCCGGGACGGCGGGCGGCGCAGGCGGGACCGGCGGCGCGACCCAATCCTGCTGGGGGGCGGCTTGGCGGGTGACGGCCAGGGCGGCCAGGGGCGTGGCGACGGCGGCCAGGGCGGCGATGGCCAGGGCCACGGTGAGCGGCCGGCGGCGGGCGGAGGTGTCGGTCATGATGCAGGCGATCCTTGTCTTCAGCGTCCGGGCGTCGGCGGCCATGGCGGTCGCGGCGCCCAGGACGGGACGGGCGGGAGAGGCGGCCAGGCCGATCAGGGCCCGGGCGTAGAGGGCGCGGTCGACGGTCTGGACCGCGGCGGCGTCGGCGGCTTCCTCCGAGCGCTCGGCGAGCACGGCGTGCAGGCGCCAGACCAGCGGGTTGAACCAGAAGATCGCCAGGGCCAGCCGCGACAGGACCAGGAAGATCCAGTCGTGACGCCGCAGGTGGGCCAGTTCGTGGGCCAGGATGGCCGGGGCGGCGCGGGTCTGCACCAGGCTGGCCGGGTCGACGAGGATGGCGCCGGGCGCTACGCCCCAACTGAGCGGGCTGGCGATCCGGTCGCTGGACACCAGGACGGGGCGATCCTCCGGAGGCAGGGCTTCGAGCGGCGCCAGCCAGTCGCCGTCGGTCACCGGGCGTCCCTTGCGGGTCCAGCGGTCGAGGGTGCGCAGTCCCAGCAGCAGCCGGCCGGCGATGACGACGAAGCCGAGCCCCCACAGGCCGCCGACCAGGCCGAGCGGAGGCCAGGACGATGCGGGCGCCGTCGCCAGGCCGGGCGCCGGCTCGGCTGTCAGGGCGGGAAGCGGGGCGGGCGGCGGCGTCGCCGGCAGCAGGGCCAGGTCCAGAGCGGGCAGGACGTTCATGATCACCGGCAGGGCCAGCAGCAGGCAAACCGTGGCGCGCAGGATGTCCACCCGCTCGACCGGACGCCGGGTCAGGAACCGGGCGCAGGCCAGGCCGGCGCCGGCCACCAGGCTGGATTTGGCCAGCAGGGCGGCGAGCAAGGCCCAGGTCATGGCTTGCGCTCCACGGCTTGGTCGATCATCCGTTCGAGGGCGGCGGCCTCCTCGGGGGTCAGGCGCTGGCCCAGGCCCAGCAGGGCGGTGGCGGCGCTGGCCGCCGAGCCGGCGAAGAAAGTGTCGATCATCCGTCGCAGGGCCCCGGCGGCGACGGCCTCGGTGCGCTGCACGGGGCTGTAGAGGAAGCCGTCGGGACCAGGGGTCCGCTCGACCAGGTCCTTGGCCTCCAGGCGAGACAGCAGGGTGCGGACGGCGGAGTCGCTGAGCGGGTCGGACAGGGCGGCGCGGACGCCGGCGGCGGTGCCGGCCTCCAGGCGGCACAGGGTTTCGAACACCTCGCGTTCGCGTCTGGGCAGGGATTCGATCACGGCGGCCTCGGCTGAGAATGGCGTTACATTTGTAGCGTTACATGTGTAGCGAGCCAGGCGAAATGAATTCGCCGTAACCTCGCCATCGCCGCCCCGAAAGCCGTCCCGGCGCCCCACCTTCGCCCCGCCATGGTCAAGATTGGGGAGGATAGGAAAAGCATGAGCCCGCGCGCCCGCCTGCTGACCCTCGCCGCCGTCCTCGGCCTGGCCTTTGCCGGGGTCGCCGAGGCCGCCGTGGTCGCGCCGCGCCTGATCGAGACGCCGGCCGCCGCCCCGGGCGACGCCCTGGCCGTACTCTATTCGGGCGACGGGGGCTGGGGTCCTCTGGACGAGGGCGTGGCCAAGGTGCTGGCCGCCGACGGCGTGCCGGTGCTGGGCGTCAATTCGCTGCGCTATTTCCTGGCCAGGCGCCCGCCCCAGGCCGTGGCCGACGACCTGGCCGACCAGCTGCGCCGGCATCAGGCCCAGTGGGGCCGGCAGAAGATCGTGCTGATCGGCTATTCGTTCGGGGCCGACGCCCTGCCGGCCATCGTGCCGTTGCTGCCGGCCGACCTGCGCGGCCAAATCAAGGGGCTGGTGCTGATCGGGACCGGCCCGCACGGCGACCTGACCTTCCATCCCGCCAGCTGGCTGAACCGCGCGACGGCCGACTCTTTCGCCGTGGCCCCGGCGGTCGAGGCGCTGAAGGGCCTGCCGATGACCTGCATCTATGGCGACAAGGAGCGGCTGGACATCTGTCCGACCCTGCCGGCGGCCACGATCCGCCAGGTCCGGCTGCACGGCGGCCACCATTTCGACGGTGACTATGCGGGTCTGGGCCAGGCGGTGCTGAAGGCCGCCGCGCTCTAAGATTTTCAAGGGCGGCAGGCGTCCACGCACATCCGCGTGAGCGCATCGTGACTCCGCCCGGCCGCTTTCCAGGGGATCGAAACCCCGCCAACGCGCGTTTCAAAGGCCTGTAATCATCGGAGAGGGCCTTCTCGCCATGACCGCGTTCGGGTCAGTCGTTCGGCATGCGCCGAGCGATTTGCCGCCACCACCAGCCGCCTTGCCGCCTCGCGCGGCGCTGTTTCTCGATCTTGACGGAACCCTGGCCCCCATCATGCCCCGCCCCGAACAGGTGGGGCCCGACGCTCGCCGCGCGGCGCTGCTCGACGCCCTGTCGCGTGTGCTGGACGGCCGGCTGGCGGTGGTCAGCGGCCGCGCGCTGGAGGATGTCGACCGCATCCTGGAAGAGCGGGTGAAGTTCATCGCCGCCGTCCACGGCCTGGTGCGCCGCGGCGGCCATGGCGTCGACCGCGTCCAGCCGCATCCCGACCTCGACCACGCCCGCGACGTGCTGCGCGACCTGGCGCGCGGCGACAGGGGCCTGCTGTTCGAGGACAAGACCCTCAGCGTCGCCCTGCACTATCGCAACGCGCCCTCGGCCGCCGACGCGGTGATCGAGGCGGCCGAGCGGCTGGCGCGGTCCTCGGACCTGGCGCTGCAGCTGGGCGACATGGTCGCTGAGCTGCGCACGCCCGGCCAGGACAAGGGCAAGGCGGTTTCGGCCTTCCTGCGCGAGCCGCCGTTCGACGGCGCGATCCCGGTGTTCGTCGGCGACGACCTGACCGACGAGGACGGCTTCGCCGCCGCCGCCCGCCTGGGCGGCTACGGCGTGCTGGTCGGCCCGCCCCACCGTCCCACCCAGGCGTCCTATCGCCTGAACGACTGCAACGCCGTGCTCGACTGGTTGAGCGCCTCAATCGGAAGGGCCGCCGCATGAGTCGCCTGATCGTCGTCTCCAACCGCGTCAATCCGCCCACCGGCAAGGGCGAGGAGAGCGTCGGGGGCCTGGCCATGGCCCTGGCCGCCGCCCTGCGGGAATATTCCGGCATCTGGTTCGGCTGGAGCGGTAGGACCACCACCGAGTTCACCGGCCAGCTGAACATGCAGAAGGCCGACGGCGTCACCGTGGCCACGGTCGACCTCGAGGAGGGCGACTACCAGGAATATTACAACGGCTACGCCAACAAGACCCTGTGGCCGCTGTTCCACTATCGCGTCGATCTGACCGCCTACGACCGCTCGTTCGGCGAGGGCTACGACCGGGTCAACAGACGCTTCGCCGAGACCCTGCTGCCGCTGATCGAGCCCGACGACATCATCTGGGTGCACGACTACCACCTGATCCCGATGGCGCGGGAGCTGCGGCGGCTGGGCGTGACCAACCGCATCGGCTTCTTCCTGCACATCCCCTGGCCGGCCCACCAACTGGTCGTGACCCTGCCGCGCCACCGGCCCCTGGTCGAGGCGCTGTTCCACTACGATCTGGTCGGCTTCCAGACCGAGGAAAGCGTCCAGGCCTTCGAGGGCTATGTGTTCAACGAGGTGGGCGGCGAGCGCACCGAGGACGGGCGGCTGACCGCCTTCGGCCAGGTCACCAAGGTCGCGGCCTTCCCGATCGGCATCGACGCCGAGGACTTCGCCCGCATCAAGGACAGCGCCCGCGCCACCCGCGTCTATGACCGGCTGATGGCCCACAGCGTGTTCCGCAAGATGGTCGTGGGCGTCGACCGCCTGGACTATTCCAAGGGGCTGGAGGAGCGGCTGATCGGCTTCGAGCGCTTCCTGCACGACAATCCCGACGCGCGTCGCGAGGTCATGCTGCTGCAGATCGCTCCGATCTCGCGCGACGAGGTCGAGGCCTACCAGGACCTGCGCGCGCGGCTGGACGGCCTGATCGGCCGGATCAACGGCGCCTATGCCGACATGGACTACAACCCGATCCGCTACCTCAATCGCAGCTATCGCCGCGACGAGCTGGCCGGGGTCTATCGCGCCTCCAAGGCCGCCCTGGTCACGCCCCTGCGCGACGGCATGAACCTGGTGGCCAAGGAGTATGTCGCCTCGCAGGCCCCCTGGGATCCCGGCGTGCTGATCCTGTCGCGCTTCGCCGGCGCCGCGCGGCAGATGAAGGAGGCGCTGATCATCAACCCCAACAGCCCCGAAGAGATCTCCGACGCCCTGACCCGGGCGCTGAACATGGATGTCGACGAACGCCGGCGGCGCTTCGAGAGCCTGATCGACAACGTCACCCGCCAGGACGTCACGGCCTGGCGCGACGACTTCGTGGCCCACCTGCGCGAACCGACCCCGGCCCCGGCGCTGGCCCGGCCGACGTTCACCCTCCCGCCCGCCCTGACGGTTCGGGCCGGCGGGAGGGGGTAGGACTGGGCGGTTTTTAGGAAAGGGCATTCCCATGGCGGCGCGTCCCACTTGGCAAGGCCACTTGCGGCTGTCGCTCGTCACCTGCCCGGTGGCGATGTACACGGCCGTCAGTCCCGGCGGCGAGGTGCGGTTCAACCTGCTGCACCCCAAGACCCACAACCGCATCAAGATGGTGGCCACCGACCCGGACCTGGGTCCGGTCGACCGCGCCGACCTGGTCAAGGGCTACGAGTACGAGAAGGACCACTACGTGATCCTGACGCCCGAGGAGATCGAGAGCGTGCGGCTGGAAAGCACCCGCACCATCGACATCGAGCGCTTCGTCGACGCTGACGACATCGACCGATTGTACTGGGACAATCCCTATTTCCTGGTGCCGGACGGCAAGCTGGCGGTGGACGCCTACACCGTGATCCGCGACGCCATGGCCGGGGCGGGCAAGATCGCCCTGGGCCGGGTGGTCATGCACACGCGCGAGCGGCTGCTGGCCATCGAACCGCGCGACAACGGCCTGGTCGCCTACACCCTGCGCAGCCACGACGAGGTGCGCGACGCGGCCGAGCTGTTCGACGACATCCCCGACAGGAAGGCCGACCCGCAGATGGTGGCCATCGCCGAGAAGATCATCGAGCAGCAGGAAGGCCCGTTCGACCCCAGCCAGTTCAAGGACCGCTACGAGGACGCCCTGCGAGCCCTGATCAAGCAGAAGGAAAAGGGCGGCAAGGCCAAGGTGACGGTCGAGGAGCCGGAGAACACCAACGTCGTCGACCTGATGGAGGCCCTGCGCAAGAGCCTGGGCCACAGGCCGGGCGCGGCCAAGAAGCCGCCCACCAAGAAGCCCGCGGCGCGCAAGAAGGCGTCGTAGGGGAGGCAGTCGCGAGCGGGAACCGCCCTGCGTCCTTCGAGGCCTCCCGCGGAGGCGTCTCAGGATGAGGATTTCAGCAACAAAGCGCCTCATCCTGAGGTGCGAGCCAAGAGCGAGCCTCAAAGGACGCACCGCGTAGGCCGAAAACGGTCCTTAATGTCTGCCGCCCCCGAATGCCAGGAGCAGGCCGGTCCCCGTCTTCTAGGCCTTCGTGCAGGCCAGGGTGTCGCCCAGGACGATCGGCGCACCGGCCCGCGAGATCATCCAGTCCACGGTCATCCGCGCCGGCGCGGTGCGGCTGTAGACGAACTGCTCGGCCGGCTCGCCCGCCCCCTGGCGGCTCCAGGTCCAGCGATCGCCTTCCCAGCCCGGCGAGGCGTACCAGCGCAGGCCGTTGTAGCCGTCGGCGACGGTGGCGCGGAAACCGCCGGCGACCCGGGAGAAGCTCCAGGTCTCGGCCGCCTTGTAGATTCCGGGCGCCGCGTCGCGATGCTGCTTCAGCAGGGCGCCGGTGTCGGGATCGCGGCGGAAGACCATCTCCGAGGCCAGGGGTTTCTTCGACGGCTCGAAGTGGCCGGCGCAGGTCCAGGCGCCTTCGAAATAGGCCAGCGGATCGGGGGCGGCGGGTTCGGGCGAGGCGGCGGCCAGCAGGCCGGTGATCAGAAGGCTTGTCGGCATGGATCCTCGCGACGTGTCGGCGGGCAACAGAGCATTATCGGCCCGGTTCGTCACGCCGGGTTCGACGGGCGAAACCGCTTACATTTTCGCCCGACCGCAACTAGGAACGCCTGATGAAACCGAAGACCGTCCTGTTGGCGGCCCTGCTGCTGCTGCTGGCCGGATGCGCGACACGGGGCGGGCTGGATGCGGCCGGCGTCGCCGGCGGCGGGCTGGAGTGCCAGGGCCGGAAGACCGCGCGCCCGACCGTGATCCTCGAGGCCGGGGCGTTCGGCGGGGCGGCCGACTGGTCGCTGGTGGCCGGCGACCTGGCGACGAAAGGCAAGGTCTGCGCCTATGACCGCGACGGCATCGGCCTGGCGGCGATGCACGACCTGGACCGCTCCCCGGTCGCCGTCGCCAGGCGGCTGGGCGCCTTGGTGGCGGCGGAGGAGGGCGACGCGCCGGTGATCCTGGGCGGACATTCGAACGGCGGGCTCTATGTCGAGGCCTTCGCCCGCCTGTGGCCCGCGCGGACGGCGGGGCTGGTGCTGGTCGACGCGGTGGGGACCGACGTCCAGGACCAGCCGCTGGCCATGGCCGACCTGAAGCGCGAGGCGCGGTTGGCCGGCTTCACGCCGTTCGCCCGCGCCGTCGGCCTGACCCGCCTGGTCCCGCTGATGGACGACATCTCGCCGGCCGCCGAGGCGGAGGCCCGACGACGCAGGGCCTGGACGGGGCGGAACAGCATCCGGGCGGGGCTGGAGGAGGAGCGGGCCTTCCTGCCGGGCCTGGCCGCCGTCGACGCCCTGCCGCCGCTGAGCCCGGCCATCCCGGTGGCGGCGGTCGTCGCCACTCGGACGCCCGACAAGCCCCTGGCCCGCGCCTGGCGCGCCGCCGAGGTCGCTCCGGCCGCTCGCGCCTGCCGCGCGCTGGTCGTCGACGTCGCGGCCAGCCACACCTCGATCCTCGACGCCCAGCGCGGCGAGGTGGTCGCGGCGGTGGACTGGCTGGCCGGCGAGCGTCCGGAAACGGGGGTGACGCGGTGCTGAAGGGACCTCAGGCGCGGCGCCGCAACCACCGCCGCACTGGCGCGTCGTAGAGCCGGAACGCGACCCAGGCCACGGCCGGCGCGACGACCACGGCCAGCGCGGCGAACCACACCGGCAGCACGCTCCGCCAGCCGTCGGGATAGAGCCGCAACATCACCGCCCAGGTCGCCCAGTGCAGCGCGTAGAGCGGGTAGGAGACGTCGCCCGTCGTCCGGCACAGGGCGCCGGCCGCGCCCTTGGGGTCGTGGGCGCCGACCAGCACCAGCAGAGGGAACAGCACCGCCACGCAGGCGAAGTCGTAGAGCCCGTTCCAGGGCCGGACCGGCGCCAGCGGCATGACCAGCACCGCCAGCAGGACGGCGGCCGGCAGCCACAGGCGCGGCCGCGGCGCCAGGGCCCGGTAGCGCCAGCCCAGCCAGCCCAGGCCGAAGCTGAAGGTCGCCCGCACCACGCCCAGCCAGAAGGTCGCCTGGTCCCAGCCGGTCTCGACCCCGTTCAGGCCCAGGGCGACCCAGGCCATGACCGCGCCGCCGCAGAAGACGATCCCCGCCGCCACCAGGTCGGGCGCCCGCCGCAGCGGGAACCACAGGGCGCTGACAATCACTTCCAGGCACAGCGACCAGGCCGGCGGATTGAACGGGAAGAGGGTGGGAAAGGTCCATTCGGCCGGATGGCCCAGGCGGGGGATCAGCAGCAGGCCGCGCGCCAGGTTGGGCCAGAAGGGCGGGCTGTGGCGAGAGGTCAGGACCGCGCCGATCAGCGTCGACAGCACCAGCAGCGGCCAGATCCGCACGATCCGGATCCACAGATAGGCCGGCCAGCCGATCTCGCGCCGCTCGAACGCGTGGGCCAGGACGAAGCCGCTGAGGCAGAAGAAGAAATCCACCGCCAGATAGCCGTGCGCGAAGCGGCCCGGCCGGCCCGACCAGTCGGCGACGTGGTACAGCAGCACCCCCAGCGCCGCCACCGCCCGCAGGCCGTCCAGGGCGGCGAGGCGTTGTGTCCTGTGTTCCGTCACGCCTCGGTTCTTTCAGGATCGCGGCGGGTTCCGCAAGTCTGAACCCCTTTCCCGCTGGGAGAGGCCTAACGCACCGACGTCCACGGCCGGCTCAGCAGCACCGCGCAGTTGATCAGCCCGACCAGCGAATAGGTCTGCGGATAGTTGCCCCACAGCTCGCCGTCCGCGAAGCCGATGTCCTCCGACAGCAGGCCGGCGGTGGTGCGGCGCTCCAGCATCTCTTCGAACAGCGCGCGCGCCTCCTCGATCCGGCCGGCCAGGTATAGCGCCTCGACCAGCCAGAAGGTGCAGATGTTGAACGCCGTCTGCGGGGCGCCGAAGTCGTCGGGGATGGCGTAGCGCAGCAGGTAGGAGCCCTTGCGCAGGCCGGCCTCGATCGCGGCGACGGTGGCGACGTTGCGCGGGTCCTTGGCCTCGATGAAGCGCAGGTCGACCAGCTGCAGCAGGCTGGCGTCCAGCTCGTCGCCCTCGAAGGTGGCGGCGAAGCGGCCCAGGTCCTCGTTCCAGGCCCGCTTGTCGATGGTCTGCCGCACCCGGGCGGCGCGCTCGTTCCAGAAGTCGGCGCGGTCGTCCAGGCCCAGGCGGGCGGCGGCGTTGCCCAGTCGGTCGCAGGCCGCCCAGCACATCACCGCCGAATAGGTGTGGACATTGGCCCGGCCGCGGAACTCCCACAGGCTGGCGTCGGGCTGGTCGTGCAGTTGGAAGGCTCGCTCGCCGACCGGCTCCAGGCTGTGGAAGTCCTCGACCGTGCCGGGCCGCAGCAGGCGCTCGTCGAAGAAGGCCTGGACGGTCGACAGGATGATCTGGCCGTAGACGTCGTGCTGCTGGTGCTCGAACGCCTGGTTGCCGATCCGCACCGGCCCCATGCCGCGATAGCCGGCCAGGGCGGGGGCGAAGCGCTCGGTCAGCTGCGGCTCGAACCCCACCCCGAACAGCGGCTGGATATGCCCGCCCGCCGCCCGGTCGACGATGTTGCGCAGATAGCCCAGATAGTTCTCCAGGATGTCGACCGCGCCCAGGCGGTTCAGGGCCTGGACCACGTAATAGGCGTCGCGCAGCCAGCAGTAGCGGTAGTCCCAGTTGCGGCCGCTGTCGGCGTGCTCGGGGATCGAGGTGGTCATGGCCGCGACGATGGCCCCGGTCTCCTCATGCATGCAGAGCTTCAGGGTGATGGCCGAGCGGATCACCGCGCTCTGGTAGTCCAGCGGCACGGCCAGGCCCCGCACCCAGTCCATCCAGTATTCCAGGGTCTGCTGGAGCATGCGGTTGCAGGTGGCCCCGATGTCGGCGTTGAAGCCCTCGTCGGCGCCCAGATACATGGCGATCGGCTTTTCCAGCCGGAACGTGCGTTCCTCCAGCACATGCGACACCGGCCCGTCGGTGGACAGGCGCAGGGTCATGTCCGAGCACACGAAGCGGATGTGGTTGGAGCCGTGCGTGGTCTCGGCCGCCCGCGCGCCCCAGTCGGCGGTGGGGCGCAGGCGGATGGTGATCCGCGCCACGCTGGCCAGCGGGCGGATCAGGCGGATGAAGGCGGTGGGCCGGAAGCTGCGCCCGTACTGCTGGTAGCGGGGGGCGAAGTCGATGACCTCGACGCTGGCCCCGTCGCCGTCGGTGATCACCGTGCGCAGGATCGGGGTGTTGCGCAGATAGTCCTGTTCGACGGTCGCGGCCCCGTCGACCACGACCTCCCAGGTCCCCTTGGCGGCGGGATCGCCGGGCTCCAACCCGCCCAGCAGCGCGCTGAACACCGGGTCGGAATCGATGCGGGGCGCGCAGGCCCAGACGAACCGCCCGCAGCGGTCGATCAGGGCGCTGACGGCGCAGTTTCCGATCGGGAAGAGGTCGAGGTTCTGCGGCATTGCGTATTTCTCCGCGTTCAATTCTAGACCCGCTCATCCCGGCGAATGCCGGGACCCAGATCCCAGAGCCGAGAGGCTGGCTGGAGGAGCGCCGAGTTCATGGAACCGACGCTCGGCCTTGCCATCTGGGTCCCGGCATTCGCCGGGATGAGCGGTATGAAAGTCACCGCCTGATCAGGATCGGCACCGGCGAGTGCTTGCTGGTGTGGGCCGCCACATTGGCGCCGACGTGTTCGAAGGTGATGTCCGTGCACGCCTCGCCGATCTTCAGGCCGTCGACCTGCAGATGGTCGATGCCGATCGGCAGGCGCGGGTCGGACAGGTGCACCTCGCCGCGCCAGCCGTCGATGGTGATCCCCAGGCAGGCCTGCAGCATCATGAAGGCCGAGCCGGCCGCCCAGGCCTGGGGCAGGCACGCCACCGGATAGGCCACCGGCGGCTCGCCCGGCTGGCGCGGGAAGCCGCAGAACAGCTCGGGCAGGCGCATCTCGTAGTGGGCGGCGGTCTCGAACAGGCCCGAGGTCATATCGACCACCCCGTCGCGATGGCCGTAGCGGGCCAGGCCCATGGCGCAGATCGCCGTGTCGTGCGGCCAGACCGAACCGTTGTGATAGCTCATCGGATTGAAGCGCGGCTCGCCCTGGGCCAGGGTCCGCACCCCGAAACCGTTGTGGAACGCGGCCGACAGCAGGGCGTCGGCCACCTTTTCGGCGCGCTCGGGCGTGGGCAGGCCGCAGAACAGCAGGTGGCCGGGATTGGAGCCGCGCACCCGGCAGGGCTGGCCGTGGCCGTCGACGGCCATGGCGTAGAAGCCCTTGTCCTCCATCCAGAACTTGGTCTCGACCTCGATGCGCAGGTGCTCGGCCTTGGCGCGCCAGCGCTCGGCGTTCTCGGGATCGCCGCGCCGCTCGGCCAGGTCCGCCATGCCCTTGAAGGCGGCGAAGGCGTAGCCCTGGACCTCGACCACGGCGATCGGACCGTCGGGGAACTTGCCGTCCTCGTGGAAGACGCTGTCCTCACTGTCCTTCCAGTTCTGGTTCGACAGGCCGGAGTCCAGGCCGCGGGCGTAGTCGATCAGGCCGTCGCCGTCGCTGTCGCCGAAATGCTCGATCCAGGCGATGGCCGCCATCAGCGGCTCCCACAGGCTTTCGATGAAGTCGAGGTCGCCGGTGCGTTCGGCGTAGGCGCAGGCCAGGGCCACGAACAGCGGCGTGGTGTCGACCCCGCCGTAGTAGCGGCCGAACGGCAGCTCGCCCAGGGCGGTCATCTCGCCCTTGCGCGTCTCGTGCATGATCTTGCCCGGCGCGCTGTCGCGGAAGGCGCTGACCTCCGCGGCCTGGTGTTCGGCCAGGTAGCCCAGCACGCCCTTGGCCAAGCCAGGCTCGATCCACAGCACCTGCCAGGCGGTGATGATCGCGTCGCGGCCGAACGGCGTCGAGAACCAGGGGATGCCGGCATAGGGGTAGGGGCCGGTGGCGAACTGGGTGGTCAGCAGGGCAAGGTCGGCCCGCGACTTCTCCAGCCAGTCGTTGAACAGCCGGCCCGAGCTATGCAGCCGCGCGCCGCGCCGTCGGCGGTTGCGCATGTCGATCCGGGCCCGCGCCGCCGCCGCCCGCCACCGCTCGCGCGTCGGCGGCTGGGCGGGCTCGCCCCCCACCTCGATATAGAGGTCGAAATGGGTCTCGGGCGTCAGCATGAACATGAAGTCGGCGCGCTGTGGACCCAGGCGTCCGGGCGGCTCGGAGAACGAGATGATGCTGTTGCGGCGCACGCCGTCCAAGCCGTCATAGGCGTAGGTCACCGAGCGGCCGTTGGTCTCGGCGGGTAGGACCCGGCCGCGGGCCGGGCGCTTGGAGCCGCGCACTTCGAACATGTCGTGGAAATCGGCGTCGTATTCCAGGCCGACCGGCAGGATCACCATGTCGCGGCTGTAGTTGACGAAGCGCAGGCGCTCGTAGAGCCGCTGGTCCCACAGGAACCGCTTGCGCTCGACATGGATCGCGCCGTGCGGCGCCGCCGCCCCGCCCAGGGCGGGCAGGGGCTCGTTGGTCGAGTGCGAGGTGAAGAACACGTTGTCCTGCGACACCGCCGCGCTCAGCAGGGCCGGCGAGCGGTTGCCGAGCAGCAGGCGCAGCCGCGACAGCAGGCGGGTGTCGTCGTGGAACAGGCCATCGGCCGCGCCCAGCACGTCGCCGAACGCGTCGGCCACCAGGAAGGTGTCCTTGTCCTTCAGCGCGAACAGCCGGTAGGGGACGCGCGGCTCGCCGGTTTCGCCCTGTTCGACGGCGCCGCTCGGGGTCGGGCCTAGTGTGAGATCGTCCATGTCGTTCGGCCCCTTGCGCTGAGGTCCCTCGCAAACTCGCCGCGTCGCGCATCCGCGGCGGGCGGGTCCCAGACTTCTTACGGCCTGATCATGTCCGCGACGCGGCCGTCGCGCGCGGGGCCGCGGTCAGGCGCTTTGGGCCAGCGTCAGGCGCGGCGGCGCGGACGCGTTCTCCAGCCGATCATAGAGCGCCAGATAGCGACGCGCCATGGCGACCGCCGAGAACCGGGTCTCGAACCGGCGGCGGATCTGAAGGCGGTCGAGCTCGCCCAGGCGCCGCGCCGCGGCCACCGCCTCGTCCTCGCCCCGGACGATGAAGCCCGTCAGACCGTCCTCGATCACTTCGGGCACCGAGCCGTAGTTGTAGGCGATCACCGGCGTGCCGCAGGCCATGGCCTCGATCATCACCAGGCCGAACGGCTCGGGCCAGGCGATGGGGAACAGCAGGGCGTCGGCGCCGCCCAGGAAGTCGGACTTCTGGTGGTCGCCGATCTCGCCGATGAACTCGATCAGCGGATGGTCCATCAGATGCTCGACCTCTTCATGGAAATAGGCGCGGTCGGCGGCGTCGATCTTGGCGGCGATCTTCAGCCTCTTGCCCAGGCGCTTGGCGATGGCGATGGCGCGGTCGGGGCCCTTCTCGGGCGAGATGCGGCCGAGGAAAGCCAGGTAACCCTCGGATTTCGGACGGAAATCGTAGATCTCCTCGGCCATGCCGTGCAGCACCGTGCCGGCCCAATTGGCGAAGGGCAGGGGACGTCTCTGATCGTCCGAGATCGAGACCAGCGGAAACTGCGGCCAGCGGCGATAGACGCCCGCCAGGTCCTTCAGATCCAGCCGCCCGTGCAGGGTGGTCAGGGTCTTGCCGGCCATGTCCTCGAACATCGGGAACTGGATCATGTCGGTGTGGAAGTGGAGGACGTCGAAGCGATGGGCCTGGCGACGGACCTCGGCCAGCATGGCCAGGTGGGCGGCCAGGTCCGACTTGAGCGGGGCCGGATCGAGGCGCATGGCCTGGTCGCGCACGACCACCAGCTCGGCCTTGGTGCGGGCGTCGCCGGAGGCGAACAGGGTGACGTCATGGCCCAGGTCGACCAGGGCGTCGGTGAGGTGGGCGACGACTCGTTCGGTGCCGCCGTAGAACCGCGGCGGGACGGCTTCGTACAGGGGCGGAACCTGGGCGATCCTCATCGACGAAATCCTGACGCTGAAAGGGCGTGACAGCACGCCCCGACGTCGGATCAAACCGCCAGTGTGGCGTTAAGGTTCCGCATCCGAAATAAAGAACCATAAGTACTCTGAACCGTTGGCCTTCCACGACACGGGCGTTGACGAGCCCGGATCGCAACGGCCATTTGAGGGCGCGCGGACTGGCCGCGCGCGAACGTGCGGCGAGACCTTTCGACGGTGATCAAGTCCTGGACCAAACGTGACGCACTGCTTGGCGGCGCGGTCTCTCTTCTCTCGGTTTCCTCGGCCGTCGCGCAGATCCAGAATCCGCCCCTGGTGCGGGCCCCGCAGCGGGCGCCGCAGCAGCCGGCCCCGCCGTCGCCGACCAGCGTGGTGCTGCGGTCCGACCAGGTCGAGCTGCTGCTGCGGACCCTGGGGCAGGCCTACACCCACGGCTTCGAGGCCGACGCCTTCGCGCCCGACGCGCTGCTGCCGTCGCTGAGCGCCCGAGACGCCCCCACGCGCCAAGGCGCCCAGGCCCGGCTGATCGACCTGACCCTGCGCTACGCCAGGGCCGTGCGCACCGGCCGCCTGGCGCCGGACGCCTTCCTCGGCGACTGGGGTCTGCGCCCCGGGCCCTACGATCCGGGCCCCGACTTCGTTCAGGCCGCCGCCCAGGACCGCCTGGGGCCGTGGCTGGACAGCCTGCCGCCGCCCTATACCGGCTACCAGACCTTGCGAAAGGGCCTGGCGACCTATCGCGACATCGCCGCGGTCGGCGGCTGGAAGGCCTTGCCGCCAGGCGCGCCGCTGAAGCTGGGCGCGACCGGTGATCCGCGCATCGCGGCCCTTGAGGCCCGGCTGGCGGTCGAGGACACGACGGTGGCCGTCGATCGGGCCTCGGTGTTCGACGCGGCCCTGCAGCAGGCCCTGATGCGCGCCCAGAAGCGCTTCGGCCTCAATCCCGACGGCGGCCTGGGCCCGGCCACCCTGGCGGCGCTGAACGTGCCCGTGGAGCGCCGGATCGACCAGATCCTGGCCAATATGGAGCGCTGGCGCTGGCTGCCCCAGGAGTTGCCGGCCGACCGCATCCAGGTCAACATCGCCGCCGCGGTGATGAGCGTCTTCCACAACGACGCCCCGAACCTGACCATGCGGGCGGTGACCGGCCGACCGGGCGACGAGACGCCGATGCTGCAGTCGACGATCCACTCGATCGTGCTCAATCCGCCGTGGAACGTGCCGTCGTCGATCGCCGCCAAGGAGCTGTGGCCCAAGGAACGGGCCCACCCCGGCTATCTGGCCCGCAACGACTTCATCGTCATCTCGACGGGCGAGGGGACCTCGCGGCTGCAGCAGAAGGCCGGGCCCAAGGCCGCCCTGGGCCTGGTGAAGTTCGACTTCGACAATCCCTACGGCGTCTATCTGCACGACACGCCCAGCCGCTCGAAGTTCGCCAGCTTCAGCCGCCTGGCCAGCCACGGCTGCGTGCGGCTGGAAAAGCCGATCCCCCTGGCCAAGCAGCTCCTGGCCTCCAGCCCCGATTGGCAGCCAGACGTGGTCGACGCCATCCTGGCGGCGGGCAAGACCGTGCGCGCGCCGCTGGCCCAGCCCATCGCCGTATTTCTGCTCTACTGGACGGCCTATATGACCCCAGACGGGCAGATGAACTTCCGCGACGACCCGTACGGCTGGGACACGGTGCTGGTGCAGCGTATCGCCGCAGGAGCCCCTAGCTCAGCTTGACCCACGGCGCCGCGTAAGGCCTCTTTCCGGGCAGCAGCCTTTCGTTTCGGCTGGTCTTCCGTTCGGAAGACCGTGGCCGTTTCGTAAAGACTCTGGCGTTTTAGTGCTCGCGAGAGGGTCGCCAAGTGCGGCGGTCCGGCCTTCCGGCGTCTCGCAAGGTCAGTCCGGGGAAGCGTAACGATGATCGAACGACGCAAGCTGTTGGGGCTTGGCCTCGGCGTGCTCGGCGCCAGCGCGGTCGGGCCGATGGCGGCCTTCGCGCAGTCGAAACTGGGAGTCTCCGATCCGATCGGCGATCTTCTCCAGAGTCAGTCCGACCTTCCCGAAGGCTTGCCCGCGGAAGGCCTCCCGGCCGCGGCCGCCCCGCCCGTCGCGGCGCCGATCGCCCGGACCTCCGCCGTCTCCCATGCCCCCCGCTGGCTGAAGCTGCACAACGTCCATACCCAGGAAAAGCTGGAAGCGGTCTATTTCGACAAGGGCGAATACGTGCCCGACGCCGTCCAGGCCCTGGACAAGGTGCTGCGCGATTACCGCACCGGCGACGTCTATTCGATGCATCCGGAGCTGTTCGACACCCTGTCGGCCCTGGCCCAGAAGACCGAGACCAAGGCGCACTTCCAGGTGATCTCCGGCTACCGCTCGCCCACGACCAACGCCATGTTGCACGAACGCAGCGGCCAGGTCGCCAAACGCAGCCTGCACATGGACGGCAAGGCCATGGATGTCTATCTGGAGGACGTCGCTCTGGATCGACTGCGGGCCGCGGCCCTGGATCTCGGACGCGGCGGCGTGGGTTATTACCCCGTCAGCAACTTCGTCCACGTCGACGTCGGACCCGTCCGACGTTGGGTCGGCTCCTAAGAGGGCCGAAGATCAGAGGAAAGCCCGGATGGCCAAGGCCGAACGCCACAGCAACCCGTTCGGATGGATTCTCCTGGGGGCCCTGGTCGGGGCCATCGCCACCGCCGGCGTGCTGCTGATGGCGTCCACCATGAATTTCGACCGCGGCTACGAACAGGGGCCGGCCGAGATCCGCACGGCCGCCGACGACGCGGCCGCCACGGCCGCCGCCCGGCGCACCCCGGTCGCCGCCGCGCCCAGGCCCGAAGCGCCGCCGCCGGTCGCCACCGTCCCGGCCCCCGCCGCCGCCGTTGAACCCCCGCCGGTCGACGCCCAGATGGCCGACGACGCCGCCGCCGCGGGCATGACCTCGCGGGCGGGCGACGAGCATCCGACGAACTGATTTCACCCTATGGCAATGAAAAACGGCCCCAGATCGCTCCGGGGCCGTTTCCATGTGCCCTGACCGAAAGCCCTACGACTTCGGCGCGGCCATCGGCGGCAGCTTGCCGGCGGCGGCCTTCATGGCCTCGTGCTGGGCCGGGGGCAGGGGGATCAGGCCGCGGCCCTGCAGGTAGCCGCCCCGGCCGGTCGCGGAGTCGGACACGAACTCGGCGATGAACTCCTTTAGGCCCGGGGTCACCCCGACCTGGTCCTTCTTGACGTAGATGTAGAGCGAGCGCGACAGCGGGTACTGGCCGCTGGCGATCGTCTGGGCCGAGGGTTTCACGCCGTTGACGGCCGCGCCCTTGATACGGTTGCCGTTCTCCTCGAGGAAGCTGTAGCCGAACACGCCCAGGGCGCCCGGGGTCTTCTCGATGGTGCCGACGATGGCGTTGTCGTTCTCGCCGGCGTCGACCCAGGCGCCGTCGGTGCGCAGCGGGTCGACCTTGGCCTTGAAGCCCTTCTCGTCCTTCTCGGCCAGGGCCTTGGCGGTCGGGAACTTCTTGGCGCCGGCCTCGATGGCCAGCTCGACGAAGGCGTCGCGGGTGCCCGAGGTGGGCGGCGGCCCGTAGACCAGGATGCGGTTGGCCGGCAGGCCGGCGCCGACGTCCTTCCAGGTCTTGTAGGGATTGGCCACGAACTGACCGCCGCGCAGCACGGTCTGGCCCAGGCCCAGAAACAGGTGCTCGACCTTGAAGCTGTAGTCCGGCGAGGACTTGTCCATGGCCACGACGATGCCGTCGAAGCCGACCTTCAGCTCGACGATGTTGTTGACGCCCTTGGCCTTGCAGGCCTCGAACTCGGACTTCTTCATCGGGCGCGAGGCGTTGGCGATGTCGGGGAACTTCTCGCCCATGCCGCCGCAGAACATCTTGATGCCGCCGCCAGTGCCCAGGCTCTCGATCTTGGGCGACTTCTTGCCGGTCTTCTTGGCGAAGTTCTCGGCGGTGCGGGTGGCGAACGGGAACACGGTCGACGAGCCGGCGGCCCAGACATAGTCGCGGGCGGCGTGGGCGCTGGACGCGCCGGCCAGCAGGCCGAGCGCTGCGGTGGCTCCGAGCAGGGTCTTCATGGGGGACATTCCTACTTTCGAAGGGACGAGAACGAGGGAGCGAACGAACTGTACGTCCTGTGCCGCCGTCATTTGTCACAGTTTGGCGACAGATTTGCGACAGAATCCGTCCACGGACGATCGCTGGCTCTCATCCCCGCCAAGCCCGGCGCCCGCTCCCATGGCCGGCGCCGGGCCTTCGGGGCGCGTCAGACGGTCGCGCCGCCGGTCATGGCCCGGTCAACCAAGCGGCAACCCTCGGCCCCGCATCATTCCAGGCGGGAGGTGTCGTTTCATGTCCGCTTTCGCCAAGCTCCGCAGCCTGGCCTTCCTGTGCGTCGTCACCGGCGGCCTGATCACCGCCGCCTGGGACGCCGCCAAGGCCGTGCCCTGGCTCCGCGACCGGGATCGCGGCGACGTCGTCTGGATCGACACCAGCGCGCGCTGACCGCCCCGCGCCCGACGCTTTTGGCGGCGCCTTGTGCGCGGTGGATCAAGTTTCTTGACCCCCGCCGGGCGAAAGGGGCCGGCGACTGAGCAAGAACCGGGCGGCTGAGACATTTCGTTCAAAATGTCAGAGACCGATCCGGCCAGCCGGCGGCGACTGGGCGATGCTGGTTCTCAAGAGGCGTCGTCCTGGGGATAATCACCGCGGGTGATGGGCGCGACGGCCTCGAACGAGGACGTCATGTCGAACCAACGGCTTTTGATGGCGGGATCTTCCGTCGCTGTTCTGCTCGCCCTGTCCGTCGCCGCGTCGCCCGCCTTCGCCGCCGATCCGGCCGACGCCTCGACCGCCGTCGACGAGATCGTGGTCAAGGCGCGCGACAAGGCGGGACTGCTGGAGACCCGGCCCAACAACACCGTGTTCGGCCTCGACAAGCCGCTGCTGGAGACGCCGCGCTCGGCCAGCTTCGTCAGCGACACCACCCTGCAGCGCTACGGCATCGAGACCATCGACGGCCTGACCGCCGTGTCTCCAGGCACCTACACCGCCAGCTTCTACGGCGTGCCCGGCGCGCTGAACATCCGCGGCACCCTGGCCGAGAACTATTTCCGTGGCTTCAAGCGCATCGAGAACCGCGGCACCTATTCCACCCCGATCGGCGCGGCCGACCAGATCCAGATCGTGCGCGGCCCGCCGACCCCGATCTACGGCTCGGGCAAGGTGGGCGGCATGCTCAACTTCATCCCCAAGTCGGGCAAGAACGAGGGCGGCTATCTCAGCGAGCCGACCGGCGAGGTCACCGCCACCTACGGCTCGTACAATCGCAAGAACGCCACGGCCCAGATCGGCCTGCCGGTGAACCTGGGTCCCGTGACCGGCGGCGTCTACGCCTATGGCGAGGTCGAGGACAGCCACAGCTTCTACAAGGGGATCTATCCGCGCCGCCAGACCGGCGAGCTCTCGGCCGACTTCGACCTGGGCGGCGGCTGGACCACGGCGTTCGGCGGCATGAAGTACCACTCGGACGGCGACGTGCAGACGCCGGGCTGGAACCGCCTGACCCAGGGCCTGATCGATCACGGGACCTACACCACCGGTCGCGACACCACCTTGGTCGACAGCGACGGCAACGGCCGCATGACCCTGAACGAGATCAGCGGCAACGGCGCCAATCCGTACTATTACGACCCGACCTTCAACCCGCTCTACATCCCGTACTACGGCTTCTACAACACCAACGCCGCCCACGTGCTGGACGCCGGGGTGGGCACGGTGAAGCTGTCGCCGCGCACGGTCTATATCAGCCCGGCCGACTTCTCTAAGACCGACACCAACACCCTGTATTTCGACCTGGCCAAGGCCCTGTCGCCCGACAGCACGATCAAGGCCCAGCTGTTCTACGACGACCAGGAGAACAAGCGCTTCGTCTCGTACGGCTATCCGGCCTGGTTCAAGAGCTCGGTCTGGGAAGCCCGCGTCACCTACGACTTCGCCAACGAATTCATGGACGGCGCGGTCAAGGCCAAGTCGTTCGTCGGCGCCTCGTACCGCGACTTCTCGGGCCGCCGGCGCGAAAGCTACAACAGCGGCGTGATCGCCCTGGACCGCCGCGACATCAGCTTCGGGGCCACGGCCACCGACATCATCGACAGCCCGTTCTCGACCGAGACCGGCTCAGGCGTGCTGGGCCTGGCATGGGAGAACGACAACAAGTCCGACTGGAGCCAGAAGGGCCTGTTCTTCATGACCGACGTCACGGTCGCCGAGAAGCTGAACCTGATGCTGGGCGGCCGCTGGGACGACTACGACGTCACTTCGCACGACACCGGCGCGCTCAGCTACCAGGTCGCCGGCGAGCAGAAGGCCGGCAAGGACAAGTTCACCTACACCGCCAGCGCCACCTACAAGGCCCCGGGCGGGGTGATGCCCTACATCACCTACGCCAAGGCCTCGGCGCTGGAGATGAGCCAGGCCGGCGACGTGGCCGCCAGCCTGGTGGCCGACGCCAGCGACGCCTGGCTGTCGAACAGCGACCTGGCCGAGGCCGGGGTCAAGTTCCAGTGGCTGAAGGGTACGCTGGTCGGCTCGCTGGCCGGCTACCGCCAGAACCGCACCCAGCTGACCGGCATCACCGGCACGCCGACCGGCACCCGCGCCAAGGGCGTGGAGCTGGAGGTTCGCTGGCTGGCCAGCGAGAACTTCAGCTTCACCTTCTCGGGCAACAGCCAGCACACCACGGTCAAGGGGCCGGACAACTCGTTCCAGTACATCCCGGCCTACACCGCCGGCGTGCCGGGCTCGCAGGCGTTCGGCGGCACCTATGTGGTCTGGGCGTTCAGCGGCCTGCCGGGTCGGGCCGGCGACTACGACTACACTCTGATCCCGAAATCGGTGGTCAGCCTGTACGGCGCCTACACCAGCGACGACCACGACTGGGGCAAGGTCGGCGCCACGCTGGGCGTCACCCACGTGACCAAGACCGCGGGCACGGTGCAGAACGCCGTGACCTATCCGGCCTACTATGTCGCCAACGCCTCGGCCTACTACGAGTACGGGCCGTACACGGTGACGGCCAACATCGATAACCTGTTCGACAAGCTCTACTTCACGCCCGACGCCGACAGCTACGCCAACCTCGGCGCGCTGCCCAGCAAGGGCCGCGAGTGGCGCGTGACCCTGTCGCGCAAGTTCTAGTTCCTGTTTCCCGCGCCGCCGGAAACGGCGGCGCGGGGGCTTCGCCTATGCATGGAGGCTCCCATGTCGAAGACGATCCCCTGGCGGTCCTGGCTGCTGCTGGCCGCGCTCAGCCTGGTGCTGTTCACGATCACGGCCTCGACCTTCTCGTCGCTGGGCGTGGTGCTGCCGGCGATGATCAAGGAGCTGAAGTGGAGCTTCGGCTGGGCCTTCTTCGGCTTCACCCTGCTGGGCGCGTTCTGCGGGGCTTCGTCGTGGCTGCCGGCCATCCTGGTCCGCAAGGTCGGGGTGAGGGGAACGATCGTCGCCGGCTCGGCGGTGATGGTCGCCGGCTTCGCCTGCCTGGCCGCGGCCCATGGGCTGGCGGTCTATCTGGTCGGCACGGCCCTGCTGGGCGTCGGCTACCAGATGATGGCCCTGATCCCCGGCACCCACGTGCTGTCGATGCTGTTCAGGAAGCGGGCCCTGCCGTTCGGCATCTATTTCACCATCGGCTCGCTGGGCGGGGTGGCCGGACCGTGGATGGCCCTGACCGGCATGGAGATGGCCCACGGCGGCTGGCGGCCCTATTGGTGGGCCCAGGCGATCGCCTCGGTCGTGGTCGGCGCCCTGTGCGCGGCCCTGGTCGGCGGGCGGGCCTGGCTGGCCGCCGCCGCCGTCGACACCGACAAGGCCGTGGCCGAGGCGGCCAAGACCGCGCCGGCCGACGCCCGGGTCTATCGCACCACCAGCGACTGGACGGTGCGGGAGGCCCTGGCCACCCCGCAGTTCTGGGTGATCCTGGCCGCCTATTTCGCCCACCTGCTGGGCGGGGTGACCGCCGTCAGCCTGGCCCCGACCCACTTCTCCGAGATCGGCGTGGCCTCGGCGGTGGCGGTCACGGCCATCAGCCTGGAATCCCTGATGCAGGTGGCCGCCCGACTGGGCGGCGGCCTGATCGGCGACCGGGTCGACCCGCGCTGGCTGCTGGCTGGCGCGCAAGGGATGATGGCCGTCGGCCTGCTGGCCCTGACCCACGCCACGACCTGGCCGGTGATGATGCTGTTCGCCGTCGGCGTGGGCGTCGGGTTCGGCCTGACGGTGCTGGCGGTCAGCATCCTTTTGCTCAACTATTATGGCCGGAAGAACAATCTGGAGATCTTCTCGCTGGTCTGCCTGGCGGGCGCGGTCTCGGCCCTGGGTCCGGTGATCGGCGGCCTGATGCGCGACCGCCTCGGCGGCTTCGCCCCGACCTTCCAGCTGTTCGCCGCGGTGATCGGCGTCATCTTCCTGGCGGCGCTGTTCATGCGGCCGCCGCGCAAGGCCGTCCTGCAGGATCCCGTCGCCGAGCCGATCCCTGATATGCTTCAAGACGCCGCGTAAGGAGGATCCGCCATGTTCCACAGTCCATCCAAGCACAAGGACTTCGGGGTCTTCCTGCCGGTCGCCAACGGCGGCTGGATCATCTCCAAGACCACCCCGGTCCTCGATGGCCTCTACCAGCAGAACCGGGCCGCGGCGGTCACCGCCGACCAGGTCGGCATGGACTTCGTGATGTCCATGGGCAAGTTCCGCGGCTTCGGCGGCGAGACCGACCACTGGGGCACGGCCCTGGAGTCGGTGACGATGATGGCCGGAATCGCCGAGGCCACCAAGAACGTCCGGATCTGGGCCACCATCCATCCGCTGCTGCAGAACCCGGCCGTGGCCGCCAAGATGATCGCCACGCTCGACCACATCAGCGGCGGCCGGGCGGGCCTGAACATCGTGGCCGGCGCCTACAAGGGCGAGTTCGACCAGATGGGGGCCTGGGACGACAGCCTGAGCCACGACGACCGCTACGCCCTGACCGAGGAATGGACGACGGTGGTCAAGCGCCTGTGGGCCGAGGACAGCGTCGACTTCGCCGGCAAGTTCTTCACGATGAAGGACTGCCAGTCCAAGCCCAAGCCGCTGTCGCGGCCGCGCCCCGAGATCGTCTGCGCCGGCATGTCCGACCGCGGCTTCCAGTTCTCGGTGCGCGAGGCCGACGCCTGCTTCATCGGCGGCCGCACGGCCGACGAGCGCCGCGACGCCTCGCTGCGGGCCAAGAAGACCGCCGAGGCCATGGGCAAGACCATCAAGACCTACGCCATGTGCACGGTGGTGCACGGCGACACCGACGCCAAGGCCGCGGCCATGGTCGAGCACTACAAGGACGGCGCCGACATGGGCGCGATCCTGGCCATGCTGGCCAGCTGGGGCGTGCCAGCCGAGAAGCTGGACACCGTCGCCAGGCAGCAGGGCGCCTTCATGACCCACACGGTGGTCGGCGCGCCCTCCACCTGCGCCGAGCAGATCGAGGAGTTCGTCACCTCCTGCGAGCTGGACGGCCTGATGCTGATCTTCCCCGACTATGTGGAGGGCCTGACCATGTTCGGCGCCGACATCCTGCCGGGCCTGCGGGCGGTCTATTCGTGAACGCCGTGAGCCCGACCGGAGAGACCGCGGACGGCCTGGCCGCCTGGATCGCGCCCGGGCGCACGGCGGTGCTGGTGATCGACATGCAGGTCGACTTCGCCTCGCCCGACGGGGTGCTGGGCGCGTTCATCGACATGGGCGTGGTCCAGCCCGCCCTGGCGGCGGCCGAGACGCTGGTCGCGCAGGCCCGCGCGGCGGGCGTGCCGGTGGTGTTCGTGGGCCTGTCGACCACGCCCGAGACCGACTCCGCGGCCTGGAACGAGCGCCTGCGCCGGCGCGGCGGCGATCCCGACGTCGACGCGGCCCTGTGCCGGGCGGGGCAGGTCGGTTCGGAGTTCTACGGCCCCAAGCCGGCGCCGGGCGAGCTGGTGGTGCACAAGACCCGCTACAGCGGCTTCGTCGGCACCGATCTCGACATGCAGCTGACCAAGATGGGCGTCGACACTCTGGTGGTGGCGGGCCTGACCACCGAATGCTGCGTCGACAGCACCGTCCGCGACGCTTTCGACCTGGACTACCACGTGTTCGTCGCCGCCGACGCCTGCGCCGCCTACGAGGCGGACATCCATGCCGCGTCGCTGAAGGTGATGGAGCTGAACAGCGCGATCCTCACCGACACGGCCGCGATCGCCGACGCCTGGAAAGGGGCTGCCTGAACATGGCCGACGGATTTCCGCCGCCGGGCGCCGCCGCGCCCTACCAGGTCACCGACGCCGACCGCGCCACCATCGCCGCCGCGATCAGCCAGGACGAGATCGTCGAGCTGGCCCTGACCCTGGGCAACATCCCCGCGCCGTCCGGCAAGGAGCTGGAGGTCGCCAACTACGTCCACGACTGGATGGCCCGCGAGGGCTTCTCGCCGCGCAAGGTCGGGGCGACGCCGGAGCGGCCCAACATCATCGGCGTGCACGGCGGCAAGGGGATCGGCAAGAACCTGCTGTTCACCGCCCATCTCGACACCGAGGCGCCGACCTGGAACCCCGACCTGGACGCCTACAAGTATGCGCCGGAGACGATCGCCAATCCCGAATGGGAGAAGTGCTGGCTGGAAGACGGCAAGCTGTACGGCTATCCGATCGCCAACGATCGCGGCCCGATGAGCTGCTTCCTGATCGCCGCCAAGGCGCTGAAGACCGCCGGCTACGAGCTGGCCGGCAAGATGTACCTGACCGCCTGTCCCGGCGAGATCGGCCCCGAGCCGATCGAGGAGCACCGCGGCGTCGCCTATATGGGCAAGGACATCGGCGCCCACTACCTGTTCCACCACGGCGGGGTCGCCCCCGACTACGCCATCGCCGCCGAGGGCTGCGACTTCGGTCTGACCTGGGTGGGCTGCGGCTATGCGGTGTTCCGCTTTCAGGTGTGGGGGGAGGGGGTGTTCACCCCGCTGCTCGACCATCCGGCCACGGCCGCCCAGCATCCGAACCCGATCTACAAGATCGGCCGGCTCACCGACGCCATCCACGCTTGGAGCGGCGAATACGAGAAGGCCAGCCGCTACGACAGCCCCGGCGGCGTGGCCCAGCCCAAGTCGCAGATCGCCTCGATCCGCGGCGGCATCCCGTTCGCCTTCGGGGCGGGCACCGAGCTGGTGAACCTCTATCTGGAGGTCGGCCTGACCCCGAAGCAGCGCGTGGCCGACGTCCAGCATTCGCTGGAGGCCATGGTCCGCGACAACGGCCTGGGCCGTATCGACATCGAGCCGGTGGTGGTGCGCCACGGCTTCGAGGCCGACGCCCGCGAGGTGGCGCCTCTGGTCGCCGCCGTCGACGACGCCACCAGGCTGAGCCTGGGTCACCCGGTCGCCCTGGCCAACCCGGTCTATTCCAGCATGTGGCGCGACCACAACGTCTTCAACATGCACCGCATCCCGGCCATCACCACCGGCTTCAAGCGCTGGCGGCCGACCCCGCAGGACCTGGTCGACAGCGCCCTGGTCTACGCCCTGACCGCCCTGGCGGTCTGCGGCCGGGCCAGTCCCGAGGACAGCGGGAAGCGCCCCGCCTCGGCGGTCTATCCCGACAACCCGTTCGGAAACGAAGGATGAGCGCCGTCGCCAAGGACATGGCGCCCGAGCCGCACGACTTCCGCAAGGCCATGGGCAGCTTCGCGGCGGGGGTGACCGTGGTCACCGTCTGTCACGACGGCCGGCTGGTCGGGACCACGGTCAGCGCCTTCAGCTCGGTGTCGCTGGATCCGCCGCTGGTCATGGTCTGCCTCAAGCGCGACAGTCGCACCCTGGCGGCCCTGGGCCAGGCCAGGAGCTTCTGCGTCAACATCCTGGCCAGCGACCAGGGCGACCTGGCCCATCGCTTCGCCAAGAGCGGGGCCGACGACCGCTTCGCCCTGACCGCCGTCGAGGCCGGGGTCTGTGGCGCGCCGCTGCTGGCCGGCGCGGTCGCCTGCGTCGAATGCGACCTGCACGCCGCCCACGACGGCGGCGATCACGAGATCCTGGTCGGCCGTGTCCTGCGCGTCGCGGTCGACGAAGCCAAGGCCCCGCTCGTCTATGTGCGCGGCGGTTTCCTGAACGTTTAGTGGGAGTTGCGCCGCATGACCTACGACGTGCTCGATGTGAGGCCGATGACCCGCCGGATCGGCGCGGAAATCTTCGGCGTCGACCTGGGCAAGCCGCTGACCAATCGCCAGTTCGAGGAGCTGCACCGGGCCCTGACCCAGTACCAGGTGGTGTTCTTCCGCGACCAGCAGATGGACCACGAGGCCCACAAGGACCTGGGCCGCAAGTTCGGGAACCTGGCCATCCATTCCGGCGTGCCCGGCCTGCCCGACCATCCGGAGATCGTGGCCATCCACGCCGACGCCAGTTCCAAGTTCGTGGCGGGCGAGAACTGGCACTCGGACCTGACCTGCGACCCCGAGCCGCCGCTGGGCAGCATCCTTTACATGAAGGTCCTGCCCGAGGACGGCGGCGACACCTGCTTCGCCAGCATGTACGCGGCCTACGACACCCTGTCGGACCGGATGAAGGCCTATCTGGAGGGGCTGTCGGCCGAACACGACGCCAATCCGGTCTACAAGGCGATCTTCCCGGACATCGACCGCAAGTACAATTGCTCGGTCCACCCGATCGTCCGCACCCATCCGGTCAGCGGCCGCAAGAGCCTGTTCGTCAATCCGTCTTACACCACCCGCGTCATGGGCGTGTCCAAGGCCGAGAGCGCGGCGATCCTGAGCTACCTCTATCAGCACGCCAGTAATCCGGACTTCCAGGTGCGCTTCCGCTGGCGGAAGAACTCAGTGGCCTTCTGGGACAACCGCTGCACCTGGCACCAGGCGATCTGGGACTATTTCCCCGACACCCGCACGGGCTACCGGGTGACGGTGGCGGGCGACCGGCCTTTCTAGCCCGTTCGCGGGGGTCCTGTAGATGAGCCCGCTGAACCGCCGCATCCTCCTGCTCGGCGCGGCCGGCGGCATCGGTTCGGCGATCCGCCTGGGCCTCGCCGGCCGGTACGGCCTGATGCGCCTGGCCGACATCACGCCGCTGGCGCCCGCGAGATCGGGAGAGGAAACGGTTCACGCCGACTTGCTGGACCTCCCGACCCTGGTCGCCGCGATGGCCGGAATCGACACCGTCATCCACATGGCCGGCGTGCCCGTCGAGCCCGAGACCAACGCCTGGGACCAGGTCCTGCCGGCCAACATCGTCGGCGTCCACAACCTGTTCGAAGCCGCGCGGCGGGCTGGGGTGAAGCGGGTGCTGTTCGCCTCGTCGCACCACGCCGCCGGCTTTCATCGCCGCGACACGCCGACGGCGGAGACGATGGTCCCGCGTCCTGACAGCTACTATGGCGTCAGCAAGGTGTTCGGCGAGGCCATGGGCCGGATGTACGCCGACAAGTTCGGGCTGCAGGTGCTGTCCCTGCGGATCGGCGCCTATCGCGACCGGCCGTTCGACATTCGCCAACTGTCGGTCTGGATCAGCCCGCGCGACATGGTCGAGCTGGTGCGCTGCGGGATCGAGGCCGCCGATTTCGGCTATGCGACCGTGTACGGAGTCTCAGGCAACACACGGAGTTTCTGGGATAATTCCGACGTGGCGTTCCTAGGTTATGCACCGAGGGACAACGCCGAGGACTGGGCGGTGGAGGTGCTGGCCGGGCCGGGGGAGGACGCGCTCGCCGCGCCGTTCCAGGGCGGCTGGTACTGCGCCAAGGGCTTCGTGGGCGCGCCGGAACGCGTCGACGACGACCGGCAGGCTCCAGCGCCGAAGGTCCTGGTTTGACAAGCCGACGGGGCGCCTTTCAAACAGGGGAAGCAGTCGGGGAGCGGTGTCGTTGAAGTCGTGTCGGTTTCTCGCCTGGCTGGGCGCGGCGCTCCTGGGCCTGCTTGCGGCGTCGCACGCCGGGGGCGCGATCGCCTCTCCCGCCCAGGTCTTCGCCCAGGCTCCCGTCGAGGTTCGAGTTCCGGCGCCGCCCCGGCCGACGGTCGGCAGCGATGGCGTGACGCACCTGGCCTATGAGCTGCATGTCGGCAATTTCTACAAGGACACCGGGACGCTGACCCTGCGGCGGGTAAGCGTTTATGCCGACGACGAGACCACGCCGCTGGCCAGCTTCGTCGACGCCCAGGTCAACGACCTGCTGGCCCATCCCGCCGACGTGGCGCGCGCCGGCGTGCCCGTCGAGGGCGGCGGGCAGGTGGTGCTGTTCCTGTGGCTCGACCTGCCGGCCGGCGCCAGGCCGCCCAAGGTCCTGCGCCACCAGCTGGAATTTCGGCCCCCGGCCGGACCCGAGCAGTTGGTCGACGGCGTCCGCACGGCCGTTGACGCCGCGCCGCCGATCGTCATCGGCCCACCGCTGGGCGAAGGGCGCTGGCTGGCTCACGAGGGGCCGGGCAATCACCTGTCCCATCACTGGGGAAGCCTGGTGGCGGCCAACGGCCGGGTCACCATCCCGCAGCGCTACGCCGTCGATTTCTTCGGGCTGGACCAGGCGGGGCACGCCGTGCGCGCCGCCCTCGACAAGCTGACCGAGTCGACCGACGCCGACTGGGCGGGCTTCGGCGCGCCGGTGCTGGCGGTGGCCGACGGCGTGGTGCGCGACGCCCGCGACGGCCAGCCCGACAACAGGCCGATGACCAGTCCGCCCGCGCCCGCCGAGCTGACCGCCCGGTCGCTGATGGGCAATTTCGTGGTGCTGGAGATCGCGCCCAGGGTCTTCGTGTCCTACGCTCACCTTCAGCCCGGCAGCCTGACCGTCAAGGCCGGTGATCGGGTGAAGCGCGGCGCCGTGATCGGGCTGCTGGGCCAGTCGGGCGCCGCCAACGCGCCCCACCTGCATTTCCAGGTCACCGACGCGGCGACCTTCGAGGAGTCGGAAGGCCTGCCGTTCGTCATCGACCGCTTCGACCGCCTGGGCGCGGTGAGCATCAGCGACGCGCTGGATCGGACGGCCAAGGTCTCGCTCGGCCCGCCGTCGGCGCGGCGGGAGCAGACGCCGCTGGACGGAGACGTGTTGCAGTTCCGGTGAGCAGGCCTTCGGTGTCCCGGAGCGGCGCCGAGCCTACTCCCGCGTGAACTCCGCTGGAACCTGCGGGTTCGCCCCGGCCTTGCCCCACAGGACGATCTCGTTGCCCCACGGGTCGCGGAAGGCGTGATTGTAGCCGTTGAACTCGGCCCAATAGTGATCGCGCCACAGCAGGACCGCGCCCAGCTTTTCGGCGGTCGACAGGATGCGGTCGGC
Organism: Caulobacter sp. UNC279MFTsu5.1; assembly: GCF_900114015.1. GTDB lineage: Bacteria > Pseudomonadota > Alphaproteobacteria > Caulobacterales > Caulobacteraceae > Caulobacter. The sequence goes on along the minus strand of NZ_FORN01000008.1, from coordinate 90,834 downwards.
GCTGTCGTCGTCGCCGATCAGCACCCAGACGCGCGGCTTGCGGCCGTCAGTCGATAGGTGGCGGGGCTCGACGCCGGCCGGTTCGGGGTGGGGGCGGGCGTTGGCGGCCTTGAAGATGCCCAGGTGCAGGTTACCGATCTCGCTGTCGGTCCCGTCGCTCTTCTTGAAGAAGCCGCCGGGCACCATGCGGTGGTACTCGCCCTGGGGTCGGGCGTCGTTCTCCCAGCCGAACACCTGCGCGTAGAACCGGCCGGCGGCGTCCGGGTCTTCCGAGGCCAGGTCGACGAAGATCAGGGTGTTGGTCACGGGCGGTCCCTTATTTGGCGAAGCCGATCGACAGGGTGAGGTCTTTCCAGGCGTCGATGTCGGCCTGGAGGCCGGCGGCGGCGTAGCCGGCGTATTTCAGGGCGTCCTCGCCCAGCAGAAGGTGCAGGGGCGGGGCGGGCTCGTCGGCGATGCGCAGGATGGCCTGGGCCGCCCTGGCCGGGTCGCCCGGCTCGTGGCCGGCGTGGTCGGCCATGATCCGCTCAGCGTCGCGGGCCAGGCCGTCATAGTCGGCGATCTTGCTGGCGACGACGGTCTTGGAGCCGCCGGCGAAGTTGGTGCGCAGGCCGCCGGGGGCGACGTTGACGACCTTGATCCCCAACTCGGCCACCTCGGCGGCCAGGGTCTGGGTCAGGCCCTCCAGCGCCCACTTGCTGGCGCAGTAGACGCCCGTGCCGGCCCAGACCGCCAGACCCGAGACCGAGGTGATGTTGATGATCCGCCCGGCGCGGCGCGCGCGCATGGCCGGCAGCACCGCCTTCAGCATCGCCAGCGGGCCGATGACATTGGTCTCGAACTGGGCGCGGACCTCGTCGAGCGAGGCCTCCTCCACCGCCCCGACCAGGCCGTAGCCGGCGTTGTTGACCAGAATGTCGATCGCTCCCGCCGCTTCCGCCTGGGCGACTCCCGTGCGCACGGCGGCCTCGTCGGTGACGTCCAGCACCAGGGCGCGGCCGCCCAGCCGCTCGAAGGCGTCGGCGGCCGCGGCGCCGCGCACCGTGCCGAACACGACGTCGCCGCGGGCGACGGCCGCCAGGGCGATCTCGCGTCCGAGACCGCCGGACACGCCGGTGATCAGCCAGGTCTGGGTCATGGATCTTCTCAACTCATCACAAAGGTTGTCATCCCGGCCGTAGCGTAGCGGAGAGCCGGGACCCAGGGGACTGGGCGAAGGCGGTGCGGCGGCCCCTGGGTCCCGGACAAGCGCTGCGCGCTTTCCGGGATGACAACGAAAGGGGCCCTGCGAAAGACCTAGTACGGCTTGTCGCCCTTCACCCACAGCCGGTGCATGGTCCGGAAATACTTGGTGTCGTCGTACAGCGTGCCGGTGTGCAGGGTGCAGCGGTTGTCCCACATCAGCAGGTCGCCCTTGGCCCATTTGTGGCGATAGACGAACGGCTCGCTGGTCATGAATTCCACGAGCTCGCCGATCAGGGCCAGACCCTCGGGGCCGGGCTTGCCGATCACCTCGGTCACCGTACCGGTCGAGGGCCACAGCGCCTTGCGGCCGTCGGCCGGATGGGTGCGGATCAGCGGATGCTCGACGTCGGGATTGGCCGCCTCCAACTCGGGCGACAGGGTCTGCTGCTGGCCGAACTGGCGGGTGGCCATGAAGTGCTTGTAGCTGTGGTGCAGGCGCAGCGGCAGCAGCTCGGCCTGCTTCTCGGGGCTCAGGGCGTTCCAGGCGGCGCAGCCGTCGGCCAGCAGGGTGTCAGAGCCCTCGTCCGGCACCTCCACCGCATAGAGCATGGTCAGCATCACCGGCTCGGGCTTGTAGCTGTAGTCGGTGTGCCAACCGACCCCGTCGTTGTGGGCCCCGATCGGCTGGCCGTCGACCACCCGGTTGCTGAGGATGAAGATCTTCGGATAGCCGGGCAGGGTGAAGCGGGTCTGGGTATGGTCCTCGGCCTCGCCGAACCGACCGATGAAGCGCATCAGGTCGTCCGGCGTCATCGTCTGTCCGGGGACCACGACGGCGCCGTGGCGGTGGAAGGCGGCCACCACCTTGTCGATCTGGGCGTCCGAGGCGGACGGCAGGTCGATGTCGTGGATCCGGGCGCCGAAGCCGGGCTTCAGGTCCGAGATCGTCAGGTCGTCGGCGAGCGTCATGTCCACGGGCGTGGTCCTCTGGAAGCGGTCTGGACCCGAGGCTAGGCATCGCCCGGGGAGGCGTCTTTCCCCAGCGCGCCCGATCGCTTTCCGTGCGCGTCCCGCAAAGTCGGCGATGCGCGCGTCTTGCGCGACTTTTGCTCATTTCCGCCCGAGAACCCGGCGAAGCCGCCCGCGCGCCGGGCGACGGCCAAGTTATCGTGCGCGCTGGTGCAAGACCGACAGGCGCGCCGCGCCTAGCCTTCGTATCGATCTATCGAAGGAGCGCACTCGCCATGGGCCTCACGCCCGCCGCCCCCCACCTGGACGACGCCTTCTTCGACGGCCTGTCGCGATCGACCCTCGATGTCGATGCGGCCGAGACCCTGCCGCCCGCCTGCTACACCGACGCGGCCTTCTACGCCTTCGAGAAGGAGGCGCTGTTCAATCACGAATGGCTGTGCGTGGGCCGCGTCGACTGGGTCAAGGAACAGGGCGACTACTTCACCACCACGATCATCGGCGAGCCGATCATCGTGACCCGCAACCGCGCGGGCGAGATCAAGGCGATGTCGGCCGTGTGTCAGCACCGCGCCATGCTGGTGGCCGAGGGCCGCGGCAACGCCCGCGGCTTCGTCTGCCCCTATCACCACTGGGTCTATTCGCTGAACGGCGACCTGGTGAACGCCCCGGCCATGGAGCGGGCCTGCGGCTTCGACAAGAAGGCCGTCAGGCTGCCGACCTTCAAGGTCGAGATCTGGCTGGGCTTCATCTTCATCAATTTCGACGCCGAGGCGCCGCCGCTGGCGCCGCGCCTGAAGGCGGTCGAGGAGGCCATCGCCAACTACGATCTGTCGAACGCCGAGGGCCTGACGCCCCCCATGACCGGCCAGTTCGCCTGGAACTGGAAGGTGATGTTCGAGAACAACAACGACGGCTACCACGCCAACAAGCTGCATCGCGGCCCGCTGCACGACTTCATCCCCAGCGAGCTGTGCAGCTTTCCGGAAGCGGCCGAGGGCGACGCCGGCTTCCTGCGCTACAACGGCACCACCCATCCGGACGTCAGCTTCAACCCGACCCAGAAGGCGGTCCTGCCGATCTTTCCCAAGCTGACGGACGAAGACCGCAACCGCGCCACCTTCGCCAACATCCCGCCGACCCTGTCGTTGGTGATGACCAGCGACATGGTCATCTACCTGATCCTGCGGCCGACCGGCCCAGAGACCATGGAGCAGGACACCGGCCTGCTGGTCGCGCCCGGGGCCACCGAGACCCCCGGCTTCGAGGAGCGGCTGGAGATGATCATGACCTCGGCGGGCAAGATCATCGCCCAGGACATGCATGTCGACGAACTGGTGCAGGTGGGGCTGCGCTCGCGGTTCGCGGCGCGCGGCCGCTATTCCTGGCAGGAGGGGGCGCAGGTGCAGTTCAACCGCTGGCTTACGCCTCGCTACCAGAAGGCCTGGGCCACCCTGAAAGCTGCCAAGCCGGAGGCCGCCGCATGAGCCGCATGCCCGTCGTCTTCTTCGGTCACGGCAGCCCGATGATCGCGCTTGAGACCAACGACACCACCAAGACCTGGAAGGCGATGGGCGCGGCGTTCGGCAAGCCCAGGGCCATCCTTTGCGTCTCGGCCCACTGGCTGACCCAGGGCGTGGGCGTCACCGCCATGATCGCGCCGAGGACGATCCACGATTTCGGAGCCTCATTCCCTCAGGCCTTGTTCGACGTGCGGTATCCGGCCCCGGGCTCGCCCGAGCTGGCGGCGCGGGTGAGGGACCTGCTGGCGCCGCAGCCGGTGGTCCTGGACCAGCAGGCCTGGGGCCTGGACCACGGAACCTGGTCGGTGCTGAGCAAGGTCTATCCCGACGCCGACGTGCCGGTCGTGCAGCTCAGCATGGACGCGACCAGGCCGCCGGAATGGCACTTCGAACTGGCCCGGCGCCTGGCGCCGCTGCGGGACGAGGGCGTGCTGATCGTCGGCACCGGCAACATCGTCCACAACCTGCCGGCCATGAACTGGGGCGAGCGCCATTGCGCGCCCTACGACTGGTCGCAGCGGTTCAACGACTACGTCAAGCAGGCGATCGTCGACGACGCGCCCGAGCGGGCCGTGAACTTCGCCTCGCAGGGCCAGGACGCCGCCCGTTCGGTGCCGACGCCGGACCACTATTGGCCGCTGCTCTACGTGCTGGGCGCGCGCCTGCCCGGCGACGTGGCCAGCTTCGCCCCCGACCACATCGAGCACGGCTCGCTGAGCATGACGTCCGTCACGCTCGCCGCCGCCGCGGCCTGACCGGAGACACCCGATGCCCTTCATCTGCGAACCCGGCCAGACCCGCCCCGACGTCCTGCCCGGCGCCCTGCACACCCTGAAGGCCACGCCCGCCACCGTGCACTGGGGCTATTTCGACCCGTCGATCAGGCCGGCCCTGCGCGTCAAGAGCGGCGACCTGGTCAGCGCCGAGGCCATCACCCATCATGCCGGCGACGCCCCCGACCTGATGATGGACGAGGCGGTCACCCGCATCTTCACCGAGATCCCCGAGGACGACCGCAATCCCGGCGTCCACATCATGACCGGCCCGATCTATGTCGAGGACGCCAAGCCGGGCGACGTGCTGGAGGTGCGCTACCTGCGGATGGTCCCGCGCAACAACTACGGCTCCAACCTCGCGGCCAACTGGGGCTATCTCTACAAGGAGTTCGGCGAGAAGGAGCGGGTGACGATCTACGAGCTGGATCAGAACACCAACACCGCCAGCGCCCTCTACGCCTACGATTTCGAGGGCAAGTACCTGATCCCCGGGACGATCACCCATTGCCCCGAATGCGACCGCCAGCCGGCCCTGGGCGGGGTGCGGGTGGCGGCCCGTCCGCACCTGGGCACCGCCGGGGTGGCGCCCGCCGTCGACGGCCGGGTCAGCACCATTCCGCCGGGGGCCCACGGCGGCAACATCGACAACTGGCGGATCGGGGCGGGGGCGACGATGTACTATCCCGTCCAGGTGGAGGGCGGGCTGTTCTCGATCGGCGATCCCCATGTCAGCCAGGGCGACGGCGAGATCTCCGGCACGGCCATCGAGAGCTCGCTGAACGTCCTGATGCAGATCGTCCTGCGCAAGGACTTCGTCTCGCCCGGACCTCTGCTGGAGACCCCGAAATGGTGGATCGTCCATGGCTTCGACGAGGATCTTAACGTGGCCATGCGCGACGCCTCGCTGAATATGCTGACCCTTCTGTCCGATCACGTCGGACTGTCGAAGAACGACGCCTACTCACTGATGAGCGTGGCCTCGGACTTCGGCGTCACCCAGGTGGTCGACGGCAAGCAGGGCTGCCACGTGCGCATTCCGCGCGACATCTTCCCCCGGATGAAAGGCTAGAGGAGCCGCCGATGAAGGCCTGGTCGTTCAGCACCGACAGTCACCCCCGCGCCGAACGGGCCGAGGCCTGGCGCGAGGCGATGAACCGGCTGGGACTGCCGATCGAGGGCCTGTCCGACGCCGAGCCGGCCAGCGCCTCGGTGGTCTGCCTGACCTCGCCGCTGGGCATCGAGTTCGCCCTGGTCGAGGCCGGGGCCCAGGCGATCTCGGGACGCCTGAGCGGCCAGCCGGCGGCGGTCTGGCTGGCGGTTCTGCTGAGCGGCGCGGCCACCCTGGTCACCGACGACCTGGCCGAGGAACTGGTCCCCGGCGACATCGCCTACGGCCCGACCGGCCAGGCCGCGGCTCTGCGGCTGGAGACCCGCTGCCGGCTGATGTTCGTCCGCGCCCCGCGCGTGGCCCTCGACCACCGGCTGATCACCCCGGTCAGCCTGCGGGTGGGGCGGCTGCAGGCGGCGACCGGGGTCGCCCACATCCTGTCGGGCCTGCTGCGGGCCACGGCCGAGGGGCTGGAGGACCTGACCGTCGACCAACTGCGTCCGGTCGAGCTGGCCCTGACCGAGTTCCTGGCCATCTGTCTGGCCGAGGGCGGGGCGAGGGCCGACGTGCTGGGCCTGGGGGCCGGCGCGCCCACCGCCCACCTCCAGCGCCTGTGCCAGACCATCGAGACCCTGCTGCCCGACCCGGACCTGTCGCTGCGCCGCGTGGCCGACGAGGAGGGGGTCTCGCCCCGCTACGTCCAGAAGCTGTTCGCCAGCGCCGACGAGACCTTCAGCCACTATCTGCGCACCCGCCGACTGGAGCGCTGCCGCACCGACCTGGCCAGCCCCCAGCACGCGCGGCTGTCGATCTCGGAGATCTGTTTCCGCTGGGGCTTCAACGGCTCGGCCCATTTCAGCCGGGCGTTCCGCGACCAGTACGGCCTGTCGCCGCGAGAGTTCCGGCAGGCGGCGGCGGCCTGAGGTTAATCTTGGGGGGCTGCCCCGAACCGGAACTCCGTCGTCTGACTGAACGTCTCACCCGGCCGCAGCACCGTCGTCGGGAAGTTCGGATGGTTGGGACTGTCGGCGAAGTGCTGGGTCTCGATGGCCAGGCCCGCGCCCTTCTCGAGCGGACGCCCGTCGGGGGTCTTCAGGGTTCCATTGAAGCTGTTGGCGGCGAACAGCTGGACGCCCGGCTGGGTGGTGGCGACCTCCAGGGTGCGGCCGCTGGCCGGGTCGGCGAGGCGCACCGCCGGGACCAGCCCGCCGCGCCCGCCGCCGTCGACGACGAAGTTGTGGTCCAGGCCGTTGGCGAACCGGATCTGCGGATCGTCGGCCGCGACCCGGTCGCCCAGGCGCACGGGGCGGCGTAGGTCCAGGGCCGTGCCGGCCACAGGCGCGATCTCGCCGGTCGGCAGCTTGCGGGCGTCGATCGGGGTGAAGCGGCTGGCCAGCGCCTGGATCGTGTGGTCGTAGACCGTCCCGCCGCCCGCCAGGTTGAAATAGACATGGTGGCTGAGATTGATCACCGTCGGCTTGTCGGTCGTGGCGCGGTAGTCGATGCGCAGGACGTTCTTGCGGGTGACCGTGTAGGTCACGGCGACCTTCAGCGTTCCCGGATAGCCGCCTTCGCCGTCCGCGGCCGTGTAGGCCAGGGTCACGCCGGCCTCGCCGCGGCGCTGGAACGGCGTTGCGGTCCACAGTCGGGTGGAGAAGCCGGTCGGGCCGCCGTGCGAGGAGACGCCCTCGGCGCCGCTGGGCAGGTCGTGGCGGACGCCGTCCAAAGTGAAGCCGCCGTTCGAGATCCGGTTGGCGTAGCGGCCCAGCAGCGAACTGAAATTGGCCCGCGCTTCGTAGGCCTTCAGGTCGGCCAGCTCCAGGACGACGTTCCGGACCTCGCCCTTGCGGTCTGGGACGTTCACCTGGGTGATCACGCCGCCGTAGGACAGCACCTTCACGTTCATGCCGCGGTCGTTCGTCAGGGTGAAGACTTCGACTGGCGCGCCGGCGGCGGTGGCGCCGTAGGGCGCGCGGGCCGCCGTGGCGGCGAGGGCCGGCGTGGCGGCGAACACCAGGGCCGTGGAGACGAACGTGGCCCTGGTCAGCGTCACTGTGACGGCCATGGTTTCCATCCCAAGATCGCTCGCGCCGAGCTGTTATGGAAACCGGTGTCAGTCAAATGGCGAGCGAGATCAAGAGGCCGCTTCCGACGGATCGGAAACGGCCTCCCGATTTCAGGTTTGGGGGGCGGGGCCTAGAACTGCCAGTCGAAGCCCAGGCGCACCGAACGCGGCGCCTGGTAGGTCCTGACCTTGCCATAGGTCAGGCTGGGCGCGCCGCCGGCCGTCTCGCCGAACTCGTCGTAGTCGGTGCCGCCCTGCAGGTTGAAGAGGTTGAAGATGTCGGCCCGCAGCACAAGGTTGCTGTCGGCCTTGCTGCCCGCCATCGGGATCAGGGGGACAAACCTGGCCGGCACGGTGTAGCGCATCGAGACGTCGAACCGGGTGATCCAGTCGCTCTCGAACGAGGTCCCGCGATTGACCAGTTTTCCGCCGCAGAAGCGTGCGTTGGCCCCGTCGCCGTTGGCGTCCGCGGCGTCGGGCGCGGCGTTCGGCGGCGCCACGCCGATGCAGCCGTACTTGCGCGGCGACAGCACCGACAGGTTGCCGCCCAGCATCAGGTCCTCGAACACGGCGTAGGAGCCGAACAGCTTGATCTGGTGTCCCCGGTGGTTGGGCAGCAGGCCGTAAGTCCCGGGGATGTAGGTCAGGCGGTCGAAATCGACGGTGATGCCGGCGTCGGTCTGGCCGTTGTCCGAGCGGGCCGCCCCCTCGAAGTTGCCTTTGGATTCCGACAGCACGTAGGAGCCGCGCAGGCCCCACTTACCGTCGAACTCGCGATCGAAGTTGAACTCCACGCCCAGATACTCGCGCTTGGCCTTGGGATAGCGCATCTGGTCGGCGGTGATGGTGATCGTTCGTTCCGTGGTTTCGCCGGGCAGGGGGTCCGACAGCTTGATCTTCACGTCGCTGCCCGGATTGACGATCAGGAACTGGTGCGTGCCGTTCCAGACGTCCGTGCAGCCGGTCTTGGCCGCGTTGGTCTGGGCGTAGCCGTTGGCCGAGCACCACAGACGGATGCCCTGGTCCATGACCACGTCCTCGCTGACCCGCCCGAGCGAGCGATAGGTCAGGTTCACCCCGACCTTCCACAGGGCGTTGATGCGGTGCTCGTAGCCGGCGATGTACTCGTCCTGATAGGTCGATTTCAGGTTCAGGGCCGAGACCTCGTCGGGCTGCGGCGAGACGCCGTTGTTGCGGATGACGCAGGCGATCGTTCCCACGGCCGCGATGCTCTTGAGCAGCGCGGTGCAGGGGTCGAGGTTGGTGCTCTGGTCCGCGGCGGTGATCTGCGCCCCGCGCCCGCCGATCGGCTTTCCGGTCAGGGGATCGTAGGTGAAGGTCGCGCCCGCCCCGCCGACCGGCAGGAAGAACTCGGACACGTCGATCGCCGCCGAGGCCGCGCGGAAGGCGGTGTTGGACGCCACCGGCAGGTAGGTCCGACCGTAGGAGCCGTACAGCTTGTCGGTGCGTGCGCCGAACAGGTCGTAGGCGAAGCCCAGGCGCAGGGCGATCTCGTTGTCGAACGACGAGAACGGTATGCCGTCCGGATTGGACACCGAGAACTGGTCCTTGCGGACGCCCAGGTTCAGGGTCAGGCGATCCGTCACGTCCCAGGCGTCCTGGATGTAGTAGGCCCGGTTCTTGCCGTTGTAGGCGCCGCCGGTCTCGAAGCGCCGCAGCTCGAGATATTCCTGGTTCGGCGCGATGGCCCCGCCCTGGGCGCCGTTGGCCCCGGCCTTGCGGTAGATCCAGTTGCGCTCGCCGTTGCGGACGATGAACTGGGTCAGCAGGGTCTTTTCCTCGTCGAAGCCGCCCCGGATGTGATGGCTGCCGACGAGGTTGAAATAGAGGTCGGCGTCGGCGCGATAGAACTCGCGGTTGGCCAGGGAGGGCACGGTCGCCGAGGCGGAGGTCTGGCGGCTGACGATGGTGGCCGTTCCGGTTCGGGCGTCCTGGACCATCGACTCGCCCGGCAGGTCGCCGACGACCTTGTTGTCGACTTCGCTGCGACCGTAGGCGGCCGAAAGCGTCAGCCAGTCGGTGAAGGTCCCGGTGTAACGCGCCACGTAGTTCTCGCCGCCCTGGTAGAGGCTGTCGGCGCTGGACCGCGCGGGCAGGATCTCGTCGTTGGCCAGCAGGAACTGGTAGCTGTCGCGCTTACGCTTGCGGCTGGTGTCGAAGTAGGTGAACTCCAGATGCTGGCTGTCGGTGATGTAGCCGTCCAGCTTGAAGGCGTAGAACGGGTCGGCCGTGCGGTCCCTGGTCAGCGAACTGCGGGTGGCGGTCGGCGAGGTGCTGTTGGCGGCCGCCTGCACCTTCAGGTCCTGGAACGTGGCCAGGCCGTAGAAGAACAGCCGATCGCGGATGATCGGGCCGCCGGCCTCGACGGTGAAGTTTTTGTCCGTGCGCTTGGCCAGCGAATTGCGGGCGTTGGTGGTGTTGGGCATCTGCGCGCGCAGACTGTCCGGCTCGTAGTTGCCGTGCAGCGCGAAGGTGAAGTCGTTGGAGCCCGACTTGGTCACGGCGTTGACCATGGCGCCGGTGCCGCGGCCGAACTCGGCGGGGTAGCCGCCGGTCTTGACCTCGACCGACTTGTAGAACTCGAACGGCACGACGGCCGCGCCGATGCCGTTGACAAAGTTGGTGATGTTCAAGCCGTTGATATAGAAGACGTTCTCGCCGACCGAGGCGCCGCCGACGGCCGGTTGTGACTGGCCCTGGACCACGAAGTTGTTGCTGGAGTCGCCGGGAATCGCCGACGGGGCCAGCAGGACCAGGGAGGTGACGTTGCGGGCGATCGGCACCTGCTTGGTCAGGGTTTCGACATCGACCACCAGGCCGGTGGTGGTGCCGGCGAAGTCCAGCTGCGGATTGGCCGCGCCGGTGACCACGACCTCGGAGACGCTCGCGCCTTCCTCGTTGATCGTGAAGCCGAAGTTGGCGGTCGAGCCGACGGTGACGCGGACGTTGGGATTGTTGACCGTCTGGTAGCCGGCCTTGCTGATCGACACCGAATAGCCGCCCGACGGGATCAGGGCGATGCGAAAGCGGCCGTCGCTGTCGGTGACAAGATCGCGCTCGAAGCCCTGGGCCAGCGACTTGACCTTGACCGCGGCGCCGGCCACCGGCGTTCCGCTGGCGTCGGCCACCGTGCCCGCCAGGGCGCCGGAGCTGTAGTCCTGGGCCAGGGCCTGGTGCGGCGCCAGGCCGACCAGGACCGCCAGACTGGCAGGCGTGGCGACCGAGGCCAGGCCGGCCGCCACGGTCGTGGCCAGAAGCCGTCCGCGTCGGGTGACGGATCGTCGATCTTGCGAATTCGAATGGGTGGACATGTAACCCCCTGCATGTGAAGCGCGAAGAGATTTCGCGTTATCTCAAACAGCGAATTACGGCGGTCTTGGTCAATATATCTAGGGTAAATTATTAAAATACCGAAATGTTGTCACTGTATAGGCACGGTGAAATCTACATACTGGATGGTAAGTTGATTTATCTAATGTTGTATATGTGGTTGTGAATTCTGAACGCACGAAAACCCGCACCAGCGGCGCCGGTGCGGGCGGTTGTCGGGCGGGCGAGGCGGCTCAGCCGACGGGGGCCTGGACGATGCCCGGGGTCGAGGGGCGGCGCCCGGCCGCGCGGGCGGCGAACAGGGCGATTGGCAGGCCCACGCCGAACATGTGGATGGCCAGACCGCCGATCAGCACGTCCAGGTGGGGCGTGGGGCGAGGGCCGAAGCGCAGCAGCAGGACCACGTAGTTCATCACGACGTAGCAGCCGATGCCGTACAGCGGTCCCCAGAACCACGGACGACGGTTCAGGGCGGGAAGGACCCGGCCGGCGGCGACATAGACCAACGCCATGACCAGGGCGATGCCGACGTGCAGCGCCCCGCCCAGGATCGCCGAGACCGCGCCGCCGCCGTAGCTGGCCTTGCCCAGGATCCCGCTGGCGATCGAGTGCAGGATCTTCACGGGACTGGTCCCGCGCGTCAGGCCGAAGAAGGTGAAGGCGTAGACGATGTCCAGCAGGGCGGCCGTCAGTCCGCCGGCCAGGACGGCGAGCACAGGGCTGAGCTCGGTCTTCGAAGAGGATGGGGCCATGGTCGGTCTCAGTTGGAGCGCGTGGAACGGTGGAGGGCGGGGCCGGGCGCCGGATCCGGGACCGCGACGATCGGCGCCTGAATCGGGGTCTGGGCGGCGATCAGCTGCTCGATGCGCGCGGCCAGGGCCTGGCCGCGGGGCGAAAGCCACAGCAGGCGCTCGCGCGGGTCGACGGCGCTGGTCACGCACTCCAGCAGGTCCAGGGACGGGGGCAGGGGCCGCTCGATGCTGCGTCCCGCCAAGGCGCGCGCCACGCGAGAGGCCCCGGCGTCGGTCAGGCCGCAGGCCAGGGCCAGTTCGGTGATGTTGATGCCGGGGTTCTCGGCGACATAGAGGAAGGCCCGCACGCTGGTCAGGCTGATGGCGGGATGGATCCGCCGGAAGGTCTCCAGCGCCGCCAGCACGGCGTCGCGGCGGCGGATGCGGACGACCTCAGCTGTCATGATAGACCGCCAGCACGCGGGGGCGGGTCTTGTAGCGGCGCGGCGGGGTCGCTTCGCCGGCCTTCTTGGTCTCGTCCGCCAGCCTGGGCCGCAGGTGGTGGAAGGTGAAGGCGGCCGAGGCGTATTCGGCGCGGACCACCTCGAGCAGGGCCTCGGCCCGTCGCTGGTGCTCGGCGGCCTCGACATAGTCCAGCGCCGAGACCTCGATGGTGATCTGCGCCCGCAGGGTCAGCATCGGGATGTCCTTGGAGCGCGCGGTCATCGGGCCTTTCTCCGTGGGGATCGACTCTTGCCCGTCGATCTTGCCAGCGAGGGCCGTCGTGTCAGGCGCCGGGAGACCAACGGTCGGCGTCCTGCTGCGAGCGACGAGGACGTCTGCCAACGGCGCCGCTCCGTCTGCGAACGGCGCTTTGCGCGCGGGCCGCCAGCGGCGACAATGGCCCATGACGTCGACGCCGGCCGCCCAGCAGCAGACCCGGACCATCCTGATCGCCACGGCGGGGGTCTGGCTGCTGGCCTATGCCGCCCTGACCCTCAGCTGGGTCACCGCCAAGGCGCCCCATTTCTGGGACGGGTCGGTTCGGCGGGCGATCATCTGCGTGTTCGGGGCCCTGCTATGCCTGGCCATGCGACCGCTGCTGCTGCGCTCGACGCCGTGGCCGTTCAGTCTGCGCTTGGCGCTGATCGCGGGCCTGTCGCTGATCGGCGCGCTGATCTTCGGCGTGGTCGACTACGTGATCTATTGCGAGATCCTGCCGCGCTGGCCGGAGTCGACCTTCTGGGGCGTGATGCTGATCGGCCGGACGGTGTTCTGGTTCTTCGCGGCCTGGGCGGCGATCTTCACGGCCGTGCACGCCGACCTCGCCGCGCGCGAGGCCCGCTTCAAGCTGGAGGCGGCGCGGGTCCTGGCCACCGAGACCCAGAACCGCATGCTGCGCTACCAGATCAGCCCGCACTTTCTGTTCAACACCCTCAACGCCCTGGCCACCCTGGTGATGGAACGCCAGAACGACCGGGCCGAGCAGATGATCCTGGGCCTGTCGGGCTTCCTGCGCCGCTCGCTGGAGCGCGACGTGCGCGAGATGGTCACCCTGGTCGAGGAGTTGGACGGCGAGCGGCAGTACGTGGCCATCGAACAGATCCGCTTCGGCGAGCGCCTGCGCTATGTCGAGCGCGGGGCCGAGGGCCTGGTCGACGCCCTGGTCCCCAACCTGATCCTGCAGCCGATCATTGAGAACGCCGTCAAGCACGGCCTGGCCCGGAGCAGCGAACCGCTGGTCATCGAGGTGGTCGTGGCCGCCCAGCGCGACGGCATGATGTCGATCACCATCAGCGACGACGGCGTCGGCGGCGTGGGCGCGCCGCCGGGATTGGGCGTGGGGTTGGAGAACGTCCGCCGCCGCTTGGAGACCCGCTACGGCGAACGCGCGCGCCTGACCTGCGGCGCCCGCGAGCCGCGGGGCTTCCAGGTGCGCCTGGATCTTCCCTTGGAGCGCGCATGAGCGAGGAAGCCCTGACCGTCCTGCTGGCCGACGACGAGCCCCTGGCGTTGCGCCGGCTGCGTCGCCTGGCGGCCGAGGTCGAGGACGTGCGGATCGTCGGCGCCGCCGTCGATGGCGAGCAGGCCCTGGCCCTGGCCCGCGAGACCGCCGCCCAGGTGGTGATCATCGACGTCAAGATGCCGGGGCTGGACGGGGTCAGCGTGGCCCGCGCCCTGGCCGGACCTGAAGGCCCGGTGGTGATCTTCGCCACCGCCTTCGACCGTTACGCCGTCCAGGCCTTCGACCTGGCGGCGGTGGACTATCTGCTCAAGCCGTTCGACGGGACGCGGGTCGCCGAGGCCCTGGCCCGGGCCCGCGCCCAGATCCGGGCGCGCGACGCCGAGCAGCGGATCGACGAGCTGCGGACGATCGTCCAGGATCTGCGGGCCGACGGACGGAGCGCCGCGGGTGATTTCGAGACCGAGCTATGGATCGACGGCAGGGGCGGGGCCCAGCGGGTGCTGGTGCGCGACCTCGACTGGATCGAGGCCGAGCGCGACTATGTCCGCCTGCATGTCGGCGCCCGCAGTTTCCTGGTCCGGGATTCGATCCGCGGCCTGGTGGAGCGGCTGGACCCCGAGGCGTTCGTGCGCATCCATCGTTCGGCCGTGGTGCGGCGCGACCGGGTGGCCCAGCTGGCGCCGCGCCCGGGCGGCGGCCTGACGGCGGTCCTGTCGACGGGCGCCCGGCCGCCGGTGGGCCGCAGCCACGCCGCCGCCGTGCGACGGCTGTTTCGCAACCCGTCAGGACGGGCGCGGACGTCCAAGCCGCTGTAGATCTGAAATGTCCTGGGAGAAGAGGGCGGGGCGGAGCCGCCGCGTCGGACGCCTGGGGCCGTCCGGAAAAGCCGCATCGGTCGAACCAGACGAGGCGGGCGCTTCAGGCTCTGGAGTCAGAAGTTCAGAGCGCCTGAAGGCCGGATGAGCGGCCGGTGGTGAGACCGGCCGCTCGCCGAGGGATCAGCCGTTGACGGCGTCCTTCAGTTGCTTGGCCGGCGTGAAGGCGACCTTCTTGCTGGCCGCGATCTCGATCGCGGCGCCCGTCGAGGGGTTGCGGCCGGTGCGGGCCGGCTTGGCCTGGACCTTGAACTTGCCGAAGCCCGGGATCGAGGCTTCTTCGCCCTTCACGGCGGCGTCGGTCAGCGACTTGAAGACGCCGTCGATGATGGCCTTGGCTTGGGCCTTGGTCAGCTTGTCGTCGGCGGCCACGGCGGCGTCGACCAGATCCGAAACGTTCATAAATCAGCTCATCTGCTGGGAATCAAAAGAGAGCCAACCCTGCCGGGCCAAACGCGCTTTGTCACCTCATCATGAGAACGAGGGTTAACGCGCCTGTCCAACGGGGGCGGGCCGGCGCCAGGTTGCGGAAAATCGCCGTCCTATCAACCCACTAAAGGAAACAGGCGAACCCGGCAGCCGCTGGCGACGAGGCGCTTGTGCAAGCGCGAACCGATTGTGCGCCTGCGAAGAAGGGCGGCGAATCCCGAGAATCGGCGCCGAAGGCCGCCGCGGCCGGGCCCCGCCGCCAAGGCCGTCCGCAACGCGCCGACGCCGGTCCGGCGTCATGCCGCGCGGGCCAGCAAGCGTTCGTAGCGCTGCAGGATGCGCTCGAGCGTCGAGCGCTTGATCGGCTTGCCGTCGCGCAGCTTGGTCCAGGTGGTTTCGCTGATCGCGTAGCAGTCGAACAGGTGCTCGCGCGTCACGGCGGGCAGCCGGGCGCGCAGGCGTTGGACGAGGTCGCGGGGTACGGTGAGGGTTTCGGCCATGGGTGAGCAAACGCCCCCGGAGCGCGTCGGCTCCGGGGTCTCCAAGCTAAATCAGGGGGCGATGACGGTGTTGTTGAACGGGGTGATCTCCGGCGCGCCGGCCGGGACGAGGATGCGGACGCGATAACCGGTCTTGCCGGCCTCGACGTGCAACCCGGTCATCGCCGCGCGCAGCGGCCGGCCGGTCGGGTTGTAACCGGTGACCTTGAAGCTTTTCTGTCCGCCGGCGATCAGGACGCCGACAGCCTCGGCGGCGGTCGGTCGGCCTGGGACGCGAACCTGGAGGCGCCCGTCGAGATCCGGGTCGCCCGTCCGATCCGGCGGCCGAGGCGTTCTGGAGCGCGCCGAAAAAGGATGGACGCCGAGGGGGAAAATCGGCGCCCATCCAGATCAAGGGGGGGTCATGGAACGTCGAAATGCGACGTTCGGTTGTGATGCTAGCGCCACAACCCCGCTCATGACCAATGCCGATTTTGTTACTCGTCATGCGCGTTCGACATGGATCTCAATCTTGGATGGTTCCGGGTCCGGCGGCGGGCGTCAGCGCGTGAACAGCTCCAGCGGCACGGCGTCGGCCATGGCCTTGTAGCCGGCCAGGGACGGATGCAGGCCGTCGCCGGAGTCGTAGGCCGGCGCCAGCTTGCCGGGATTGGCCGGGTCGCGCATCAGCCGGTCGAAGTCGATCACCGCGTCGAAGCGGCCGGGCGTCCGGATCCAGGCGTTGACCGCCTGGCGGTCCTGCTCGTTGGCTGCGTCGGGGTGATAGTAGCCCGATCCGCCGAAGGGCATGATGGTGGCGCCGTAGACCTTGATCCCGCGCTCGCGGGCGCGGCGGATCATCTGGTCGTACGAGGCGGTCATCCGGTTCACCAGGGCGGCGTGGGCCTCGGGGCTGGCCGGCTGTTCGCGGGTCAGGGTCCCCAGGTCGTTCACGCCCTCCAGCAGGATGACGTACCTGACGCCGGCCTGGTTCAGCACGTCGCGGTCGAAGCGGGCCATGGCGTTGGGGCCCAGGCCGTCCAGCACCAGCCGATTGCCGCCGATGCCGGCGTTCAGCACGCCCACGCCCCGGGTGCGCGGATCGGCCTGCAGCCGGGCGGCTAGGATGTCGGGCCAGCGGTTGTTCCCGTTGGTGGTGACGCCGTAGCCGTCGGTGATCGAGTCGCCGAAGGTCACTAGGCTGGCGCCGGCCGGTCGCAGCACATCGACGCCCGCGATCACGAACCAGTGGTCAAGCGACTTGCCGCCGGTCAGCTCCGCGGCCGCCAGCTGGTCGCCGGCCCCGAACCACGAGGTGGTGCGCGAGCCCGGATGGCTGGTCTGTTGGGCCGGGGGCGGGCCGTCGAAGCGGATCGTGACGGCTAGATTCGCCAGGGGCGCGGCCGGGAAGTCGATCGGGTCGGACAGGTATTCGGCGCCGGCGGGAATCGTGACCTCGGGACGGCCGGAGAAGGCCAGGGCCCGGTCGCTGGCCAGGTCGATGCGGGCCGAGCCGGGCGCGGCGGCCAGGGCGACATGGACGCCCGACAGCTTCAGCGGCTCGGTCCCGAAGGCGTTGGACAGCCGCACGCGGATCTTGCCGCCGCCGGTGCTGAGCCGCAGGGTCTGGCGCAGCGCGCCGTCGACGACCTCGGCGGCGGGCAGGGCGTCCTTGGCCGCGGGGATCATCTGGGCCGAGGCCCAGGAGGCCACCCAGCGCTCGGTCTTCGCCGCCCGAGTCGGCGCGGCGGAAGCCATCGTGACGGGACCGGCGCTGATCGAAAGCGCGATCGCCAGCCCGACCAGGGCGCGTTTTCCGATATCCAAGGCTTCCTCCAGCTCCGGCCCGTTCGACGATGGGCCCTTTTTGCTCACCCGATCCCAGGCAAGGGAATGAGACCGGTACCATAAAAAACTTGAGTGGTCAGATCTCTGCTTCCATACTGCCCTTCAACGTCGGCGAGCAACGCCGCCACCGTCCGTTCGACGGTTTGTTCCATCGTGGGGAAACGAAAGAGATCATGAGCCAGACCGTCACCCGCCGCACGCTCGGCGTCAGCCTGGCCGCCTTGGCCGCCGCGTCCTCGACCCTTGCCCGCGCCGCCGCCCCGGCCGCCGGCAAGCCGCTGTACAAGGACCCGGCCCAGCCGGTCGAACTGCGGGTCCGCGACCTGCTCTCGCGCATGACGCTGGAGGAGAAGGCCGCCCAGCTGATCGGCATCTGGCTGACCAAGGCCAAGATCCAGACCCCCGAGGGCGAGTTCTCGCCGCAGGAGGCCAGCAAGAATTTCCCCAACGGCCTGGGCCAGATTTCGCGCCCGAGCGACCGCAAGGGCCTCAAGCCCGCGACGGTGGTCGACGCCGCCGCCGGCGCCGACGACGGCTCGGTCAACCGCAACGCCAAGGAAACCGCCCGCTACGTCAACGCCGCCCAGAAGTGGGCGATGGAGCAGACGCGCCTGGGCATTCCGATGCTGATGCACGACGAGGCCCTGCACGGCTACGTCGCGCGCGACGCCACCAGCTTTCCGCAGGCCATCGCCCTGGCCTCGACCTTCGATCCGGACATCGTCGAGAAGAGCTTCGCCGTCGCCGCCCGCGAGATGCGGGCCCGCGGCTCCAACATCGCCCTGGCCCCGGTGGTCGACGTGGCCCGCGACCCGCGCTGGGGCCGCATCGAGGAAACCTACGGCGAGGACCCGCACCTGTGCGCCGAGATCGGCCTGGCGGCGATCCGCGGCTTCCAGGGCAAGACCCTGCCGCTGGCCAAGGACAAGGTGTTCGTCACCCTCAAGCACATGACCGGCCACGGCCAGCCGGAGAACGGCACCAATGTCGGCCCGGCCCAGATCGCCGAACGGACCCTGCGCGAGAACTTCTTCCCGCCGTTCGAACGGGCGGTGAAGGAGCTGCCGGTGCGCTCGGTCATGCCGTCGTACAACGAGATCGACGGGGTGCCCTCGCACGCCAACCGCTGGCTGCTGCACGACGTGCTGCGCGGCGAGTGGGGCTTCAAGGGCGCGACGATGAGCGACTATTTCGCCATCAAGGAACTGGCCGGCCGCCACAAGCTGACCGACAGCCTGGCCGACACCGCCGTGATGGCGATGAACGCCACGGTCGACATCGAGCTGCCCGACGGCGAGGCCTACGCCCTGCTGCCCGAGCTGGTGAAGGCCGGCCGCATCCAGCAGAGCCAGGTCGACGAGGCGGTGGCCCGGGTGCTGGCCATCAAGTTCGAGGGCGGGCTGTTCGAGAACCCCTACGCCGACGAGAAGACGGCCGACGCCAAGACCGCCGCGCCCGACGCCGTCGCCCTGGCCCGCGAAGCCGCACGCAAGGCGGTGGTGCTGCTGAAGAACGACAAGGGCGTGTTGCCGCTCGATCCGTCGAAGTTCAAGCGCCTGGCCCTGCTGGGCACGCACGCCAAGGACACGCCGATCGGCGGCTACAGCGACGTGCCGCGCCATGTGGTGTCGATCTACGAGGGACTGCAGGCCGAGGCCAAGAAGAGCGGCTTCACGCTGGACTACGCCGAGGCCGTGCGGATCACCGAAAGCCACGTCTGGGCCCAGGACGAGGTCAAGCTGGTCGACCCGGCCGTCAACGCCAAGCTGATCGCCGAGGCCGTCGAGGTGGCCAGGAAGGCCGACGTGGTCGTCATGGTGCTGGGCGACAACGAGCAGACCAGCCGCGAGGCCTGGGCCGACAATCACCTGGGCGATCGCGACAGCCTGGACCTGATCGGCCAGCAGAACGACCTGGCCAAGGCGATCTTCGACCTGGGCAAGCCCACGGTCGTCTTCCTGCTGAACGGTCGCCCGCTGTCGGTGAACCTCTTGGCCGAACGGGCCGACGCCCTGGTCGAGGGCTGGTACCTGGGCCAGGAGACCGGCAACGCCGCCGCCGACATCCTGTTCGGCCGCGCCAACCCGGGCGGCAAGCTGCCGGTCAGCATCGCCCGCGACGTCGGCCAGCTGCCGATCTACTACAACCGCAAGCCCACGGCCCGCCGCGGCTATCTGCTGGGCGACACCTCGCCGCTCTACCCGTTCGGCTTCGGCCTGTCCTACACCACCTTCGACATCTCGGCCCCGCGCCCGGCCAAGGCGCAGATCGGCGCTGGCGAGACCGTCAAGGTCGAGGTCGACGTGACCAACACCGGCAAGGTCGCCGGCGACGAGGTGGTGCAGCTCTACATCCACGATGAGGCGGCTTCCGTGACCCGTCCGCTGCTGGAGCTGAAGCACTTCAAGCGCGTGACCCTGGCGCCCGGGGCCAAGCAGACGGTGACCTTCGAGGTCTCGCCGCTGGACCTGTCGCTGTGGAACCTGGAGATGAAGCGCGTGGTCGAGCCGGGCCAGTTCACCCTGCTGTCGGGCCCGAACTCGGCCCAGCTGAAGCCGGCGACGCTGACGGTCACGGGCTAGAGCGACGCCGCGGCTGGGGACAGGCGCGTGCGCCCGTCCCCACGGCGGTCCGGGAGGCCGCTCGGCGTGCGGCGCCAGAACCTTGCTTCGGTCCGGGGCGGCGATAGTCTGGGCGCGACGTGGAGGCTGAAGATGCGCCCTTCCATCCGGTGGTTCGCGATCCTGGCCGCGGGCCTTGTCATCTCGCTGGCCGGCGTCGCCCAGGCGCAGCCCGCGCCTGGTCGCCAGAGCTGGGGCAAGCCGGGCGTCTCGTTCCTGCAGTACCGCACCGACGCGGTCGAGTGCGCCTGGCTCGCGGGCAGCGCCACGCCGGTTTCCGTGCCGCCGGTCGACCAGATGTTCGCCATGGAAGGCCAGGACGTCTTCGAGGTGACGGAAAGCGCCAAGCGCGGCCAGCACCGGATCCGCAACAACGTCGCCGATCAGTTGGCGCCGGCGCTGGAGACCTGCCTTCGTCGTCGCGGCTACCGGCCGTTCAGGCTGACGGACGACCAGAACGCCCAACTGAAGGGGCTGAAGCGCGGTTCGGCCTCGCGCCACCGCTATCTCTACGGCCTGGCGATCGATCCCGAGGTGCTGAAGGGGCAGGGGCTCTAGGTCGCCGCGGCAAGCGTGGTCCTCGTTCTTCGACAGGCTTAGGATGAGGACCATCTACAGGCCCAGTCCGTCGAAAACCTCATCCTGAGCTTGTCGAAGGACAAGGTTTTCGTCCCCGGAGCTAAATGTCGATCCGCTCTGGCCCTTACAGGCACGCATCCCGCACGATCGTGGCGTCGAAGGTGTCGGGCTCGGGCGCGGTCCAGGCCGCTTCGGTGAAGCCCAGCGCCTGGGCCTGGCCCTCCAAGTTGTTGTCGCTGTGGCGGTAGGCCTTGAGCCGCCGGAACAACTGCCTGGCGCAGTCCACTTCCTCGACCAGCTTTTCCGAACGGTAGGGCGCCAGGGCGACCCCGTCGGCGGCGTCGGTCTGCACGGCCTTGTATTCGTGGCGGATCCAGACCTGCTGATAGGGCGATCCGGCCGGCGTGGCGGCGGTCTTGGCGAACACCAGGATCGAGCGGTCCTCGACGCCGCCGATGAACGGCCAGTCGCGCGGCTGAACCTTTTCGGCCCACAGCGGCATCGGCTTGGTCGCCGGCTTCTCGGGAGAGACCGTCACCGGATCGACCGGCGAGGGCGCGTCCTGGATCGGGGCCGTCTGCAGCATCAGGATCAAGGCGAGCATGACGGTCTCCAGATCGGCGCGGGCGCCGTCAGATGGCGACGCGCTTGGCGATCGCCGAGCGCCGGGCGCCGGTTTCCTGCTTGGCCCGCTCGACCGCCTCGGTCTCGGTGGCGTGCAGCAGGTGGTCGATGACCCGCTCCAGGTGGTCGCGCATGGCTTGCCGGGCGGCGGCGGGATCGCGGGCCTTCAGGGCCTCGAACACCCGGCGGTGCTCGACGATGCGCGGCTCCAGCCCCATGCCGCGGGCCCGGGTCAGGATGTTGCGGGCCAGGGGCGAGCGGTTGCGCCAGTCCCACAGGTTCTCGATCGTGGCGATGATCGCGCCGTTCCCCGAGGCGCGGGCGATGACCATGTGGAACTCGCGGTCGGCGTCCTCGCCCTGGATTTCCTCCTCGCGGGCCATGCGCTCCATCAGCGCCTCCAGCTCCTGGATCTGCTCGTCGGTGATGGCGGTGGCGGCCAGGGCGGCGGCCTCGCCCTCGAACAGGCGGCGGGCCTCGATCAGCTCGAACGCGCCGATCTCCAAGGCGGGCTCGGTGCTGGCCGGGGCGACGGGGCGGACCTCGCCGGTGACATAGATGCCCAGGCCGTGGCGGGCCTCGATCATGCCCAGCATTTCCAGAGCGATCATCGCCTCGCGCAGGGTGGGTCGGCTGACCCCGAACTGCTCGGCCAGCTCGCGTTCGGTGGGCAGGCGGTCGCCAAGCTTGTATTGGCCGCCCTCGATGGCGTCGGCGATCGAGTCGGCGATGCGACGGTAGAGCTTGACGTTCTCGGCCATGGGTCTGCGTCAGTTCCTCGGCGGCGGCCCCGAAAGGCCCTTCGAACTCCGCGATAGCATAGCCCACCTGGCCCGCGCGGGCTATTTTTGGCGCCGGTCCCTAAAGCTTGGCGATCGCCGGAAAACCCTGGGGTACAGACCGGGTTTCGACGACCTCACCAGTCGTGCATGGAGCCGTCCTCGCGGCGGGCGATCGGCAGGTAGGCGCGCTTGTACGGGTGTTTGGCGGCCTGCGCCTCGTCGATGTCGACGCCCAGGCCGATCGCTTCGCCGGGGTGCAGCATGCCGTCCGCGAAGCTGTAGGCGTGGGGGAACACCGCGTCGGTCGCCTCGGTGTGGCGCATGTATTCCTGGATGCCGAAATTGGGGATCGACAGGTCGAAGTGCAGGGCTGCGGCCATGCAGACCGGCGACAGGTCGGTGGCGCCGTGGCAGCCGGTGCGCACGTGGTGCAGGTCGGCGAAGCCGGCGATCCTGCGCAGGTGGGTGATCCCGCCGGCATGGACCACGGTGGCGCGGATATAGTCGATCAGCTGTTCCTCGATCAGCTGCTTGCAGTCCCAGATCGAATTGAACACCTCGCCCACGGCCAGGGGCGTGGTGGTGTGCTGGCGGATGATGCGGAAGCTGGCCTGGTTCTCGGCGGGGACGGCGTCCTCCAGCCAGAAGGGGCGGTAGGGCTCCAGGTCCTTGCCGAGGCGGGCGGCCTCGATCGGGGTCAGGCGATGGTGGACGTCGTGCAGCAGGTGCAGGTCCCAGCCTAGCGTGTCGCGAGCCGCCGCGAACAGGCCGGGCGCGCTGCGCAGGTACTTTTCGGTCGACCACAGGCTTTCGGTCGGCAGGTCGCCGTCGGCCGGTTCGTAGAAGAACCTGTCCTTGGAGACGCCGTAGACGCCCTTCAGTCCGGGCACGCCCGACTGCAGGCGGATGGCCTTGTAGCCCTGGGCCGCATAGGCCGCCGCGTTCTCCAGGGTCTCCTCGACCGTCGCGCCGTTGGCGTGGCCGTAGACCATCACGCCGGTGCGGCAGGCCCCGCCCAGCAGCTGGTACAGCGGCAGGCCGGCGATCTTGGCCTTGATGTCCCACAGGGCCATGTCGACCGCGGCGATGGCGGCCATGGTCACCGGGCCGCGCCGCCAGTAGGCGCCCCTGTACAGGTACTGCCAGATGTCCTCGATCTGGTGGGCGTCGCGGCCGATCAGGCAGGGGATGACGTGGTCGGCCAGGTAGCTGGCCACGGCCAGCTCGCGGCCGTTCAGCGTGGCGTCGCCGACGCCGTGGACGCCGTCGCTGGTCTCGATCTTCAGGGTGACGAAGTTGCGCCCCGGACAGGTGACGATGACTCTGGCGGCGGTGATCTTCGGCATGGGGCGCTTTCGTTGATCCGACAGTGATCCAATTGGCGAAGGTCGGATGGTAGCGGTATCGGTCTAAATCAGGCGCGGCGGTTGTCAACCTATTGGTCTGACCAATAATGCCATGGTGTCTCGACCTTTGTTCAAGGTAGCGGTATCAGAAGGTCAAGACCGTCGCGCCCCTCGCATCGCGTGGCAGAGTGTCGCCAGGGAGAAAACATGCGTCCTGTGTCCTTCGTGCGTGGGCTTTGCCTGGCGGCCGGCCTGATCTCGGCGACCTTCTGGGGCTCCGTGGCCCAGGCCGAGGACGGCTATGACCTGTGGCTGCGCTATCGGCCGCTGCCGGCGGCCCAGCGGCCGCAGCCTCGCGCGATCGCGCCCTGCGCCGATACGCCGACCCTGAAGGTCGCGCGCGCCGAACTGCAGCGCGGGCTGGACGGCCTGGTCGGCGGCGCGCCGGCGCCGGACGCTCCCTCGATCCTGCTGGGCACGCCCGCCGGCTCGCCCGCCGTCGCCGCCCTGAACCTGCCGCTGCAGGGCGCTGGCGAGGAGGGTTACCTGATCCGAACCGTGGGTAAGACCACGGTCATCGCCGCCAACCGCGACATCGGCGTGCTGTACGGCGTCTTCGCCTATCTGCGTCTGGTCCAGACGGGGCAGGGCGTCGACAAGCTCGACATCCTGTCGGCCCCCAAGGTCAATCACCGCCTGCTGAACCACTGGGACAATCTCAATGGCAGTGTCGAGCGCGGCTATGCCGGGGCCTCGCTGTGGGACTGGTGGAAGCTGCCCGACTACAAGGATCCGCGCTATGTCGACTACGCCCGCGCCAACGCCTCGATCGGCATCAACGGCGCGGTGCTGAACAACGTCAACGCCAAGGCCGACAGCCTGACCGCCCCCTATATCGCCAAGGCCGCGGCCCTGGCCGAGGTGTTCCGGCCGTATGGGATCAAGGTCTATCTGTCGGCGCGCTTCTCGGCCCCGATCGAGATCGGCGGACTGAAGACCGCCGACCCGCTGGACCCGGCCGTCCGCGCCTTCTGGAAGGCCAAGGCCGACGAGATCTACCAGGCTATTCCCGACTTTGGCGGCTTCCTGGTCAAGGCCAATTCGGAAGGCCAGCCGGGACCGCAGGACTATGGCCGCACCCATGTCGACGGGGCCAACATGCTGGCCGACGCCGTGGGGCCGCACGGCGGGATCGTGATGTGGCGGGCCTTCGTCTATTCGCACGAGCAGCCGGACGACCGCGCCAAGCAGGGCTACGGCGAGTTCAAGCCGTTCGACGGCCAGTTCCGCGACAACGTCGTCGTCCAGGTCAAGAACGGGGCGATCGACTTCCAGCCGCGCGAGCCGTTCCACCCGCTGTTCGGGGCCATGCCCAAGACCAACCTCGGCATGGAGTTCCAGATCACCAAGGAATATCTCGGCTTCGCCACCCACCTGGTCTATCTGGGCCCGCTCTACGAAGAGACCCTGAAGTCCGACACCTACGCCAAGGGGCAGGGTTCGACCGTGGCCAAGGTGGTGGACGGCGCGCTCGATAATCGGCCCCTGACCCTGATGGCCGGGGTTTCCAACATCGGCCGCGACCGAAACTGGTCGGGCTCGCAGTTCGACCAGGCCAACTGGTACGTCTTTGGCCGTCTGGCCTGGGATCCCGAGGCCTCGACCCGGGACATCGCCGCCGACTGGGCGAAGATGACCTTCTCCACCGACCCGCGCTTCGTCGCGCCGGCCGTGGCGATGATGATGGGCTCGCGCGAGGCGGCGGTCGACTACATGACGCCACTGGGCCTGCACCACCAGATGGGCCGCAGCCACCACTACGGTCCCGGCCCGTGGGTGAGCGGCGGCGAGCGCGCCGACTGGACCAGCGTCTACTACGCCAAGGCCGGCAAGGACGGGATCGGCTTCGACCGCACCGCCGCCGGCAGCAACGCCGCGGCCCAGTACGCCCCGCCGGTGGCCCGGCGCTTCTCGGACCTGAAGACGATCGACGAAAAGGACCTGCTGTGGTTCCACCACCTGCCGTGGACCTATCGCCTGAAGTCGGGCCAGACCCTGTGGGACGGGCTGGTCACCCACTATTCGCGCGGCGTGTCCTATGTGGACGGCATGGAGCGCACCTGGGCCGATTTGGCGCCCTATGTGGATCCCGAGCGCCACGCCCAGGTCGCCGACTTCCTGACGATCCAGCGCCGGGAGGCCCAGTGGTGGCGCGACGCCTCGATCGCCTATTTCCAGGCCTTTTCGGGCCTGCCGCTGCCGGCCGGCGAGGCGCCCCCGGCCCATTCTCTGGACTATTACGAGAAGCTCAGCTTCCCCTACGCACCGGGGATCTAGGGGGCGAAAACCTCGTCCTTCGACAAGCTCAGGACGAGGACCACGCACGGCCCTCGAACGCCGATCCGCCTCAGGCCGCCGCGCAGTTGTCGGCGATGAACCGCATGTGGTCGGGCATGACCTGGGCCGACCTGGCGATGACGGCGTGGATGTCGGCCATCCGGGCGCGCAGCTCGTCGTCCGCCATCACGTCCGCCATCGGATCATGGCCTCGGGGCTCAAGGCCCTGGCCGACCATCACCGCGAACCAGCTGGTGTCGGTGAACAGCTCCTCGTTCTCGCGGAACACCCGGCCGTAGCTCTGGAACACGGCCATCTTGTCGGCCAGGTAGTCGGGGATCGGCATTTCCCGCAGATAGTCCCAGTACGGCGTGTCGTTCCGTCGGGTGGCGTGGAAGTGCAGGATCAGGAAGTCGCGGATCGTCTCGTACTCGAACTTCATCACCCGATTGTAGCGGTCGATGTCGGGGGTCTCGAACCGCTTGTCGGGGAACATGGCCAGCAGGCGCGAGATGCCCACCTGGATCAGGTGGATGCTCTGGCTCTCCAGCGGCTCCATGAAGCCGGCCGACAGGCCGATGGCCACGACGTTCTTGTTCCAGCTCTTCTTGCGCCGTCCCGCCTTGAACCGCAAGGTGAACGGGTCGATCAGCGGCTCGCCGTCCAGATGGGCCAGCAGATAGGCGGTCGCCTCGTCCTCGCTGATGTGCTGACTGGAATAGGCGTAGCCGTTGCCCAGGCGGTGCTGCAGCGGGATGCGCCATTGCCAGCCAGCGGGGCGCGCGGTGGCGCGGGTCACGGGCTGGGTCGAGCCGCCCAGGGCGCAGGGCACGGCCACGGCGCGGTCGTTCAGCAACCACTGCGACCAGTCCTCGAAGCCGGTCTTCAGGGTCTGCTCGATCAGCAGGCCGCGGAAGCCCGAGCAGTCGATGAACAGGTCGCCCTCGACCCGCTGGCCGTTCTGCAGGGTCACGGCCTCGATGAAGCCGTCTTCGGTCCGCTGGTGGACGTCGACGATCCGGCCTTCCTGGCGGCGCACCCCGCGCTCTTCGGCATAGCCGCGCAGGAACCGGGCGTAGAGGCCGGCGTCGATATGGTAGGCGTGGTCGATCCTCGCCAGCGGCGAGTTGCGCTGCTGGTTGGGGCGCATGAACTTGCCCTGGGCCGAGGCCACGGCCTGCAACGAATATTCGCCCAGATCGGCGGCCTCGCCCATGGCCTTCAGCCGCAGCCAGTAGGCGTGGAACGAGACTCCCTCCATGTCGACTCCGTAGGGGCCGAACGGGTGGTGGTACTGGTGGCCGATCGTCTTCCAGTCGACGAAGTCGATGCCCAGCTTGAAGGTCGCCTTGGTGCGGCGGACGAAGTCGAACTCGTCCAGCCCCAGCATACGGTTGAAGATCTTGATCTGCGGGATCGTGGATTCGCCGACCCCGACCGTGCCGATCTCCTCGGACTCCACCAGCGTCACCTGGGTGTGGCCGTCCTTGAGGAAGCGGCCCAGCGCCGCGGCCGTCATCCAGCCGGCCGTGCCGCCGCCGACGATGACGATCTTGCGCAGGCGTTGGTCGGTCACGCGGGGACTCCGGCGGCGGCCGCGTCGGCGGCGCAATAGCGGGCGATAAAGGCGGCGTGGTCGGGCATGGCCTGGGCGGTCTGGCCGATCAGGGCCGACATCCGTTGCAGGCGCTGGACCAGTGCGGCCTGCGGCAGGCTGTCGACCAGGGCGTCGTACTGGCGCGGCACGATCCCCTGGCCCATCAGCACCGCGATCCAGCTGGGCTCGGCGAACAGGTCGTAGTCGGACTGGAAGATGCGCCCGCGCCCGGCGAACAGGTCGATCTTGCGCTGCAGGCTCTCGGGGATCTCCATGGTGCGGACATAGTCCCAGTACGGCGTATCCGACCGCTCCGTGGCCTTGAAGTGCAGGATGATGAAGTCGCGGACCAGCTCGACCTGCAGGGCGGTCAGGCGGTTGTACTCGTCGATCTCCAGCGGATCGAAGCCCTTGTCCGGGAACAGGGCCAGGAGCTTGGTGATTCCGGCCTGGATCAGATGGATGCTGGTGCTCTCCAACGGCTCCAGGAAGCCGGACGACAGGCCGATGGCGACGCAGTTCTTGATCCAGGCCCGGTCGCGGCGGCCGGCCTGGAAGCGCAGAAAGTTCGGTTCGGCGTCCGTCGGACCGTCCAGGCCGGCCAGCAGCCCGGCCAGGGCCTCGTCGTCGCCGATATGGGCGCTGGAATAGACGTAGCCGTTGCCGGTGCGGTGCTGCAGCGGGATGCGCCAGCGCCAGCCGGCCTTGTCGGCGGTGGCGCGGGTGTAGGGCGTCAGGCCGTCGCCGCCGGTGGCGCAGGGCAGGGCCACGGCCCGGTCGTTGGGCAGCCAATGGCTCCAGTCGACATGGCGTCCGCCCAGGGCCTGGCCGATCAACAGGGCGCGAAAGCCGGTGCAGTCGATGAACAGGTCGGCCTCGAAGGTCCGCCCGTCCTCCAGGGTGACCGACTGGATGAAGCCGTCCTCGCCGCGCAGGCCGACATCGGCGACCTTGCCCTCGATCCGCCTGGCGCCCCGCGCCTCGGCGAAGCCGCGCAGGAAGCGGGCATAGAGGCCGGCGTCGAAGTGAAAGGCGTATTTCAGGCTCGACAGCACCTTGGCCGGATCCGGATCGGGCAGGGTGAAGCGGTTCTGGCGCGCGGCGACGGCCGCCAGGTTGAAGTCCTCGAGCGGCCCGACCTGGTCGCGCACCTTGCGCCAGACCTGGTGGAACTTGATGGCCTCGATATCCAGGCCGAAGCTTCCGAACGGGTGGATGTAGCGGTCGCCCAGGCGGGTCCAGTCGCGGAACTCGATGCCCAGCTTGAAGGTCGCGCGGGTGGCCCGCATGAAGTCGCGCTCGTCGATCCCCAGCATGGCGTTGAAGGTCAGGATCGGCGGAATCGTGGCCTCGCCGACGCCGACCGTGCCGATCTGCTCGGACTCGATCAGAGTCACCTCGACCTGGTCGCCCAGCACCTTGGACAGGGCCGCCGCCGTCATCCAGCCGGCCGTGCCGCCGCCTAGGACCAGAACCTTGCGGATGGGGGAGGGGCTCATGGACGGTCCTTCAGGGCGTCGGCGTGAAGCGGCATGGCCTGGGCGGCCTGGCGGATCAGGCCGCGCAGCCGGGCCAGGGCCGCGTCGGCCTGGTCGGCGGGCAGGCGGTCGGCCAGGCGGTCGTGGCGGCGGGGCAGGATCCCGTGGCCAAGGAACGCCGCGACCCAGGCACCCTCCACGAAGGTCTCCTCGTCGTACAGCACCACACGGCCTCGGCTTTCGAACTGGGCCTGCTTGTAGGCCAGGGCCGGCGAGGGCGCGGCTTGCCGGGACCGGGCCCAGAGCGGGTCGCTCCGCGCGGCGGCGACGTAGCGGAAGACGGCCATGTCGCGGGCCCGGTCATGTTCCTCGGCCATCAGGCGATTGTATTCCATCGCCGCCAGGGGCGAGCCGTCGGCGGTGGGCAGCAGGGCGATCAGCCGGCCGACGCCGCTCTGGACGCTTTGCGCATCGTCGCCGTTCAGCGGCTCCAGCTGGCTCGCCGCCGGTCCGATGGCCACGCAGTTGCCGGTCCAGACCCTCTCGCGGCGGCCGTTGCGCAGCCGGACGATCGCCGCCTCGCCGCCCAGGATCTCGCGCGCCGCCTCGTCGGACGTCAGGTTGCCAGCATAGGCCAGGGCCACCGCGTCGCCGCCGCGCAGGGGGACGCGCCGCAGCCAGCCCTCGGCGATCGCTTCGAACTCGGTCAGCGGCGGGGGATTGGCGCGGGGCGCGACCTCGCGCAGGGCCAGGCGGTCGCAGGGCAGGGCGGTCGACTCGTCGATCCAGCCCGCGTCCGGCGTCGCGCCGATCAGGCGGCCGTCCGGGGTGGTGTCGACGAACAGGTCGGCGGCGATCCGCTCGCCGTCGGCCAGGATCACGGCCGCGATTCGGCCGTCCGGCGCCAGGGCGACCTGCGCGATCTCGCCGCTCCGCGCCTCGACTCGGCCCGCCGTCGCGCGCAGGGCCGCGACATAGCCGGCCGCGTCCAGGTGCTGGCCGTAGGACAGGGTCGACAGCACCGATCGGGGGTCCTCGCTGGGCGGCGCGAACCGGCCCAGCCGCGCGGCCACGGCGGCCAGGCTGTAGTCCTCGTAGCGGCCGGCCTCGCCGCGCTCGCGGACTCGCAGCCAGTGATGATGGAAGGCCACGCCGTCGAGATTGGCGCCGGCGTCGCTGAAGCCCTCGACGTGGTCCTCGTCCGTCCAGCCGCTGTATCGCGCGCCGAGCTTGAAGGTCCCGCGCGCGGCCCGCATCAGGGCGGGCTCATTCAAGCCGAGCAGGCCATGGAAGCCGCGCAGGGCGGGCAGGGTGGACAGGGCTCCGCGCGGCGCGCCGTCGGCGGTGTCGACCACCCGGATCGCGCAGGCGCCGGGCAGGACCCGCGCCAGGGCGGCGGCGGTCATCCAGCCGGCGACGCCGCCGCCCAGGACCGCGACGCTGTTCAGGGGCGAACGGCTCATGCCCTCACCGCCTGGGCGGCGTTGACGGGCGCGGCGGCGCAGAAGCGGGCGACCCAGTCGTCGTGGGCCGGCATCGCGCCCGCCGTGTCGGCGACGGAGTCGCGAATGGCCTTCAGCCTTTGCGCTAGGACGGCGTCGGGCACGCTGTCGCTGACCGGGTCATAGGCCCGCGGCACGACGTTTTGGCCCAGATAGACCGCCAGCCAGCTGGGCTCGAGGAAGAAGCCGTCCTTGTACTTCACGACCACCCCGCGATCGCGGAACAGGTCCATCTTGTAGGCCAGGCTGTCGGGGATGGGCAGGTTGCGGCGGTCGTCCCAGAACGGCGAGCCGGTCCGCTGGTTGGCGTGATAGTGCAGCACCAGGAAGTCGCGGATGCGTTCGAACTCCAGGTTCATGACGCGGTTGTATTCGTCCTGGTCGGCCGGGTCGCAGCCCCGGTCGGGAAACAGTTCCAGCAGGGTGGTGACGGCCACCTGGATCAGGTGGATGCTGGTGCTTTCCAGCGGCTCCAGGAAGCCGCTGGCCAGGCCCACGGCCACGCAGTTCCGGCTCCACTGCTTCCGGCGGTGGCCGGCCGTGAACCGCAGGAAGCGCGGATCCGCCTGGGCCTTGCCCTCCAGGCCCGCCAGCAGGGCGGCGGCGGCGTCGTCGTCGCTGATGTGGGCGCTGGAATAGACATAGCCGTTGCCCACCCGGTGCTGCAGCGGGATGCGCCAGCGCCAGCCGGCGGTGTCGGCCGTGCAGCGCGTATAGGGGGTGGAGATCTCAACCGTCTCGCAGGGCACGGCGGCGGCCCGGTCGCAGGGCAGCCAGCGGGTCCAGTCCTCGTAGCCGGCCTTCAGGGCCTGTTCGATCAGCAGGCCGCGGAAGCCCGAGCAGTCGATGAACAGGTCGGCTTCGATTCGCTCGCCGCTCTCCATCGTGACCGCCTCGATGAAGCCGTCCCCGCCGCGCAGGGCGACGTCGGCGACCTTGCCCTCGGTGCGGACCACGCCGCGCGCTTCGGCATAGGCGCGCAGATAGGCCGCGTAGAGCCCGGCGTCGAACTGGTAGGCGTAGTTGTAGGTCGAGGCCACCGAGCTCAGGTCGGGCGAGGGCGGGGCGAATCGCCCCTGGCGCGCGGCCATGATCGGCAGGGAATAGGCCTCCAGCGGCGTGGCGTCGCCGCCCTGGCGGGCCCGCAGCCAGTGATGGTGAAAGCCGACGCCGGCGATCGCCGCGCCATAAGCGCCGAACGGGTGGATGTAGCTGTCGCCCGGCTTGCCCCAGTCGCGGAACTCGATGCCCAGCTTGTAGGTCGCCTGGGTCCTGCGCATGAAATCGGCCTCGTCCAGGCCCAGGGCGGCGTTGAAATGGCGAATGTGCGGCACGGTCGCCTCGCCGACGCCAACCGTGCCGATCTCGGCCGATTCGACCAGGCGGATGGCGATCGGCAGGCCGGCCAGCTTGGCCGACAGGGCCGCGGCCGTCATCCAGCCGGCCGTGCCGCCGCCGACGATTAGAATGTTCCGGACGGCCTGATCCGTCATGCGTTCCCCCCGCTGTGACCGTACCCCGCCTTCTACGGGCGGTCATCCTGTGTGGCCCGCCGGGACCAGGATGTCCAAGCAGGATTGGTCGGACAACGCACTTCCCCTCTTGCGTGGGACAGCGCTGTCTGTACTTTGCCCTCCATTGAGCGGCGCCTTGGGGGCGCTTCCAATTGTTATGACAAAACAGAAGGCTGGGTAGGGCCAGCTTTCTTCTTCGTGGGCCAAGGTAGCGTTCCTTGACGCCTGCGGGCTTTGCCATATCATCTGACCACAATGGTCGAAGCAATAGGCCAATGGTAGCGGTAACGAGCTGCCATGAAGAATAACTGGGGAGGCAGATAAAATGGATCACGTCGAACGTGCGCCCGTGCGCGCAGGCGCAACTTCAACTTCAAAACTCAGGTATGGAGCTTCGGCCCTGGCGTTGGGCGCCATGCTGGTCGCCGCGCCGGCCTGGGCCCAGACCAAGCCGGCCGACGAGGTGTCGACGGTCGACGAGGTGGTCGTCACCAGCATCCGTCAAAGCTTGAAGAGCTCGCAGCAGCTGAAGCAAAGCTCCGAGATCATCGGCGACTCGATCACCGCCGAGGACATCGGCGCCCTGCCGGACCGCTCGGTGACCGAGGCGCTGCAGCGCATCCCGGGCGTGGCCATCAACCGGTTCGCCGCCGGCGTCGACCCCGACCACTTCTCGACCGAAGGCAGCGGCGTCGTCGTGCGCGGCCTGAACTTCGTGCGTTCCGAACTGAACGGCCGCGACACCTTCTCGGCCAACAACGGCCGCGCCCTGAGCTTCGCGGACGTGCCGTCCGAGCTGATGGGCGGCGTCGACGTGTTCAAGAGCCCCTCGGCCGACATGATCGAGGGCGGCATTTCGGGCACGGTGAACCTGCGCACCCGCCTGCCGTTCGACAGCACCAAGCGGCTGCTGTCGGTGTCGGCGGAGGCCAGCTACGGCGACTTCGTCAAGCGTTGGGCGCCGACCTACACGGCCCTCTACAGCGACCAGTGGGACACCGAGGCCGGCACGTTCGGCCTGCTGCTGAGCGCCGTCGACTCCAAGCTGTTCACCCGCGCCGACGGCACCCAAGTGTCGAACTTCGGCTGCCGCACCGGCTTCACCAGCGCCCAGACCGCCAATCCGCAAGCCGTGGATTGCCCCCAGGGCGGCAAGGGCGTGTGGTTCCCGCGCGGCGCGGCCTTCCGCAGCACCGAGACCGAGCGTGAGCGCACGGGCTATGCGGCGGCCGGCCAATGGCGCAGCAACGACGACACCATGCTGGCGACCTTCCAGTACCTGCGCTCGGAATCGACGCAGTCCTGGACCGAGCACGCGATGGAGATCGCCACCGACAACGTGACCTCGAACGGCGACTCCCGCCCGATCGACGGCACGACCTTCGGCGTCGACAGCGACGGCATCTTCACCAACGGGATCATCACCGGCACCACCGGCTGGCGCGACGACCAGAACGGTCCGGACCCGCGCACGCCGACCTTCGGCCTGCAGAGCAACAACATCAGCCGCAGCGTCGAGCAGACCTACGTCACCTCGGACTACGGCTTCAATTTCAAGTGGACGCCGAACGATCGCCTGGGCGTGGCCTTCGACTATCAGCACGTCGACTCGACGGTCGACAACCTGGACGTCGGCATCTGGGGCTCGAGCTTCCAGAACCTGGACCTGAAGCTCAACGGCTCGGACATGCCGGTGTTCACGTTCATTCCGCCGGCCAGCGGCGCGTCGATCCCGGCCTGCTCGCCGCCCAGCGGCAGCTGCTCGACCTACTTCACCGGCGCGCACAACAGCTTCCAGGACCCGTACAACAGCTTCTGGCGTTCGGCGATGGACCACATCGAGCAGAGCGAAGGCAAGGAAGACGCCGCCAAGATCGACGTCGATTACCGCTTCGCCGAGAACAGCTGGCTGGACTCCGCGCGGGTCGGGGTGCGCTGGGCCGAGCGCGACCAGACCACGCGCTTCTCGACCTATAACTGGGGCGTGCTGAGCGAAATCTGGGGCGCCGGCGGCCCGGTCTGGTTCGACGATCCGATCAACGGCAATCCGGCCACGCCCGGCGGTTCGACCAGCTCGGCCCACACCGAACTCTATCCGTTCACCGACTTCATGCGCGGCCAGGTTCCGGTTCCGACCGGCCTGGACGCCCGCCCGTTCTACAACGGCAACGCCGCTAAGGACTACGCGGCGATGTCGGCCTTCGCCCTCAGCGTCGGCGACGAATGGCGGGCCCGCAACGGCGCCAATGGTTGCGCGCAGAACTGGGTTCCCCTGGCTCAGCGATGCAATGTGATCGCCGGCACGCCGTTCCTTCCGCAGGAAATCAACCCCGTCAACGAGACGACCAAGTCGGCCTACGGCATGCTGCGCTTCAAGCATGACGCAGGAAACGATGTCCGGATCACCGGCAACATCGGCCTGCGCTACACCGAGACCACGCGCGAGGCTTCGGGATTCAGAACCTTCCCGTTGACCAACTTCAGCACCGACGCGGAATGCGCCTCCGTCCCGGCGGGCCAGACGCCGACCCCGTTCTGCCAGCTCACGCCGGCGATCCGGGCCCAGGCCCGCCTGTGGGCCAACGGCGCGGTGGTGCCGGACACGGCTCACGCCAAGTTCGAATACTGGCTGCCCAGCTTCAACCTGAAGGTGGCCATGCAGCACGGGGTCCAGCTGCGCTTCGGCCTGTCCAAGACCCTGACCCCGCCCGAGATCGGCCTGACCCGCAACTACTACAACCTGGCGCTCAATACGAACGCCGACGGGATCAGCAACGGCATGCCCACGGGCAACGTCACGGTCGGCAATCCCTTCCTCAAGCCCACCCAGGCCAAGAACATCGACGCCTCGGTGGAATGGTACTTCGCGCCAGTCGGCTCGCTGACCTTCGCGGCGTTCTGGAAGGAACTGACCGACGTCGCCACCAACACGACCGCCCGCGTGCCGTTCACCAACAACGGCGCCACCTTCGATGTCCTGGTCACCACGCCCGGCAACGCCGAGCAGAAGGCCCACGTCAAGGGCTTCGAAGTCGCCTACCAGCAGTTCTACGACTTCCTGCCCAAGCCGCTGGACGGGTTCGGCATCAACGCCAACTACAGCTACATCGACAGCAAGGGCGTGCCGCAAAGCACGCTGTCGGCGACCGATCCCGACGTGGCCGCCGGCCGCGTCTCGACGGTCAACACCGCGCTGCTGCCGCTGCAGGGCCTGTCCAAGCACAACGCCAACCTCGCGGCCATCTACGAGAAGGGTCCGATCTCGGCTCGCCTGGCCTACAACTGGCGTTCGGACTTCCTGCTGACGGTCCGCGACGTGATCGTGCCCTTCGCGCCGATCATGAACGAGGCCACCGGCCAGCTGGACGGTTCGCTGTTCTACACCCTCAACCCGAAGGTGAAGATCGGCGTGCAGGGCGTGAACCTGACCAACGAGGTCACCAAGACCACCCAGGTCCTGAACGACCAGCTGCTCAAGGCCGGGCGGTCGTGGTTCATGAACGACCGGCGCTACACCTTCGTGGTCCGCGCCAGCTTCTAGATCCCGAGGCGACCCGGCCGGACCTCGTCCGGTCGGGTCGTCCAGGGCGCATGTCCTTCGACCGTCCGCGGGCGAGGGCTTCTATCCCAAAACTCGCCGCGCAACGTTCCTGACGTTGCGCGGCGTTCTTGAGAGGGCTTCGCCGTGACGTCTCGCCGTTCATCGTTTTCCAGGCGCGGCTTCATCGGGAGCGGCGCCGCCGTGGCGGCCGTCAGCGCGGTTCCGGGCCTGGGCCTGGCCGCCGATCGGTCCTTTAGCCCGTCTCTCGCCGCCCTGGCCCGCGCCAAGGGCCTGCGGTTCGGTAGCGCGGTCGGGATGGGCACGTTCAACGATCCCCGCTATCGCCAGGTGCTGATCGACGAGTGCGGCGTGCTGGTCCCCGAGAACGAGCTGAAATGGTACGTCCTGCGTCCCGACGCCAAGACCTTCGCTTTCGGGCGGGCCGACCGGATCGCCGCCTTCGCCAAGGCCCACGACATCGCTCTGCGCGGCCACACCCTGCTGTGGCATCACCCGAAATGGTTCCCGGCCTGGCTCAACGCCTACGACTTCGGCCAGGGTCCCGCCGCCGCCAAGAACGCCCAGGCCTTGCTGGTCGATCACATCGACAAGGTCGTGGCGCACTATCCGCAGATCGCCTCCTGGGACGTGGTCAACGAGACCATCGACCCTAAGGACGGCTCGATCCGCCGCACCGTCTTTTCCGACGCCATGGGCCAGGAACAGACCCTGGACGTCGCCTTCCACGCCGCCCGCGCCGCCGCGCCCAAGGCCCGGCTGGTCTATAACGACTACATGGGCTGGGAGGCCGGCAACGAGGCGCACCGGGCCGGTGTGCTGAAGCTGCTGGAAGGCTTCCGCAAGCGCGGGACGCCGGTCGACGCCCTGGGCGTGCAGAGCCATCTGGGCACGGAAGATCCGGCCGCGCCCGGCAGCCTGGGCCGGCCCCAGGAAAAGGCCTGGCGCGCCTTCATCGATGAGGCGACCGGCATGGGTTACGACCTGCTGATCACCGAGTTCGACGTCAATGACCAGAACCTGCCGGCCGACATCGCCGTCCGCGACGCGGACACGGCCGCCGTGGCCAAGGCCTATCTCGACCTGATGCTGGACTACCGTCAGACCAAGGAGGTTCTGGCCTGGGGCATGGTCGACAAATATTCCTGGCTGCAGGGCTTCACGCCGCGCAAGGACGGCCTAGCCATGCGCGTGACGCTCTATGACGACGCCTACCGGCCCAAGCCGTTGCGTGAGGCGGTGGCGGCCGCCTTGCGGTCGGCGCCGGCGCGGGCTTGATCCGCCGGGCGACGAACCGGCCTACCGTCTCGACTTCGCTTCGCGCTATCTTGGGCGCCCATGAGCGGTCGATCCGCCAACTGTTGCTCCTAGGCGCCGCATGAGCCTGTCCTTTCCGCCCCTGGAAGAGCGTTCGAACGTCACGCGGGAGGCGCTGCGGGGCGAGATCGTCCCCGCCTACCGGCCCGTGGTGCTGCGCGGCTTCGCGGCGGACTGGCCGGCGGTCCGGGCCGGCCTGGAGGGCCCCGAGGCCGTGGCGGCCTATTTGAAGGGCTTCGACGCGGGCGCGACGGTCGAGGCCTTCGTCGGACCGCCGGAGATCGACGGCCGCTTCTTCTACGGCGACGCCGAGCGGGCGTTGAATTTCGAGCGGCGACCGGGCGGGATCTCGGCCATCCTCGACGACCTGCTGGCCCTGGGCCAGGAGGCGCGGCCGCCGTCGGTCTATGTCGGTTCGACCCTGACGTCCGGGGTGCTGCCCGGCTTCGCCGAGGCCAACCGTCACGATCTGCTGGCCGTGCCGGTCGAGCCGCGCATCTGGTTTGGCAACGCGGCCACGGCGCAGACCCATTACGACATGGCCGACAACATCGCCGTGGTGGTGGCTGGGCGCCGGCGCTTTACCCTGTTTCCACCCGAGCAGACGGCCAACCTCTATGTCGGGCCGCTGGACTTCACCCTGGCCGGCCAGCCGATCAGCATGGTCCGGCTCGACGACCCCGATCTAGACCGCTATCCGCGCTTCGCCGAGGCGGCTCGGCGGGGCCTCGCGGCCGAGCTGGAGCCCGGTGACGCCCTCTACATCCCCACCGCCTGGTGGCACCACGTCCAGTCGCTCGACAGCCTCAATGTGCTGGTCAACTACTGGTGGCGCGACCTGCCGCCCGAGGCGGGCTCGGCGTTCGAGGTGCTGGTCCATGGCCTGCTGGCGGTGCGCCACCTGCCCAAGTCGCGGCGCGACGCCTGGCGGGCGATCTTCGATCACTACTGGTTCGAGGCCGACGGCGATCCCGCCGCCCACCTGCCCGAAGAGCGCAAGGGCGTGCTGGGGCCGTTGACGCCGCGCCTGGCCCAGAGCATCCGCGCCTATCTCAAGCAGGCCCTCAAGTGAGGTGAGGCCGCGCCTCAGGCGTGGGCGATGATCGGCAGGAAGGTCTCGGCCGTCAGGCTGGCGCCGCCCACCAGCACGCCGTCGACGTTCGGAGTGGTCAGGATCTGCGCCGCATTGGCCGGGGTCACCGAGCCGCCGTATAGCAGCCGGACGCGGTCGCCGGCCGGGCCCAGGGCCGCGCGGCAGGCCTGGCGCAGCACCGCGTGCATGGCGGCGATGTCGTCCCCCGTGGCCGAGCGGCCCGTGCCGATCGCCCAGATCGGCTCGTAGGCCACCGACAGCCAGTCGCCGTCGGCGTCGGCCGGCAGGCAGTTCTCCAACTGGGCGCGGACCACCGCCTCGGCCTGGCCGGCCTCGCGGACGTCCAGCGCTTCGCCCACGCAGAGGATCACCGACAGGCCATGCCGGCGCGCGGCCTGCGCCTTGCCGCGCACCTCGGCGTCGGTCTCGCGGCGGCCGGCCCGGCACTCGCTGTGGCCGACGATGGTGAAGGCCGC
This sequence comes from Caulobacter sp. UNC279MFTsu5.1, assembly GCF_900114015.1. Classification (GTDB taxonomy): domain Bacteria; phylum Pseudomonadota; class Alphaproteobacteria; order Caulobacterales; family Caulobacteraceae; genus Caulobacter. The sequence continues at coordinate 52,704 of NZ_FORN01000008.1, read as the reverse complement.
GCCGGCGTCCTTGACCATCGGCGCCGACAGGCAGCCGGTGTGGGCGCCCTTGTCGGCCGCATGGATGTCCTGGGCCCCGACGTGGATCGCGCCGGCCGCCTGCCAGGCGGCGGTGATCAGGGTCGCGGGGACGGCCACCCCGACATCGACGGCGGGCGTATCGCGCGCCGCCGCGTCGATCGCGCTCAGGACGGGCAGGGCGGCCAGGTTGCCGTGCATCTTCCAGTTTCCGACCACGAACTTGCGGGCGGGCTTATCCATGGCGACGTGCATTCGGTCTCCATGCGCCGGAGCGCTTGTGTCTTGAAGGGGACGGGTGGTCAGGCCTGCTCGAGCACCCTGGCGGGATGGTCCACGCGGGCCAGCCGTTCGCCCAGGGCGTCCAGCTGGGCCCACAGGGCGGGCGGCAGGCGATCGCCGAACTGGGCGTAGGCCTCGGGGATCAGAGCGGCCTCGGCGCGCCAGATCTGCGGATCGACGGTCAGCAGCAGGTCCAGCTGGGCGTCGGTCAGGTCCAGGCCCGTCAGGTCCAGGCCGTCGCGGGCGGGCAGGCGGCCGATCGGGCTGTCGACCGCGCCGGCCTGACCCTCCAGGCGGTCGACGATCCACTTCAGCACGCGACTGTTCTCGCCGTAGCCCGGCCAGACGAACCTGCCGCGCTCGTCCTTGCGGAACCAGTTGACGAAGTAGATGCGCGGCAGCTTGGCCGGATCGGCCGAGGCCCCGACCTTCAGCCAGTGGTCGAAATAGTCGCCCATGTTGTAGCCGCAGAACGGCAGCATGGCGAAGGGATCGCGGCGCAGCGCGCCGATGCTGTTCTCGGCCGCGGCCGTGCCTTCCGAGGCGACGTTGGAGGCCAGGAACACGCCGTGCTCCCAGTCGAAGGCCTCGGTGACCAGCGGCACGGCCGAGGCGCGGCGGCCGCCGAACAGGATGGCCGAGATCGGCACGCCGGCCGGGTCCTCCCACTCGTCGGCGATGACCGGGCACTGGCCGGCGGGGACGGCGAAGCGGGCGTTCGGATGGGCGGCGGGCTCGCCCAGCTCCGGCGTCCAGGCCTGGCCCTTCCAGTCGGTCAAGCCTTCGGGCGGGTGCTCGGTCAGGCCCTCCCACCAGACGTCGCCGTCAGCGGTCAGGGCGACATTGGTGTAGATGCAGTTGGCGTGCAGGGTGTCGACGGCGTTGCGGTTGGTCTTGACCCCGGTGCCCGGCGCGACGCCGAAGAAGCCGGCCTCGGGATTGATCGCGTACAGCCGGCCGTCGGCCCCGAACCGCATCCAGCAGATGTCGTCGCCGATTGTCTCGGCCTTCCAGCCGGGCAGGGTGGGCTGCAGCATGGCCATGTTGGTCTTGCCGCAGGCGCTGGGGAAGGCGGCGGCCACATAGCGCGCCTGGCCGGCCGGCGAGGTCAGCTTGAGGATCAGCATGTGCTCGGCCAGCCAGCCCTCGTCGCGGGCCATCACCGAGGCGATGCGCAGGGCGTAGCACTTCTTGCCCAGCAGGGCGTTGCCGCCGTAGCCCGAGCCGTAGGACCAGATCTCGCGGCTTTCGGGGAAGTGCACGATGTACTTGTCGTCGTTGCACGGCCAGGCGACATCGGCTTGGCCCTCGGCCAGCGGCGCGCCCAGGGTGTGCAGGGCCGGCACGAAGAAGCCGTCCTCGCCCAGGGCGTCCAGCGCCGCCTGGCCCATGCGGGTCATCACCCGCATCGAGACGGCGACATAGGCGCTGTCGGTGATCTCGACGCCCAGGGCGCTGATCGGCGACCCCACCGGGCCCATCGAGAACGGCACGACATACATCGTGCGGCCCCGCATGCAGCCGTCGAACAGGCCGTTCAGGGTCTGGCGCATCTCGACGGGATCGCGCCAGTTGTTGGTCGGGCCGGCCTCGGCGGGGTCCTGCGAGCAGATGAAGGTGCGGCTCTCGACGCGGGCGACGTCGCGCGGGTCCGAGGCGGCGTGGAACGAGTTGGGGCGGAGGTTCGGGTTGAGGCGCTTCAGCGTGCCCAGGGCGACCAGTTCGTCGGTCAGGGCGGTCCATTCCGCGTCGGAGCCGTCGCACCAGTGGACGGCCTTGGGCTTGGTCAGGGCGGCGACCTCGTCGACCCAAGCCAATAGACGCGCGTGTTTCGTCGGGGGCGCGTTGGCGCCCGGCCCTAGGTTCTGCATGATTCCGTCCTGCTGCAAGCTGGCGAGACTGTCGCTCGCCTTGGCGCGCACCATAGCGTCGCGGACCGGATGGAAAAGCCCAATGTTTTCAATGACAACGTTGTCGGCGAAAATTGAGGCGCAATTGGCTGCTCGCGCGGCATGTTTTCACGCCTGGCGCCCGATTATGAGGAAGATGATCCATTGGTGAAGCTTCGTGGCGTCGAAATGCTCACGCTTCAAGCCTGTCCAGGGGAGAATCGAAGCGCCGGAAATTCAGTCGGGCCAGCGTCGTGAACTCCGGCGGCCCGGGCCTCTGGCGGACTTGGTCCGGGCGTCTATGGTGGCGGCGCCTTTCCCATGGAGCGACGACCGGACATGAAGCCGAAGCCTCTCATTCTCACCGCCGCGATGCTGGGCCTTGGCGCGCTCTTCGCCGGTTCGCCGGCCCTGGCCCAGGCCAAACCGGAAGACACCGAACTGTGGACGCCGACGCCGGCGGTGGTCACCCCGGCCAAGGAGCCCGGCGGCGCGCCGTCGGACGCCATCGTGCTGTTCGACGGCGGCGACCTGAAGGAATGGGTCGCGACCCAGGACAAGTCGCCGGCCGGCTGGGCCGTGGCGGACGGGGTGCTGACCGTCGACAAGACGCGGGGCAACATCGAGACCCGACGCAGCTTCCGCGACTATCAGCTGCATCTGGAATGGCGTATTCCGGCCGACATCACCGGCTCGGGCCAGGCGCGGGGCAACAGCGGCGTCTTCCTGGCCTCCACCGGCCCCGGCGATCGCGGTTACGAGCTCCAGATCCTCGACCCCTACCAGAACCCGACCTATGTGAACGGCCAGGCCGCCAGCCTCTACAAGCAGCATCCGCCGCTGGTGAACGCGGGGCGCAAGCCGGGCGAGTGGCAGGTCTATGACGTGGTCTGGCGGGCGCCGGTGTTCGGACCCGACGGCGCGCTCGTCACGCCGGCCAGCGCGACCGTGCTGCACAACGGAGTGCTGGTGCAGGACGGGGCCGTCTTCGCGGGCGAGACCGTCTATATCGGCAAGCCGCCGTCCCAGCCCTTCGCCGCCGCGCCGATCAAGCTGCAGGCCCACGGCGACCCCAGCGCGCCGATCAGCTTCCGCAACATTTGGGTTCGCGAACTGCCGCCCAGGCCCTAGAACGCTGACCTGATGCAATCAGGTCGGCGTTCTAGATCTTTGTTTTAACGCATTTTCTTCACGCGAACCGGCGCCCACTTCGCTCGAAATGCCCTAGCCAGGGCTGGCCGGCGGAGCCGTGCTGGACCGCACGACGAGGCGGTGGGGCAGAGTGACGTTCTGCAGGCTGCTGGTGCGGTCGGCCAGGATGTCGAGCAGCAGCCGGACCACCTCGTGGCCGATCTGCTCCATCGGCTGGCTGACCGTGGTCAGTTGCGGGCTGAGATACTGCGCGAAGCGGATGTCGTCGAAGCCGACCAGCGACACGTCCCGGGGACAACTCAGGCCGCGCCGGCGGATGGCTTCGATCGCGCCCATGGCCATCTCGTCGCTGAAGCAGAAGATGGCCGTGGGCGGCCCGGGCTGGTCGAGCAGTTCGCCGGCCTGGCGCACGCCCGATTCGATCGAGAAGTCGCCGATGGCCATGCGCAGCGCGCTGGCCCGGCCCCGACGCTGGGCCGCCGCCAGGACCCCGGCCAGGCGGTCGCTGCTGATCGGGCTGACCAGCGGACCTGTGACGACGCCGACCCGCGTATGGCCCAGGCCGTAGAGGTGCTCCATGACCTCCGCGGCGGCGCCCTCGTTGTCGATATGGGCGCTGGAGACCGCCAGGCCGGGACGAAACTCGCAGCCGTTGACGATCGGCGTCCGCGGGCCCTTGGCGGCGACCATTTCGGCCAGGACGTCCGGCAGGCGGTGGCCCAGGAAGATCAGGCCGTCGGCTTCCTTGCGCCGGAACATCGACGCGTACTGCTCCTCGCGCGCCTCTTCGTGGCGGGTGTCGCCCAGCAGCACCGAATAGCCGGCCGCCAGCGCGGCCTCCTCCACGCCCCGGATGACCTGCGAGAAGAACGGGTTGGAGATGTCCGGCACGGTGACCAGGATTTTCTCGGTCCGCAGGGTCCGCAGACTCTTGGCGGCGAAGTTGGGCTCGTAGCCGAGGCGGGTGACCGCCTCCATCACCTTCTTGCGCGTGGCTTCCAGCACCAGTTCGGGCGCGCTGAACACCCTCGAAACCGTCGCGGTCGAGACTCCAGCGTCCAGAGCGACATCTTGAATGGTGGCCATCGGCTCGACACTGGCGGCAAGCCAGGCCCTTGGCAAGGCGCAGCTCTCCCGCTTCGGGGCGCCGTTGGGCAGTTGCCGCCTTGACGGACCCCTGTTATCGATGATTTCGATTACATGAGCGCGAGGGCGGCCCAAACGGGTCGAAACCCCGCCGCCAATCCTGGTCGGGGAGGCCAGAACCATGACGACGCGCCTGCGGCTCTTCCTGATGATGGTGCTCCAGCTGGCGATCTGGGGCGCCTGGGCGCCGAAGATCTTTCCCTACATGGGAATGCTGGGCTTCGCGCCCTGGCAGCAGTCGCTGGTCGGCAGCGCCTGGGGCGTGGCCGCCGTGGTCGGGATCTTCTTCTCCAACCAGTTCGCCGATCGCAATTTCGCGGCCGAGCGCTTCCTGGCGGTCAGCCACCTGATCGGCGGCTTGGCCCTGGTCGGGACGGCGCTGTCGACCAGCTTCTGGCCGTTCTTCGCCTGCTACCTGATCTTCAGCCTGGTCTATGTGCCGACGTTGTCGGTGACCAACTCGATCGCCTTCGCCAACCTGCGCGACCCGGCGGCGGACTTCGGCGCGGTGCGCATGGGCGGGACGGTGGGCTGGGTGCTGGTCAGCTGGCCCTTCGTCTTTCTGCTGGGCGCCCACGCCGGCGCCGAGCAGGTGCGGTGGATCTTCCTGGTCGCGGCGATCCTATCGTTCGCCTTCGCCGGCTATGCCCTGACCCTGCCGCACACGCCGGCCCGCAAGGACGCGCCGGGGATCGACAACCTAGCCTGGCGACGGGCCCTGAAGCTGCTGGCGGCGCCATTCGTGCTGGTGCTGTTCCTGGTCACCTTCATCGATTCTGTGATCCACAACGGCTACTTCGTGATGGCCGACGCCTTCCTGACCAACCGGGTCGGGATCGCCGGCAATCTCAGCATGGTGGTGCTGAGCCTGGGCCAGGTGGCCGAGATCCTGACCATGTTCCTGCTGGGCCGCGTGCTGGCGAAGCTAGGCTGGAAGATCACCATGATCGTCGGCGTGCTGGGCCACGCCGCCCGCTTCGCGGTCTTCGCCTTCTTCGCCGACAGCGTCCCGGTGATCGTGGCCGTGCAACTGCTGCACGGGATCTGCTACGCCTTCTTCTTCGCCACCGTGTACATCTTCGTCGACGCGGTGTTCCCCAAGGACGTCCGCTCCAGCGCCCAGGGCCTGTTCAACCTGCTGATCCTGGGCGTCGGCAATGTGGTGGCCAGCTTCCTGTTCCCGACCCTGGTCAGCCGCCTCAGCCATGCCGGCGCCGACGGGGCCGCGGTGGTCGACTACACCAGCCTGTTCCTGGTTCCCACCGGCATGGCCCTGGCGGCCGTGCTGCTGCTGGCCCTGTTCTTCAAGCCGCCGACCCGGGCCCCGGTGGCCGAGGGCGAGGCCGAAGACGACGCGCCCGTCGCCGCGGCCAGCCCGGCCCAGCCCTAGCCATGCTCCTCCAGAAAAAGGAAAGCCTCGTGCGCTCAACAGCTTGCGAAACCCGAGCCTCGGCCGCCGATCTTTCGCGGCGCAGCCTGCTGGCGGTCGGCGCGGCCAGCCTGGGCGCGGCCTATGGCGGTCTGGCCGGCGCGGCGGAGAAGCCGTTCTTCCAGCGTCGCGACCTGCCGCTCGGCATCCAGCTCTACACCCTGGGTCCGGACCTGCAGAAGGACCTGGACGCCCAGCTCGCCACCGTGGCCAGGATCGGCTTCAAGTCGGTGGAGCTGGCCGGCTATCTGGGCCGCACCCCGGCCGAGCTGCGGGCCGCCTTCGACAAGGCCGGCCTGGTCTGCCGCAGCGCCCACATCTCGCCCAAGGGCGCCAGCGGCCCCAGCTTCAGCGGCGACCTGGCCAAGCTGGCCGACGACCTGCACGTGATCGGCGTGAAGGCGGCGATCATGCCGATCCTCTACATCCCGGACCGCCTGGGCGGCGCCGATCTGCGCCAGGCCGGCGCCCAGATGACGGCCGACGACTGGAAATGGAACGCCGACTTCCTGAACGAGAAGGCCGCCGTCCTGAAGAAGGCGGGCGTCGCGACGGGCTATCACAACCACAATTTCGAGTTCGCGCCGCTCGGCGAGACCAACGGCATGGAGATCCTGCTGAAGGGCACGGATCCCAGCCTCGTCACCTTCGAGATGGACGCCGGCTGGGTGACGGCGGCCGGCCAGGATCCGTTCGCCCTGCTGAAGGCGCACCCCGGCCGCTTCACCCAGATGCACGTCAAGGACATCAAGGCCACGACCAAGGCCAATTTCGAGCTGCGGCAGGATCCAACCGAGGTTGGCGGCGGCATGATCCCTTGGCCCAAGCTGCTGCCCGCCGCCTACGCCGCCGGGGTCCGGGGCTTCTATGTCGAGCAGGAGCCGCCGTTCGCCCATAGCCGGCTGGAATCGGCGAAGATCAGCTTCGACTACCTGGCGAAAGTGACGGCCTGATGAGCGGACGGACGCCCTTGCGGCTGGCCATGGTCGGCGGCGGTCCCGGGTCGTTCATCGGGCCGGTACACCGCATGGCCGCCGAGCTGGACGGCCGGATCCGGCTGGTGGCCGGCGTGTTCAGCCGCGATCCGGCGAAGAACGCGGCGGCCGCCGACGGCTGGGGCGTGGCGCGCGATCGGGTCTATCCCGACCATCATGCGATGATCGCCGCCGAGCGGGCGCGTGACGATGGCGTGGACCTTGTCGCCGTCGTCACGCCCAACCACCTGCACTTCGACGTCGCCGCCGCCGCCCTGCGCGGCGGCCTGCATGTGATCAGCGACAAGCCGGCGACCCTGAACCTGGCCCAGGCCCGGGAGCTGGCCGACATCGTTGCGGCGTCGGGCAAGCTCTACGGCCTGACCTACACCTATACGGGCTATCCGATGGTCCGCGAGGCGCGCGAGATCGTGGCGCGCGGCGACCTGGGCGCGGTGCGCAAGGTGGTCGTCGAATATTCGCAAGGCTGGCTGTCGCGGCCCCTCGAGCGCGAGGACAACAAGCAGGCCAGCTGGCGCTCGGACCCGGCCCAGTCGGGCGTCGGCGGCTGCATCGGCGACATCGGCGTCCACGCCTTCAACATCGCCGAGTTCATCACCGGCGACCGCGTCGAGCGCCTGTGCGCCGACGTCGCCACCGTGGTCCCGGGCCGGGGCCTGGACGACGACTGCAACGTGCTGCTGCGCTTTGCGGGCGGCGCGCGCGGCGTGCTGATCGCCTCGCAGATCTCGGCGGGCGCGCGCAACGGCCTGAAGATCAGCGTCTATGGCGAAACGGGCGGCCTGACCTGGTCGCACGAGCGGCCCAATGAACTGACGCTGGACTGGCTGGACGGACCCAGCCAGGTGCTGCACGCCGGCTCGGCCTATCTGGGCGCGGGCGCCCGGGCGGTCACGCGGCTGCCGACCGGTCACCCGGAAGGCTTCATCGAGGCCTTCGCCAACATCTATCGCGACTTCGCCGACGCGATCGCCGGACAGGGCGACGGCCGGCTCGTGCCGGACATCGCCGAGGGCGTGCGCGGCATGGCGTTCGTCGAGCGCGCCGTGGCGGCCAGCCAGGCCGAGGCCGGCTGGGTGTCTCTGGCCGCCCGCCCGGCCGAGCCCGGCGGGGTCATGCAGGAAGGAGAGGGGCGATGAAGACGCTCAAGGGACCGGCGATTTTCCTCGCCCAGTTCATCGGCGACAAGCCGCCGTTCGACAAGCTGGAGACGATGGCCGCCTGGGTCGCCGATCTCGGCTATGTTGGCGTGCAGATGCCGACAGGCGGGGCGGACTCGTTCTTCGACCTGGCCCTGGCCGCCGAAAGCCAGGCCTATTGCGACGACATCGCCGGGATGCTGGCGGGCCACGGTCTGCAGATCACCGAGCTGTCGACCCATCTGCAAGGCCAACTGGTCGCCGTGCATCCGGCCTATGACGAGCTGTTCGACGGCTTCGCCCCGCCGGAGCTGCGCGGCAAGCCGGCGGAACGCCAGGCCTGGGCGGTGGGGCAGATGAAAGCCGCCGCCGTGGCCAGCCGGCGCCTGGGCCTGAACGCCCACGCCACCTTCTCCGGCGCCTTGGCCTGGCCATACTTCTACCCCTGGCCGCAGCGCCCGGCGGGCCTGATCGAGGAGGCCTTCGCCGAGCTGGGCCGCCGCTGGAAGCCGATCCTCGACGCGTTCGAGGAGGAAGGCGTCGACGTCTGCTACGAGATCCATCCGGGCGAGGACCTGCACGACGGGGCCACGTTCGAGCGTTTCCTGGACGAGGTGGGCGGCCATGCGCGGGCCAACATCCTCTACGATCCCAGCCACTTCGTGCTGCAGCAGCTGGACTATCTGGGCTATATCGACCGCTATCACGAGCGGATCCGCGCCTTCCACGTCAAGGACGCCGAATTTCGTCCTTCGGCCCGATCCGGCGTCTATGGCGGTTACCAGGGCTGGGTCGACCGGCCGGGCCGCTTCCGGTCGCTGGGCGACGGGCAGGTGGACTTCAAGGCGATCTTCTCCAAGCTGGCCCAGTACGACTTTCCCGGCTGGGCGGTGCTGGAATGGGAATGCGCCCTCAAGCACCCCGAGCAGGGGGCCCGCGAGGGCGCGCCGTTCATCCGCGACCACATCATCCGGGTCACGGACAAGGCGTTCGACGACTTCGCCGGCAGCGCGCCCGACGCCGGTCGCAATCGCCGGCTAATAGGTCTCTAACCTCCCGAGGAACACGTTCCGATGAAGTATCCGCTTATCCTCGCCGCCGCCTTCGTCGCGACGGCGACCAGCGCCGCCGCCGCGCCGCCTTCGGGCCAGCAGGTGTTCGAGCAGCGCTGCTCGGTCTGCCATTCGCTCCAGCCGGCTCCGGGCAAGATGGGGCCGCCCCTGGCCGGGGTGGTCGGCCGCAAGGCGGGCACGGCCCCGGGCTACGCCTACAGCAACGCGCTGAAGGCCTCGAACATCACCTGGACCCCCGAGCAGTTGGACGCCTTCGTCAAGGCGCCGGGCAAGACCGTTCCCGGCACCAAGATGCTGCTGGGCGCGCCGGACGCCGAACAGCGCGCCGCCGTGATCCAGTATCTGGGCTCCCTCAAGAAGTAGTCCTTAAGGGAGCCCAGGACGGCTTCAGCGGGCCGTCAGTTCCTGGATCTCGATGTCCTTGAACTCGATCGGGTGGCCCTCGCTCTGCAGGGCGATGTAGCCCTCGGTCACCGGCTGCGCGCCCCGGGCGAGGATGTAGGGCTTGGCTCCGCCGGCGACCGTGTCGTCAGGATCCAGGGTGACGTCCGCATAGCGGTGGATGGTCACGCCGTTGATCTTCTCGGTGATCGCGCCGCTGGGCAGGACTTCCAGCTCGGCCTTGACCCAGGTTCCGTTGGGAACCGTCGGGGCGTTGGCCGGCGGCGTGCAGTGCTCTTTGACCTTGGCGCCGTCCATGGTGATGGTGGTGCCCGGCGTGCAGACCGCGCCGGTGGGGCGGGGCGCGTCGCCTTCCTTGCCCAGCAACTGGAACTCGACCGAGACGGGGAAGGGCTGCTCCACCGTCATGCTCTGGGGGCTCTGGCTGGCGAACATGATCCCGCTGTTGCTGCGCGCCCAGGCCGGCGTGTCCGGCAGGCCGCCCTCGGTCAGGAAGCGGTAGGTCAGGCGCAGGCGATAGGCCTTGAACGGCGTCTTGTAGAACAGGTGCCCGAACTGCCCGTCCAGCTTGTCGTAGCCGGCGTAGGAGACCCGGATCGCGCCATGGTCGACCACGAAGGTCTGGCGATAGTTCTCGCCCGAGGGATGTTTCGCGACCTTCGGCGTCCAGCCGTCCAGGCTTCGCCCGTCGAAGAGCGAGCGCCACGGCCCGGCCTTCACCTCTTCGGCGCTGGCATGGACGCCGGCGCCAAGGGCCAGGCAACCCAACAACGCCCCCGCGGCGAGACCCGGCGCCGAGGCGCGGCGCTTTCGAACGGACTGGCGAACGGACTGGCTCGGTTTCATCATGGCTCTTCCTGTTGCTCCCTCATTCGGCTTCGACGGTTTTCGCATGAAACCGCGAGCTTTCTTGCAATGTAACCCATTTCATGGAAGCCTCCAGGCAACAATGAAGGGTCGCCGAAGTCGGCGCGCCGCGCTGCGAGGGCAGCGGGCGCGAGTCCGTCAGGCGCGCCAAGCGGGGAGTAAACATGGCCAATCTCAACGGTCGCGCGCGCAAGAAGAACACCTATGATGCGATCGTCGTCGGCAGCGGCATCACCGGCGGTTGGGCGGCCAAGGAGCTGACCCAGAAGGGGCTCAAGACCCTGGTCTTGGAGCGTGGCCCGATGGTCCGCCACCTGGAGGATTATCCCACCGCCACGATGGATCCTTGGCAGGCCAAGTACCCGCAGGGGCAGCTGCCGCCGGACGAACTGGCCGCCCACTACCCCGTCCAGCGCCGCACCGGCTACACGCTGACCGAATACACCAAGCACTTCTTCGTCCGCGACGACCAGAACCCCTACACCGAGGAAAGCCGCTACGACTGGATCCGCGGCTACCAGGTGGGCGGGCGGTCGCTGACCTGGGGGCGCCAGAGCTATCGCCACAGCCCGATCGACTTCGAAGCCAACGCCCGCGAGGGAATCGGCGTCGACTGGCCGATCCGCTACGAGGAGCTGGCGCCCTGGTACGACCATGTCGAGCGGTTCATCGGCGTCTCGGGCCAGCGCGAGGGCCTGCCCCAGCTGCCCGACGGCCAGTACCAGCCGCCGATGGAGATGAACTGCGTCGAGAAGGCCTTCAAGGCCAAGTCCGAGGCGCGATTCCCCGAGCGTCGAATCACCATGGGCCGGACCGCCCACCTGACCGAGCCTACCGAGGAGCAGCTCAGCCTCGGCCGGACCAAGTGCCAGTACCGCAACATGTGCATCCGCGGCTGCCCGTTCGGCGGCTATTACAGCTCCAACTCCGGAGGGCTGGTGGCGGCCGAGCGCACCGGCAACCTGGTGATCCGCCCCGGCTCGATCGTCACCTCGCTGATCTATGACGAGAAGGCGGGCAAGGCGACCGGCGTGCGCATCCTGGACGCGACGACGCGCCAGGAGGAGGAGTTCTACGCCGACGTCGTGTTCCTGTGCGCCTCGGCCTTCAACTCGGCCTGGATCATGATGAACTCGACCAGTTCGCGGTTCCCCAACGGCTTCGGCAACGGCAGCGACCAGCTGGGCCGCAACGTCATGGACCATCACCTGGGCGTCGGGGCCAGCGCGGAGGCTCCCGAGTTCGCCGACATGTACTATTCGGGCCGCCGGCCCAACGGGATCTACGTGCCGCGTTTCCGCAACCTGGGCGACGCGGCCACCAAGCGCAGCGACTATCTGCGCGGCTTCGGCTACCAGGGCGGCGCCAGCCGGCCGGGATGGGACCGCGACCTAGTCAGGCCCGGCGGCGAGGTCGCGGGGCCCCGGGGCTTCGGGGCGGCGCGCAAGGCGGCCCTGAGCCAGCCCGGCCCGTGGTACATGGGGTTGGGCGGGTTCGGCGAGATCCTGCCCTACGAAGACAACCGGATCACCCTGAACCACGACAAGACCGACGAGTTCGGCCTGCCGACCCTGTCGATGAACGTCACGATCCGCGAGAACGAACTGGCCATGCGCCGCGACATGCAGACCGCCGCGGCGGAGATGCTGGAGGCGGCGGGCTTCAAGAACGTCCGGGGGTACGACGGAGGCTATGCGCCGGGGCTGGGCATCCACGAGATGGGCACCGCGCGGATGGGCCGCGACCCGAAGACCTCGGTGCTCAACGCCCACAACCAGGTTCACGAGTGCAAGAACGTCTATGTCACCGACGGGGCGGCGATGACCTCGGCGTCCTGCGTGAACCCGTCCCTGACCTATATGGCGCTGACGGCCCGGGCCGCCGACCACGCGGTCAAGGCGCGCAAGCGGGGAGAACTGTGATGCTGCTGAGCCGACGCGACGCGATCCGCGGCCTGACCTTCACCTTCGGGATGGCGGCGACGGGCTTCGCCGGGCAAGCCATGGCGGACGCGCCCGCCCTGGCCTGGACCCCCACGGCCCTGACGCCGGACCAGGCCCGCCTGGTCGACGTGGTGGCCGAGCTGATCATCCCCAAGACCGATACGCCGGGCGCGCGGGAGGCCGGGGTGCCGCAGTTCATCGACCGCGCCCTGGCCGACTATTTCGACAAGGCCCAGGCCGAGCGCCTGCGGGCGGGGCTTGACCGCATGGACGCCGACGCCCGCGCCGCCCACGGCGACGTCTTCGTGGCGCTGACGCCGCAGCAGCAGGTCGAGCTTCTGACCGGCTATGACCGCGAAGCCTCGACCCAGAGCCAAGCGCCGGGCGAGCGCCACTTCTTCCCGCTGCTGGAGGATCTGGTGACCGTCGGCTACTTCACCTCCGAGCCCGGCGCGACGGTGGCCTTGAGGTACGACCCCGTCCCCGGCGCCTATCACGGTTGTGTGCCGCTGGCGGAGCTCGGCCGCGGCTGGGCGACCCGCTAGACGGCGACGTCCCGCCGTGCGCGGCGGGCTGTTCGCGCCGGCCGGAGCTCGCTACGAAGGACGCTCCAGCCTGCGGCCCGATCTGAGCGAGGACATGAAACCCAGGATCCTGATCAGCCGCCGCTGGCCCGAGGCGGTCGAGGCGCGGCTGCGCCAGCGTTACGACGTGACGCTGAACGAGACCGACACGCCGCTGACCGTTGACCAGGTACGGGCGGCGATGGGCGCGTATGACGCCCTGTGCCCGACGGTTTCGGACCAGGTGACCGCCGAGGTCCTGGCCGCGCCCGGCGCGCGGGTGAGAATCATCGCCAACTACGGCGCGGGTTACGAGCACATCGACCTGGCGGCGGCGAAGGCGGCCGGGATCGTGGTGACCAACACGCCGGACGTGCTGACCGACGCCACCGCCGAGCTGGCGTTGCTGCTGATGCTGATGACCAGCCGTCGGGCCGGCGAGGGCGAACGCGAGCTGCGGGCCGGCCGGTGGATCGGCTGGCGGCCCACCCACCTGCTGGGCCAGTCCCTGGCGGGCAAGACCCTGGGCCTGGTCGGCTATGGCCGCATCGCCAAGGCCACCGCCCGGCGGGCGCGCGCCGCCCTGGGCATGGAGATCGCCTATTACAGCCGCCGGCGCGCGGCCGATGAGGACGGCGCGACCTATCACGACACGCTGGAGAGCCTGGCGGCGACGGCCGACGTGCTGTCGCTGCACACCCCCGGCGGTCCCGAGACCCGTCATCTGGTCGACGCGGCCCTGCTGGCGCGGATGAAGCCGACGGCGATCCTGATCAACACCGCGCGCGGCTCGGTGGTGGCCGAGGCCGACCTGGCCCAGGCCCTGGCCGACGGGACGATCGCCGGCGCGGGGCTGGATGTCTACCAGGGCGAGCCCAGGGTCGATCCCGTCTTGCTGGCCGCGCCCAACACCGTGCTGCTGCCGCACCTGGGCAGCGCGACCCTGGAGACCCGCATCGCCATGGGCCAGCGCGTGGCCGACAACCTGGACCGGTTCTTCGACGGCGAGCCGCCGCTGGACCGGGTGGCCTGAAACAGACTGGCGCCTGGACCACCGCGCGGCGGCCCAGGCGAGGACCTCAGGCCTGGCCGACGACCTGCCGCTGCTGGCCCAGGCCGTCGATGCCCAGTTCCATCACGTCGCCGACGTCCAGATAGACCTCCGGCCGCTGTCCCAGGCCCACGCCGGGCGGGGTGCCGGTCGAGATGACGTCGCCGGGATGCAGGGTCATGAACTGCGAGACGTAGGCGACGATGAAGGCGGGCTTGAAGATCATCGTGGCGGTGGAGCCGTTCTGGAACGTCTTGCCGTTGACGGTCAGCCACATCTTCAGGTTCGCCGGGTCGGGGACCTCGTCGCGCGTCACCAGCCAGGGGCCGATGGGGCCGAAGGTGTCGCAGCCCTTGCCCTTGTCCCAGGTGCCGCCGCGCTCGATCTGGAAGGCGCGCTCGGAAACGTCGTTGATCACGCAGTAGCCGGCGATGTGGGCCTCGGCGTCCTTTTCCTCGACATAGCTGGCGGTCTTGCCGATCACCACGCCCAGCTCGACCTCCCAATCCAGCTTGGTCGAGCCGCGCGGCTTCAGCACCGTGTCGTCGGGGCCGGTGATCGCCGAGATGGCCTTGGTGAACAGCACCGGCTCGTCCGGGATCGGCAGGCCGGATTCGGCGGCATGGTCGGCGTAGTTCAGGCCGATGCACAGGAACTTGCCGACCTTGCCCACGCAGGGGCCGTAGCGGACATCCGCCGGCGCCAGGGGCAGGGCGCCGAGGTCCAGGGCGCGCAGCCGGGCCAGCGACTCGTCGGACAGGGCTGCGCCGTCGATGTCGGCGACCACGCCGCTGAGGTCGCGCACCCGGCCCTGGGCGTCCAGAACGCCGGGCTTTTCCTGGCCGGCCGTGCCGAAGCGGAGCAGTTTCATGAAGTATCCTCTTGCCTGGGACGAGTTGACCCAGCCGCCGTCGATGACGTTAACGGCGCCTGTTGTAAAGCCGGACTCGTCGCAGGCTGGGTGAACCGCCAGGGCGGCTCGGCGATGAAGGTGCGGCGTCGTTGTTGTCGAACAGGCGCGGCGGCGCGGCGGCCATTGATCCGAGCGCGCGATGCGGAGGACCTGGTGGCGCAAGCGGCGTCCTTGACCGGCCTACGCATACACAAGTGACCTGGGGCGTGTTATTGCGCACGACATCCCTGACGCCTTGATATCCATCGACGACCGCCCCAGCTCCGCAGTGGCCGGCCCAGTGAAGATCGCGAACTAAGTCAACGCCCTATGTCCAAGCTTTCCGTTGCGCCGATGATGGATTGGAGCGACCGCCATTGCCGGTCACTGCACCGGGTGCTGTCGCGCCGGGCGCTGCTGTATTCCGAGATGGTGACCAGCGGCGCGGTGCTGAACGGCGATCGCGAGAAGCTGCTGGGGTTTGACGCCGGCCAGCATCCGGTGGCGCTGCAACTGGGCGGGTCCGAGCCAGCCGACCTGGCCGCCGCCGCCAGGATCGGCGAGGACTGGGGTTATGACGAGATCAATCTGAACGTCGGCTGCCCCTCCGACCGGGTGCAGAGCGGCCGGTTCGGGGCCTGTCTGATGCGCGAACCGCAACTGGTGGCCGACTGCATGGCGGCCATGGCCGCGGCGGTGTCCGTGCCGGTGACGGTCAAGTGCCGGATCGGCGTCGACGACCAGGACCCGGAAGAGAGTCTGTTCGAACTGGTCGACCTGTCGGCCCAGGCCGGCGTCACCGGCTTCGTGGTCCACGCCCGCAAGGCCTGGCTGAAGGGCCTGTCGCCGAAGGAAAACCGCGACGTGCCGCCGCTGGACTATCCGCTGGTCCACCGGCTCAAGCGCGAACGTCCGAACCTGACCATCGTGATCAACGGTGGGATTCCGGACCTCGACGTGGCGCTGGCCCAGCTGGAGCATGTGGACGGGGCGATGCTGGGCCGGGCGGCCTATCACGAGCCGGGCCTGCTGGGCCAGGTCGACCGCCGCGTGTTCGGCGAGGACGTCGCCGATGTCGACGCGTTCGAGGCGGTCGAGCTCTACAAGCCCTACATGGCCGCCCAGCTGGCGGCGGGCGTGCACCTGGCGGCGATGAGCCGTCACATGCTGGGCCTGTTCCACGGCCTGCCGGGCGCGCGCGCCTGGCGCCGGATCCTGACCGTCGAGGGCGTGAAGCACGGCGCCGGGCTGGAGGTCGTCGACCGCGCCCTGGCCGCCGTCCGTCAGGCGGTCGACGCGCGCGAGGTCCGGGCGCTGGATGCGGTCGCCAGCTAGACCCTACGAACGCAGGACCAGGGCGCGGGGCGTGGCCTGGAAGCTGGACAGCCGGCCCAGATAGCTCATGCCCAGCAGCGAGGTCTCCAGGCCCTTCTCGACGACCAGGGCCTCGACGTCGCGCACCTGGGCGCCGGCCACCGAGACGCTGGCCAGCTTGACCGAGGCGGCGCGAGTCTCGCCCGAGGCGGTCATGACCTTGTAGCTGTAGTCCAGCGCCCGGGTGTCGATGCCCAGCCGCTTGGCGTCGGTCTGGCTGAGGGCGACGGCGGTGGCGCCGGTGTCGATCAGGAAGCGCACGGCGCGGCCGTCGACCTTGGCCTCGGCCCAGAAGTGGCCGTCGGCGGCCTTGACGATCTGGGCGGCGCCGTCGTCGGCGGTCGCCACGGCGGGGGCGGGGCCGCGCAGGTCCGGCTGGCGCAGCGCGTCCAGCGACACGACGGCCTTCGCCGCCCCAACCGCCGAGAGCGCGCCTACGATCACGATGGCCGCGAACTTGAACATCGAAGTCACCCCGCCATACAGGCTGTCTGGCCGTTTCTACGGCCGTTGCGGGGAGAATAGCCGCGAATGGGTTTTCAACCGGTGAATCGGCGACCTGTAGCGAATGGTCAAGGTTAATCAATCAATAATACATTGGCAAATTAAAAAGTTGTAATACTGTCGTTGATCAATATTACACTTGCGTAATGTGCAATATAACTTCGATTTAACTTAAAAAGTACGCTGTAACGGCACATACCGTTTCTCAACGGGAAAGCCCGCTTTGTCGAGGGAATGTGCCATGAAGAAGATCGTTGTCGCCGCCACCGTCGCCGTTTCGGCTCTGGCGTTCGCCGCTCAGGCCTCCGCCGCCGTCAGCAACCTGGACCTGCTGAAAGCTGCACGCTGCCGCGGCCTGGCCGGATCGGAAACGCTTGGCAAGCTGGACACCACCAAGATCGACGCCCTTCTGAAGACCGAGTCTTCCGCCCGCGAACTGGCCGTCCGCACGTCGATGGTCAACAAGATGAACTCGGCCCTGAAGGAAGCCAACGCAGCCGACGGCGCCAAGAAGGAAAAGCTGCTGGCCGAACGTTCCGGCGCCTGCACGGCCTGGCTGAGCGAGGCGACGACCGGCGCGGCCGTCAATACGTCGAACTAGGTTGCGCCCAGGTCGGTCGTGAGGCTGGCCATCGGGTCCGGGCGGTGAGGCAGGGCGGCCATGATCGCCGCCCGTTCCTCGTCGCTCAGGCGGGCCCAGCCGGCGATCTCCGGAAGGGTTCGTCGGCAGCCCAGGCAAAAGCCGCTCCGCCCGTCCACCGCGCAGACCTTCACGCAAGGCGTCGCGATCGGGCGGGGAGGGCGGGGCGCCGAATTCAACGTGTCGCCATCCAGGACTTTCGGGGGCGTGGCCGAGCTCATGCCCCGTATGTCGCCGTTCTGGGCGGGCCGCGCAAGGGCGGCTCGTGGCGCGGCCCCATGCGTCGACAGCGTCTGCCATCCCTCTCAAGACAAGGAGCCACCCATGCGTATCCTCGGTCTCACCCTCGCCACCGTGCTCGCCGCCTCGGCGGCCGCCCCGGCCTTCGCCGCCGACCGGGTCAGCGACAGCGAGCTCGTGCGCGCCTCACGCTGCCTCGGCCTGGCCAAGGCCGCCAATCTGGGCCCCTCGGACGCGACCGCCCTGCAAGCCTTCGTGAAGACCCAGGGCCGCGGCCGCGACCCGCTGGTCCAGAACCGCGCCGAGAACGCCGAACAGGCCGCCAGGTCCCAGGCCGGCAAGGCCAAGAACAATCTCAAGGCCGCGCTGATCGCCGAGCGCGACGGGGTCTGCAAGGCGTTGGTCGAGACGTCGTCGACCGCCTCGGCGGCCACGCCCGCCGGGGCCTGACGGCGTCGGCGCGTCGAAGCGGACTTTGCATCGGGCGCGGCCTGGCTTAAGTCCGCGCCTCATGACCGCAGCTTCTCCCTTCGACGACATCCGCAAGCTGGCCGCCGACGCGCCCGCCGTTCCGGCCTCGACCTTCGAGGGCGGGGATCGCTTGGCCGAGATCTCGGGCTGGCTGACGGCCTGGACCGGCAAGACGCCGCCGGTGGTGTTGCGTCCGGTGGTCGCCCTCTATGCCGGGGCGCGCCAAGGCGTGGGGCCGCGCGGCTGGGCCCGCGAGCGCCTGGAGGCCGTGGCCGCCGGCGGGGCCAATGTCTGCCGCATCGCCGGCGCCCAGGGCGCGGGGCTGGAAGCCTTCGACCTGGCCATCGACCGCCCGACGCCGGACGCGGTCCAGAAGGCGTCGATGAGCGAAAAGGAATGCGCCGCGACCATGGCCTTCGGCATGGAGGCCCTGGCCAAGCAGCCCGACCTGCTGATCCCCGGCGTGATCGCCGCCGAGACCGACCGCGCCGCCGGCGCCATCGCCCTGGCTCTGTTCGGCGGCGAGGCTTCGGACTGGAGCGCGGCGCCCGAACCGATCGCCGCCGCCGTAGCTCGCACCGCGGCCGAGGACGACCTGTCCGACCCGCTGCAGGCCCTGCGCCAGCTGGGCGGCCGCGAGACCGCCGCCCTGGTCGGGGCGATCCTGGCCGCCCGCGTCCAGAAGATACCGGTGCTGCTGGACGGCTACGCCGCCGCCGCCGCCGCCGCTGTGCTGCACGCGATCGATCCGGCCCTGATCGCCCACTGCGAGGCCGGCCATGTCGGGATCGCCAAAGGCCACGCCCGCCTGCTGGAGGCGCTGGGAAAACGGCCGCTGATCGCCCTGGACATCCGCGAGGAAGAGGGCGTCGGCGGGGTGACCGCCCTGGCCCTGGTCCGGCTGGCCTGCGAGGTGCGCTAGAGGTCTCGCCGGCGTAACCTGAACATTGTTTACGTTGACGCTAAGGTCATCTTTCCAAACGCTCGTTCGAACTCTAAGGTGACTCCCCGAAAGCCAAAGACGGCCCCCGCAGAGGGCCGGTTTCCGGGAGTCCGCCATGAACCTCGATTTCTCGCCTGAAGACGTCGCGTTCCGCGACGAGGTCCGCGCCTTCATCGCCGAGAACTACCCCGCCGGCCTGCGCGAGAAGCAGGAGGAGGGCGAGGAGATGGCCAAGGAAGACTTCCTGTCCTGGCACCGCATCCTGGCCAAGAAGGGCTGGGTGGCTCCGGCCTGGCCTGAGAAGTACGGCGGCCCGGGCTGGACCTCGGTGCAGCGCTACATCTGGTCGGAGGAGACCGCCCGCGCCGACTGCGTGCCGATCCTGCCGTTCGGCATCAACATGGTCGGGCCGGTGATCTACACCTTCGCCACGCCCGAGCAGAAGGAACGCTTTCTGCCGCCGACCCTGTCGGGCGACATCTGGTGGGCCCAGGGCTATTCCGAGCCGGGCGCGGGTTCGGACCTGGCCAGTCTGAAGACCAAGGCCGAGCGCTTCACCGGCGATGACGGCAAGGAGTACTACCTGGTCAACGGTCAGAAGACCTGGACCACCCTGGCCCAACACGGCGACTGGATCTTCTGCCTGGTCCGCACCGACCCGACCGCCAAGATCCAGGAAGGCATCTCGTTCCTGCTGATCGACATGAAGTCGCCGGGCGTGACCGTGCGGCCGATCATCACCCTGGGCGGCGAGCACGAGGTCAACGAGGTCTGGCTCGAGAACGTCAAGGTGCCGGTCGAGAACCGCATCTACGAGGAGAACAAGGGCTGGACCTGCGCCAAGTTCCTGCTGGCCCACGAGCGCAGCGGCATCGCCGGCGTGGCGCGCTCCAAGCGCGGCATCGAGCGCATCCGCCAGATCGCGTCCGCCGAACTGGGCGACGACGGCCAGCCGCTGCTGGCCGACCCGGCGTTCAAGCGCAAGGTCGCCGACCTGGAGATCGACCTGACCGCCCTGGAATATACCGAGCTGCGCACCCTGGCGGGTGAAGCGGCCGGCAAGGGCCCCGGTCCGGAATCCTCGTTGCTGAAGATCAAGGGCACCGAGATCCAGCAGCGGATCACCGAGCTGGTGCTGGAGGCGGCCGGGCACTATGGCGCGCCGTATTTCCGCGGCTTCCCGAACGACGGCGACAACGCCCACCCGATCGGCCCCGACTTCGCCCACCGCGCCGCCCCGACCTATTTCAACGTCCGCAAGACCTCGATCTACGGCGGCTCCAACGAAATCCAGCGCAACATCATCGCCAAGATGGTGCTGGGGCTTTGACGACCTTCCCTTCTCCCCTTGCGGGAGAAGGTGTCGCGAAGCGACGGATGAGGGGTTGGAGGTGCGTTCAGCCGCGTAGGATCGAAGCCGAAAAGCCGGCGTGACCCCTCATCCGACGTCCTTCGGACGCCACCTTCTCCCGCAAGGGGAGAAGGAACCAACAACGAGCGGCCCAGCGCCGAAGAACGAGATCCGGAGACTTCAGGGATGGACTTCAACTTCACCGAAGAGCAGTCGATGGTCCGCGACACGGTCGCGAGCTTCCTGCAGGACAAGTACGACTTCGAGACCCGCCGCAAGATCGTGGCCTCCGAGAGCGGCTGGCGGGCCGATTACTGGAAGGCCTTCGCCGAGGAATTGGGCATCCTGGGGGCTTCGTTCAGCGAGGATCTGGGCGGCCTGGGCGGCGGCGCGATCGACAACATGATCATCATGGAGGAGTTCGGCAAAGCCCTGGTTATCGAGCCCTATCTGGGCACGGTGGTGATCGGCGGCGGCTTCATGAAGCACTCGGGCTACGCCGGCGCGGCGTCGGTGATCGAGGGGATCGTGGCCGGCGCGACCACCATCGCCTTCGCCTATGCCGAGCCGCAGGCCCGCTACACCTGGCGCGACCTGAAGACCACGGCCAAGAAGGAAGGCTCGGGCTATGTCCTGAACGGCCACAAGGCCGTGGTGGTCGGCGCGCCGTTCGCCAGTCACCTAGTGGTCACCGCCCGCACCGGCGGGGCCCAGCGCGACACGGGCGGCGTCTCGGTGTTCCTGGTCGACAAGAGCCTGAAGGGGATCGTCACCCGTGACTATCCCACCGTCGACGGCGGTCGCGCCTCGGAGGTCTATTTCGAGAACGTCTCCATCCCGGCCGACGCCCTGATCGGCGAGGAGGGCGGCGGCCTGCCCCTGGTCGACAAGGTGATCGACGAGGCCACGGCGGCCGTCGGCGCCGAGGCCGTGGGCGTGCTGCGCAAGCTGCACGAGGGCACCCTGGACTACGCCAGGCAGCGCAAGCAGTTCGGCACGGCCATCAGCAATTTCCAGGTGCTGCAGCACCGGATGGTCGACATGTTCATCGAGGTCGAGCAGGCCGTGTCGATGACCTACATGGCCACCATCAAGCTGGACGAGGGCGACGACGAGCGCGCCAAGGCGGTTTCTGCCGCCAAGGTCCGCATCGGCCGGGCCTGCAAGTTCGTGGGCCAGAACGCCATCCAGATCCACGGCGGCATGGGCATGACCGACGAACTGGCGATCGGCCACTACTTCAAGCGCGCTTCGCTGATCGAGGGCCTGTTCGGCTCGGTCGACCATCACCTGAAGCGCTACGAATCGCTGTCGTTCGGACCCGTGAGCGGCAAGGCGGCCTGACGCCGTCCACGGACAACCGCTGATTGAAGCTCAAGCCGTCCGCGACACGCCGTCGCGGGCGGCGTTTTCTTTCCGGCGCAAGGCTTTGCGCGCCAAGGAAAACAAGGATTGTCCGTGCACTGAATTCGTCAGGGTTCGGATGATTTTTGTTGCAAGCCGGCCAAGCTGGCGCATGCTTTGCGTCGACGCGCTGACGACTAGGAGGGTGGGAGCCCCTGTAAGCCGCGCGCGTCTCCTGGTCCAACGGCCAAGTCTGGGAGACGCCGCCAATGAACGTATCGAAGATGAACCACGCCATGCTGTCCTTCGCCCTGATGGGCGGGATGCTGGTCGGGGGACGGCAAGCGCCGAAGCCGCCGGTCACCGAGCCCAAGCCCTCCGGCCGCAAACAGGCATGAACGAGAAAAAGGGGCGGCCCGCCTGGCGGTCCGCCCCTGTTCGTCATTTCGAGAGATGCGAGCCTACGGCTTGGCGGCCGTGTTGCAATCGGCGATGCCGGCGTCGTCCAGGTCCGCGCCGCGATAGTTGAAGCTGACGACCGCGCCGAGTTCGGCGGCGACCTTGCGGCAGGCCCGGCCGATCGGCAGCGACTTGACCTGGGGGGCGGCGCAGACGTCGCCGTTGCAGCGCCACATGGCGCCGTCCTGGATCAGGGTAGGCGCCTTGCTGGGCGCCTTCAGCTTGAGGACAGCGCCTTCGGCGGCGAAAGCGCCGGTCGCCATACCAAGAGTGGACAGGGCGGAGGCCGCGACCAGCGCGGTCATGAAGATACGCATGCTTGTTTCCTATCATCCCCTAAGGCCGACACTGGGAGGCCGGCTGTGGACACAATTGGTTGCGTTTCGCAACTAAGTCAACAAACGAACGTTTGATGTCGCCTCTTCCTGCCCGGTTTCCGCCAGCCACGCCAGCAGGATGGGCGTGATGTCGCCGGCCTGGTCCGCCACCCGCCAGCAGTCGGCCAGGGAGGGCGGGGTCAGGCCCTGGTCGATGGTGTGCCGCAGCAGCGCGAACAGCGGGTCCCAGAAGCCGGTCGGATTGTGGAAGACGATCGGCTTGCGGTGCAGGTCCAGGCGCCGCCAGGACAGGAGCTCGATGATCTCCTCCAGGGTGCCGATGCCGCCGGGCAGCACGACGAACGCGTCCGAGCGCTCGAACATCATCATCTTGCGCTCGTGCATCGAGGTGACGATCACCGTCTCGACGTCGTCGAACGGCTGCTCGCGGCCGCGCAGGAACTCGGGAATGATGCCCAGGACCTGGCCGCCGGCCGCGTGGGCTCCGCGCGCCGTGGCGCCCATCAGCCCCACGCCGCCGCCGCCATAGACCAGCTTCAGCCCGGCCCTGGCGAAATCCCTGCCGATCTCGAACGCCGCCTCGATGAAGGCCGGGTCGGCCGTGTTCGACGAGCCGCAATAGACGCAGACGGCTTTGGCGGCCTCCGCGACGGCGGCTTGGCCGCTGGACAGGTCGGGCATCGTCGTCCACTCCAGAAAATAAACAGCGCGCCGGTCCTTGTACCCAAGGGCGGCGCGCCGCACGTGAACAGCCAGGAAACGGGCCGTCGGGGCGTCGTCGGCCGTTGGATACGCCATGATCAGGATTCGCGAGATCGGTTTCAAGTCGACCTGCGCCGTCGCGGCGCTGGCCCTGCTGGCGCTGGGCGGCTGCGGACGCGAGGACAAGGGCTGGCGCCACGATCCGGCGACGGCCAAGACCGAGCCGGTTTCGTTGCTGGACAGCTATCTGAAGCCGCCGAGCGTGGCGGGAGCGGTGCGCCAGGGCGACGTCGTGGCGCTGTCGGGCCTGGCCGAGCCGCTGGCCAGCGTGAGGCTGGGCGCGCCGACCGGCGAGGCGCTGGTGGGCAAGGCCGACGCGGCCGGCGCCTGGCGGCTGGTGGCGCCCCTGGCCGCCGAGCCCCGGCTCTACGGCCTGTCGATGACGATGAACGGGCGCACCGTCCAGGCCCAGGGCTATCTGATGGTCGCGCCCAACGGCGCCGCGGTGCTGCTGCGCGCCGGGACCGGGGCCGAGGTGATGGGCCAGAGCTCGCCGTCGCCGCGCGTGCTGGCGATCGACTACGACCGCGGCGGCGGGAGCGTGGTCTCCGGCGTGGGCGCGCCCGGCGCCGGCCTGGGCGTGCGCGTCGACCGCGTCACGCGCGGCGAAGGCAAGGTCGGCGAGGACGGCCGCTTCTCGATCTCGCTCGACCAGCCGCTGGCGGGCGGAACCCACGTGATCCAGGTGGCGGGCGAGGGCGGCGAGCAACAGGTGGTCGTCGATATCAGTCCGCCCATGCCGCCCAAGGGCGGACCGGCCTCCTCGACGCTCACCGCCGCGGGCTGGCGCGTCGACTGGATGACGCCGGGCGGCGGCCTGCAGACCACCCAACTGCTGGGCGGCGCCCGGTGAGGGGCATGGCGTCGCGATCGGGGGCCGTGGCGGGCGCGGTCGCGTCCCCCGAGGTCAAGGCCAACGGCTGGAAGGCCCTGGCCGACCTGTTCAGCCTGGTGATGCGCTCCAAGGCCCCCGGCCTGCGCTGGCGCGTAACCCTGGCCCTGGTCTTCACCTTCGCCGGCAAGTTCCTGGGCGTCGTGGCGCCGTTGCTGCTGGGCAAGGCGGTCAATGCGCTGAGCGCGGGGCAGGGGGCGGCGGTGCAGGTCGGCCTGACCTTCGCCGCCCTGGCCGGCGGCTGGGCCCTGATCCGCTTCATCGCCGCCGTCGCCCCGCAGGCGCGCGACGCGGTGTTCACCCCCGTGGCCCAGGCGGCCCAGACCCGCGCGGCGGTCGAGACCTTCGCCCACGCCCTGTCGCTGTCGATCGACTTCCACCAGACCAAGCGCACCGGTTCGCTGTCGCGGGTGATCGACCGGGGCGCGCGGTCGATGGACTTCCTGCTGCGCGGCCTGGTGTTCAACATCGCGCCGACCGCGGTCGAGCTGGTCATGGCCGCCGTCGTGCTGGCCAAGGCCTACGACTGGCGGTTCGCCCTGACGGCGGTGGTCACGGTGGTGATCTACGGCGTGGTGACCTTCGCCATCTCCGACTGGCGGATCGGCCACCGGCGGGTGATGAACGAGGCCGACGCCGAGGCCGCCGGCCGCGCCGTGGACGCGCTCCTGAACTACGAGACGGTCAAGGCTTTCGGGGCCGAGGAACGGGCGGTCGACGGCTACGACGCCGCCCTGACGGCCTATGGCGCGGCCAATATCAAGGCGACCAACTCCCTGACCCTGCTCAACAGCGTGCAGTCGGCGGTGATGAGCCTGGGGTTGGGCGTGATGGCCATCCTGGCGGGCGGGGAGGCGGCCGCGGGGCGGATCGGGCCCGGCGACGTCACCGCCGCCGTGCTGATCCTGGTCAATCTGTACGGACCGCTGAACATCCTGGGCTTCGCCTATCGCGAGATCCGCCAGTCGTTCATCGACATGGAGGCCATGCTCGACCTGCGCCGGGCCAGGCCGGACGTCGCCGACGCGGTCGACGCCATCGACCTGCCGCCGGCCGCCGACCGGCGCGGCGGGGCCGTGGCCTTCGAGGGCGTGGCGTTCCGGCACGGCGCGCGCTCGGAAGGCCTGCTGGGCGTGACCTTCGCGGCCCGGCCCGGAACCACCGTGGCCATCGTCGGCCCCTCGGGCGCCGGCAAGACCACCCTGGTGCGCCTGGCCCTGCGGATGATCGATCCCCAGGCCGGCCGGGTCACCCTGGACGGCCACGACCTGAAGGCCCTCAAGCAGGCCTCCCTGCGCCGGGCGGTGGCCCTGGTGCCGCAGGACGTGGCGCTGTTCAACGACTCCCTGATGGCCAACATCGCCTTCGCCCGCCCCGACGCTTCAGAGGCCGAGGTCTGGGCCGCGGCCGAGGCGGCGGAACTGGGCGAGTTCATCCGCAACCTTCCCGAGGGCATGGCCACCAAGGTCGGCGAGCGCGGGCTGAAGCTGTCGGGCGGCGAGCGCCAGCGCGTGGGCATCGCCCGGGCCCTGCTGGCCGACCCCCGCGTGCTGATCCTGGACGAGGCGACCAGCGCCCTGGACAGCCGCACCGAGGCGGCCATCCAGGCCACCTTGCGCAAGGCGAGGGCCGGGCGCACGACCCTGGTCGTGGCCCACCGCCTGTCGACCATCGCCGACGCCGACGAGATCATCGTGCTGCGCCGTGGAAAGGTCGTGGAGCGCGGCGCCCACGCGGCGCTTTTAGACGCCGGCGGCGAATACGCGGCGTTGTGGCGACGACAGACTCGGGAGAAACCTGACAATCAGAGCGTCAGCCTGGCGGCCCGGATCGCCGACATGCCCTGATCGCGACTTAACCGTCGTGAACTGGGGCGTCGTCGATCTGTCGGCCATGGCGGTAAACAGGGGGATCCGAATGTTTGGCAAGAAACTGCTGCTGGGCGCCGTGGCGCTCATGTTGTCCGCGACGACGGCGCACGCCGCCCAGTACTGCTGGTCGGAAAAGATCAATCAGGTCGTTCTGGTGGGCGACAACATCTATTTCAGCACCGACCAGAGCTGTCTGAGTTGGTGCTCGGTTCCGACGACCTGGTCGGCCGGCGCCCGGGACCGGGCCTATTCGATGCTGCTGACGGCCAAGGCGTCCAACCGTCCCTTGAGTTTCTATTGGTCCACCGCGGCGACGGCCTGTGCCAGCCTGCCGGCCTATTCGTCTCCGGATCAGATCCTGTTCGCGTCCTAACGGCGCGCGAAAGGTTCGAACGTCCGGTCTTGTAGGGAACGGCAGACTCGCGAGAAGCCGTCCGTCGGAGCGGATGGAGCGTTGACTCCGTCGGTCGGGTGAATAGAACGAAGTAAGAACAAGAGGCGCTTGCTGTCATGCTGACGCGAAAGATCGATCGGGCCCTGGACGCCATGGCCGCCTGCAAGGACCGGGTGCCGGCCCTGCGCGAGATCTACCGCGCCGACAGCCCGGAAGGCCTTGCCCTGGGCAACCTGATGGAGGCGGTCGAGCGGGCCCAGCAGGTGCTGCAAGGCCAGGCCGCGCGGGCCGGCGAATAGGGCTTCGAGACCGTCCCCGCCGACGAATGTGGGGTGCGGCGGGGCGGTCCGCCGCTGTATCCTGCGCCCGATCCGACCTCAGGAGCCCGCCCATGCGCTATCTGCACACCATGGTCCGCGTGAAGGACCTCGACGCCTCGCTGCGCTTCTATTGCGAAGGCCTGGGCCTGACCGAGATGTACCGGATGGAGAACGACAAGGGTCGTTTCACCCTCGTGTTCCTGGCCGCGCCCGAGGACGTCGAGCTGGCCAGGGAGCGCAAGGCGCCGATGGTCGAGCTGACCTACAACTGGGATCCCGAGGACTATCAGGGCGGCCGCAATTTCGGCCACCTGGCCTATCGGGTCGACGACATCTACGAGACCTGCCGGCGGCTGATGGACATGGGCGTGACGATCAACCGCCCGCCGCGCGACGGCCACATGGCCTTCGTCCGCTCGCCCGACGACATCTCGGTCGAACTGCTGCAGGACGGCAATCTGGAGCCGGCCGAACCGTGGGCCTCGATGCCGAACACGGGGGCGTGGTAGGGGCGGGCTTCTCGCTCTCAGAACGCGCCCTTAAATCCGCTCATCCCGGCGAATGCCGGGACCCAGATGGAATGGCTCTATAGCTGACGCCAGGAGCGCCAAGCTCTTCCAATCCACCACGCCGCTTTGGGATCTGGGTCCCGGCATTCGCCGGGATGAGCGGATCGAAGCTAAACCAGCTTCACCCACGGCTCCGGCGGCTGGTACGCCGCCGCCAGGGCCTCCAGGCGGTGGGCCGGATCGTCGATGATCGCCAGCCAGGCCAGCCGCGCCAGCTCCAGCCGGTAGTCGGCCGCGTAGCCGGTCGAGAACGGGGACTGGGCGCTGCCCGGCGGCTCGGCGGCCTTGGCGTTGACCAGCTTCTGGCGGGCCAGGACGGCGGGGCGGTCGATCAGGATCTCGCCTTCGCCCGCCGCCACCCAGCCGTCGACCAAGGCGCAGGCGGCCACCGCGTGATAGACCATGACCGGCAGGACGCGCTTCTGCGGCGCCGGCTCGGCCGCCATGGTCGGCTTGACGGCGTTGGCCGGGCTGGTGATCCGGAAGGCCAGGGCGTTGGCGCCGCGCTGCAGGATGGTCTTCCAGTGATCGTTGGTCGCGCTCATGGTTAAGCCTGTATCCGCTACGCGCCGCGTGGTGAAGACCCAACGCGGCAAATGGCGCGGCGGATACAGGCTTGAACGGAAATCCCGCCTATTCGGCCGCGGCCGCGACGGGCGTCCTCAGGGCCGGATAGTCGGTATAGCCGCGACCGTCGCCGCCGTAGAAGGTGGTCGGGTCCGGGTCGTTCAGCGGCGCGCCCAGGCGCAGGCGCTCCACCAGGTCCGGATTGGCGATATAGGCCTTGCCGAAGGCGACCGCGTCGGCCCTGCCCGCGTCAAGGGCCGCCTGGGCGGTGGCGGCGGTGAACTTCTCGTTGGCGATGTAGACGCCGCCGAACGCCGCTTTCAGCGCGGCGCCCAGGCTGTCGGGGCCGTCGTATTCGCGGGCGCACAGGAAGGCGACGCCGCGCTGGCCCAGTTCCCGGGCCACGTAGCCGAAGGTGGCGGCCAGGTCGCTGTCGCCCATCGAGTGGCTGTCGGCGCGCGGCGCCAGGTGCACGCCGACTCGGCCCGGGCCGAACACCGAGGCGGCGGCGTCGGCGACCTCCAGCATCAGGCGGGCGCGGTTCTCGATCGAGCCGCCGTAGCGGTCGGTGCGCTGGTTGGAGCCGTCCTGCAGGAACTGGTCGAGCAGATAGCCGTTGGCGCCGTGGATCTCGACGCCGTCGAAGCCGGCCGCCTTGGCGTTTTCGGCCCCCTTGCGGAAGGCCTCGACCACCCCGACCACCTCCTCGGTTGTCAGGGCGCGGGGCGTGGGGTAGGGGCGTTCGGGGCGCAGCAGGCTGACATGGCCCTTGGCCGCGATGGCGCTGGGGGCGACCGGGAGTTCGCCGCCATGGAACGACGGGTCGGAGACCCGGCCCACGTGCCAGATCTGCATGAAGATGCGGCCGCCCTTGTCGTGCACGGCCTGGGTGACCTGCTTCCAGCCCTCGACCTGCTCCTGGGACCAAATGCCCGGCACGCCGGGATAGCCGACGCCCTGCGGCACGACCGGCACGCCCTCGGTGATCAGCAGGCCCGCCGAGGCGCGCTGGGCGTAGTAGTCGGCCATCAGGGCGTTGGGGATCTGGGTCGGGCCGGCCCGCAGGCGGGTCAGCGGCGCCATGACGACACGGTTGGGCAGCTCGAGATCGCCGAGGCGAAGCGGATCGAACAGAGTGGGCATGAAACGGTCCCTGAAACGGTCGCCGACCCCGCGTCGGCGTCCCGCATATCTGGTCCGCCGCTCTCAAATCGCAACTGACACAGGATCTGATTTTATTCTGACGATCATTGCAGGGAATCTGAGGGAACGCGCCGCCGGGGGCGTCCCGGGCGAGGGTTAGGGCTCGACCGGAGCGAGCGGTCCGGTCTATTCGCCTGACTTGATCCTTCGCCAAAAGAGAATCCGCCATGCCCTCCGGCCTCGCCGCCCTTCTCGACGACATCGCCGGCATCACCAAGCTGGCGGCCGCCTCGCTGGACGACGTGGGCGCCGCCGCCGGCAAGGCGGGGGTCAAGGCCGCCGGGGTGGTTGTCGACGACACCGCCGTCACGCCCGGCTACGCCATGGGCTTCACGCCCGATCGCGAACTGCCGATCGTCTGGAAGATCGCGGTCGGCTCGTTCCGCAACAAGCTGCTGTTCCTGCTGCCCGGCGCCCTGATCCTCAGCGCCTTCGCGCCGTGGGCGGTGACGCCGATCCTGATGGTCGGCGGCGCCTATCTGGCGTTCGAGGCCACCGAGAAGATCATCGAGGCCTTCGCGCACCACGAGATCGCCGGCGAGGAGACCGAGGACCTGGCGCTGAGCAGCGCCGAGCTCGAGGCGCAGAAGGTCAATGGCGCGATCCGCACCGACCTGATCCTGTCGGGCGAGATCATGGCCATCGCCCTGGCCGACGTCGCCGACAAGCCCCTGGCCGTCCAGGCCGCGGCCCTGGCGGTGATCGGGGTGGCGCTGACGGTCGCCGTCTATGGCGTGGTGGCGCTGATCGTGAAGATGGACGACATCGGGTTGCACCTGGCCCAGCGGTCCAACGCCGGAACCCGGGCCCTGGGACGCGGCCTGGTCAAGGCCATGCCGGTGACCATGGAGGCCCTGACCGTGATCGGCACGGCGGCCATGCTGTGGGTCGGTGGCGGCATCATCGTTCACGGCCTGGAGCATTTCCACCTGACCCCCGTGCCGCACTGGGTCGAGGGCGCGTCGCACTGGGCCGGCGGGGCTCCGGTGGTCGGCCCGGTGACCGGCTGGCTGGCCATGGCGGCGGGTTCGGCGGTGGTGGGGCTCATCGTCGGCGGCGCGATCGTCGGCGTTCTGCACCTGATCCCGCGCAAGAAGGCGGCGCACTCCTGAGGGGCGCTTCACGCGTTCGCCCCAGATCGTTGTCATCCCGGAGAGCGCGCGGCGCTTGTCCGGGATGACAATTATTTTTGAGCTAAGCCGCGCGGGACGCCGCTCGATAGTCGTCGATACGCCGGAGGATCGCGGCCATGGCGGCGTGGGCCGGCTGGTGGTCCTCGGTGATTCTGCCCTCGGCGAAGATCAGGGCCAGGCGGTCGCGCGCCCGGCTGACGCGGCTCTTGATGGTGCCCAGCGCCGCGCCGGTGATGTCGCTGACCTCCTCGTAGGACATGCCGGCCGCGCCGACCAGGATCAGCGCCTCGCGCTGGTCGGCCGGCAGCATGTCCAGCGCCCGGCGCAGTTCGTCCAGCTCCAGGCCCGCTGTCGGGTTGGACGTCGACACCAGGGTTCGCTCGGCCAGCTCCGGATCGAGGGCGCACGAGCGCCAGGAGCGGCGCTTTTCCGAATAGAAGACGTTGCGCAGGATCATGAAGGTCCAGGCCTTCATGTTGGTGCCCGGCTGGTAGGAGTTTCGCGAGGCCAGGGCCTTGGCCAGGGCGTCCTGGGCCAGGTCGTCGCCGTGGCTGGCGTTGCCGGTCAGCGAGCGGCCGAAGGCGCGCAGGTGTGGGATCAGGCTGACGAGCTCGCGCTCGAACGTCATGTCTTTCGCGGTGATCTGGGCCGAGGTCGGATGGGTCATGCGGTGTTCCCGTTCAGGGAATGAACGCGCTCGACCGGGTAAGGCTCCGCTTCGCGGTAAATATATTTGACCAACCGCCGGTCAAGCCTCGGCGGCGATCTGGCGCAGGGCCTGCTCGAAATACTCGGCCGGCTGTCCGCCCGAGATCAGGTAGCGGTCGTTGATCACCACGGCCGGCACCGAGCTGATGCCCGCCGCCTGCCACCGGCGCTCGGCGTCGCGGACCTCCTGGGCGTAGCGGCCCGAGGTCAGCACGTCGTGGGCGGCGTGCGGGTCCAGCCCCGCCTTCATGGCGGCGGTGACCAGCACCTCGTGGTCGGCCGGGCTCTGGCCGTCGGTGAAATAGGCGTCGAACAGGGCGCGTTTCAGGGCCTTCTGGTCGCCGACCAGGCCGGCCCAGTGCAGCAGGCGATGGGCGTCGAAGGTGTTGTAGATCCGGCTGTTCTCGTCGGTGACCATGGAGAAGCCCACGGCGGCGGCCCGGTCGTGGATGGCCTGGCGGTTGGCCGCCGACTGCTCGCGCGTCGCGCCGTACTTCTCGGCGATATGCTCGACGATGTTCTGGCCCTCGGGCGGCATGTTCGGGTTGAGCTCGAAGGGCTGGAAATGGATCTCGGCTTCGACCATGTCGCCGACCCGCTCCAGCGCCGCCTCCAGCCCGCCCAGGCCGACGACGCACCAGGGGCAGGAGACGTCGGAGACGAAATCGATCTTCAGGGGCTTGGTCATGGCGCGGTCCGTGGCGGCGAGATCCGACATATAGGCGTCAGGGCCAAGATTGCATCGGCGTGCGGGGGGCTCGGGTCCTCCTCCATAATCCGTCATTCCCGCCCTTGTGGCGGGAACCCCTCTGCCCGCCGCAGGTGCGGGAGTGTGGCGCGCCAGCGCGCCAAGGCGCTTGCCCGTCGGCTGAATCAGGGATTCCCGCCAGAAGGGCGGGAATGACGATTTCATGGGAGAGCGGCCTTACGCGCATTCGGCGAGATCGCGAACCTGGCCGCCGGAGGCCAGACATCGATCAACGTTTCTCGGAAGGGGAGAAGCTTCGAGTGCGCCTTCGCGCTCGTCGCGCGAAAGGAGGTGGCTCCGCGGGTAGGATTCGAACCTACGACCAGCCGGTTAACAGCCGGCTGCTCTACCACTGAGCTACCGCGGAACAGGTCGCCTCAGGAAGAGGCCGGGTGATAGCCGCCGATTTGACTCGGTGCAAGCGCATTCGGACAAAAAAACAGCCCGGTCGACGACCGGGCTGTGGAAAGTCAGTGATGTGGGGTGTCTTCAAGAAAGACCAGTCGAAATTCGGCTTTTATGGTTAATCAGATCTTAATTTCACCTGCGACCAAATGGCCTCCGAAGCGGCGGCTCAGGGCTTGATCGGGCCGACGGGCAGGGACCGGGCGGCCAGCGTGACGTCGGCCTTGGCGGCCGTGTCGCGCGACGAGGCGCCGAGGGCGACGGTGTAGGCGCCGGCCGCCACCGACCAGCCGTGGGCCTTGGCGTCCCAGGTGGCCAGCAGGCGCGGATCGACCGTCAGGCTGACCTTGGTGGTCGCGCCGGGCGCCAGTTCGACCTTGCTGAAGCCGGCCAGGCGCTGCGGCGCCTCCCATCCACCCGCCTTGGGCGAGACATAGACCTGCGGCACGGCCTTGCCGGTCCGCTTGCCGGTGTTGCGCACGTCGAAGCTGACGGTCAGGGCGCCGCCCTTGGCCTCGGCCTTGAGGTTGTCATAGGCGAAGGTCGTGTAGGACAGGCCGTGGCCGAAGGCGAACAGCGGCTGGTGGCCCTTCTTGTCGAACCACTTGTAGCCGACCGCCGCCCCCTCGATCGTGTAGTCGACCGCGAACAGGTCGTCGGGCTTCTTCGGGTCGCCGTCCAGCACCGGGCGGGGCAGCTGGTCCAGGGCGGCCGGGAAGGTGACGGGCAGGCGGCCCGAGGCGTCGACCGCGCCGGTCAGCACGCTGGCGACGGCCTCGCCGCCCTCCGAGCCCGGATACCAGGCCTCGACCACGGCGCCGACCTTGGGCAGCCACGGCATCAGCACCGGGCCGCCGGTCTCCAGCACCACCACGGTCCTGGCGTTGGCCGAGGCGACGGCGTCGATCAGGGCGTCCTGATCGTTCTCCAGCGTCAGGGGGCTGTCGAAGGCCTCGCCGTTCCACTGGGTGGCGAACACCAGCACCACGTCGCTGGCGGCCGCCAGCTTGGCGGCGGCGGCCCTGTCCTTGCCGTCGGCGTACTGGATGTCGGCCCCGGGCAGCCGGGCCTTCAGCGCCTTCAGGGGCGAGGAGGGGAAGTAGATCATCGGACCGGGCCAACTGGCCGGACCCTCGCCCTGCACGGCGCGGCCGCCGATCGGATAGACCTGCGACGAGCCGCCGCCCGACAGCACGCCGACGTCGGCATGGCCGCCGATCACGGCGATCTTCCTGGCCGTCGACAGCAGGGGCAGCAGGCCCTTGTCGTTCTTCAACAGCACGACGCCTTCCTCGGCGTCGGCGCGGGTGACCTTGGCGTGGGCGGCGTAGTCGATCGGGGCGATCTTGACCGGCTTTTCGACCACGCCGCTGGCGAACAGGCCGCGCAGAACGCGGCGGGCCATGTCGTCGACGCGCGCCTGGCTGATCTCGCCCTTGGCCAGGGCCTCCTTCAGCGGGCCCTTGAAGAAGGGCTGGGTGTCGAAGGCGTCGCCGGCCGATTCCTGGTCGAGGCCGGCGTTGATGGCCTTGGCGCCGGAGTGCGTCGCGCCCCAGTCGGACATCACGTAGCTCTTGTAGCCCCAGTCCTGCTTGAGGACCTTGTTGAGCAGGAAGTCGTTCTCGCAGGCGTAGTCGCCGTTGACGCGGTTATAGGCGCACATCACCGAATGCGGGTCGGAGTCCTCGATCGCGAACTGGAAGGCCAGCAGGTCGGAAGTGCGCAGGTCGGCCTCGCCGATCCTGGCGTCCAGCACGAAGCGGCCGGTCTCCTGGGCGTTCAGGGCGTAGTGCTTGATGGTCGAGACGATGGCGTTGGACTGGATGCCCTTGATCTGGGCCCCGACCATCTGACCGGCCAGCCAGGGGTCCTCGCCGCCATATTCGAAGTTGCGGCCGTTGCGCGGCTCGCGGACCAGGTTGACGCCGCCGGCCAGCATGACGTTGAAGCCCGAGGCGCGGGCCTCGGCGCCGATCATCGCCCCGCCGGCCTGGGCCAGCTTCGGGTTCCAGGTGGCGGTGGTGGCCATGCCGGAGGGCAGGGCGGTGCGCTCGCGCTTGTTGGGCTCGCCGCCCTGGGTGGCCACGCCGACGCCGGCGTCGGTCTGGAACTGGGCGGGGATGCCCAGGCGCGCGACGCCGGGCACATAGCCGGCCGAGCCGGGCAGAGCCTCGGCCACGCGCTTGTACTTGGCGCCCATGTCGGCGCCGAAGAAGCCGAAGATGACCGTCAGCTTCTCGTCCTGGGTCATGGCCTTGAGCGCCAGGTCGGCGCGCGTGTCGGCGTCCAGTTTCGGATCGAGCCAGGGACGGGCGGCGGGCGCGGCCGGCGCCTGGGCGCAGGCGGTGGAGGCCAGGACGCCGGCGGATGCGCCGAGCATGAGGGCCAGGGCCGGACCCCGCCAGGACTGTCGGTTCATAGTACCTCCCATTTGGTTGGCGCGGGCGAAGAGGGCTCGGCCGCGCGGATCGGATTTCTGCTCTAGCCGGCGCGGACCGGGCCGGTGGATTCGCGGATCACCAGGCTGTGCTGGGTCAGGATGGTCGCCGCCGCCTTGCCGAGCGCCGCGTTGGCGCTCCAGGCGTTGAGGGCGGTGATGGCCCGCTGGGTCATCTGGTCGAAGGGCTGGCGGATCGTGGTCAGGGAGGGCCAGATCGCGGCGGCGATCGGCGCGTCGTCGAAGCCGACCACCGACAGGTCGTCGGGCAGCTTCAGGCCGCGACGCTGGGCCTCCATGCAGGTGGCGGCGGCCATGTCGTCATTGGCCGCGAAGATGGCGGTCGGCGGATCGTCCATGTCCAGCAGGGCCTGGGCGCCGGCCAGGCCGCCCTTGAAGCTGAAGTCGCCGGGAACAATCAGGGCGGGATCGGGTCGCGGCTTGCCGGCGGCGGCGTAGGCCTCGTTGAAGCCGTTGCGGCGCAGGGTGCTGGCGGCGTGGTCGGGATGGCCGGCGATGTGGCCGATCCGTTCGTGGCCCAGGCTGAACAGGTGCTCGACCACCTCGCGGGCGGCGGCGCGGTCGTCCATCACGATGCTGGGCGACAGAGAATCGGGGCTGGTCGGCGAGATCAGCACGCAGCGCACATCGTGCTCGCGCAGCAACGCCTTCAGCGGCGCGAAATCGCATTCGGGCGGCAGCAGCACCATCTCGCGAATGCCGCCCTCCGTCACGAAGGCGCGGATGCGGTCCTGCCAGCCGGCCAGGTCGCCCTCGACCAGCTCGGCCGACAGGTGGCGGCCGTTCTGCAGGCACGCGACCATCAGGGCATGGTGGATGCGGGTCTGGTAGCCGCCGCTGGGGTCTCCCATCAGGATGCCGACAGCCGGGGCGGCTTGGGCGCGCAGGCCCCGGGCCACGGCGTTGGGATGGTAGTCCAGCGCCTGCATGGCGAGGCGCACGCGCTCGCGGGTTTTGGCGCTGACGCTCTCGTGGTCGTTCATCACCCGCGAGACGGTCTTGGGCGACACGCCCGCCCGCAGCGCCACATCGTGGATCGTCGCCATGACCTTGTCGCACCCAGACTCAAGTAGTCGCCACGCGTTCAACCATCCTGGTCGCCGCCCGCCCCGTGGCCAAGCCATAGCTCAGTCCGACAGCGATGTCATGCGGTGGGACATAATTTGTCTAGCATGGACATTGATTGGGACACCATCGGTCAAAACTGGACATTTCAGATCGAGGGTTTGGCTTCCGTAAGGGAAGCTTTCCGACCGAATCTCAGCGTGTCGGGCATAACTTTGGCTTGCATAGCTTGGCCTTGCATCTTTCAGAGATGGCGGTGTTCTGCGGCAGAGCGATAAAAATACTTAGAAAATCCAATACATAAATGAACTCTGGTCGGGTTCCGCCCTGCGTCGACGAGCCTCCGGGCGGGGCCTGTTTCGCGTGGTCCGATCGTGGAATGACAACGTTGACATTTCGATTGACACGAACGGGACATTTGTCGATCTTGAGTCACGGCTGGGGAGGGCGTGAGCCAGCGTGGGCGTCGAGGGGCGCCGGGTCGCCAACGGACTTTCGCTTGAAAACGGGGCTCGCCGGGCAGGCTGGGGATCCCCGACGGCAGGCGAAGCGAAGACGCAGCCCGCGCCGAAACAGGCCGGGTCAAGAACGGCCATAAAAACCTTGGGGAGCGAAGACCTTGTCCAATCCACCAAATCCGTCCGCATGGACCCGGGGCATGACCCTGGCGCTGCTGGCCGGCGCCTCGTCCATGGCCCTGGCCACGGGCGCCCACGCCCAGGCCGCGGCGGACGAGCCCTCGCAGGTCGAGGAAATCGTCGTCACCGGCATCCGCGGCTCGCAGATGCGCTCGGTCGACGTCAAGCGGCGCGAAACCGCCCTCGTCGATGCGATCTCCTCGGAAGACATCGGCAAGCTGCCCGACACCACCATCGCCGACTCGCTGCAGCGCATCCCGGGCATCCAGATCAAGCGGGACGCCGGCGAAGGCGCGACGATCAACATCCGCGGCCTGGCCCAGGTGATCACCCTGCTGAACGGCGAGCAGTATCTGAGCGCCGGCAACATGGGCTCGGCCCAGCCGAACCTGCTGGACGTGCCCGCCCAGCTGATGAACTCGGTCGTCGTCTACAAGTCGACCGATCCTCGCAACGCCCTGTCGGGCATCAGCGGCACCGTCGACCTGCGCACCCGTCGTCCGTTCCAGATGGAGGAGGGCCTGCACTTCGCCGGCGGTCTCGAGGGCCAGCGCGGCGAGCGCACCAAGGATGACGACTACCTGATCAACGGCCTGGTCAGCTGGCGCAACGACCGCGTCGGCCTGATGATCGCCGCCGCCAAGAGCGAGGCCAACCTCGGCAACAACTCTTCGGGCGTCGTCGGCCTGTCGGGCAACAACGACTGGGGTGGCTCGGCCGCCAACAACTTCATCTCGCCACACGGCTTCGAAAGCTTCCACCGCGAGCAGGAACGCAAGCGCCTGGGCGTCAACGTGGCCTTCGAGGCCGACCTGGGCGAGGGCTTCACCCTGGTGGCCGAGGGCTTCTACGCCAAGCTCGACGAATACAACCGCGCCGCCGGCATCAACATCTCCAACCGCTGGGACGGCGGCGCCTTCGGCGTCTGGACCACCCCGACCGTGTTCGAGAACGCCGGCGTCAGCAGCCCGCCGCCTCCGGCCGGCAACGGCCGTCCTTGGCTGGCGGTCGATGAGTACGACATCAACGCCTGGTGGGTGAACAGCTTCTCGGTGAACCGCACCACCAAGTCGGAAACCAAGAACTACAACCTCGAACTGAAATACGACAACGGCGGCGCCTTCACGAGCGAAGTGCGAGCCGTGCGGGCCAGCGGCAACCGTCTGAGCATGAACGGCCAGGCCCAGGGCGACCTGAGCAACTGGCAATACGCGGACGGCCGGTTCAACCTGTTCCGCAATGCGGCCGACCGCACGCGCGGTCCGTTCTATCCGGCCGCCATCTGCGCCCAGTATCCGGCGTCGCAGCGCAGCAACGCCGTCGTCGGCAGCGCCGGCGGCTGCTACCTGAACCCGAACCCGCAAGGCTACGGCGCCAACCCGCAGCTGCACTACAACATCGGGGGCAACAAGGCGATCTGGAGCGGCTTCGACCGCCCGCTGGTCGGTGGTCTGGGCGCGGGCAAGACGCTCAAGGACTACATGGCCAACAAGGACAGCTACGCGATCGGCGCCTTCTCCTCGGAAGGCAACAACGAGGTCGACTCGGACATGAACGTGTTCAGCGCCGCTGGACACTACCAGTTCGACGACAAGTTCCTGGGCTTCATCACCAAGATCGACGCGGGCGTTCGCCAGAGCGATCGAACGGTCAATGTGGAAGCCTTCCACCTGTTCTCGCCGTTCTATGGCGGCACGCCGGGGGCGGTTCAGGCCAACGGCACGCCCGTGCCGGCCGCGGGCTGCTTCGCCCAGTGGAAGGCCATCGACGTGGTCATGGACCAGAACCAGTGCCAGGCGGGCGAGTTCGTGCCGAACCCGGCCGGCGGCGCGCCGGTCTTCCAGGGCTACACGGTCAACCGTCCGACCAAGATCGACGCCTACAACAACGTCATCTGGATGGACGACCTGGGCTCCATCACCCAGGGCATCCCGGGCTTCTGGGTCGTCGACCCGCATGACTTCGACGACGTGAAGTCGTTCCAGGAGAAGGTGTTCGGCGCGGCGGTCCGCTATCAGATCCCGGGCGTGACCTATGACGTGACCTTGAAGGAGCAGAGCGCCTACGGCTCGGCCAACTTCGAGATCGGCAAGCTGTCGGGCGATGTCGGTCTTCGCGTCATCCAGACCCACCTGCTGGTGAAGCAGAACCTGACCGGCGACACCCAGAACTACGGCGACACCAACCTGGATGTCGGCGACACGGTCACCAGCCGCAAGTACACCGACTGGCTGCCGTCGTTGAACGCGACCTACGACTTCGACGAGCACCTGAAGCTGCGCTTCGCCTATTCCAAGACGATGCAGCCCCTCGACCTGCAGAACTATGGCGGCGGCCTCAGCATCGCCACCGCCGACTGCGGCACCAAGCCGGGCCGCTGCGTGACGGGCGCCAGTTCGTCGGGCAACCCGCAACTGGATCCATGGCGGTCGACGAACTTCGACGCGGCGGTCGAGTATTATTTCGGCCGCGCGTCGATGGTGAACCTGTCGGTGTTCAAGCTGAAGATCGACAGCTTCGTCACCGGCGGCACGACCCGCGGCACCTTCAA
The DNA here is from genome assembly GCF_900114015.1 of Caulobacter sp. UNC279MFTsu5.1. Classification (GTDB taxonomy): domain Bacteria; phylum Pseudomonadota; class Alphaproteobacteria; order Caulobacterales; family Caulobacteraceae; genus Caulobacter. Next base: position 13,915 of record NZ_FORN01000008.1, on the reverse strand, counting down.
GGACCAGGACGGCACGCCGCGTGAAGTGAACGTCACCCAGCCCATCCAGGGCGACGGCGGTTCGGTGAAGGGTCTGGAAGCCGGCACGAAACTGGCCTTCAGCGACCTGCTGCCCGATGGCGGTTTCTTCTCGAACTTCGGGGTCGACGCCAACGCCACCTACTCGCCGAGCTCGGAGTCGCGTCTTGGCTATGACGGCAAGAAGCTGCCGTTCACCGATAACTCCAAGTACCAGTACAATCTCGTGGGCTGGTATCAGGACGACAAGTGGCAGGCCCGCGTCGCCTACAACTATCGGACGGACCGCCTCAACAGCGTCACGGGCAGTGTCGGCGGCAATCTGGCGGTCTTCCAGGACGCCACCGGCTTCGTCGACGTGAACGTCAGCTACAACGTTCGCGACAACGTCACGGTCTACTTCAACGGCTCGAACGTGACCGGCGAGATCGAGAACTACTACGTGCGGTTCGCCGAGGGTAAGACCCAGTACTTCAGCCAGAACCAGTTCGAGCCGCGCTACACCCTCGGCGTCCGCGCCAAGTGGTGACCCGGACTTAAACCCTTTCCCTGGGCCGCTGCGATCCCCTGTCGCAGCGGCTTCTTTTTCCAGGCCGGGCGGTTAGCATGACGACCAAGACGGGCGCTGGAAGCCCGCGAGAAGAAGCCGGTCAGCGCTTCGATCAAAGGTAGGGAGCCAGGATGCAGCACCGTGCGCAGGATCGGCGTATCCGCGACATCGTCATCGTCGGCGGCGGCACGGCGGGCTGGATGGCGGCCGCCAGCCTGAAACAGCATTTCGGCGCCGCGCCGGTCAAGATCACCCTGATCGAGTCGTCCGAGATCGGCACGATCGGGGTGGGCGAGGCGACGATCCCGACCATCCGCCGCTTCTACCAGGCCCTGGGCCTGTCCGACATCGACGTGCTGCGGGCCACCGGTGGCACCTGCAAGCTGGGCATCCGCTTCAACGACTGGACCGCGCCGGGCGCGTCGTTCATCCACCCGTTCGGCCTCTACGGCCAGGACCTGAAGGGCGTGGCGTTCCATCACTACTGGATGCGGCTGCGCGCCCTGGGCGAGGACGTTCCGATCGGCGACTATTCGCTGGGCGCCAGCCTGGCCGCCGGCGGCAAGTTCACCACCCCCTCGCGCAATCCGCCCTCGACGCTGTCGGTGTTCGACTGGGCGCTGCATTTCGACGCCGGCCTGTTCGCCCGGCTGATGCGCCAGGTCGCCGAGCGGAACGGCGTGCGGCGCGTGGACGCCCGGATCGTCAAGGTCAACCTGCGCGGCGAGGACGGCTTCATCGAGTCCGTGTCCCTCGACAGCGGCGCGACGATCGCCGGCGACCTGTTCATCGACTGCTCGGGCTTTCGCGGCCTGCTGATCGAGGAGGCCCTGCACACCGGCTACGAGGACTGGAGCCAGTGGCTGCTGTGCGACAGCGCCTTGGCGGTTCAGAGCGAAGGGCAGGGGCCGCCGCCGCCCTATACCGACGTCACCGCCCGTCCGGCCGGCTGGCAGTGGCGCATCCCGCTGCAGCACCGCTGGGGCAACGGCTACGTCTATTCCAGCCGTCACACCACCGACGAGGCGGCGAGGGCGGTGCTGACCGGCGCGCTCGACGAGCGCCTGCTGCACGAACCGCGCAAGATCGGCTTCCATCCCGGCCGTCGCCGGAAGGCCTGGAACAGGAACTGCATCGCCCTGGGCCTGGCCTCGGGCTTCCTGGAGCCGCTGGAAAGCACCAGCATCGCCCTGATCGAGACCGGCATCGAGAAGATCAAGCAGCTGTTCCCGAGCCGCGACTTCGACCCGGCGGTGGTCGACGAGTTCAACGAAATGTCGCGCCTGGAGATGGAGCGCGTCCGCGACTTCGTCATCCTGCACTACAAGCTCAACCGGCGTCCGGATACGACCGGCTTCTGGACCCACTGCCGCGAGATGGCGGTTCCCGACACCCTGCAAAGGAAGATCGACCTGTGGCGCGCCCAGGGCCACTTCGTCCGCTATCGCTGGGAGATGTTCTCCCCGCCCAGCTGGCTGGCGATCTACGCCGGCTTTGGCCTGTTGCCCCAGACCTACGACCTCAGCGTCGACGGCTTCGACGCCGCCCAGCTTTCCGGAGCCCTGGCCGAGATGCGCAAGGCGGTGGCCGACACCGTGGCCGCGACCCGCAGCCACGGCGACTTCATCGAGCAGTACGCCCGACCCCAACAACCGGTCGCGGCCGAGTAGGACCCGTCAAATGGCTCACCTGAACAAGATCGTCATCGTCGGCGGCGGCTCGGCCGGCTGGATCTGCGCGGCCATGCTCAGCCACTATTTCCAGAACGGCCCGACGCAGGTCGAACTGGTCGAGTCCGAGGAGATCGGCACCATCGGGGTGGGGGAGTCGACCATCCCGCCGTTCCTCCAGCTGATCCGCACCCTGGGGATCAACGAGCAGGAGTTCATCCAGGAAACCCAGGCCGCCTTCAAGCTGGGCATCCGGTTCGAGAACTGGCGCGCCAAGGGCGACGTCTACTACCACCCGTTCGGCCAGATCGGCGGGCCGCTGGAGGTCAACGAGTTCTATCAGTGCTGGCTGCGGGCCAAGCAGAACGGCCATCCGTCCGGCCTGCAGGACTTCGCCCCGGCCACGGTGATGGCCGACGCCGGCAAGTTCATGCTGCCGTCCAAGGCCCAGCGCACGATGATCGCCAACGCCAACTACGCCCTGCACATCGACGCGCGGTTGGTGGCGCTGTACCTGCGCAGGTTCGCCGAGGCGCGGGGCGTCAAGCGCACCGAGGGCGTCGTCACCGACGTGGTCACCCGCCCCGACGGCGGGATCGCGAAGGTGATCCTGAGGGACGGCCGCGAGGCGGCCGGCGACTTCTTCATCGACTGCTCGGGCTTCCGCTCGCTGCTGATCGGCAAGACCCTGGGCGAGCCGTTCCGCGACTGGACGGACGTGCTGCTCTGCGACCGCGCCGTCGCCCTGCAGACCGAGAACGTCGGCGCGCCGCATCCCTACACCCTGGCCCAGGCCCAGGACTTCGGCTGGCGCTGGCGCATCCCGCTGCAGCACCGGTCGGGCAACGGCTACGTCTTCTGCAGCAAGTATCTCAGCGACGACGAGGCCGTCGCCGCCCTGGTCGGCCAGGTTCAGGGCGAAACGGTGCTGGGTCCGACGATCATCCCGTTCAAGACCGGCATGCGCCAGCGGCTGTGGGTCAGGAACTGCGTGGCCATCGGCCTGGCCGGCGGCTTCATCGAGCCGCTGGAGTCGACCGCCCTGCACCTGATCTACAAGGGCATGGACTATCTGCTGCGGTTCTTTCCGGACCTGGACGCCGACCCGACCCTGGCGGCCGAATACAATCGCCGCATGACGGTCGACTACGAGGAAATCCGCGACTTCATCGTCCTGCACTATGCGACCACCAAGCGCGACGACACGCCGTTTTGGCGCGCGTACCAGCAGGTGGAGATCCCCGAGAGCCTCAGGGAGCGCATCGCCTTGTTCAAGGCCGCCGGGGTGCTGCGCGACGGCGTCGACGACATGTTCCGCGCCCCCAGCTGGCAGTCGGTGATGGAGGGCATGGGCGTGCGGCCCGACCGCTACCAGCAGCTGGTCGACCGCATCCCGCTAAGCGTGATCATGAACCTGATGGACAAGTCCGCCCCCATGCTGGCCGACTTCGTGGCCACCTTGCCCAGCCACGAGGAGTTCCTGAGAACCCATTGTCCGGCCGCGCCTTTCAAACGTTCGGCTTAACCCTAAACCCGCTCATCCCGGCGAATGCCGGGACCCAGATCCTATAGCGGTGTGGCTGACTGGAAGGGCTCAGCGCTGTTGGCGTCAACCACACCGCCATTCCATCTGGGTCCCGGCATTCGCCGGGATGAGCGGATGAATGGGGCCGGGCCGGGGTGATCGCCACCGACAACATTTCCGGCGGAGCCCGTTGAAACTTCTGGCGTTCGAGGTTCTCCCCTGAGCCCGATCCAGCCGGTGCGGACCCCGTCCGGGCCGTCGTGCTAAACAGGCGAAAGGACCCGGCGACTCGCTCGTCGACGAACGGACACGGACGGGAGAACTCCGCTGGCGACGGTGAAGCGTACGGGCTCGAAGAAGACCCTGACGACGGCCAACCTGGCCGCCCTGGGCGCCGAGCGGCTGGCCGACCTGCTGATCGACGTCGCCGAGGGCCACGCCCAGATCAAGCGGCGCCTGCGCCTGGAGCTGGCCGCGGCCATTGGGGCCGACGACCTGGTCTCCGAGCTGGTCAAGCGCCTCGAGGCCGTGAACGACAGCCGCGCCCGCATCCACTGGCGCAAGCACAAGGAGTTCGTGCGCGAACTGGACATGCTGCGAGGCCTGATCGCTGGGCGGCTGACCGCGCTGGACCCGACCCCGGCCCTGCCGATGATGCTGGGCTTCGTGGCCCTGGCCGAGGGCGTGTCCCACCGCACCGCCGACGCCAAGGGCGAGATCGAGGCGGTGTTCGACGCCGCCATCGACGACCTGGCGGCGATCGCGCCCCTGGCCTTGCCCGACCCGCGAGCGTTGGGCGACCAACTCCTGGACCTGCTGCTGCACGGCCGGGCGGGCCTTGGGCCTCGCGCCTTGAAGAACGCCCTGCCGGCCCTGGGCGCCGAGGGCGTGGCCCGGCTGCGGGCTCAGATCGAGACGACCATGGCCTCGCAGAAGCGGGTCAGCGGCGCGCTGAAGGCCGCGATCCAGGTGCTGGCCGACGCCCAGGGCGACGTCGACGGCTACATCGCCCAGTTCACCGACTCCCAGGCCGTGCTGCCGCCGATCGGGGCCCAGATCGCCCGGCGGCTGGCCGCGGCGGGCCGACTGGACGAGGCCGTGGCGGCGCTGGACCGCTCGACGCCCGGCTCGTTCGTCCAACTGGTCGGGACCGTGCTGGGCCGCCCGAGCCTGCCGGGCCCCGGGGCCCTGGATTGGGAGGACGCCTATATCGAGGTGCTGGAGGCGCGCGGGCAGGGCGACCTGGCCCAGGACATGCGCTGGACCAGCTTCGAGCGCGGCCTGTCGGTCGAGCGGCTGCGCGACCACCTCAAGCGTTTGCCCGACTTCGACGACGTCGAGGCCGAGGACAGGGCCCTGGCCCATGCCGAGGACTTCCACGACGTCCACGCCGCCCTGGATTTCCTGATCCGCTGGCCGGCCTGGGACCGCGCCGCGCGGCTGGTGCTGCGGCGGTCCGGCGACCTGGACGGCGACCGGCCGGAGCTGCTGGAGCCGGCCGCCCGGGCCATCGAGGGCCGCCACCCCCTGGCCGCCACCCTGCTGCTGCGGGCGATGATCCTGGACACCGCCCGCTACGCCCGCACGGCCCGCTACAAGGACGCCCAGCGCCAGTTGCTGGAAGCCGCGTCCCTGGCCCCCGCCATCGCCGACTGGAACGGCCACGAGGACGCCGACGCCTTCGCCGCGCGGGTGGCGGGGTTTCGACGGTGGTGAATGTCGCCCCCGGGACTTCGCCTCCTACGGTCGCCTTAGTACAAACCCTCGATTGCCTAGACGGGAGCGGCGGACCTATAAGCGGGCTGAAAATTCCAGCCCTTCGAGGGATTCCATGAGCTCCGATTTCGCGGCCGCGCGCCTGAACATGGTCGAAAGCCAGATCCGCACGGCCGACGTCACCGACCTGCCCCTGCAGGACGCCCTGCGGGTGGTGCCGCGCGAGGCCTGCGTCCCGGCCGGCAAGGGCTATCTGGCCTATGCCGACGCCGACGTCGAATACGCCCCCGGCCGCTGGCTGCTGCGCCCGCGCGAGGTGGGCAAGCTGCTGCAGCACCTGCGGCCGCGCGAGGGCGACAAGGCCCTGGCCATCGCCGCGCCGTACGCCGCCGCCGTGCTGGAGCAAATGGGCCTTGCGGTCACCCGCCTCGACGGCGACGACCTGACCACCGTGCCGGGTTCAGGCTATGACCTGATCATTTGCGAAGGCGCCGTGCCGCGGGCTCCGGCCAGCTGGACCAAGGCCCTGGCCCAAGGCGGCCGCCTGGCGGTGATCGAGCGCGACGGTCCGGTCGGGCGAGCCGTGATCTATGTCCGGGCCGAGGACGGCGTGGGCCGCCGCGCGGTTTTCGACGCCACTCCGCCGATGCTGGCCGGCTTCGCCGTCGAACAGGGCTTTGCGTTCTGACGACTTCGGTTCAGAAACTAAAGCGCAACGCCTGCGTGAAAAAAGCTTAACTAGCGGCCTGGGGTCTCTCGTCTTACAGCCGATCCTGTAGGGCGCGGGCGTCGCGCCGGGTCTGGCGAGAGTTTCGAGGGGAATGAAGTTGATGTCGAACAGCCGTCGGGCCGCTTTGCTGGCCGCAGCTTGCAGCATGGGCCTGATGGCGGGCCTGGCTTCCGCCGCCCGGGCCGAGACCCTGGTCGACGCCCTGACCCTGGCCTACCAGACCAACCCCACCCTTCAGGGCCAGCGCGCCAACCAGCGCGTCACCGACGAGGGCGTGGTCCAGGCCAAGACGGCGTTCCGGCCGAGCGTCAGCGGCTCGGCCAGCATCAACGGCACCCACACTAACTATGCCGATCCGCTGGTGACGCGGAACGTCTTCGGCCAGGTCACCAGCACGCGGGGCCACGCCGACTCCGCCGGCAGCGGGGCCTCGCTGAGCCTGGGCCAGGCGCTCTATACGGGCGGTCGCGCCACTGCCAACCTGACCGCCGCCGAGGCCGACGTCCTGGCCGGCCGCGAGGATCTGCGCAGCGTCGAGCAGTCGGTGCTGGGCAGCGTGATCCAGAGCTATGTCGACGTCCGGCGCGACCAGGAACGCCTGCGCATCGCCCAGGAGAACGTCACCGTCCTGACCCGCCAGCTGGAAGAATCCAAGGCGCGCTTCGAGGTCGGCGAGATCACCCGCACCGACGTGGCCCAGTCTGAAGCCCGCCTGGCCGCCGCCCAGGCCAGCCTGTCCTCGGCCCAGGCCATCCTGGCCGCCAGCCGCGCGGCCTACGCCGCCGTGGTCGGCCAGAACCCGACCGACCTGGCCCCCGAGCCGTCCCTGGCCGCCCTGCTGCCGGCCAGCGTCGAACAGGCCTTCGACCTGGTCGACAAGAACAACCCGCAGATCCAGGCCGCCCGCTACGCCCAGCAGGCGGCCGCGGCCCGCGTCGCCGCCGCCAAGGCCGTCTATCGCCCCACCGTCTCGGCTCGCGCGGGCCTGGGCTGGGACACCGGCGAGGTCAACAGCGTCGGCCGCCAGTACGGCGACTACGACCGCACGCTCAGCGGCTCGGTCACCGCCTCGGTGCCGCTGTTCACCGGCGGCCTGAACGCCTCGGAGATCCGCGCCGCCAAGGAACGCGAGAACGCCGCCCGCGTCGCGGTGGAAAGCGCCCAGCGCCAGGCCCTGCAGCAGATCTCCACCGCCTGGAACAACCTGCTGGCCTCGCGCGCCAACCTCGTCTCCAACGAGGAGCAGGTCCGCGCCACCCGCATCGCCTTCGAAGGCGTGCGCCAGGAGCAGCAGGTCGGCCTGCGCACCACCCTGGACGTGCTGAACGCCCAGCTGGAGCTGGCCAACGCCGAGGTCGCCCTGGTGGTGGCTCGCCGCGACGAATACGTGGCCAGCGCCAGCGTCCTGCAGGCCATGGGCGTGCTGAACGTCGCCAACCTGGCCCCCGAGGTCGAGCGCTACGATCCGGTCAAGTCGTACAACAAGGTCAACCACGCCTTCGGCTGGGTGCCGTGGGAGCCCGTCGTGCAGGTGATCGACAAGGTCGGCGCCCCCTCGACGGCCGTGAAAAGCGCCCCCGCGCCCTCCGCCCAGACCGGCGCCAAATAGGGCGAAATGGCGCGCCTCCCATCCTTGAGCTTGCTTAAGGCGCGCAAGTCTGCACCATCGCCGTAAGCGCCCACCAGGGCGCTCCAGGATTCGTACCCTCTTCGAGACGGCCCCGCACATGTCCGACCAGAGCCCCCAAGAACCGACGATGGAGGAAATCCTCGCCTCCATCCGACGCATCATCTCGGAAGATGACGCGCCGGCGGAGGCCGCTCCGGCGCCCGAACCGGAACCCGCGCCCGTCGCCGAGGAGGCCCCGGCCGAGGACGACGTCCTGGAGCTGACCGATCCGATCGAGCCGCCCGCGCCGGTCGAATCCATGGGCGACATCGACGTCTATTCGCCGGAACCCGAGCCGGAGCCCGCGCCGCCGCCTCCGCCGCCCGAACCGGCCCCCACGCCGGTGTTCTCGCGCGAGGAAGTGGCCGACAACCTGGTGGGCGACCACGCCGCCGGCCTGGCCGCCAGCGCCTTCGGCAGCCTGAGCTCGGCCCTGCTGATGCCCAAGGACGGCCGCACCCTGGAGGACGTGGTGCGCGAACTGCTGCGCCCGCTGCTCAAGGAGTGGCTGGACCAGAACCTGCCGCGCATCGTCGAGGCCAAGGTCGAGGAAGAAGTCCACCGCATCGCCCGCGGTCGCGGGGTGTAGCGACGCGTCCCCGCCCGGCCGGTCCGGGCGGCGGCGCCTGAAAATTCAAAGGCGGTCGCTCCGGCGGCCGCCTTTTTCCGTCCAAATATCCCTGTTGAACCAAGGCCCCCGGTTTCGCCGAGCGGCCGCAGATGGCATACCCACCGCGCCATGCTTGAAAAGACCTTCGATCCCAAATCCGTCGAGCCCCGCCTGTACGCCGCCTGGGAGGCCTCCGGGGCCTTCAAGCCCAGCCAGGCGCCGGGCGCCGAGGCGTTCACAATCGTCATCCCGCCGCCGAACGTCACGGGCAGCCTGCACATCGGCCACGCGCTGAACAACACGCTGCAGGACGTGCTGACCCGCTTCCACCGCATGCGCGGCAAGTCGGCCCTGTGGCTGCCGGGCACCGACCACGCCGGCATCGCCACCCAGATGGTCGTCGAGCGCCAGCTGGCCGCCGCCGGCAATATCGGCCGCCGCGAGATGGGCCGCGAGGCCTTCGTCGAGAAGGTCTGGGAATGGAAGGCCGAAAGCGGCGGGGCGATCACCCACCAGCTGCGCCGCCTGGGCGCCAGCTGCGACTGGTCGCGCGAGCGCTTCACCCTGGACGAGGGCCTGTCGGCCGCGGTCCGCAAGGTGTTCGTCCAGCTGTACAAGCAGAACCTGCTCTATCGCGACAAGCGCCTGGTCAACTGGGACCCGCAGTTCCAGACCGCCATCTCCGACCTCGAGGTCGAGCAGCGCGAGGTCGACGGCCACTACTGGCACTTCGCCTATCCGCTGGCCGACGGCGTGACCTTCCAATATCCGGTCGTCTTCGACGACGAGGGCAAGGCGACCGAATTCGAGACCCGCGACTTCATCGTCGTGGCCACCACCCGTCCGGAGACGATGCTGGGCGACACCGCCGTGGCCGTCCATCCGGCGGACGAACGCTACAGGGACCTGGTCGGCAAGGACGTGATCCTGCCGATCGTCGGCCGCCGCATCCCGATCGTCGCCGACGACTACGCCGACCCGACCAAGGGCTCGGGCGCGGTCAAGATCACCCCGGCCCACGACTTCAACGACTTCGGCGTGGGCAAGCGCCACGGCCTGCCGGCGATCAACGTCCTGACGCCCGACGCGCGGCTGAACGAAAACGCTCCGGCCGAGTACCAGAACCTGGACCGCTTCGTGGCCCGCAAGGCCATCGTCGCCCGGGCCGAGGACGAGGGCTGGCTGCGCGAGATCGAGAAGACCCGCCACATGGTCCCGCACGGCGACCGCTCGGGCGTGGTCATCGAGCCCTACCTGACCGACCAGTGGTACGTCGACGCCAAGACCCTGGCCCAGCCCGCCCTGAAGGCGGTGGAGGAGGGGGCGACGGTCTTCGAGCCGAAGCACTGGGAAAAGACCTATTTCGAGTGGCTGCGCAACATCGAGCCCTGGTGCGTCTCGCGCCAGCTCTGGTGGGGCCATCGCATCCCGGCCTGGTTCGGTCCCGACGGCCACATCTTCGTCGAGGAGACGGAGGAGGAGGCTCTGGCCGCCGCCATCCTGCACTACGGCGACGAGGCCCCGGTCCTCAAGCGCGACGAGGACGTCCTCGACACCTGGTTCAGCTCGGCCCTGTGGCCGTTCTCGACCCTGGGCTGGCCCGAGAAGACCGACGACCTGGCGCGGTTCTATCCGACCAGCACCCTGGTCACCGGCTTTGACATCATCTTCTTCTGGGTGGCCCGGATGATGATGATGGGCATCCACTTCATGGACGGGCAGGTCCCGTTCCGCCAGGTGTTCATCAACGCCCTCGTCCGCGACGAGAAGGGCGCCAAGATGAGCAAGTCCAAGGGCAATGTGATGGACCCGCTGGTCCTGATCGACGAGCTGGGCTGCGACGCGGTGCGCTTCACCCTGACGGCGATGTCGGGCCAGGCCCGCGACATCAAGCTCTCCAAGCAGCGCATCGAGGGCTACCGCAACTTCGGCACCAAGCTGTGGAACGCCTCGCGCTTCGCCCAGATGAACGAGTGCGTCCGCGTCGAGGGTTTCGATCCCGGCTCGGTCAAGCAGCCGATCAACAAGTGGATCCGCGGCGAGACGGTCAAGACCGTCGCCGAGGTGACGCGGGCCCTGGAGGCCCCGGCCTTCAGCGACGCCGCCGACGCGCTCTACAGGTTCATCTGGAACGTGTTCTGCGACTGGTACGTCGAGCTGGCCAAGCCGATCCTCAACGGCGACGACGCCGAGGCCAAGGCCGAGACCCGCGCCACGGCCGCCTGGGCGCTGGACGTGATCCTCAAGCTGCTGCACCCGGTCATGCCGTTCATCACCGAGGAGCTGTGGGACAAGACCGCCGAGTTCGGCGCGCCGCGCGAGGGCATGCTGATCGTCGAGCCGTGGCCCGATCTGCCGGCAAGCTGGATCGACGCCGACGCCGAGGCCGAGATCGGCTGGCTGGTCGACACGGTCGGCGAGATCCGCTCGCTGCGGAAGGAAGTCAACGTGCCGCCCGCCGCCAAGCCGCCGCTGAGCGTGATCGGGGCGGGCGCCGAGACCAAGGCGCGCCTGGCGCGGCATCGCGACCTGCTGCTGAGCCTGGCGCGACTGGACAGCGCGCGCGAAGCGGAAGCCGCGCCGGCCGGCGCGGTGCCTTTCGTGATGGGCGAGGCGACCGGCGCGCTGGCGGTCGCCGAGTTCATAGATTTGGCCGCCGAGAAGGCGCGGTTGATCAAGGAGATCGCGGCGCTCGACAGCGAGATCGAGAAGACGACCAAGAAGCTGAACAATCCCGACTTCCTGGCCCGGGCCAAGGAAGAGGTCGTCGAGGAGAACCGCGAGCGCCTGGCCGACGCGGAAGCCGCCAAGACCAAGCTGGAAGCGGCCTTGGCGCGGCTGGAGGCGGTGGGCTGATCTAATGTTTTCCCTCCCCTTTTAGGGGAGGGGGACCAGCGAAGCTGGTGGGTGGGGGCCTGACTCAGCAAGCCCCCACCCGACCTCCCCACAAAGGGGGGTTATCGCATATGCCCAAATACGATCGTCATCCCGGACGAGCGCGCAGCGCGAAGATCCGGGACCGGGGCCTGAACGCATGCGCTTGCGGCGGTCCCGGATCAGCGCCCGGCTTCGCCGGGCTTGTCCGGGATGACAGCTCTTTTCTCAGCCAGTCCAGATGCGATCGCCCTCCCCACAAAGGGGGAGGGAAGCAGACCTGCCTACTTCTTCACGCCGCCCAGCATGCCTTCGATCTCGGCCTTGCTGGCGTTGATCAGGGTGGCGCCGTCGCGGACGGCCAGGTTGGCGACGGCCACGGCGAAGGTCTTGTCGTCCATCTTGATGGTGGCCATCGCCTTGCCGGTGGCGTCCGGCTTGACCTCGGCGACCGAGCCGATGATGGCGCCGGAGCTGTCCTTGACCGGCTGGCCGGCCGTCACCGGAGCGGTGGCGGTCGCGGCGGTGGGCGCCGAGGTTCCGGTCGGGGCCGTGGTGGAATCCTGAGCGGGGGTCGCCGCGGCCGGGTCCTGAGCCGGGGCGGTCGGAGTCGTGGTCTGGGCCAGGGCCGGGGCGGCGATGGCGAGGGCTACGGCGGCGGCGCCGAGGGTCAGAAATGAACGCATGCGGTTTCCCATTCTGTTACGTCCCCCGACCTTCCGTTACGCTGACGCGACAATGGGGCGTCGGCTGGACGATGATGCGGTCAAAATGGGTCGGCGTTCGAACGCGGTTCGTTCAACGACTCCGATCAGCGCCCGTAGACCGCATCCCGCACCTGGGTCGTGAAGGGCCCGTTCATGCCCTCGAAGGCGGTGTTGGTCATGATCACCACGGTCAGACCGGCCTTGCCGTCCACGAACCAGTTGTGGCCGTAGACCCCGCCCCAGGCGATCGTGCCGGCCGCCTGCGGGGTCTTGGCGACCGCCGGGTCGTCCAGCACCGCCCAGCCATAGCCGAAGCCCCAGCCGGGGCCTTGCGTCGCCGCCTGGGGCCCGACCTGGTCCTTGGTCATCTCGGCGACGGTCGAGGCCTTCAGGATCGGCGCGCCGCCCTTGCGCACGGTCTCCAGCAGGGCCAGCACGTCGCCGGCCGTGCCGACCATGCCCGCGCCGCCGGACGGGAAGGCGGTCTTGTCGGTGGCGCGGCTGGGGGCGAAGCGCACGGCCGTGGCCCCTAGCGAGACGTCCTGGTTGTCGGTCATCCGGGTCGGCGCGGGCTGGGCGTTGACATAGGGCGTCGCCAGCCGGGCCGGGTCGCGGGCCACGAAGCCGGCGTCGGCCAGGCCCAGCGGCGCGGTGACGGTCTCGGCCACGACCTGGGGCAGGGGCTTGCCCGTCGCCTTCTCGACCACCGAGCCCAGCACGTCGATGGCCAGCGAATAGCGCCAGGCCGAGCCGGGCGGGAAGGCCAGGGGCGCCTGGCCCAGGCGGCGCATGTTCTCGTCCAGGCTGATCCCCGACAGGTCGATGCCGTCCGAGACGCCCAGCGTGTGGTAGGGGTGCGACGGCGCCTCGGCCAGGCCGTAGGTCAGGCCGCTGGTGTGGTTCAGCAATTGGCGCAGGGTGATGACCGGCGTGGTCCCGTCGGCCAGCTTCGGCTTGAAGTCCGGCAGCCATTTCGTCACCGGATCGTCGAGCTTCAGCTTGCCGTCCTCGACCAGCTTCATCACCGCCACGCTGACGAACGGCTTGGTCACCGAGGACAGGCGGAAGACGGCGTTCTCGCCCATCGGCCGGTTCGCCTCGCGGTCGGCCAGGCCGGCGGCGCGGTGGTAGACCACCTTGCCGTCGCGGGCGACCAGCACGACGGTCCCAACCAGCCGGTGCTCGGCCAGGGCGGTGTCGACCACCTTGTCCAGCCGGGCGGCCAGGGCCGCGTCGGGCGCGGTCGCCACGGCCGGGGCGAGGGGCGTCGCCGCGAGGCCGGGAGAGGCCACCACCAGGCTGGCGGCGATGGCGAAGCTCGAAATCCACGGACGCATGCGGCGACTCCCTTTTTGCGGAACCTGAGGTAGGGCGATCCCCGGGAGGCGACAAGTCGCACATGCCGCCGGGGCCACGCACTCACGACGATGCGCTGGCCGGTTTGCGGGGTTTCGTGTGAGCGCGTGTCCCCGGCTGGGTGGCTTGTCCTCGGTGGATAGCGAACAGAGTTCAGCAATTCAGCAGCTTGAACTTTCTCGACCCGATCTGTCCTCACCCCCTCAGACCGGCCGCATACTGCTTGCACCTGAGGCATGGGGAGGGCGCACGTACGGCGACCGATGCGGCCTTCGGGGGTGGACGAGCGGGAAGGCTTGTCCGTCGTGTCCCACAAGGACGTTCCAGGTCGGTTCGGAGCAGGTTCGCCTTGGTCGCGACGAAACTCCGGCGCCGGGGATAGACGGATCGAGCCAGCAGGCCTGGGCTGAAATCGCCCAGGCGGTCCGGGGCGCGCCAACGCCCCGCCCGTCGGGGGCCTCCATCGGAGCGGGTTAAAAATCCGCGATCC
>NZ_FORN01000030.1 GCF_900114015.1 Caulobacter sp. UNC279MFTsu5.1 | reverse complement strand
CAATTTGCGGCCAGCAGCGCAATTCCGAGCAGCAGCCCAATAGCCTCGGGTCGGGTGGGCGAACCCATAGTTCCCCACCTGTAAACGTCGTAGCCGCCCGTCACCAACGCACAGGTGAGGGTAACCCACGCCAGCCAAACGCTAGTTCCGATGCCCCTAAGCCTGAGGATGACCGTAAGCGACGCAGTTGCCGCTAACGCCATCGAGATCGTCGATCGCCAACCTGGGAAACTGACGTGCTGCACCCCGATCCCCAACTCGGATCGAAATCGAATGGTATAGCCGAGCGCGAGATAGCCAAGCTGTAGAGCAGCAACCCCCAAATAGGCTGCCAGCATCGTGGCAAGCCCTGCCACCGCAAATTGACGTCTATTCAACTGCGCCTCCGGAACATCGCGTAGCATCGCCGACTGGTTGGAAGTCCGCAACGGGTCGGTTCCGGAGATTGGCGAAGGCGCTAAACGCTGACCTTCGGCCTGGCCGCCCAGGGCGGACATTGGAAACGTCAGCGAGGGGTGGAAAACAGTCCTTGCACCAGTGTCGAGACTCCGTCGCCCACATACGCTCTATTGCCGTTCATAGCAGGGGCGTTTGGAGGGCGGCGTGATTCACGGTTTGAGGGCCGCCATCGCAGCGGCGACGTTTTTGATCGGCGGTCTGCCGCTGGCCGCCGCCGCGCAGCAGTCCCCCGCCACCGTCGCTGAGAGTCGGGACGGTCAGCGCGACTTCGACTGGGAGGTCGGTGAATGGACGACACGCCTGTCTCGTCTCCAGCGCCCTCTGAGTGGTTCAAACACCTGGGTCAAGTATGAGGGCGTGACTGTCGTGCGCCCTGTGCTGGGCGGCAGCGCCAATCTGGTCGAACTGAAGGTCGAAGGACCGGCTGGACGGATCGAGGGCCTGTCCTTGCGGCTGTACGACCCGGACGCCCGGCAGTGGAGCCTTAACTTCGCCGGCGGCGGGGTGCTGACTCGGCCGGTGTATGGCGAGTTCAAAGATGGTCGTGGCGTATTCTACGGACAGGACTCCTTCGGCGGCCGGGCCATCCTGGTGCGTTTCATCATCTCTGACGTGACCGCCAATTCTGCTCGCTTTGAGCAAGCGTTTTCCAATGACGGTGGGGTCAATTGGGAAGTGAACTGGATCGCCGTCGACACCCGCCGCTGAGCGCGCGCTTCGCGCGTCGCGATGTCCGCAACGGGGCGAAAGCGAAAGTCGCCGCCCTGGCGAAGCACGAGTCACCGCTCGATCTTCACCCCGTGCAGCGCCTTCCACCCGAACGTCAGCAACGGCCGCGCGTCGGCCGCGAAGTCGGCGATCACCTCCGCCAGCCCTTCCCCGCCGATCTCGGCCCCGGTCAGCGGGCGGCGCAGCAGCCAGCGCGTGCGCTTCAGGGCCGCTTCCAGCGGGCCGCCGGCCTGGTCCTCGAAGCCCTTGGGCATGCGCCGGGTCGGCTCGCCCGGTTCCAGGACCAGCCCCTTGGCGGTCAGGGCCTTCTCCACCGCCGTCCAGCCCTTGGGATCGGCGACGATCGCCCGGCGGAAGGCGTCGATGTGCGGCCGCTCGGTCAGGTAGAAGCCCGCCGCCGCGAACGGCCCGTGCCCGTAATAGCCCGCCTCGGCCGCCTGGGCCGACGGCAGGGTCGAGGGGTCCAGCGGGTCGATGGTCTCGGGGTCGAAGGCCGGCGCCGGACCGCCCTCCGGCTCGATGTGCACATAGACCAGCCCCGGCGACAGCTTCTGGCCGTCACGCGTCAGCGTGGCCGAGACGTGGGTCTTGTACGGCCGCTTGTCCTTGGAGAACCGCACGTCGCGATGGATGCGGAACACGCTCTTCTTCGGATCGCCGGCCAGCGGCAGGTCGCGCGCCGCGAAGGCGGCGTTCAGGGCGTCGATCAGGGCCGCCAGGGCCGGCTTCAGGCGGTCGTCATAGACGGCGCGGTTGGCCGTGAACCATTCGCGGTCGTTGTGGGCGGCCAGGCCGGTCAGGAAGGCCAGGTCGGCGGCGGCGAAGCCGGGGAAGGACGTGCGAGTCATGGCCGGAGGCTAGACCAGAAGACCGACGCCTGTCCCTGCTGACACCCCCTGTCAGCAACCGCGCCAAATCGGAACCTATGGAGAACAAACAGCCTTGCGCGGACGCTCCGGGCGGTGGACGGTCCGCGCCGCCCACCCCCAACCCCAAGGAGCCCGACATGAGCATCCAAGACATCGCCGCCGACCTGGTGGCCCTCTGCAAGGCCGGCAAGTTCGACGAGGCCGGCGAAAAGTACTGGGCCGACGACGTGGTCAGCATCGAGGCCATGCCCGGCGACATGGCCCGCATCGCCGGCAAGGCCGCCGTGCGCGGCAAGGGCGAATGGTGGGCCGCCAACAACGAGGTCCACGGCTTCACGATCACCGGCCCGTTCGTCAACGGCGACCAGTTCGTGGTCGGCTTCAAGATGGAGGTGACGCCCAAGGCCACCGGCGAGCGCACCACCCTGGACGAGGTCGGCCTCTACACGATCCGCGACGGCAAGATCGCCGAGGAGCGGTTCTTTTATTGAATTGAGGTCCAAGGCGCCCTCTCCCGCCGGGAGAGGGCTTCGGGACGACGCCCTACAGCTCCAGGAACGGCGCGAACCCGCCGAAGATCATGCGTTTGCCGTCGAACGGCATGTCCTTCATGTCCTGCTTCAGGCGCGGGTCGGCCATGACCTTGGCCATGATCTCGTCGCGCGAGGCCTTGTCCTTGTAGACGACCCACGAGAACACCACGGTCTCGTCGTCCTTGGCCTGGACGGCGCGCGGGAACGAGGTCAACTCGCCATAGGGCACGTCGTCGGCCAGGCATTCGACGTAGGACAGCGCGCCGTATTCCATCCACACATCGCCCCCTCGCCGGGCCATCGCCTTGTAGTCGTCGATCTTGTCCTTGGGCACGGCGATCACGAAACCATCGACATAGGACATGGCGTCCTCCTTTGGGTTACGCCCCTAGAACGAACGACCGTCCCGGATCGCGACATCGGCGGGCGAGGTTTTTTCACCTAGCCGCGCGACAAGGCGGCCAGGCGGCGCGGGTCGAACAGCGAGCGGGGCTCGGCGGCCAGCAGGCCGCGCGACCAGGCGTCCGACCGGTCCAGCCAGGCGCGCAGCCGGACCGGCGCGGCGGGATCGCGGTCGCGCAGCCGAACCAGGACGTCCGCCAGGCCGCGATCGGCGGCCAGCAGGTCGGCGCGCGGCTTGGCCAGGTCCGGCCCGTCATAGCGCTCGAACACCAGGCCCAGCCGGCTCCGCGCCGCCTGGACCATGACCACGGCCGTGGCGGTGTCGCCGCGGGCCTGAGCCGCCAGCCCGGCGCGCGCCGCCCGACGGGCGTCCTCGATCAGGTCGGCGGCGCGCAGCGGCCGACGGCCCTGGGCCGGACAGGCGGCGGGCGACAGGGCGCGGACATAGGTCGCCAGGCCGTCCAGCACGGCGGGCGGCGGCTCGGCGCCGTCGAACTCGTCGACGACCAGCCCGTGGACGAAGCCTTCCAGCGCCCGGCCCTCCGGGGCCCGCGACACCTTCAGGGCGGCGGGCGGACCGCTGAGGTCGGGGATGGGCTTGGGATTGTCGATCCCGTCGCCGCGACGGCTGCTGAACAGCGACGAGGTCACGTCGGCCGTCCCTGGCCGGCCCGAGACGCCGGGAAACTGGAAGTCGGGATTGGAGCGTCCTTCCCGGTGGCAGGACTCGCAGGCCAGGCCCGCCCGCGCCGCCTGGCCGCCCAGCAGCAGCGGCGAGCGGAAGGCGGCGCGGCCGACCTCGATCCGATAGGCGGTCTCGGCGTCGGGCGCGGGCGACAGGCACTCGGTGGGCGCCGAGCCCAGGACCTGGACGGGGTCGGCCTCCGGCGACAGCCAGCGCAGGGCCCGAAGCGGCGTTCCGGTCGTCGCGAAAGCCCCGACGACCGCCGCCCCGGCCAGGACGAGCCCTAGCGCGGCGGCTCGTGGCCCAGGTCGATCCATCGCCGCAAATCCTCCGCTTGCGGACAACCGAAGCCGCAGATGTCGTCAAGCTTGGCCAGCATGCGCCGCGCCCCGGCGATGTCGCCGCGCTCGACCTTCAGCTCGCCATAGTATTCGGTGGCCCCGCGATGGTCGGGATCGACGGCCAGGGCCTGGCGGTAATAGGTCTCGGCCCAGTCGTAGGCGCCCATCTTGCGATAGGTGTAGCCGATATAGGTCAGGACGTCGGGATGCGGCCCGAACGCCGTCTCGGCCGATCGCAGCGCCTGCAGCGCCTCGGGATAGCGCCGGTTGTTGATCAGGCCCACGGCGGCCAGATAGGACCGATCGCCCTGGGCGGCGTCGGGCGCGGGCGGCGCGACGTCCTGGAACGCGGCGGGGGCCGTGGCCGCCAGGGCCGCCTCGACCGCCTCGACGGCGCCCTTCAGCTCGGCCGCCTGGGGACAGGCCGAGCCGCAGGTCGCGGCCTTGGCCTTGAGCAGGTCGAGCTGGACCTTGGCCTTGTCGGTCTCCTTCTGCCGCGCCAGAACCACGCCGAGGGCGCGGTGGCCGGCCACGCTGTCAGGGTCCACCTTCAGCGCCTTCTCGAACGAGCGCCGCCCGGCCTTCAGGTCGCCCTGCTCGGTCTGGGCCGAGCCCATCATCAACAGCACCTCGGCGTTCCGGGGCACGACCGACAGGACATGGCCGAAGGCCCTTTCGGCGCCCTTGTAGTCCTGCCCGCGCATGGCCTCGACGCCCTTGGCGTATTCGGCGGCCACGTCGTAGCTGGGGGTCGAGACGCTGGGCATGCCTCCCATGGAGCTTCCGCCGCCGCCTCCCCCGTCGGCGCGGGCGACGCCGCCCATCGCCAGCGCCATCAGAGCCGCCGCCGCCAGGGCGCCTTCAAAACGAGCCACGCAACCCTCCCTCGATAATCGTCCAGTCTCGACGGGGCCCGTCCGAGGTCAAGCCTCCGCTTCGGTCGACTCAATCTAGGCAGACGCGCCGTCAGGGTTGAACCGTGTAGCCCGCCGAGGCCGGCACCCACAGCACGGTGTCCTGCATGTCGGGCCGGGCCACGCCGTCCATCGTGACCTCGGCGATCCACCAGTCGCCGCTGCGCCGGTAGGTGGTGCAGACCTCCTTGCCCAGCACCGTCGCCATCGACTCCTGCAACTGGGCCCGGATCGGCGCGGCCTCCGGCTCCGGCAGCCGATGACCGCGAACCGCGATCTGGGCCTTGTCGACGCCGGACAGCGGCCCGCAGACCGCCCCGTCCCTGACCGTCACCGGCGCGACCGTCGTCATCGTCACCGGCGGCGCGTTCTGCAACAGCACCTCGGCCTTGTTCAGGATCTCGCCGTCCGCCCCGAAGCTGTAGCCGCCCATGGCGCGGCAGGTCTTGCGGACCGGATCGGGACCATAGCACTGCAGGTCGCCGATCCGCGCCGGGGCCAGCGGATCGGCGGCGACGGCCGGCGGGGCGGCTTGCGCCGCCACCGCCAGGAGCAGGGCCAGCATGGCTAGCCTTCCGTCTTCAGATAGATCTCCGACCCCCGCTCGCGGAACTTGTCGCTCATCTCGGCCATCCCCTGCTCGATCGAGTTGGGGGCCATGCCGGCCGCGAACTCGCGGACTTCCTGGCTGATCTTCATCGAGCAGAACTTGGGGCCGCACATCGAGCAGAAGTGCGCGGTCTTGTGCGCCTCCTTGGGCAGGGTCTCGTCGTGGAAGGCCCGGGCGGTCTCGGGGTCGAGGCCCAGGTTGAACTGGTCCTCCCAGCGGAACTCGAACCGCGCCCGGCTGATGGCGTCATCCCACATGGCCGCGCCGGGGTGGCCCTTGGCGAGGTCGGCGGCGTGGGCGGCCAGCTTGTAGGTGATGACGCCGGTCTTGACGTCGTCGCGGTCGGGCAGGCCCAGGTGCTCCTTGGGCGTCACGTAGCAGAGCATGGCCGTGCCGAACCAACCGATCATCGCCGCGCCGATCGCCGAGGTGATGTGGTCGTAGCCAGGGGCGATGTCGGTGGTCAACGGGCCCAGCGTGTAGAACGGGGCCTCGTGGCAGTGCTTGAGCTGCTCGTCCATGTTGGCCTTGATCTTGTGCATGGCCACGTGGCCCGGCCCTTCGATCATCACCTGCACGCCGTGCTTCCAGGCCACCTTGGTCAGCTCGCCCAGGGTGCGCAGCTCGGCGAACTGGGCCTCGTCGTTGGCGTCGGCGGTCGAACCCGGCCGCAGGCCGTCGCCCAGCGAGAACGACACGTCGTAGGCGCGCATGATCTCGCAGATCTCTTCGAACCGCTCGTAGAGGAAGTTCTCCTTGTGGTGGGCCAGGCACCACTTGGCCATGATCGAGCCGCCGCGCGAGACGATGCCGGTGACCCGCTTGGCGGTCAGCGGAATAAAGGGAAGTCTGACGCCGGCGTGGATGGTGAAATAGTCCACCCCCTGCTCGGCCTGTTCGATCAGGGTGTCGCGGAAGACCTCCCAGGTCAGGTCCTCGGCCACGCCGTTGACCTTCTCCAGCGCCTGGTAGATCGGCACGGTGCCGATCGGCACCGGGCTGTTGCGGATGATCCAGTCGCGGATGTTGTGGATGTTGCGGCCGGTCGACAGGTCCATGACCGTGTCGGCGCCCCAGCGGGTGGCCCAGACCAGCTTGTCGACCTCGTCGGCGACGGTGGAGAGCACCGCCGAATTGCCGATGTTGGCGTTGATCTTGACCAGGAAGTTGCGGCCGATCGCCATCGGCTCCAGCTCGCCGTGGTTGATGTTGGCCGGAATGATGGCCCGGCCGCGGGCCACTTCCTGGCGCACGAACTCCGGGGTCACGAAGTCGGGGATGCTGGCGCCGAAATCCTCGCCGTCGCGCACGCACGGGGCGTTCTGCTCGCGGCGCAGGTTCTCGCGGATGGCGACATATTCCATCTCGGCGGTGATGATCCCGGCCCGGGCGTATTCCAGCTGGGTGACCAGCTTGCCATGGCTTCCCTTAAAGATCGGGCGCTTGGCGGTGAACTGCGGGGCCAGGTGCTTGCCCTGGGCGAAGCCGTTGTCCTCGGGCTTGACCTCGCGCGGATTGAGCACCGGCTCGACGTCGCCGCGGGCGACGATCCACGGTTCGCGCACGCGGTGCAGGCCCTGCTCGATGTCGATCTTGGCGTGCGGGTCGGTATAGGGGCCCGACGGGTCGTAGATGGTGACCGGCGGCTCGTTGGCGCTGGGATGGACCTCGACCTCGCGGAACGGCACCCGGATGTCGGGGAACAGCGAGCCGGCCTGGTAGACCTTGCGCGAACCGGGGCGCTCCCCGGTCGGGATGGCGCCGATGGCGTCTTTGATCGGCAGTTGAACGTTCATTTCGGGCGCTCCTCAAGCTTCAAGGAGACCCGGACGTGTCGCGCTAAGTCGGTCTACGGACGGGTTTTCAAGGCCGCGTCCGCGTTCCCTCCCTTCGCCGGCATGACCCGGATCAGGTTCTACGGGTCAGGGCCGGAGCCCAATCTCAGCCGCGCGAAGCGGCCCCCCGGTGAACGAGGGGACACTAGGCCGACTGACGCGCGGGTCAAGGGCGGCCGTGAAACCGGCCAGGTGGAGGCCCAAAGCTTCGCCATGCGTTGTTACGCCGCACCGGCGTTCGGCTCCCGCTAACAGGTCGTTGATACAAAACATCAAAGCTCGACAACCAGGAAACCTTGAGAGGACGCGAAAGATGGGGGAACCGAGGCCGAATGACCTCGGATCGGGCGCGGGATCGGCGCCGGCGGCCCCCGTGGGGAACCACGGGGGTCCGGCCAAGCCGCGTCCCGTTTCGACGCCGAAGGACTTCCGGCGCGCCCAGGACCGGATCAGCCAGGCCGCCGCCGAGCTGGCCCTGGCCGAACAGAACCGGCGGTTCGACGCCGCGCTGAACCACATGCCCCATGGCCTGTGCATGTTCGACGCCGAGACGCGCCTGATCCTGTGCAACGCCGCCTATCGGCGGCTGTACGCCCTGCCCGAGCGCCTGACCCGCCCCGGCACCCCGCTGCAGGACATCCTGGACCATCGGGCCGCCACCGGCTCCGCTCCGGTCGACTGGGTGGAATACCGCGACATCCCCGTCGAATCCGCGCTCCGGGGCGGCGACCTGATCAACCGCCACGTCCCGCTCGAGGACGGCCGGACCATCCAGATCACCCACAACCCGATGGCCGGGGGCGGCTATGTCGCCAGCCACGAGGACGTCACCGAGATCCTGGCCGCCGCCGCCGACCGGCACCTGGCGCGCCACGATCCGCTGACCGCCCTGCCCAACCGCGTCCTGCTGCGCGAGCGGCTCGACCGGGCGCTGGCCCGCCCCGGGCGGCAGGCCCCGCTGTCGGTGCTGTGCGTGGACCTGGACCATTTCAAGGAGGTCAACGACACCCTGGGCCATCCGATCGGCGACGACCTGCTGCGCGCCGTGGCCGGGCGGCTGTCGGCCTGCGTGCGGGAAAGCGACACCGTGGCCCGCCTGGGCGGCGACGAGTTCGTCGTGCTCCTGCCCGACATCCAGGGGCGCAGGCAGGCCGAGGACCTGGCCCGGCGGCTGATCGACGCGGTCGGCGCGACCTTCGAGATCCAGGGCCACCGCATCGCGATCGGGGCCAGCGTCGGCCTGGCCATGGCGCCGGAGGACGGCGACCAAGCCGAGACCCTGTTGGCCAACGCCGACCTCGCCCTCTACCGCGCCAAGGCCGACGGCCGCGGGACCGCCCGCTTCTTCGAGCCGGGGATGGACGCCCTGGCCGCGGCGCGCCGCGAGCTCGAGCAGGATCTTCGCGAGGCGGTCCGGGCCGAACGGTTCGAACTGCACTACCAGCCGGAGGTCGAGACGCGGACCGGGGCGATCGTCGGGTTCGAAGCCCTTCTGCGCTGGAACCGCCCGGGCCACGGCATGGTCCCCGCCGCCGATTTCGTCGCCCTGGCCGAGGAAACCGGCCTGATCGCCGGCCTGGACGAATGGGCGATCGGGCGGGCCTGCGCGGACGCGTCCGGCTGGTCCGAGCCGATGCGGGTGGCGGTCAACCTGTCGCCGGCGGCGTTTCGGAGCCGGACCCTGCTCGACACCGTGGCCGGCGCCCTGGTCGCCTCGGGCCTGACGCCGGCGCGCCTGGAGCTGGAGATCAGCGAGTCGGTGCTGCGCGGCGACGGCGAGCGGGCCCTGGCGACCTTGCACCAGCTGCGCGGCCTGGGCGTGCGCATCGCCATGGACGATTTCGGGGCCGGCTACTCGTCGCTCGACTGCCTGCGGCTGTTTTCGTTCGACAAGGTCAAGATCGATCCGTCGTTCATCGCCGGCCTGTCGCAGCCCGGCCCCTGCGCCGCCATCATCAAGGCGGTGACCGATCTGGGCGTCGGCCTGGGCTTCGTCACCACGGCCGAGGGCGTCGAAACCGCCGACCAGCTGGCCCAGTTGCGCGAGGGGGGCTGCGACACGGCGCAAGGCTACCTGCTCGGCCGCGCCGGGCCGGCGGACGAGATCTCCGCCCTGTTCGCCGAGCCGAAGAGACGGGCGTAGGAGGGACCGCGCCCTACAGCGTCCGCGCCTCGAAGGTGTCGCAGGCGCCGGGGTCGCCGGCGTCGTAGCCCTTGCCGAACCAGCGCATGCGCTGGGCGCTCGTGCCGTGGGTGAAGCTGTCGGGCATCACCCGGCCCTGGGCCTGCTCCTGGATCGCGTCGTCGCCGACCGCCGCGGCCGCGCCCAGGCCGTCCTCGATGTCGGCCCGGGAGATCTGGATGCCGCCGCCCGAGGCCTCGGGCGCGTGGCGGGCCCAAACGCCGGCGTAGCAGTCGGCCTGCAGCTCCAGCCGCACCGAGCCGCTCTGGGCGCCGCGCGCGCCCAGCCGCCGGGCCTCGTCCGAGGCGCCGGTCAGGCTCTGGATGTGGTGGCCGATCTCGTGGCTGATCACATAGGCCCGGGCGAACTCGCCCTTCGCCCCGAACCGGGTCTCGAGCTCGTTCCAGAAGCTGAGGTCCAGATAGACCTTGTGGTCGGCCGGGCAATAGAACGGCCCCATGGCCGACTGGCCCGTGCCGCAGCCGGTGCCTGTGGCCTGGTCGTAGAGCACCACCGCCGCGGGCGGGCGATAGTTCACGCCGTGCTTGGCCAGCAGCGAGCCCCAGACGTCGGTGTTGGAGGTTTCGATCACGTCGACGAACTGGCCTTCGCGGTCGCTGACCTGGCCGCGCGCGCCTTCCTGGACGGCGGGCTGCTGGGCGCCGTTGACGGCGTTCATCGTGGTCTCGGGCGGAACGCCGAACACGAAATAGCCGATCACCGCCAGCACCACCGCGCCGATCCCGCCGCCGGCGACGCCCACCGGGCCCAGGCCGCGGCGGTCCTCGATATTGCCTTCGCGGCGTCCCCCTCCCCATTCCATGCGATCGGTCTCCTTGCGGCTTTGGTCGAAGGCGTCACGACGCCGGCTTGATGGCCCGCAGGCGCGCGTTGCTGGCGGCCAGGGCCTGGTCGGTCAGGCGGTCCATCCGCGCGATGTCGGCGGCCATGGCCTCGGCGCTGGTCCCACGCGGCGGGGTGGGCGAAAGGGCCGGCCGCAACGCGGGATGGGCCGGCGGCGTCGCCGACGCCTCCAGCGTCCGCAGGGCCGATTGGGCCGCATAGCGGCTCTCGGCGGCCGATCGCTCGCGCTGGGCGGCCAGGGCGTTCTGGCGGGCGATGTCCTGCTGCTGGAGGATCTCGTCGCGCTTGCGCAGGGCTCGCAGGTCCGCCTGGGCGAAGGCGGACCCGCCCAAAGCCACGCTCAGGCCCGCCGCCAGGATCATCGCGCCGATCGCCTTCATGCCGTCAGGCCTCCGATTCAGGACTCTAGATATAACGCCTGCAATGCGTCGTGTTCAGGGCCGCCTGACGGTGAAACGCGTGAGTTCCTTTTTGGGCGCGTCCCAATCGGGATCCAGCTCGGCGGCCTTGGTGTAGTCGCGATAGGCCGCCGTCACGTCGCCCAGGTTCTCGTGGGCGATGGCGCGGTTGAAATAGGCCTTCTGCGGATCCTTGACGCCCAGGGCCAGGCCCTGGTCGATCTCGACCAACCCCTCGCCATAGCGGCTGGACCCCACATAGGCCGCGCCGCGATTGACATAGGCCTCGCCCAGGTTGGGGTCGATCTTCGAGGCGGCGTCGAAGTCGCTGACCGCGCCGGCGAAATCGCGCTGGCGCATATGCAGCACGCCGCGGTTGACATAGGTGCGGGCCAGATCGCGGAAGCCGAGGATCTCGGTCTCCAGGGCCAGGGTGCACTTGGTCACCGAGGCGTTGTCCGAGCGGCCGCCGATCGCGGCGTCGGCGCATTCCTTGGCCGCGCCGCCGCCGATCACCAGGGTCGAGGCGCCCGCCGGCGCCGCGCACAGCAGGGCCGCCAAGAGGCCGGCCGCCCATCGAAGGCCCGTGATCGAAGCCATGACCGCCTCCCGCCGGGTCGTGCTTTTCCGATCGGGAGCATAGCACGCGCCCGCCCGAGCCTGTAGGGAATCGGCCGACGCCCGCCCTCCGCCACGAAGGACGCCCATGCACCTGGCCCGCTTCCCCCGCGCCCGCTTCGCCCACCTGCCGACCCCGCTGGAGCCCCTGCCCCGCCTGGGCGCCGCGCTGGGGATCGACCTGTGGGTCAAGCGCGACGACTGCACCGGCCTGGCCGGCGGCGGCAACAAGACCCGCAAGCTGGAGTTCCTGCTGGGCGAGGCCCTGGCCCAGGGCGCCGACACCCTGGTCACCCAGGGCGCGGTGCAGTCCAACCACGTGCGCCAGACCATCGCGGCCGGCGCGCGCTTCGGCCTGAAGAGCGAGATCATCCTGGAGGAGCGCACGGGCTCGAGGGCCAGCGACTATGTCGGCAACGGCAATGTCCTGCTGGACCGGCTGATGGGCGCTTCGATCCGCTTCGTGCCTGGCGGGACCGACATGGCCGCCGAGCTGGAGGCCTCGGCGGCGGCGGTGCGCCAGCGGGGCGGCAAGCCCTATCTCATTCCGGGCGGCGGCTCGAACACGGTCGGGGCCCTGGGCTATGTCGACTGCGCCCGCGAACTGGTCGTGCAGGCCGACCAGATGGACCTGAAGATCGACCGCCTGGTCACCGCCACCGGCAGCGCCGGCACCCATGCGGGTCTGGTGGCCGGCTTCGCGGCGCTCAGCGTCGACATCCCCATTCTCGGTTTCGGCGTCCGCGCGCCCAAGGCCAAACAGGAGGAGACCGTCTTCAACCTGGCGGTCGCCACCGCCGGGACGATCGGCGCGGCCGGCCGCGTGAAGCGCGAGGCGGTGGTGGCCGACTGCGACTATGTCGGCGCGGGCTACGGCCTGGTCGACCAGGGCGTGATCGACGCCCTGACCCTGGCGGCCCGCACCGAGGGCCTGCTGCTGGACCCGGTCTATTCGGGCAAGGCGATGAAGGGCCTGATCGACCAGGCCCGCAAGGGCGCGTTCGCGGGCGAGCGGGTGGTGTTCCTGCACACCGGCGGAGCGCAGGGACTGTTCGGCTATCAGAGCGAATTGGAAGGGGCGCTTGTTTAGACAAGGCTGACGCACCAGAACGGTGTCATCCCGGACAAGCGCGAAGCGCGCCGATCCGGGACCGCCATGAAACGCGGCGCTCAGGCGTCGGTCCCGGGTCTCCGCTGCGCTACGCCCGGGATGACAACCGAGTTTGAGGGATAAGAGAACCATGTCCAAAACCCTCGGCGTCCTCGGCGGCATGGGTCCCGCCGCCACCCTGGACTTCCTGGCCAAGCTGCAGGCCGCCACCCCGGTCAGCCGCGAGCAGGACCACCTGCGGGTGCTGGTCGACATCAATCCCAAGGTTCCCGACCGCAACGACAGCTACGACGCGGCCGGGCCGGTGCTGGCGCAGATGGCCGTGGGCCTGCGCGAGGCCGGCGCCCAGGTGCTGGCCATCGCCTGCAACACCGCCCACGCCTACGCCGACGAGGTCCGGGCCAGCGGCCTGCCCCTGGTGGACCTGATCGAGACGGCGGGCCTGGCGGCCAAGGCCGCCCAGAACGAGAATGGCGGCGCCGAACGCGTGGGCGTGCTGGGCACCGGCGGCGCCCTGGCCCTCTATCGCCGGACCTTCTCGCACCTGGGGATCGAGGCGGTCACCCTGGACGACCACGAGCAGGTCGAGTTCATGGCCCTGCTCTATCGCCTCAAGCACGGCGACCTGGGACCGGACAGCCGCCGGACCATGGCCGCCCTCGCCCACCGCCTGGTCGGCAAGGGCGCCCAGGTGGTGGTGGCCGGCTGCACCGAGGTGCCGCTGGTGATGGGCGCGGCCGACCTGGCCGTGCCGTTCATAGACGCGACGGAGGCCCTGGCGCGGCGGTGCGTCGAGGTGTGCTTGGCCTCCGAGTGATCCTTCGGATCGTTATTCCGGCAAGACGCCGGCGAAGGTGCGCGGTTCGGGCTTGATCGTCACCTGGGTCCGGACCCCCTCGTCGAACAGCGCGCTGGCGTAGTCGAGGGCGGCCTTGTAGGCGGCCTCCTGGCTGGAATGGCGCGACAGGGTCTGCCCCCGGCGCTCGACGCACCAGTCGAAGGGTTTGGTGACCACCAGGATCAAGTCCAAGGTCTGCTCCTGACCAGGCGGCCCGACGCCGCACGTGATCCCCCGCAGACGATGATGCCCGATTCCGGCGGCCAGACTATGCAGAATGACGCAGTTTCGCTCCGTGGACGCCGTTTAACGCCCGCAGCAGCCGCCGTGACCGCCCGTGGCCCCGCCGCCATGTCCGCCGCGCGACACCGTCACGCTGGTCGACGAACTGGCGCTGGAACTGGCCCGGGCGCTCGACGCGGCGCTGGCGCCCGACCAGCCGCCGGCGTAGCCCCCCGAATAGCCTGATCGGCCATAGGCCTGGCCGCCCAGCCAGCCGCCGCCGGCCCCGTAGCGGGCGCTGGAATAGCCGTAATAGCCCCCGCCGCCCACGCCGCCGAGCGACTGGGCGTAACCGTCGCCGGCCAGGTAGCTGCCCTGATAGCTCCAGCCCTGGCCTTCCTCGCTATAGCGGCTGGACTCGGACTCGTAGCTTTCCTCCGAGCGCTCGACGCCGCTCTCGGCGTGATCGTAGACCCGGCCGTGTTCGTAATAGTCGCCGTCGCAGTCGCAGCCGCGACGTTCGACCCGCCGCTCCTGGTGCTCGACATAGACCGGCACGCGGACGATCCGCTCGACTGGCACTTCCACGCGCTTTTCGATGATCCGGTCCACGGGGCGATCGACATAGACAGGACGGTCGACCGGAATCTCGACCCGCTTTTCGATGACACGGTCCACCGGACGATCCACATAGACCGGGCGATCCACCGGAACCTCGACCCGCTTCTCCACGATCCGGTCCACGGGCCGGTCGATATAGACGGGACGGTCGACGGGCTTCTCGACGATCTTGACGACCGGAACCTCGACGCGCTTCTCCACGATGCGCTCGACCGGCACTTCCACCCGCTTCTCGACGATGCGGTCCACCGGGCGATCGATGTAGACCGGGCGGTCGACAGGCACCTCGGTGCGCTTCTCGATATAGACCGGCTGCTTGACGATCTTTTCGACATAGACCGGGCGCTCGACGACCCTGACCCGGGTCCTGACCACGGGCTTCGCCGCCGGCTTGGACCTGGCGATGGGGGTGACGCGGGCCGGATAGCCGTCCGCCAGGGCGGTCGTCGCGGCTCCAGCCGCGCCGATCGTCATTGTCGCCGCTCCGATCAGGAGCACTGCCTTCGGGTTCATTCCAAGCGCCTTTCCGACTACGCCGCCCAGCGCCTCCCGACCGTTCCCCCGACGAGCGATCGAAAAGCGTCCCATTCTGGGTCGCGGCGTCCGGTTGGCAGCAAGCGGCGGGCCAGCTCAACCTCCGCTCGTCCCGCCGGGAAGAGCGGGAGGAAAATCAGAGCCCGAACAGCCGCCGGAGCCATTTCGGCACACGCCTGGGTCGCGACGCTTCCTCGACGACCTCGGGCTCGACTTGCTCGTAGCGCTCGTAGCGGGGCTCCGGCGGGCCGTCTCGCGCCACCAGGCCCGCCTTCAGGCCAGCCGTCATCACGTCGCGCCAGATGCGGGCCGGCAGGTCGCCGCCGACCATGCGGCGCATCGGCGAATGGTCGTCGTTGCCGACCCAGACCCCGACCACCAGGTCGCCGGTGAAGCCGACGAACAGGGCGTCGCGATAGTCCTGGGTGGTGCCGGTCTTGCCATAGGCCTTCTGGCCCAGGCGCGCCGCACGGCCGGTGCCCTCCTCGACCACCGCCCCCAGCAGGTCGTAGAGCGCCGCCCGCTCGGCGGTGTCCATGTCGGCGGCGGCGATCGGCGTCGGGCGCGGGCGGCCGTAGGGCTGGACCGGCATCTTGCCCGAGGCGACGGCGGCATAGGCGCCGGTCAGCTCCAGCAGGCTGGTCTCGGCCGTGCCCAGGGCCAGGGTGGCGTCGTCCTCGCGCAGCGGCGAGACGACGCCCAGGTCCCGCGCCGCCCGCACCACCTCGGGACCGCCGGCCTGCTGGTACACCCGCGCGGCGATGACGTTGTTGGACTGGGCGAAGGCGTCGCGGATCGTCAGGTCGCGCCCGCCCCCGCCCTCGTAGTTGCTGGGCGTCCACCCGCCGATCGTGACCGGGTCGCCGATCACCAGGTTGTCGGGCGTGGCCCCGTCGCGCAGGGCGGCCAGGTAGACGAACAGCTTGAAGGCGCTGCCGGGCTGGCGTCTGGCCTGGACAGCGCGGTTGAACGGGGTCTTGCGATAGTTCGTGCCGCCCAGCATGGCCACGACCTGGCCGTCCGGGCGCATGGCGACCACGGCCACCTGGCCGACCTTCGCCCGCGCCGCGCCCTTCATGTCCCTGGCCACGGCGCGCTCGACGATCCGCTGCAGGCGGCTGTCCAGGGTGGTGGGCACGCGCACCTCGCCATAGCCCGGCCCGTCGAAGGCCGACTTGACCTGCGGCGAGATCCAGTCGGCGAAGTAGCCGCCCACCGGCAGGTCGGCCCGGGTGGCGTGCACGGCGACGTGGCCGGCGGCGTCGGCCTGCGGGCGGGTGATCGCCCGGGTCTCGACCATGGCGTCCAGCACCAGCCGGGCCCGCGCGCCGGCCGCCTGGGGATGGTCGACGGGATCCAGGTCGACCGGCGCCTTGACGATCCCCGCCAGCATCGCCGCCTCGCCGATCGACAGCTGCTCGGGCGGCTTGCCGAAATAGTGCCGGGCCGCCGCGCCCAGGCCGTAGACGCCGTCGCCGAAATAGATGCTGGACAGGTAGCGCGACAGGATCTCGTCCTTGGACAGCCTCAGCTCCAGCCACAGGGCGATCATCGCCTCCTGGCCCTTGCGGCGCAGGCTGCGCTCGGGCGTCAGGAAGGCGTTCTTGGCCAGTTGCTGGGTGATCGTGCTGCCGCCCTGGACCGTGCGGTGGGCCCTGGCGTTGGCCAGCAGCGCCCGCGCCGCGCCCTGGAAGTCGATGCCGATGTGCCGGTAGAAGCGGCGGTCCTCGATGGCCACGAACGCCGCCGGCACGTGTCTGGGCAGCGCCTCGATGACCACCGGCGCTTCCTTGTAGGCGCCGCGCCGGGCGAAGGGCCGGCCCTGGTTGTCCAGCAGGATCAGGGCGCGGCTGGGCAAGGGCTCCAGGGCGCGCGAGATCGGCAGGCTGGACCCCAGCCAGACCAGCAGAACCGCCAGCGGCAGCAGCGCTCCGATCCCGGCCCCCAACCACAGCCGATGGCGCGAGACGAAACCGCGCGACGCCGTCCAGGCGGCCGCCAGCCCTGTCTTCGCCTCCTGCGGGATCATCAGCGACGCGCCTCCGCGACCTCGAGCGCCGCTCAAGCCTGCACAACGGCCTAGCAGGATCGCGGTTCACCGTGTCGGGATGTTGGCGGGACGGAACGCTCCCGCCCAAGCGCCCCCGCCCTCACGCCAGCGGCATGAAGGCGTCGACCTTGTCGAGCGCCGCCAGCGGCGCCTGGATGCGGCAGCGCAGCCCCTCGGGGCGATAGTCGAGGTCCACCTCGCCGCCCAGTTCGTTGGGCAGGGCCAGTTCGACGATCCGCGAGCCGAAGCCGCGCCGCTCGGGCGGGCGGACGGGCGGGCCGCCCTGCTCGGTCCAGGTGATGTCCAGGTGGCCGCCGCCCGCCACCGCCCAACCGATGTCGACACGGCCGCCGGTCGCCGACAGGGCTCCGTACTTCAGGGCGTTGATCGCCAGTTCGTGGAAGGCCAGGGCCAGCACCACGGCCGGCTTGGGCGAGACCATCAGGTCCTCGCCGCTGATGGTCAGCTGGCCGGGATGGCTGCGATAGGGCGTGACCGAACCGTCGATGATCTGGCGCAGGCTGGCGGCCGACCAGTTCTCGTCGGTCAGCACGTTGTGGGTGGCGGCGATCGCCATCAGCCGACCTTCGAACGCGCCGCGCACCGCCAGGTCGACGCCGGCGTTGCGCAGCGACTGGCTGGCGATCGACTGGATGGTGGCCAGGGTGTTCTTGACCCGGTGGTTCAGCTCGTTGACCAGCAGCTGCCGCTGGGCTTCGGAGCGCATCTCGCCGGTGACGTCGCGCGAGGTGGCCAGGACCCGGATCACCCGGCCCTTGTCGAGAATGGGCGAGACCGTGGTGTCCCACCAGCGGGGGTCGCCCTTGGCGGTGGGGCAGACGGCGCGGAAGGCGGCGGCCTCGCCGGCCAGGGCGGTTCGCAGCGCCTGCTCGACGGCGGCCCGGCTTTCGGAGGGCCACATGTCGGGCCAGTAGCGGTTGCGGTTGCGGCCCGCGAAGTCCTCGATCTCGAACAGCGCCTGGCCGCGGGCGTTCATGTATTCGACGAAGCCTTCGGAACTGATCACCCGGATGCAGTCGCGGCTGGCTTCCACGATGCTGAGGAAGTACGCGCCGGCGCCCTCCAGAACGGCCTTGTCCGATCCCTCGCCCGCCACCAGGGCCTCCTTGCTGGAGCCCATGTTCACCGAGCCGCGCAGCAATTCAAGCGAAGCGTGTATCTTGGGGACGTGTTGGCGAGGAAAGGCGCGATCCACCCCGCCGGATCAGCCCGGCAGTTCTTCGCGGCTGGCTTCCAGCATGCCGACCAGGGCCGCCGACAGGCGCGAGGTCTGGGCCATGCGACGCAGCGCCTCGCGGGCGTGATCGCTGTCGGCGAGCTCGGCTTGCCGCTCGAGACGCTCGGCTTCGTTCAGATGATCGTTTTGGTCGGGCATAGTGGATATTTACGAGAAATGAACGCGCGCAACCATGTGACCACTGGTCGCAGAACATTGGTATTATAATATAAAATCAAGAGCTTACCCGGTACCGGTCCCAAAACTGAAAACGGCCCCGGGTCATTCCTGACCCGGGGCCGTCGTCCTGTTCCCCAACAGGACGGCGTCGCGCGCTACCAGAACCCGGCGCGGCGGCGTCGCCTCAAAAACCGATGCCCTGTTTTCGCCGAACGACCGGGCGGGCACAACGTGACGGCCTGTCGCAGGACATGACGACGCGTCACGAGACGGAACTCTACTAAAAGACGCTAGCCAAGTTATGACACCGGTATCATAACTGACGCCAATACCGCGCCGATCAACGGCGCCAGGGGTTTCGGCAAGGACCGACCGGGAGGACGACCAGGATCGAGGGGGGACCGAAGGCCCTCCTGCTCCTCTCCCGGCCAGCACGCCGCGTCCTTGCGCCGCGGGGTTCGACGTGAAAGTCCCCAGGGAGAGCACCATCACCATGCCGCTGAGCCCCTTCACCCGCCGCCGCCTGCTGGCGACGACCACCGCCGCCTTCGCCGCCGCGGCGGCCATGGCCCCGCTGAAGGCCTTGGCTCAAGGCGCTGCGCCGTCCAGGGACCAGGTCCTGGCGACGATGAGGAAGGCTACGACCTTCATGGCCGAGAAGGCCGCCTACGAGGGCGGCTATGTCTGGAGCTACCTGCCCGATTTCTCGCGCCGGTTCGGCGAGATGGAGGCCTTCCCGACCATGATCTGGGTGCAGCCGCCCGGCACGGCGACCATGGGCCATCTGTTCCTCGACGCCTACCACGCCACCGGCGACGACTATTACTACGACGCGGCCAAGAAGGCGGCCCAAGCGCTGATCAAGATCCAGCACCCGGCCGGCGGCTGGAACTACATGGGCGACCTGGCCGGGCCGGAGTCGCTGAAGAAATGGTACGACACCATCGGCCGGAACGGCTGGCGACTGGAGGAATTCCAGCACTACTACGGCAACGCCACGTTCGACGACGAGGGCACCGCCGAGAGCTGCCAGCTGATGCTGCGCATCTACCTTGAGAAGAAGGACAAGGCCTTCAAGCCGGCCCTGGACAAGGCCATCCAGTTCGTCCTCGACGCCCAGTATCCGAACGGCGGCTGGCCGCAGCGCTTCCCGCTGTCGGGCGGCTTCGAGAACAAGGGCCACCCCGACTACACCGGCTACATCACCTTCAACGACGGCGTGGTCGACGAGAACATCAAGTTCCTGCTCATGGTCTGGCAGGCCCTGGGCGACAGGCGCGTGCTGGACCCGATCCGGCGCGCCATGGACATCTACATCGCCGCCCACCAGCCCATGCCGCAGCCCGGCTGGGGCCTGCAGCACACGGTCGCCGACCTCAAGCCCGCCGGCGCGCGCACCTACGAGCCCAAGGCCTTCGCCAGCCACACCACGGCCGGCAACCTCGAAAACCTGATGGACTACTACCAGCTGACGGGCGACCCGAAGTACCTGGACCGCATCCCCGAGACCCTCGACTGGCTGGCCGCCCTGAAGCTCGACGACAAGATCGCCCCCGGCAGGCCGCGCTACCCGACCTTCATCGAGATCGGCACCAACGAACCGCTGTACGTGCACCGCCGCGGGTCCAACGTGTTCAACGGTGAGTACTTCGTCGACAAGCACTGGGAGAACACCATCGTCCACTACTCGTCGTTCCGCGCGGTCAATATCGACAAGCTGCGCAAGCGCTACGAGACGCTGAAGGCGACGCCGCCAGAAGTCGCCAGCAAGGACTCGCCGCTGAAGGCCAAGGGCGGCGGCCGCCCGCTGCCGCGCTACTTCACCACCAAGGACCTCTCGGTGTCCGACCTCAATGTCGGGGCCCTGAAGGCCGCCGAGGGCGCGACCTCACCGGCCCAGGCCGCCCAGTTGATGTCCGAACTGAACGCCGAGGGCTGGTGGCCCACGCCGATGAAAGCGGTCAGCAACCCCTATATCGGCGACGGCTCGATGACCGTCACCCCGGGCGAGTTCTCGCAGACTCGCGTCGGCGATCCCACCGACACCTCGCCCTACCTCGCCGACGTGCCCAAGCCGGGCATCTCGACCGGCGCCTATATCGAGAACATGGCGGCCCTGATCCGCTACGTGACGGCTTAGGGTCGAGACGCCCCCAGCCTTCCCAGCGACCGGCGCCTTCATCCGCGCGGGGACCGCGCCGCCTTGATCGCCTTCTCCAGCGCCGCCCACCGGGCTTCGAACCCTTCCGTCGCCGCCATCTCCTCGGCGTCCAGCGCGGAC
This sequence comes from Caulobacter sp. UNC279MFTsu5.1, assembly GCF_900114015.1. GTDB lineage: Bacteria > Pseudomonadota > Alphaproteobacteria > Caulobacterales > Caulobacteraceae > Caulobacter. The sequence continues at coordinate 47,594 of NZ_FORN01000030.1, read as the reverse complement.
CGCCGCTCGGCGAACCCCAGTTCCGAGGCCTCCGCCTCGTCCTCGACGGCCTCAAGCTCGGCCTGCAGGGCCGCCAGCTTCGCCGCCCGCGCGGTCTCCGCCTTGGTCGGCTTGCGCCGCGCCTTGGCGGGCAGCGCCTTCAGCGCCGCGCCCAGGCCGCCGGCCGGGGTGGTGATCACGGTCTCCGGCGCGTCGAGGGCGGCCTCGCGGGCCCGGCCTTCGGCGACCTCGCGCGCCGTACCGTCCTTGAACAGGTCGCGGCCGACGTCCCAGGCCTCCAGCGCCTTGGCGCGCGAGGTCGTCGCCACGGTGTAGTCGTGGAGGCCGTCGGACCAGGAAAACACCTTGAGCTTGCGCGCCATGCGCTTCGAACGGACGGATTGTTCGGCCTGTTCCGAAGGTTGGCCTTAGGAACCTGACGCCCAGGCGACGGATTTTTCCTTCCACAGCGGATGGAGGACGACATGCCCCAGGGCGACAAGTCGAAATACACCGACAAGCAGGAACGCAAGGCCGACCACATCGCCGACGGCTATGAAAAGCGCGGGGTCTCCGAGAAGGAGGCCGAACGACGGGCCTGGGCGACGGTCAACAAGGACGACGGCGGCGGCAAGAAGCCCGGCGGCTCGGGCCGAGGCAAGGACACCGGCCATCCGGCGGCCCACAAGGGCGGCGAGAAGGGCGGCAAGGCCGCGGCCTCGCGCACGGCGGCCGAACGCTCGGCCTCGGCCAGGAAGGTGGCCGCGACCCGCAAGCGCAACGCCGAACACCACGCGCATCACTGATCGGACCGACCACGCACGGCCTTGAGTGGGTGGACCCGCCGGAAGGACCCGCCCTTACGACTTCCGCAGATCCATCCCCAGCGTCGGCCCGATGCCTTCCGGATGCTCGCCGAACGGATTGGACGACCGCCGCTTGGCCGCCGCCTCCAGCTTGCGGCGCAGGGCGTCGTCCAGCGCCAGCTCGGGCTTGGGCACGGGGTCGTCCTCGTCGACCGGCTCGTCGACGATCGAGGCCGACAGCACCTGGCGCAGCCGGTCGCCGAAGCGGGCGTCCTCGGGCGTGCCCGGCGCGGGCGGATCGGCCAGGAACGCCAGGACCTCCTCCAGGGCGGTGTCGTTGTCCACGCGGTCGGTCATGAGGTCTCTCCGGGCCGAGTTTCACCGCGTGAGGAACGGCCCTGGCCCCATGGCGGTTGCCGAACACCGCCCGCCGGCCCTAGACAGGCCCACCCACCTCTCTGGACGCCCGACCATGGCCTGGACCCGCCTCTACGACGAAGCCGAGCCGCAGCGCGTCAATCGCTGGCTGGCCCAGAACGGCGTCTGCTCGCGACGGGAGGCCGAGGCCCTGATCAGCCAGGGCCTGGTGTCGATCGACGGCCAGCGGGTCGACGACGTCGGCCGCAAGATCGAACCCGGCCAGACCCTGGTGCTGTCCGATCGCGCCCAGGCCCAGCTCGACGGCGCCCTGACGGTGATGATCCACAAGCCCGTCGGGATCGTCTCGTCGCAGCCCGATCCGGGTCAGGTCCCGGCCGTGCGCCTGCTGACCCGCGAGGCCCTGGTCGGCGCCAGCCCGGTCATCCCCGGCTTCGACAACAAGCTGGCCCCGGTCGGGCGGCTGGACATGGATTCGCGCGGCCTGCTGATCCTTTCGGAAGACGGGGTGGTGGCCAAGGCGGTGATCGGCCCGGCCTCGGAACTGGAGAAGGAGTATCTGGTCTGGGTCGACGGCTGGATCACCGACGAGAAGCTGGCCCTGCTGCGCCACGGCCTGGCGCTGGACGAGCGCCAGCTGCGGCCCGCCCAGGTCGAGGTCGTCGGCCGCCAGCAGCTGCGGTTCGTGCTCAAGGAAGGCCGCAACCGCCAGATCCGGCGGATGTGCGAACTGGTCGAGCTGACCGTCGTCGACCTGCTGCGGATCCGGATCGGCGACCTGGTCCTGGGCGACCTGCCCGAGGGCCGCTGGCGGCCGCTGACCGCCGCCGAGCGGTCCAGCCTGGTCAACCCCGCCGCCCCGACAAACCCGCGTTGACCACACTCAAGGGCGGGGGCAGGGTCGCAATACCTCTTGGGAGATCGGGCCGGGAGGCTTAAGTCCGTCGCCTGTTCCTTTCGGCCCGTCGCCTTCAGTCCAACAGCCATGATCGCCATCACGCCCGCCATTGCCCGTCCGGTCCGCAAGAAGAACCGCAACCGCCACCGCAAGCCGGTGCGCGCGCTGCGGACCATCCTGCCGGCCATCGCCATCGGCACGGCGGTGGCGATCGTCGGCCAGGGCGTGATCCGCGCCATAGAGGTCAAGGCCGCCCCGCCCGCCGCCGCCGCGCCCCTGCGCATGGACAATCCGCGCTTCACCGGCACGCTGAAGGACGGACGCGCCTTCCTGATCACCGCCACCTCGGCGACGCGCGACCTGAACAACGCCGACCAGGTGTTCCTGAAGAACCCGCAGCTGACCCGCGGCTACGGCTCGGACAAGCCCACCCACGTGGTCTCCAAGGACGGGGCCTACCAGGAGGAGAAGGGCTCGCTGCTGCTGACCGGCGACGTCAAGATCGACGACGGCCAGGGCTACAAGTTCGCCTCGCAGAAGGCGCTGATCGACACCCGCACCGGCGACCTAGTCGGCGGGGCCGCGGTCGAGGGCGCCGGCCCGAACAACGGCGCCATCCGGGCCGACAGCTATTCGGTCAGCGACAAGGGCGACCGGGTGCTGTTCAAGGGCCGGGTGCGCACGCGCCTTACGCCGCAACAGTGATCACCGCCCAGCCGAAGGGACGCGGAGACAGGCCCAGCGTTTGTTTCCTCTACATCGCCCAGACCCACCAGATCCTGCACAGCCTGCCCATCGCCATCGCCCTGGCCGAGGGCTGGCCCGATATCGACGTGCATATCGCCACCACCACCCAGGAGCACCTGGACTATGTGCGGGAGCTGCTCGAGACCCTGAAGGTCCCGCCGATCCCCTCGCGCCTGCTGCCGCCGAAGTGGCTGCGGGACCTGCGGCTGAAGGGCTCGGCCACCCCGCCCAAGGCCCTGATGCTGGCGGCCAACGCCCGCCGACTGGGCCGCTACGACGCCGTGGTCACGCCCGAGCGCACCACGGCCCTGCTGCGCAAGCTGGGGGTCAGGGACACCATGCTGGTCTACACCCAGCATGGCGCGGGCGACCGCGGCGGACCGTTCGAGCCGCGCCTCAAGCAGTTCGACCTGGTGATGGCGGCCGGTCCCAAGCAACGCGACCGGATGCTGGCCGAGGGCTGGGTCACGCCCCGGACCTGCGCCATGATCGGCTACCCCAAGTTCGACATCATCGACGCCCTGCCGCCCTCGCCCTTGCCGGCGTTCGACCGAGCCAGGCCGGTGGTGCTGTACAATCCGCACTTCCACCCCGTCCTGGGCTCCTGGCCGCGCTGGGGACGGCGGATCCTCGAGCAATTCGCGGCGGACGAGCGTTACAATCTGATCTTCGCCCCCCATATCCGCCTCTTCGAAGGCGCGGCCCCCGGGACGATCGAGGCTTTGGCGCCGTTCGTCGACCACCCGCGCATCCACCTCGACCTGGGCGGGCCGGCGGCGATCGACATGACCTACACCCGCGCGGCCGACATCTATCTGGGCGACGTGTCCAGCCAGGTCTACGAGTTCCTGCGCACGCCCAAGCCGTGCCTGTTCCTCAACGCAAGCGGCGCGGCCTGGCGCGGCGACGAGAGCTTCCATCACTGGCGCTATGGCCCCGTGCTCGACGGCGTCGACGGGCTCGTCGACGCCGTCGCCTCCGCGCAGAGCGGACACCCCGACTATGTCGAGGCCCAGGCGCAGGGCTTCGCCGAAAGCTTCGACCTGCGGGAAACCCCTTCCTCGGTCCGCGCCGCCCAGGCGATCGTCGAGCGCCTGTCTCCGAGATCCCGACGCCGCCGATGACCAACGAACCCAATGTTCTGAAGCGGGTCCTGGCCAATGCCGGAACCCTGCTCGGCGGCCGTACGGTCAACGCCGTGGTCGGGCTGGCCTATATCGCCCTGACCGCGCGCGGCCTGGGCAAGGACCTGATGGGCGTGATCGTGCTGATCAACGCCTTCGCCCAGTTCCTGGGCGAGGTCGCCAAGTTCCAGTCCTGGCAGACCCTGCTGCAGTACGGCGCCTCGGCCTTGCTGCAGGGCGACCGCCCGCGCTTCCAGCAGGTGCTGCGGTTCACCCTGATGCTCGACACCCTGGGCGCCGCCGTGGGGGTGACCCTGGGCGTGATCGGCGCCCTGCTGTTCGGGCATTTCCTGGGCTGGCCGGCCGCGCTGTCGCCGGCCGCCGCCTGCTACGCCCTGTCGATCGCGGTGATGGATTCGGCGACCTCGGTCGGCCTGCTGCGCCTGTTCGACCGTTTCCGCTTCCTGGCGGCCGAGCAGGCCGTCAGCTCGACCGTGCGCCTGATCGGCTGCGCCCTGTGCTTCACGCTGCACGCCCCGATCGAGGCCTATCTGGCCGCCTGGGCCGCCGGCACGGTCACGGCCTTCATCTATGTCAACGGCGTGGCCCTGTGGGACCTCAACCGCCGGCAGCTGCTGAAGGACTTTACCTTCCGCGGACCGCTGTCCGAAGGCCTGCCCGGCGTCTGGCGCTTCGCCTGGGCCACCAATTTCAGCGGCACCATCGACACGGCCTTCAGCCAGGTGATCACCCTGGTGGTGGGCTCGGTCCTGGGTCCGGCCCAGGCGGCCATGTGGCGCGTCGGCCGCCAGGTGGCCGACGGCATGGCCAAGCCGGCCAAGCTGCTGGTGCCGGCGCTCTATCCGGAGCTGGCCAAGATGCGCGCCACGGGCGGCGAGGAGGCCATGCGCAAGCTGTCGCGCCAGATCGGCCTGATCGGCGGCGCGGTGGCGGGCGTGCTGCTGCTGGTCTCGATCCTGTTCGGCGACGACGTGCTGACCATCGTGATGGGCAAGCCGTTCGCCGCCGGGGCCGGCATCATGAACTGGCAGGTGGCCGCCGCCGCCATCGGCGTGTTGGCCATGCCGCTGGAGCCGATGCTGGTCTCCCTGGGCAAGGCGGGCCTGGCCCTGCGGGTCCGGGCCGTGGTCTGCGCGGTCTATCTGGCGGCCCTGGTCCCGTTGATCCGGGCCGCGGGCCTGAACGGGGCCGGCGCGGCCCTGGTCGCCGTCGCCGCCGCCCTGGCGATCGGCATGTATCTGGCGCTCCGCCGAAGCCTGGCGGCCGAAACGGCCCGCTCCAGGGATGAACAAACTTGCGCCGAAGGTCAAAACGGCGCCAAAGGCCTCTCGCAATGATGACTCCGACGTCCCCCTCGCGAACCGTGAGATTCGCCGATTTCCCCACCCTGACGGCCGCGCTCGATTTCGCCGCGACCGGCGAAACCGGGATCAACCTCTACTCGTTGCGCGGCGAACTGGTCGAGGCCCTGTCCTACGCCAGGCTGCGCGAACAGGCCTTGGACCTGGCGCCGCGCCTGCTGGCCACCGGCGCCAAGCCGGGCGACAGCGTCGGCCTGGTCGCCGACACCGAGGCCGACTTCGTCCGCGCCTTCTTCGCCTGCCAGTACGCCGGCCTGGTCCCCGCGCCGCTGCCCCTGCCCGCTCCGCTGGGCGGCCGGGAAGCCTATGTCGAGCAGATCGCCCGCATGCTGGCCTCGGCCCACGCCAAGCTGCTGGTCGGTCCGACCGGCATGAAGGACTGGGTGGCCGAGATCGCCGCCAAGACGCCGCTGAACTTCGCCGGCGCGCTGGCCGACCTGCCCCAAAGCCAGGACCACGCCCTGCCCGAGGTCGCTCCGGACAACACCTGCTATCTGCAGTTCTCGTCGGGCAGCACGCGCTTCCCGACCGGGGTTCTGGTCACCCACCGGGCCTTGATGGCCAACGCCGTGGCCATCACCCGCGACGGCCTGCAGGTGCTGCCGACCGACCGCGCCGTCTCGTGGCTGCCGCTCTATCACGACATGGGCCTGATCGGGTTCCTGCTGAGCCCGATGACCAGCCAGATGTCGGTCGACCTGCTGCCCACCGGCGCCTTCGTGCGCCGGCCGCTGCTGTGGCTGGACCTGATCACCAAGAACGGCGGCACCATCTCCTACAGCCCGACCTTCGGCTACGAGCTGTGCGCCCGCCGCGCCGAGGTGGCGTCGATCGAGCACCTCGACCTTTCCAAATGGCGCAGCGCCGGCCTGGGCGGCGACATGATCCGCACCGGCCCCTTGCGCGCCTTCGCCGAGCGGTTCGCCGGCGTCGGCTTCTCGGACAAGGCCTTCGTGGCCAGCTACGGCATGGCCGAGGCGACCCTGGCCCTGTCGATGGCCCCGCTGGGCGGCGGCCTGAAGACCGAGCGCCTGGACGTCGAGCGGCTGGAGCAGCACGAGGCCGTCCTCACGGAAGACGCCGAGCGCTCGCGCGAGTTCGCCCGCAACGGCCCGGCCCTGCCCGGCCACGAGCTGGAAGTGCGCGACGAGAACGGCGCCGTCCTGCCCGAGCGGGGCGTGGGCCGCATCTACGCCCGCGGCCCCAGCCTGATGCGGGAATATTTCGAGCAGCCGCAAGAGACCGCTCGTGTGCTGTCGGCGGACGGCTGGCTGGACACCGGCGACCTGGGCTACCTGGTCGAGGGCGAGATCGTCATCACCGGCCGCGGCAAGGACCTGATCATCCTCAACGGCCGCAACATCTGGCCGCAGGACCTGGAATGGACCGCCGAGGCCGAGGTCGAGAGCCTGCGCAGCGGCGACGTGGCGGCCTTTTCGGTCCCCGGCGACGGCGAGGAGACGGTGATGGTGCTGGTCCAGGCGCGCGGCGGCGACGCCGAGACCCGCGCGGCCCTGGTCGAGAAGATCGCCGGCGTCCTGCGCCTGCGACACCAGGTCGAGGCCCAGGTCCAACTGGTCGGCGCCCACGCCCTGCCCCAGACCTCGTCGGGCAAGCTCAGCCGCTCCAAGGCCAAGGCCGCCTATCTGGCCGGCGCCTATGGCGAGCGCGCCTGACATGAGCGAGGCCCGGACGGGCCCGGTGGTCGCCGTCACCGGCGCCACGGGGTTCCTGGGCCGTCGCCTGGTCAGGGCCCTGGCCGAACAGGGGCGGACCGTCCGGGTCCTGGCCCGGCGCGACGTCGCCGATCCGGCCTGGTCGGGCCTGGAACCCCAGCTGGTGATCGGCGACCTGGCCCAGGCCGGCGCGCTGGCCGCGCTGTGCGACGGCGCCGAGGCGGTCGTCCACGTGGCCGGCCTGATCAAGGCCCGGGACCGCGCCGCCTTCGACCGAGCCAATGTCGAGGGCTCGCGCCGAGTCGCCAAGGCGGCCAAGGCCGCCGGGGCGCGACTCATCCTGGTCTCCAGCCTGGCCGCCCGCGAGCCGCAATTGTCCGACTACGCCGGCAGCAAGCGTGGCGGAGAAGACGCAGCCCGCGAAATTCTTGGCGGTGATCTGACCATTGTCCGCCCGCCGGCCATCTACGGCCCCGGCGACGTCGAGACGCTCAGACTGTTCAAAATGGCTTCAGAATCGGCCTTTTTGCCGGTTTTGAGCCCCAAAACCCGCATGGCCTGGATCCATGTCGACGACGCCGCCGCACGGATCGCGGACTTGGTCAAAACGCCGCGTCTCGGCCTGCTCAGCTTGTCTGACGACCGCCCGGAAGGTTATGGCTGGGTCGAACTCATGCAGGCCGCGTCCGAAGCGGTGGGCGCGTCGCCAAGGCTGGTCCGGGTTCCCTCCGGGGCGATCAAAGCTTTGGCGGTGTTGTCAAAATGGGCTTCGGTCGTCACCGGGAAGGACACAATTCTCACCCCGGGCAAGGCTCGGGAGTTGCTTCACGCCGATTGGAGCCTATCTAGCAACGATCCGATTCCGGACTTTCCTCCCGTGAGATACCCTCTCCGGGCGGGATTCGCGCAAAGCGTGCGCTGGTATCGTTCGGAAGGTTGGTTGAAGGATAAAAAGTCTCAAAAATAGCCAAATACGGCGATTTTCCGTCGAGACGGCTGTTACAATTCGGTTATGTAGGACATTGGTCGGGGATATCGTCGCGTCGATGGAAGCTGTTACGGATCTCACTTTGCGTGAAATCGGCTTGGCTACGAGCAAGGTGCTCGGGCGCTCTGTCGATGTGGCTAACGACACCCATATCGGCCGTGATCTGGCCGTCGATTCCTTGGCCTTGATGAACATCATCATGGAGCTCGAAGACACCTTCGACATCTCCATTCCTCTGGATCGCCTGGCTTCGGTGGAAACCGCCGGAGACCTTGCTTCCCTGATTAAAGACCTTCGGAATAGGGCCTAAGCCATGGGGCTGTTCGACAAGCACCTCGCGTATCGCGACGCCTACAACGCGATCCGGCAAGCCGGCGCCGATCCCTTCAGCGTGCGTTTCGACGCCGTCGTCTCGCCCACGGAGGGCGTGATCAACGGCAAGCGCACCATCCTGCTGGGCACCAACAACTATCTGGGCCTGACCTTCGACGAGCAGGCGATCGCCTCGTCGGTCAAGGCCGTCCAGGAGCGCGGCACCGGCACCACCGGTTCGCGCATCGCCAACGGCAGCTTCGAGGCCCACGTCGAGCTCGAAGAAGCCCTGGCCAAGTTCTACAATCGCAAGCACGCCATGGTGTTCACCACCGGCTACCAGGCCAATCTGGGCGTGCTGTCGACCCTGGTCGGCCGCGGCGACCACCTGATCCTGGACGCCGACAGCCACGCCTCGATCTATGACGGCGCGCGCCTGGGCCATGCCGAGGTCATCCGCTTCCGCCACAACGATCCGGAAGACCTGTACAAGCGCCTGCGCCGCATGAAGGACGTTCCGGGCGAGCGCCTGATCGTCGTCGAAGGCATCTATTCGATGATCGGCGACACCGCGCCGCTCAAGGAAATCGCCGCCGTGAAGCGCGAGCTGGGCGGCTACCTGCTGGTCGACGAAGCCCACTCGATGGGCGTGCTGGGCGAGCACGGCCGCGGCCTGGCCGAGGCGGCCGGCGTCGAGGCCGACGTCGACTTCGTGGTCGGCACCTTCTCCAAGAGCCTGGGCGCCATCGGCGGATTCTGCGTCTCGGACATGGACGACTTCGACGTCATGCGCGTCACCTGCCGTCCGTACATGTTCACCGCCTCGCTGCCGCCGGCCGTGGTCTCCTCGACCGTGACCGCCCTGCGCCGCCTGGAGGAACAGCCCGAGCTGCGTCACAAGCTGATGGCCAACGCCCGCCGCCTGTACGACGGCCTGTCGGCCATGGGCTACATCACCGGCCCGACGTCCAGCCCGATCGTGGCGATCACCATGCCCGACACCGAGCGCGCGATCGGCATGTGGAACGCCCTGCTGCAGAACGGCGTCTATCTGAACCTGGCCCTGCCGCCGGCCACGCCGGACAGCCGCCCGCTGCTGCGCACCAGCGTCAGCGCCGCCCACAGCTTCGAGCAGATCGACCAGGTTCTGGCCGTGTTCGCCGAGATCGGCGCGGCCATGGGCCTGATCGAAGCCCCGCTGAAGCGCGTCTCGGCTTAAGGCCGCTCCCATCGCCGAAATTGGAAAGGCCTGAGGGAAACCTCAGGCCTTTCCTGCTTTGTGGACCTTGTTCTGGGCCTGGCGTTGCCGCCACAACCGCCAGAGCACGCCGGGGGCGGCCAGCACCGGGTGGCGCTCGCGCCACGGCGTCAGGGCCACCGGCATGCCGGTGTGGCGCTCGATCTTCCAGGCGGCGTAGCGCGCCGCCCCGTCGAAGGTGAAAGCCGCCTTGATCAGGCGGGCGTAGTTCAACGGCCGCCCCATCCGCCGGCGCAGGCGCCAGGCGGCCTGGATCCGCCGGCGCTGGCCCTCGTCCAGGGCGGGCTGGACGGAGCCTTCGGCCTCGATGTCCAGAAGCCCTTCCTCATGCCAGCATGCGACCAGCAGGCGATGGTAGCGATCGACGTCGAACGACAGGATCGAGCGCTCGCGCCCGCCCTTCTCGACGCGGAACTCGGCCGCGTAGGTTTCCTGGAACAGCGCCGACCAGTAGGCCGCCGGCGGCCCCTCCGGCGGACCCAGGGCGGCGGCGAAGCGGGCGGCGGTGCGGGCCGCGTCGGCCACGGCCTCGACCACCTGGCCGGCGACCGCCGGACTGGCGCTCCAGACCAGTCCGGCCGGTTGGACGAAACGGGCCCAGATGGTGGTGTCTACCCCCTGCCCGCGCGTCGCCGCCTGGAACTGGGCCAGGGTCATGGTCGCCACCTTGGCCCGCAGCACCTGGCCGTCCAATTCCATCTCGTGATAGCTGACGTCGGGCCACAGCAGGCGGGTGGCCAGGCCGCGCAGGCCGGGGCGCACGCGCTGGGTCAGCACATAGAAGTCCAGCACCCCGTCCAGGTCGCCGGTGCGCAGGATCGAGCCGTAGAACAGCACCGCCAGCGGCGCCTCGAATCGGTCCAGCAGCCGGGTCGCGAAAGCGACGGCCTGCGGCGGGGCGGGCGCCAGAAGCTCCTCGCCCACTAGGCTGGCGACGGCCCCGGTCATGCGGCCAGGAACCTCAGGGTCGGCCCCAGGACCACGGTCACCCCGCCCGCGCCGTCATAGACGTCGCCGTCGACCACCAGGGGCTGGTCGGTGGTGATCCGCAGCCGCGAAGCGTCGCCGCGCCGGTAGCCGTGGCGACCGGACCAGGCCGTTTCCTTGCCGGCCAGCAGGGCCGGAAACGCGCCTGGCAGCCCCTGGGGCGGGGCGTCGACGTCCAGGAACTTCAACCCTTCGCGCGGCGGGCCGAACGGCTTGACCCCGAACGGCAGGCGCTTGAGCGTGGTGGCCAGGACCAGGAAGCGGTCGGCGGTGCGGGTCTCCTCGCCGTCGATGGCCAGGCACAGCGGCACCCCGGCCCGCCACTGGTCGCGCTTGCCGCCCATCACCGTGCCGATCAGAGCGCCCAGAACGCTCATCGCCACCGCGATGCTGTGGAAGGCGCCGGTCTTGTGGACGGTCTGGGCCAGGCTGGTGGCGCGCACGAAGGCGCCCAGACCGAAAACGAAGCCGCGCAGGCTGGGCCGCCCGTCGTCCCAGCGCACCTCCAGCGGCGCGCGGTGCTTGATCACCGCCTGGTCGGACTTGGCGGCGGCGAGCGCCTTGGTCAGGGTCCAGTCGCGCGGCACCCCCAGGTCGATGGCCAGGACGTTGGTCTTGCCAGACGGGATCAGGGCGACCAGCGGCATGGCCTCGCCGAAGATCGTCGCCGCCCGGCTGAGCACATCGCGGATGGTGCCGTCGCCGCCGTCGATCACCAGCAGCTTGACGCCGCACTGGGCGAAGGCCTGCAGGTCCTGCTCCAGCGCCTCGGGCGTGGCCGGCTCGACCAGCAGGACCGCGTCGGGCGTCGATTGCTCATCTGAACGCCCGATATTGCCGTGGCTCATCGGATTGCGGACGACGCCTACTCGCATCAGCGCGACAACCAGGAAACGACGGCTCCCTTCGGAGCCGCCAGGCCTTGCAGGATCTGCGCGGCGTGCACGATCAGGCAGATCGCCGTCCAGATCGCCACCGCCAGGAACCCGATGTCGGGACGACCGACCAGAACCGCAAGGGTCAGCAGGATCAGGTTGGGGTTGCGGCGGGCGGTGATCAGCCGGAAGAAGCTGTCGAACGGCCGCCAGGCGTGCATCTCGACCTTGAACAGCGCCAGGAAGATCCCCTCCTCCACACGCTGCAGCACGTAGCCACCGACGATGACCGCCAGGGCCAGCTGGCCGTGCGGCATGGTGAACCCCGCCGCCCCGACGCCGACATACCAGGCCCACCACCAGAACGGCGGATGCACCAGGTCTATGCCGTGGTCGAAGACGTTGCCCCACTTGGACGAGGTCAGGGTCACCCGCGCCAGCTTGCCGTCGACGGTGTCGAGGAAGGTCATGATCCAGGCGCAGACCAGGCCCCAGCCCCATTGGCCGGTCCAGAACAGACCGAAGGCCGCCAGCACCAGCAGGAAACCGATCAGGGTCACCTGGTTGGGGGTCATTTTCGCCAGGGCGCACCAGCGGGTGACGATCCGGGCGGGCGTGGGCCAGACGTATTTGGTCACGAGATCCGTGACGCCCTTGTACGAGCCCTGGAACAGGCGCTTCTCGACCGCCACGCGGGTCTCGGGCGTCAGGCGCTCCAGCACCGGCGGCTCGCGCTTGCGCAGGGCGCTGTTGTAGGCCGAGCCCAGCTCCAGCGCCGTCAGGCGGGTGGCGGCCAGGGCCGTGACGTCCTCGCCGGTGTCCAGCCGCACGATGGCCTCGCGGGCTCGCGCCGCCGGGACGTTGACGGCCACCACGCGCCCGGCCTCGTCGACCAGGGCCACGCCTGGACGACCGGCCAGGGCCTTGATCAGCGACTCGTCGAACACCCAGCCCGCGTCGACCACCACCACGTCGCCGGCGATGAAGACGGTCTCGGGCCCGGCCTCGACCAGGCCCAGGCGCCGGTAGATCCGCGACAGCCGCTCGGCGGAGGTCATCCCCCAGAGGCGGGTCTTGGCCAGTCCGACCGTGACCGCGGACGGGCCGACGGCCTCATTTGGCTGATTTTCCGCGCTCACGATAGACAACCCCTTGAAACCTGGCGCGATTGATAAGCAGCTTCGGCCCCTTCCGCCAGAATCCGTGAACCAAACTTGTCGATATTCCACCTCGCGCACCTCTCGGACCTCCACCTGCCGCCGCCCAAGGGCGCGTTCGGCTGGCGGGACCTGCTGTCCAAACGGCTGCTGAGCCGGATCGCCTGGCGCCGCAAGCACCGCGAGCACCGGCCCGAGGTCCTGGCGGCGGTGATCGCCGACCTCAAGGCCCACGCTCCCGACCACATCGCCATCACCGGCGACCTGACCAACTACGCCTCCCTGGCCGAATACGAGGCCGCCCGCGTCTGGCTGGAGGCCCTGGGTCCGGCCCACGAGATCACCGTCAGCCCCGGCAATCACGACGCCCTGGTCGGCGCCAAGGGCGGCGACTCGTTCGCCGCCTGGACGCCCTGGCTGGGCGACGACGGCGCGGCGACCTTCCCCCAGGTGCGGGTGCGCGACGGCGTGGCCCTGTTCAACCTGTGCTCGGCCGTGCCCACGGCGCCGCACCTGGCCACCGGCCGGCTGGGCCAGGCGCAGCTGGACCGCCTGGACGCCCTGCTGGGCGATCCGGCCTATCGCGACGCCTTCCGGGTGCTGTTGATCCATCACCCGCCCGTCCCGGGCGCGGTGGCCCGGCGCAAGTCGCTGGAGGACCTGGACGCCCTGCGCGCCCTGCTGGCCCGCCACGGCGCCGACCTCGTCCTGCATGGCCACGCCCACGAGGCGATGGTGTCGACGGCGCCCGGCCCCGACGGCGCGATGATTCCCGTGCTGGGCGTGCCCTCCGCCTCGGCCCTGGGCGAACGCGGCCACCCGGCGGCGCGTTGGCACGGGGTCGAGATCGACCGGCAAGCCCATGGCGGGATCGAGGTCAGGCTGGTGGCCCGCGGGCTGGATCCCAGGACCGGCCAGACGGGCGAGCTGGGCCGCTATGTCCTGATTCAGGCCGGCCGTCCCGATCGATCGACCGCCCAGCGTCCATAGGGCTTTTTCACCGCCGAACCGAAGCCGACGGCGCGGATCGTGCTTCCATGGAAAAGGCGGCGTCCCTATTGTATGAGCGACGGCGGCGAACGCCCGGAGGCGAGGCCGACATGACCAATCCCACCGCTGAGACTTTCGGCTTCCCGCGCACCAAGGTGGCCGAGACCGAGAGCTGGCTGGTCCTGGTGCGGCCCAAGCAGCCGACATTTGGGTCCCTGGTCCTGATATGCAAGGAATCGGTCGAGGCCTTCTCCCAGCTGAGTCCCGCCGCCTTCGCCGATCTCAAGACGGCGACCGACGGTGTCGAGCGGATGTTGGGCAAGGTCGTGGCCTACGAGAAGATCAACTATCTGATGCTGATGATGGTCGACAAGGACGTGCATTTCCACGTGATCCCGCGCTACGCCGGGACGCGCGAGCATGAAGGCCTGGTCTACGCCGACGCCGGCTGGCCCGCCGTTCCCGCCCTGGGATCGACCGTCGATCTGGACCTGGACGCCGCCGAGCGGCTGGCCCGGACCCTGGCCCAGGCCTGGTCGGCCGCGTGAAGAAGCCCATCCCCACGCCGCACGGCACGTCGCGCTTCCGGCTGATCGACGCCTATCTGCTGCGCCTGCTGGTCTGGCCGATCGTCGGCTGCCTGGGCGTGACGGTGGTCGCCCTGCTGCTGGAGCGCGTCCTGCGCCTGCTGGACGTGTTGTCGCAAAGCAGCGCCCGTTTCGGCTACGTCACCGCGCTGGCGGCCAACCTGGTGCCGCACTATCTGGGCCTGGCCCTGCCCGTGGCGTTCTTCGTGGCGCTGTTCATCGTCATCACCAAGCTCAGCGACGGTTCGGAGATCGACGCCCTGCTGGCCAGCGGCCAGTCCCTGACCCGGGTGGCCGCGCCGTTCATCTCCGTCGGCCTGTTCCTGATGGTCTTCAGCCTGATCGTCTTCGGCTACATGCAGCCCTACAGCCGCTACGCCTATCGCGCGGTGATGCACGAGGCGATCAACGCCGGCTGGAACGGCAAGCTGAACGGCGGCTCGTTCATCGACCAGCCAAAGCTGCTGATGACCTCCGACGGCGCCGACGCGGCCGGTCAGCAGCTGAACCGGGTGTTCATCCGCCGGTTGGACGCCGCCGGCCGCGAGGAGGTGATCACCGCCGCCACCGCCGACCTGCGCTCGGCCATCGACGGCAAGAACGTCACCATGCTGCTGCGCAAGGGCCAGCGGATCGGCATCGACGCCCGCGGCGAATACCGCATCCTGGTCTTCGACCAGTTCACCACCAACGTGCCCCTGGCCGGCGCGGCCGCCCTGCTGCGTAGCCGCGGCGGCGACGAGCGAGAACTGACCCTGGGCGAACTGGCCCGTCAGGCGCGGAGCCCCAACCCGGTCGTGCCGCGCTCGACCCTCCTGGCCGAGCTGTACGGCCGCCTGGCCCGGGCCGCCTTCCTGCCCTTCCTGCCGCTGCTGGCCTTCCCGCTGGGCCTGGCCGCCAAGCGCGGCAACCGCACCCCCGGCCTGATCATCGCCGGCGTGCTGCTGCTGGCCTTCCAGCACAGCCTGCAACTGGGTCAGAGCCTGGCGGAATCGGGCAAGGCCATGCCGCTGGCGGCGATCGGCGTCCCGTGGCTGATCTTCACCGGTCTCAGCCTCTGGATGTTCATCGGCAGCCGCAAGCGGCCCGGCCAGACCCCGGTGACCGAGCTGATCCGCCGCTTCGGCGTCGGCATCAAGCGCTTCCGGCGGATGTTCCGGGATAGGTTCGAGCAGGCCGACGCATGAAGATCCAGCTCTATGTCCTGCGCACGGTCGGCATGCGCGTGCTTGGCGCGGCCCTGATCCTGTTCTCGATCCTGCAGATCCTCGACCTGCTGGAAGTGACCACCGACATCCTGGACCGCGGCCTGGGGACGGCCGGGGTGCTGTACTACGCCGCCCTGCGCTCGCCGCGGCTGATCGAGCAGGTCGCCCCGATCGCCACCCTGGCCGGCGGGCTGTTCGCCTTTTCGCAGCTGGCCCGCGAAAGCGCGATCATCGCCATGCGCGCCACCGGCATCTCGGCCTATCGCATCGTCGGCATGGCCCTGCCCGTCGTCTTCCTGGTGATGGCCGTCGATTTCGGCTGCGCCCAACTGGTCGCCCCGCGCACCGATCCGGTGCTGGCCGACTGGTGGCAGGCCACCACCCCGGTCGCCGAGCGCAAGGTTCCCGGCCCGCGCAGCTTCCGGGCCGGCGACGACCTGGTGATCGCGGCCGGCGCCTCGGCCGACGGCGGAACCCTGAACGCGGTGAAGGTTTACCGACGCGACAAGGCCGGCCGGCTGATCGAGCGCATCGAGGCGCCGTCGGCGACCTACGCCCGCGACGGCGGCTGGACCCTGGTCAGTCCCGTCATCGCCCGGTTCGAGGGCGAGCAGGTCAAGGTCACGCCCGCCGCCCGCATGAACTGGCCCTCGCCCCTGCACCGCCAGGACGTCCAGGCCCTGTTCGCCGACAGTCCCGTGCCGACCGCCGCCACGGCCCGTCGCGCCCTGCTGGACGGCGGCGGCGACCGACCGACCAGCTTCTACGAGACCCGCCTGCTGGCCGCCTTCGCGGGACCGGTGGCGTCCCTGGTGATGTTGCTGCTCAGCGCCCCGGTCGCCCTGGCCAATTTCCGCAGCGGCCAGGGCGCGGTGCTGCTGACCGGCGGCCTGGCGGCCGGCCTGGTCTTCCTGGTCGTCAACGGCCTGCTGTCCGCCCTCGGCGAAGGCGGTTCGCTGTCGCCCGTCCTGGCCGTCTGGGGCGGCCCCGTCATCTTCGCGGCCCTCGCGATCTACGCGCTCGTTGTCCTGGAGGGCTGAATGCCGTTCGACACCACCGATTCCGACCTCACCATCGTCCCCGTCGGCTCCAAGGCCGAGCTGAAGCGGTTCGTCAACCTGGCCAACCGGCTCAACGCCAAGGACCCCAACTGGGTCGTGCCGCTGATGTACGAGCGGATGGCGGCCCTGACGCCCAAGACCAACCCGTTCTTCCAGCACGCCGACGTGCAGATGTGGCTGGCGGTGCGGAACGGTCGCGACGTGGGCCGGATCAGCGCCCAGATCGACCACCTGGCCACCGAGGAAGGCACGGCCAAGACCGGCAATTTCGGCATGATCGCCGCCGAGGACGATCCGGCGATCTTCAGCCTGCTGTTTCGCACCGCCGAGGACTGGCTGAAGGCCCGCGGCTGCGACCGGGCCCTGGGTCCGTTCAACCTGTCGATCAACGAGGAGGTCGGCCTGCTGGTCGACGGCTTCGACACCAAGCCGATGGTGATGATGGGCCATGACCCCCGCTACACCGCCGCGCGGGTCGAGGAGCAGGGCTACGTCAAGGCCAAGGACGTCTACGCCTATGTCTGCGATCCCCGCGCCGCCCTGCCCCCCGTGGTGGTCCGCCGGATCAAGCGCGGCCTGCCCGAGGGCGTGACCCTGCGCCAGCTGGACATGAGCCGCTACGACGAGGAGGTCAAAGCCCTGACCGGCATCCTCAACGACGCCTGGTCGGGCAACTGGGGCTTCGTGCCCACCACCGAGGCCGAGACCGCCCAGCTGGGCAAGTCGCTGAAGGACGTGCTCGACAAGCGCCTGATCCTGTTCTCCGAGATCGACGGCGAGCCGGCCGGCTTCATCGTGCTGCTGCCCAATGTCAACGAGGCGATCGAGGGCCTGAACGGCAAGCTGCTGCCGTTCGGCTGGGCCAAGCTGCTGTGGCGGCTGAAGGTCAAGCGCGTGAAGTCGATCCGCATCCCGCTGATGGGCCTCAAGCGCAAGTTCGCCGACACCCTGCGCGGCCAGGTCGTGCCGTTCCACCTGATGAACGCCGGCCGCGACGCCGGGCTGGCCCTGGGCTACGACAAGTTCGAGTTCTCGTGGATCCTGGAGGACAACGCGCCGATGCGCCGGATCTCCGAAGCCATGGGCGCGGAGATCTACAAGACCTATCGGATCTACGAGAAGGCGATCTAGGGCCGTGGCGGCCCCCTTCCAGGCCCTGGTGCTGGCCGGCTCGCGCGGCGGGGTCGATCCGGTCGCGCAGTACGCCGGCGTCAGCCAGAAGGGCCTGATCGCCCTGGGCGGCCGGACCCTGCTGACGCGGGTGCTGGAGGCGCTGGACCAGGCCGGCGTCGAGCGCATCGGCGTGTCGACCAACGACGCGGCCCTCGAGGCGGCGTTGGCCGGCGAGAAGACGCGCGCGGCGGTGTCGCGCCTGCCTTCGGCCGCCGGCCCCAGCCAGAGCGTCCACGACGGCGCCCAGGCCATGGGCACGCCGCTGCTGGTCACCACGGTGGACCACGCCCTGCTCCGGCCCGAATGGGTGACCGACTTCATGGCCGACACCCCGGCCGACGCCGACATCGCCGTCCTGCTGGGCGAGGAGGCGCTGGTCCAAGCCGCCGCCCCGACGACCAGGCGCACCTATCTGGCCTTCCGCGACGGCCGCTATTCGGGCTGCAACCTGTTCTACCTGAAGACCCCGGCGTCCCTGCGGGCCATCGACCTGTGGCGCACGGTCGAGAAGCATCGCAAGCGGCCATGGAAGATCGCGGCCCTGTTCGGCCCGGTCATGCTGGCGCGCTACCTGCTGGGCCTGATGACCCTGGACGAGATGGTGGCGCGGATCGGCCGCCTGGCCGGGGTCAAGGCGGCCGCGGTCCGGGCCCGGCACGGCCTGGCGGCGGTGGACGTCGACAAGCCGGCCGACCTGGACCTGGTGCGGTCGATCGTCGAGGGGTGAGCCCTCGCGTCAGCTCGAGCCTTCGCCCGTGTCGCCGCGGTAGAAGACGCCGATGGCCGTGGTCCAGATCACCGCGATGATGGTCGGGATGAAGGCCAGCTCTTGCGGGATCGGGATCGGCGAGTTCGGGATGCCCAGCGACATCAGCCAGATCACGAACGACACCGACGAGATGACGATCGCCCAGACCTGCGGCCGGCCCGTCGCCAGCGAGGTGCTCTTGTAGCGAATGGCGATCGACATCGCCAGGCATGCCGCGGCGATGATGATCAGGAACACCAGCCGCAGGGTGGTGTTGTCCATCGGCGGCAGAACGCCGGTGGCCGCCCCGTAAAGGCCGAGGGCCTCGGCCGGAATCAGTTTCGCCAGCCGCGTGGCCCACCCGTCGGGGGCCGTCGGAACCGATGGCGGGTCGCCGCCGCCCATGGGCAGGCCGTGGACTCTCAGTGACATTGGGTCGCTCCCTCTCTTGTCGTTGAAGACTTTTGATTTTCGAGCAGGGCGCCGTCGTCGCGACCTTCCGACGCGAACTGAGCCATCCACGAGGGGCGTCCTGTCATGAACCTGACCGAACCTTGGAGGCGACGCAATCCTCGATTGCTTTCGCGCAAAGGCGCAATCCAAGGGATTGTTTGGCGATTCGGACACGAAAAACCCCGCCGCCCGGCGCCGCGGAAGCGGCTGGGGCGACGGGGTCCTTGAGGCGCCGAGAGGGGTGTCCGGCGGTTACTTCAGCTTGGCGCTGACCGAAATCCCCACGATGCGCGGCTCGTTGTAGACGGCCGCCATGTAGTTCTCGATGACGCCCTTGAGGTTCTTCTCGTTGGTGATGTTGCGGCCGAACAGGGCCACTTCATAGGCGCCGTTTCCGCCTTCGTAGCCGAGCTTCAGCCCGCCTTCGAAATTGCCCTTCGAGTAGAACTCGTCCGTCTTATAGAGCACGAAGTTCGTATAGCCCTGGACGTTCCAGTCCGTGGCGACGAACAGCTTGCCGTCGGCGCCCACCGGCACGTCGTAGCGGCCCGTGAAGCTGAAGTTGTACTTCGGCGCGTTGGGCAGCGGCTGGCCGTCGATCTGGGCGAAGGTGTTGGCGCCGACCTTGATCGTCGGGTTCTTGACCGTGCAGACCACCACGCCGTTCAGCGCGCAGACCTGGGCGTAGACGCGCTTGTCGTCGATCTCGCTGTGCAGCAGGCTCACGCCGGCCGTCAGCGTCAGATTGGCGACCGGGCGCCACTCGGCGTCGGCTTCCAGGCCGTAGGCCTTGGCCTTGTCGGCGTTGAACAGCACGCCGTTGCCGTTGGAGTCGTTGCCGTTCAGCTGGATGTCCTTGACCTCGTAGGTGAAGGCCGAGGCGTTCAGGCGCAGGGTGTTGTCCAGCAGCGTGCTCTTGAAGCCGGCTTCCCACGACAGGATCGTCTCGGAATTGGCGGTCGTGAAGTCGCTGTTGAACACCGCCGAGCGGCCCTGGATGGTCGGGCCGCGGAAGCCCTTGGCCACGCGGGCGTAGAGGTTCAGGTCGGGATTGACCTCGTAATTGGCCGAGAGGTCCCAGCTGACCTGCTCGTCCGACAGGCGCACGTAGCGGCGGCCAGTATAGGTGGAGACATTGGCGGCGGTGTTGGCGGTCTTGGCCAGGACGGTCTTCTTGGCGTCGTAGGTGTCGCGCAGGCCGCCGGTGACCGTCAGGGCGTCGGTCAGCTTGTAGCTGACCTGGCCGAACACCGCCCACGAGGTGTTGAGGTTGTGCAGCTCAACCCAGTTATTCGGGTTGGTCTTGATGAAATAGGCGCGCTGGAAGAAGTCGGTCGTGTCGCGCGAGTCGAAGTACAGCGCGCCGACCTGCCACTTCAGGCGATCGTCGCCGTTGCTGGCCAGGCGGATTTCCTGGGTCAGCTGGTCGAGGTCGCGGACCTGGCCCATCGACTGGCCGAAACCGATGCCGCCGAAGTTGGCCGCCGCGCCGCCGTCGGTGTCGCCGCGGCTGTAGCCGCTGGTGGTCTCATAGGCGCTGATCGAGGTCAGGGTCACCGGACCGAAGTCGTAGGCGATGTTCAGCGAAGCGCCTTGGGTGTCGTAGGCCTGCGGGTTGTTGTCAGCCTCGTCGAAGGCGACGCTGTCGCGCGGGGCCGACGAGCTGTTCGAGCCCTTCTTCAGGGCGCCGCGCAGGAACAGGGTCGAGGTGCCCTCGTAGTTGCGGGCGTGGGCCGAGGCCAGGACCGTCAGCTGTTCGGTCGGGGTGGCCAGCAGCTGGATCCGCACGTCCTTCTCGTCGAAGCCGCCCATGGCGTTCTTCTTCGGGGTGACGGTGCCGTCGGCGCTGGTCCCGGCGAAGGTGTTGTCGACATAGTCGTCGCGGTGCTGGTAGAGCGCCGACACGCGGAAGGCCAGCTTGTCGGCGACGATCGGACCGCCGATCCCGCCGTCGAAGGTGGTGGTGCCATAGGTGCCGTACGAGGCGCTGGCGCGGCCTTCCAGGGTCTGGGTCGGCCGGTTGGTGTCGAACTTGACGATGCCGGCGGTGGTGTTGCGGCCGAACAGCGAGCCTTGCGGGCCGCGCAGCACTTCCACCTGCTTGACGTCGAACACCGGGTTCGACTTCAGCACCACGTGCTCCAGCACGACGTCGTCCTGGATGATCGACACCGGCTGCGAGGCGCCGAGGTAGAAGTCGATGTTGCCCAGGCCGCGGATGTAGAAGCGCGGGAAGATCCGGCCCGTGGTGCTTTCGGCGTAGAAGCTGGGCACCTTGCCCGACAGCGCCAGGATGTCGCCGCCGTCGGCGGTGACGGCGCGCAGCTGGTCGCCGCCGACCACGGCCACCGAGACCGGCACCTTCTGCAGGTTTTCCGACCGGCGCTCGGCCGTGACCACGATCTCGTCCAGGGCGGTCGAGGACGCCTCCTGGGCGAGGGCCGCCGTCGCGAACGACAGGACCGAGAGACCGGCGCCCAGCAGGAGCGCGCCTTTACGAGCATTGAAACGAGACATTGAACCCCACCCCATTCGTGACAGGAAAACCGAACCGACAAGAGAGAATCGAAAGCGCCGGTCGTTGAGTCGCCGCCGCTTGTAAGGGCCCGCTTACTTCTTTGCGGGCCTGCGGCCTATAGGCATGTTGCATGACAGCGCCATGACAGGCGCGCTCATGGCCGGATGGTCGGATTTTCGGCAGTCGCGGAGGACGCTCGGAGGCGCTGGCGAGGCCGGCCGCGAACGGAGGATAGGTCGGCGCGCTCCCTCATCCGCCCCTCGGGCCGCCTTCTCCCGCAAGGCAGGGCGATCGCATATGGGTTCACTGCCAAAGAAGCTGTCATCCCGGACAAGCCCGGCGAAGCCGGGCGCCGATCCGGGACCGCCGCAAGCGCCTGAGTTCACGCCCCGGTCCCGGATCTTCGCGCTGCTCGCTCGTCCGGGATGACAGTCGTATTTGGGCATTGCGACAGCCGTGCCCAGCAAGGGGAGAAGGATCCGAGACCTACTCCCCGGCCGCCACCCAGGCCGCCGCCAGTTCGCGGTTCTTCGGCAGGTCCTCGGGGAAGTCCATCTCGGCCCACTGCAGGCCCTCGATCGACTGGACGCGGACCACGTCATGCTCCTGGGCGATCTGGTTGATGACGCTGAGGTACCAGCGCTTGAGGCCTTCGGGCGTGCGCAGGGCCTGCTCGACGATGCGGGTGAACAGGGCCGCGCCCTCGGGGTCGAAGCGCAGAAAGCCGATCGACTCGGCGTCGTACTGGTCGATGGTCTTGCCGATGGCCCGCAGGCTGAGGCCTTCGGTCAGCACCTTCATGTCGTCGGCGTCGTAGCCGGCGGCCTTGCGGTCGATGGTGACGGTGATCGGGGCCGGCGGGGCGGCGATCAGGCGCTCGGCGATCGGGGCCTCGAACAGGGTGTCGCCGTTCAGCAGCAGGAAGTCGCCGCGCATCTCGCCGCGCGCCAGCCAGCAGGTCGCCAGGTTGTCGGTCAGGGCGTAGAACGGGTTGAACAGGGTGCGGACCGTCAGGCCCGGAATGTCGAGGCCGGCGACCTCGTGCTCGACGGTGTCGGCGGCGAAGCCGGTCACCACCACCGCCTCGCGGATCCCGGCCTGGGCCAGGTGCTTGAGCTGCCAGTGCAGCACGGTGCGGCCCGAAAGCTCGACCAGGCACTTGGGGCGGGTGTCGGTGAGCGGCGACAGGCGCTTGCCCTGGCCGGCGCTGAGGATGATGGCTTTGGCCGGTTTCGCCACGGGCGTGGTCTCGTCTGTCTGGAAAAGCGAAGAGCGCGAAATAGCGACGACGGGGCGGGCCAACAAGCCCGCCCCGTCGCTTCAGGGCGCCAGATATCAAGTTTCGCCAGGTTGGCGCAAGCACGGCCCCGCCCGCCGGGCGGCGCGGCGAACCTCGACGGTTTCATCGAAGGATCTGGAGCGGGCGATGGGAATCGAACCCACGACATTCTGCTTGGGAAGCAGACGCTCTACCTCTGAGCTACGCCCGCAACGATCGTGATTTCAAGCCGTTAGCGTTCCCGAAGCCGAGCGGCCCGAGGATCGTCTACAGCGTGGCTCACGCAGGCGTTCCGTGGCCGATCCCTTAGCCGGTCTTTCCCGCGCGCTCAAGCTGCTCGATGCGCTTGCGGGTGACATTCGCGGAGTCGATGGAGCAGAGGCTAGGAAATTAAAGTGTGTGTCCACCGCTTTTGGGTGCTTTCTATTTTCGCCAAGAGCGGAAGGCCCCCGCAACAAGGCTTACAAGATACAAAATCAACGCAGACACAATAGAATTTGATATAATTGTCACAAAATACACAACGATAGAAATCTCACCTATCTTTGAAATGGATCTTATCGCCCCGAATACCACACTCAACAACCCAATACCTAAAGAATAAGCTGGTATGTATTTAGACGAACGAATTCTACAACCTAAAATTAATGACAACACGATCAAAACGGGATTGAGGAACGCAGATAGCGGAATTGCAACTATATATTCTAAAATATGCAAGACGACTTCACCCACGAAATCATATTCCAATCATCAAGGACAGGCGTTCCATTACCAAAACCTTGTCCTCTCTAAGAGCCACCAATCCAACCCTAACCGCACCCCCCTTTTTTGTAGAAAAATTTAGATAATCATCGGCAACAATGACACCCTTATCTAAATCTTCTATTCTTAACCGACGCACAAACGGGCCAAAAAAGACAATGAAATCCCCCTCACGTCGGATAGCCACCCCGCCATATCTAAAAAAATTAAAAGTATATAGAACCGCCATCAGCAACATCGCAGGAACAAAAACCATTACACAGACAACCCAAACCCAACCCCACCTATTTGAATGGATAAAATCCAATACTCCATCCGCAAGGACCCACGGCGTAACAATGACAGCAGCGCTCGTCACAAAGGAAAAAATGGAAGTGAGATAAACCACGTTCGGTGAAAAATGCGCGATGGTGTTGTTGTCTTCAACGCCTCGCATTACGCAACGCCTCCGCCTTCAGATTATTTTCAAACTTCTGAGCTTCGGATGCGAACACCCCAGGGATTTGGGACAATGAGCTAAAGCTCGACTTCACAGCTTCGGGCCCATAGACGGCTCCAAGGAAGCCGCCGATCGGAACAAACGCGACCGCGCAGGCTCCAGCCCCGGGGCCACAAAATAGACTTGCCTCGGCGCCGGCCGCAGCACCGACCTCGCCGCCGGCCCATGACAGCCCCTGATCAACGCCTTCCGTCACCACGGCCTTTCCAAGGCTATCGCCCTTGCCCATCTTGCTCACTACATTGGCGCCGGCGTTCAACATTGTGGCGCGCTTTGAGATCTTCCCAAGATCGCTCGCTATCTGGCCGGCACCCGTTTTTTCCGCCACTTTTTCGCCAGCGTCCGCTATTTTGCCGACCAAGTCGCTTGCTGACGACACTTGATCGGCTTGGAGCACGATAACACCGCCATTATCGCTGGAGTTCAAGATGCTGCGGTCCGCGCCAAGCTTGCCGCTTGGGTCCGCCCTGTTTAGAGGATCATTCCCGACATAGGCATACCAGTTCAGCCCGTCGTCGTACCCCGTGGGGTCCGTCTGCATGAACCGCCCCAGGGTCGGGGAATAGGCCCGGGCCTTGTAGTGGTACAGGCCCAGTTCGGGCAGCCAGATCTGCCCCGTGTACTGGAAGAGCCCGCCGTTGAACGCCCCCGGCACGCCGTATTCGTCATAGGTGTTCCTGGTCGTGACCGCGCCCGCGTCGCTGGTGACGGCGATGATCGAGCCCTGGGGGTCGGCCAGCAGCCATTCGGCCGTGGTCGCGGCCCCGGTGTAGCGGGCCAGGGGCTCGTCGGTCCCCAGCCCGTGCACGTAGCGGCGCAGCAGGTTGTTGCCGCCGTCATATTCGCCGATCAAGTTCGGACCGTCGTAAAGATAGCGCGTCACCGCGCCGCCGACCGTGGTCGACTGGTAGAGCCGGCCCAGCGGATCGTAGACCAGGCTCGCCCCTTGCGTCGTGCCGCGCAGGCGGTTCTCGACGTCGTAGACCCAGGTGGTGGCGCCGTCCGAGGTCAGGTTCCCGCGCGCGTCGTCATAGCTGAGCGTGGTCGCGCCGGCGGTGGTCAATTGGTTCAGGCCGTTGGGCGTATAGGCGCGGTTGATCGTAGCCCCCCCGCCCCAGACGTAGGCGTCGTTGCCGGTCGTGCGGCTGGTGACCTGCCCCGCCGGATTGTAGAGGAAGCTATAGGCGACGCTGTCGGCCCCTCCGGGAACCGTCTGGGTCAGGCTCTGCAGGCGCAGGGCCGCGTCGTAGCCGTAGGTGGTGGAGACGCCATTGCCGCGCAGCAGGCTCGTGCGGCGCGCCAGGTTGTCATAGGTCAGCTCCGCGACCTTGTCGGAGGCGGAAGTGCTGCCTGCCCGGCGAATGAACTTCAGGGCGTCGGTGTTGTCGTACTCGTAGGTGACGTAGAAATCGCCCGGCCAGGTCAGCTGTTTGCGGCGCGATCCGGCGTCGTAGTCATAGCTGACCGTTCCCAGCGGCCCCGCCTCCGACTTCAGGCGGCCAAAACCGTCATAGGACAGGGTGATCGTGCGACCGCCTTCGGAGGCCGAGGTCTGGTGGCCGAGATTGTCGTAGCCGTAACTGTAGCTGGCGGCGGCCACGTTCGCCGTGGCCGAAACGATCTTGGTGATCTCCTGATTGAGGGCGTCGAAGGTCCTGGTGATCGTCCGGGCGTCGCGGCGCCGCCGCGAGGTCAGGTTCCCGCTGGCGTCGTAGGTATACTCCTCGTAGTCGGCCGGGTTATGGGCCCCGGCATGCGCCGTGGCCGACGGGTAATAGGTCCGCTTCAGGCGATCATAGGGATCGTATTCATTGAGCGTGGTGTTGCTTTCGCCGTCGGTCTGCGTCTTGAGCAGACCATTGTCGGTATAGGTGTTGGCCCGCTCGACGATCGGCTGGACGTCATAGCCCGCCGTCACCTGCTTGAGCTTGCCGTCGGGGAAGTATTCGTTGCGGGTGATCCGGTCGGGCCCCTCGGTTCCCGCCGTCCCCGCCTTGCAGGCCGGCGTCGTCTGGCCAAACTGCGTGGTGTTCATCCGCACCGCCGTGCATTCCAGCTCGCCCGTGGCGTAGTAGCTGTACTGCGTCAGGGCGTAGGCGGTCCCGCCGGCGCTGGAGGTCTCGCGGATCTTGCGCCCCATGGCGTCGTAGACGATGTCGACCTGCTTCAGCACGTTGAAATTGGCCCAGGCCGACGGCGTCACCGCCTCCGACTGCCAGGCTGGCAGCGTGCCCGTCTCGACGCGGGTCAGGCGTCCGACGGCGTCGTAGGTGTTGCGCGTGGCGCGGAACAGCAGCGATCCGCCGTCGTCGGGATCGGGCGTGATCGCGCCGACCAGTCGTCGCGCCGCATCGTAGCGATAGCCGGTCGTATAGGGGCTGGGCGAGGCTTGCGCCGCGGCGAGCGAGGGCGCGAAGACAGCCAGCATGGTCGTGCCCAGCAGGGCGGCGCCGAGGGTTCGGATCGACATGAGCGTTTCTCTTTCCTGAACCTTGGCGTTTACGGGCAGGACGCCAGGCCGGCGCGGGCGTTGGTCTCGGCGATCCTGTTGCCCTGGGCGTCGTAGGCGTAACAGACGCGCAGGGTGATCCCGTCGGCGGTCACCGCCTTGCCCCGCAGGAGCAGGTTGTTGGGCCCGGAGTCCGGCCCGTATTC
The DNA here is from genome assembly GCF_900114015.1 of Caulobacter sp. UNC279MFTsu5.1. GTDB lineage: Bacteria > Pseudomonadota > Alphaproteobacteria > Caulobacterales > Caulobacteraceae > Caulobacter. The sequence goes on along the minus strand of NZ_FORN01000030.1, from coordinate 21,091 downwards.
ATAGGTCGTGACGATCTCGTCGGCAGCGCCGCCAGCGCACGTCGTTCCCGTCGTCGCGGTGGTCTTGCAGGTGCGATCCTCGGACGGCAGCCAGATCGCGGGCTCGGCCGAATAGCCGCCGGAGGCGTTCTTCACCCAGGCCGTACGCTGGACATAGGCATGGCGGACGACGGCCGCGACGTTGGCGCTGTTGGCCGGACGGGTTTCGGTCAGCACGCCGCCATGGGTCTGGTCGTAGGTGAAGCTGGTCAGGTTGCCGTTGCCGTCGGCGATCGTCAGCGGCTTGTTGCAGGTGACCCGGTTCGTGCAGTCGCCAGACGGGAACGTCTTGGCGTCCTGGACAATGTCGGGATAGCCGCTGACGCCGGTCTTGCTGGGGCGGTAGACGTTGCTGGAGACGATTCCGCGAGGACTAAGATTGGCGAACCAGCGATTCTTCTCCGGCAGAAGAACACCGCTCAGTTGGCCTCCGTAAAAATAGGTCTCGTATTGTTTGCTGTTCTCGTCCCAGTACGCCTTTATCATGCCGTTCGTCAGAAAGAAGCTCTTCCCGTTCCCTGACGGATCGATCCAGCCTGTGCCGTCGTCCTGAAATTCCTCGCCCACCCCGCGTGCGTAGACGCAACTACAGCTGAAGGTCCAAACCGACCCGTCCGCCAGGGTCTGCTTGATAACCTCGTTGTTGCCGCCCGGCGTATATTCGAGCGTGTATTTGCAGGTCGAGGTCCCCGGATCGGTCAGGCAACTAAGAGCGCCGCCCCAGCCGTTATATTGATAGGAAGCCACGGCGCCGGTCACGCTGGTCGCGCTGGTCAGCCTACCGCTCGTATAACCGTAGCTGGTCTTGATCGCCGCCGAGGTGCAGGTAGTGCTGGTGGTCACATAGGCGACGGCGCGGTTGAACCCGCAGGCCGCGCTGACATTGCCGGCGCCGTCATAGTCGAAGACCAGCGCATAGCCCCGATTGCTGAAGACCGTCTTCAGGCGTCCGGAAGCGTAGGACAAGGTGAAAACGTCGCCGTTCGGCGACGTGACCGAGGTGACCTTCCCATCGGACGCCGAATCGAATCGGTACTTCACACCGTCCCGATCCGTGAACAGCATGACGCCGTTCTGGAGCTCCATCCGATGGCCTTCGTTGCCGTACGAGGGGTACCCGTCGCCCGTAGGATTGGCGGTGGAAACGGAATCGAAACTGTGCGTCTTGCGCCCCAAGACGACCTTCGTCGTCGGGGTTGGATTCATTCCACCTGCGCCGATGGTCATCGAGTAGCCCCACATGTCGAAATTGTGGGTCCAGCCGTAGCCGAAATAATGCTTCGTCCGTTCCGGGCCGCCGTAGAAGCTCCGCTCCAGCTTGAACGGGCCGATCGAAAAATCCTCGGTCGAATAGGTGAAGGTGGTGTCGGTCATGCTGACGCCGGTCGGGCTGACCATCACCACGTCGGGCGGCGTCAGCGCCTGCCGCGCCGCGGCGGGGGCGGCGAATCCCGTCGCCGCGGCCAGGGCCGAGACGGCGATTCGCGACAGCGCGCCGAACGCGTCCCAACGACCACGGCCCATCTTCAAAATCATGAATCGCCCCATCCCGAACGCAGATCGACAAGGGAAGCTTGGCCGCGCGAACCAGTCCGCGTCAACGGAATAGTACAACCTCAAGAACAGTTAATGGACGACGGCCCCAGCGCGTGGACGAGGGAGCGGACCTAGACACCTTCGCCCTATTCGCCGGGGCCATCCGTTGACGCCGGCTATGAAGCGGCGCACGGTCGTGTCAAACAAACGTTCGGGACGACGACACCATGGCCGACGGGCGCCAATATCCAGATGAACACGCCCGCGCGCGGTTCCACGCCATGGTCGACGGCACGCAAGAGGACTGGGCGATCATCGCCAGCGCCTCGGTGGAGTTCGGCCGCGACCTGCCCAAGCGCCTGATCTCGCACCTGCAACTGCTGCGGGGCGACTGCGGCGGCTTCGCCATCGACCGGCTGGATCACAGCCTGCAGACCGCCACCCGCGCCTTCCAGGACGGCCGCGACGAGGAATATGTGGTCTGCGCCCTGCTGCACGACATCGGCGACATCCTGGGCCCGCGCAACCACGCCGACATCGCCGCGGCGATCCTGCAGCCGTTCGTCTCCGAGCAGAACCACTGGATGGTGGCCCACCACGCCATTTTCCAGGGCTACTACTTCTTCCACCACCTGGGCCTGGACCGCGACATGCGCGACCAGTTCCGCGGCCATCCCAGCTTCGAGCACACCGCCCAGTTCTGCCACGTCTACGACCAGGAGGCTTTCGACCCGGCCTACGCGTCGATGCCGCTGGAGGCGTTCGAACCGATGCTGCACCGGGTGATGTCGACGCCGAAGCGATCGATCTATCTGCGCGCGAAGGACGGGGCGACGGCCTAGGGAGACGCGACCGTCCTTCGCGCTGCGTGGTCCTCGTCCTTCGACGGGCTCAGCATGAGGACCATGGATAGGCTCCGTCAGTCGAAAACCTCATCCTGAGCTTGTCGAAGGGCGAGGTTTTCGGTCTCCGGAGCTTAAGGTCGATCCGCGCTAGGCGGCGTGGCGCGCAGACGATCGGCGGGCGTCGCCGTTGATCTGAAACTGCGCCACCAAGCGCGAAAGCTCGCGCGACTCGTTGCTCAGGCTCCTGGCGGCGGCGGTCGCCTCCTCGACCATCGCGGCGTTCTGCTGGGTGACCTGGTCCATCTGGTTGACCGCGCTGTTGACCGCGGCCAGGCCGTTCGCCTGCTCGTGGGACGACGAAGCGATCCCGGAAATCAGGCCGTCGATCTCGGCGACCTTGGCGACAATGCCGCCCAGGGCCTCGCCGGTGTCGCCGACCAGCTTCACGCCCCGCTCGACATGGGCGCTCGACGTGGCGATCAGCGTCTTGATCTCCTTGGCGGCCTCGGCCGAACGCTGCGCCAGGGCCCTCACCTCCGACGCGACGACGGCGAAGCCTCGGCCGGCGTCGCCCGCGCGCGCCGCCTCCACGCCGGCGTTCAGCGCCAGCAGGTTGGTCTGGAAGGCGATCTCGTCGATCACGCCGATGATCTGGGTGATCTGGCGCGACGATCCTTCGATGGCGCCCATGGCCGACACCGCTTCGCGGACGATCTCGCCGGAGCGATGGGCGTCGGTGCGGGCCTGGGACGCCGCGCCGAAAGCCTGCTTGGCGCCCTCGGCGCTGCGCTGGACGGTCGCCGTGATCTCGTCCAGGGCGGCGGCGGTTTCTTCCAGGCTGGCGGCCTGCTGTTCGGTGCGGCGCGACAGCTCGCTCGAGGCCATGGCGATTTCCCGCGCGCCGCCATCCACACCGCCCGTCGAGGCCGAGATCGCCGACATCGTGCTTTCGAGCGTGCCGGCCGCGGCGTTGAAGTCGTTGCGCACCTTCTCGTACGCCGCCTCGATGGGCCGATCGATGCGGTAGGTCAGGTCGTTGCGGGCCAGGTGGTCGAGGCCAATGGCGATCTCGTCGACCGCCTTGACGCGGCCGGTGACGTCGGTGGCGAACTTGACGACCTTGGTGATGCGGCCGCCGCAGTCGAAGATCGGATTGTAGGAAGCCTGGATCCAGACCTCCTTGCCGTTCTTGCCGATGCGCTTGAACTCCGCGGAGACGAATTCCCCGGCGTTCAGTTTGTCCCAGAACGCCTGGTAGTCGGGCGATCGGGCATAGGCCGGATCGACGAACATCCTGTGATGCCGGCCCTGGATCTCAGGGAGGCTGTAGCCAAGCGTGTCGAGGAAGTTCTGGTTGGCGGTCAGAATCTCGCCGGCGGGGGTGAACTCGATGACCGCCTGCACGCGCGAGATGGCTTTGAGCTTGCCTTCGACCTCGGCGTTGCGGAGCTTCTCGGCGGTGATCACCGTGGCGACCTTCACCACCCGGGTCACGACGCCACGGCCGTTGCGGACCGGATTGTAGGACGCCTGGATCCAGACCTCGGCTCCGCCCTTGCCGATGCGCCGATATTCCCGCGCGTCGAACTCGCCTCGGCCGAGCTTGCTCCAGAAGGCGCGATATTCGGGCGAGGCGGCGTAGGCCGGATCGACGAAGAGGCTGTGATGCCGCCCCTTGATCTCGCTCAGCGTGTATCCGAGCGCCGCACAAAAGTTTTCGTTGGCGGTGAGGATCTTCCCGCTCAGGTCGAATTCAATGATCGCAAGTGAACGATCCAAGGCCGACAACGTATCTTCCGCGTTCGATCCGCGGCTCAATTGAAATCCGGCCATGCCATGCCTCTACTCAAGCGATGATTGCGCAATTCATTCGGACACGAATTTGTATTTGTTGCCGAATGACGAGAATAACGAGGTTCATCATTGGGTTTTTAAGGTTAAATTTTGAAGAATTTCACCCCCCCTGAACTCATGGGTGCGTCATCGTCACGCAGCTATCCTGCTTCGATGACCGGCTTGCGACGGCTCAAGGCGAGGAGCCCCTACTCCACCCGCTCGGCCTTGACGCCCAGCTTGGCCAGTTGAGCCTGCAGGCTGTCCGGACCCGTCAGGTGGCCCGCTCCGACCGCGACGAAGCTGACGCCCGAACCGGCCAGCTTGGCCTTCAGCTGGTTGGCCCAATCCTGGTTCCGGTCGACCAGCAGCAGCTTGTAGACGTCGGGATAGTCGGTCTGCATCTCGTCGACCATCTGGCGCTTCAATTCCGCCTGGTCGCCCGCCGCCCAGGCGGCGACCAGGGCGTCGATCTTGGCCGGGCCGTCGTCGATTTCGTCCAGGGTGGATTCCAGCAGCTGGGTCTCCTGGACCGGCGTCATGTCGGCGAAGAAGCGGACCTGCTGCTCCATGGTCTCGAAGGCCGAGATCGGCTTGCCCGCCGCCTTGGCCTGGGCGGTCAGCAGCTTCTCGACGCCGCTCTCGGGATCGTAGCCGGCCTTCAGCAGCGGGGTCAGCGACACGGTCAGCGCCGCCAGCCAGGGCCGCATGGGCTCCAGGGCCTGGGGCGGAAAGCCCATGCCCTGGGCGGCGGCCTGCAGCTTGGCGTAGCTTTCGGGCTTCAGCTTGCCCGACAAGGGCGCGGCCGGGTCGACGCCGTACTTCAGCATCAGGGCGCGCGTCGTTGCCGGGTCCTCGGGCTGCTCGATCTCCATGACCACGTCGTCGGCGTCCTGGAAGGCCTTGGCGATCTTCGGCGAGCGCCACTGGGTGGTCGGCTTGAGCACATGGACCGTGCCGAACAGGTAGATCGTGGAGTCCTTGTCCTTGATCGCCCATAGGGCGGGCTCGGCCAGGACGGGGCTCGCCCCCATCGCCAGCACGGCGACGAGGGCGAGGGCGAAGCGGCGGACGGATCCGAGCAGAATCATCATACCGCCACTGTTCCGGTCGGAGCGCGGCCCTGGCAAGGCTTAGCGCAGGAAGGCCTCGACCTCGAAGGCGAAGGCGGCCGGCTGGTCCAGCATGATGAAGTGGTACGAGCCGTCGATCCGCTTGACCTTGGCCTGGGTCATCGGGGCGTAGGCGCCGGTGTAGAGCTGATCGAACACCGCCTGGGGCGCGGTGGCCGGGTCCCACGGATAGAGCAGGGTCGTGGGTGTCTTGATCGCGGCCAGCTCGCCACGCAGGTCAGTGGTCAGGTCGTCGTAGAGCGCGCGGCCCACCACCGAGCGATCCGAAGCGAGGGCGGCGTCAGTTGCCGATTTCAGACCCACGGGGGACTTGACCAGGCGAGTCATCATCGCCGTCTCCATGGCGGTCCAGGCCTCGGGCGTGGCGGCCAGCGTGCGGTCGCGCATGGCGGCGGCCTGGGGCCTGACCGTTTCGACCGTGGCGGCGGGCGAGAAGACCATCGCGTAGAATGGCAGGCTGTCGACGACCATCAGGCGACCGACATCCTCGGGGTGCTGGCGGGCCAGCATCAGGCCCATCAGGCCGCCCATGGAGTGGCCGATCACGGCCGGCGACTTCAACCCGGCCGACTTGATGTAGCCGTCCAGAGCGTCGACGGTCGGCTGGATCACCGGCCCCTCGGCGTTGGCCCCGGCCGGCGCGCCGGCGAAACCGGCGACCTGGACCACGTGCAGGCGGTAGCGGCCTTGCAGCTGCTTGACGGTGTCGTCCCAGACGGCGCTGGACGAGGCCAGGCCGGGGACCAGGATGACGTCGGGCCCCTGACCGCTCACCTCGACCGTGAAGCGCGGCGCGGCGGCCGAGGGAACGGCGATGGGCGCGGCGTGGACGGGACCAAACACGCCGATGGCGGCCAGAATGGCCAGCAGCATGACCATCAGGCGAAAGGGAGGACGGCGGCGGATCATGGTTGGAACTCCTGATTACGAGGCGTGCGCAAGGGTTCGGCGGCGCGCCGGTTGAAGGAAGGTGATGGGTTTGGGGGCAGGCGCCGTCGCCAGCCCGCGCTCGCGGCGGGCTAGGTCAGGCTTCGTCCTGGAAGATGGTCTCGATCGGCAGGCCGAACAGGCGGGCGATCTTGAAGGCCAGCGGCAGGCTGGGGTCGTACTTGCCCGTCTCCAGGGCGTTGATCGTCTGGCGCGAGACCTCCAGGCGCTCGGCCAGGTCGGCCTGGCTCCAGTCGCGCTCGGCCCGCAGGACCTTGAGGCGGTTCTTCATCAGCGGTACCGCCGGGCGATGAAGGGCTGCGACAGGCCCATGGCCACGGCGAAGATCGGCACCGCCGCCCAGGCCGGCGCGTGCGGCGCCTTGCCGAAGGTCTCCAGGAAGCCCCAGACGCTGGCCGCGCCCAGGGTCACGGCGATGCCCCACAGCAGACTCTGGATCAGCACCTCGCGGTGGAACTCGTCGGTCTCCTCGGCCAGGTAGAAGCCCATGCTGGCGATCGTGCCGAGGATGGCCAGGGCCGGGGCCAGGGCGATCAGGTAGCCCAACGGCCCGGCGGTCAGGCCTTGGCGGTGCAGCATCGTCGCTCCGATCAGCAGCACCACATAGGCCGACATCGAGATCCCGAACCGCAGCAGGTAGCGGCGCATCGGCGGACGCAGGGGCTCGCGCCGGAACAGGCGGTTGGCGCCGTAGGCGAAGGCCAGCGAGGCGGCGACCGTGCCCAGGCCGCCGACGAAGGCCCAGATCCCGCCCCAGGCGCCGACGCGCACCGAGACCAGCATCGCGCCGATGAAGCCGGCGAACAGCATGAACTTCTTGAGGGCGCGGAACTCGCCGCGTTCGGACGTCATGTCTTGGCTCCCTGTCTTTTTGACAAGGACGCTTGTCTTATATCGCATGAACCATGTCAAGCGAGCTTGTCAAAAGATCAAGGAGAGGCGACAGGCCGCCGCGTCAGGCGGCCTTGCGCTGGGGCGCGGCGTCGAAGTGATCGGCTTGGCTGACATGGACCGGCCTGGCGGCGGACAAGCCCAGGGCCTGGGCGATGCGGGTCTCGCCGCGTTCACGCAGGATCGTCCAGCCGTAGCGCGAGAAGCGGTCCTCGTAGTCGGCCCAGCGGATGATCCGGCCCTGGTCGTCGCAGCGCCAGATCGCCTTGTCGCAGCCCGGGATCGGGACGGCCCGGCTCCAGATCGCCACCCGCCGGGCATGGGTCGAATAGGTCCCGCCGAACAGTGCGTTCATGGCCTGAGAAGCTCCACAACCGGCGACTCGGTGAGTCGTTTCGCCGACAAAGCGAAACTAGCATTGGTGGAGAGCCAAAAGCGGTCACACCATATCTAGTGCGACGCCGTGCCGCGCGACCGAATGGCCGATCAGATGATCGACGAACGGCGGTCTTCGTCCAACGCCACGACGATGTCGGCCCGGGGCGGCATTTCGCGGGCGATGTGGCGGGTCAGTCGCTCGTAGTGCTGGACGAAGACGGCGACCTCGTCGTCGGTCATGGCCCCTGCCCGCCCCATGGCGACCAACCGGTCCCGCAGCTTGACCTCCTGCTCCCGCCGCCAGGCCAGGACGGTCTCGAAGTCCGGCGCGGTGAACAGCACCAACAGGTCCACGCGGGCGAACAGGGCGCGGTACGGCCCGGCCAGGGCGGCGTTGACATGGGCGCGCCAGGCGCCGTCCGGGTCGCGCTCGCGTTCCAGGGCGTTGATCGGCGCGACCAGGGCCTCGGCCGGCTCCGGCCGCGCCCCGACGCACCAGCCCTCCAGCAGCACGACGTCGACCGGCCCCGCGACCACGGGCCAGGTCGCGACGGGCGCGCGGTCGTCCGCCGCCTTGTCGAACCGCGGCAGCGCCGTCTCGCCCTCGCCCGCCAGGCCGTCCAGCACGGCCAGGCCCAGGGCGACGTCGTGGGTCCCGGGAACGCCGCGCGTGCGCAGCAGCGGATGGACGTCGCGGGCGAGGGCCTCGCGGTCGGCGCGCGGCAGGTAGAGGTCGTCCAGCGACAGGGTCGCCACCTTCAGGCCCCGCGCCTCCAGCAGCGCGGCGACGACGCGGACCGTTGTGGTCTTGCCCGAGCCCTGCGGGCCGCAGATCCCGACCACGAAGGCCGGCCCCAGGGCCACCGCCGCGATCCGGTCGGCCAGCGGTGCGTGCAGCCGCTCGACCTCGGCGGCGAAGTCGGCGGGAAGGGTCTCCTCGCGCAGGAAGGCGGCCAGCCAGTCCGGATCGATCATCGTCATTCCCCCTCCTTCTCCCCTTGCGGGAGAAGGTGTCGGCCCCCGGGTCGCGCGTGGCGCGCGCCCGAGGATGAACTCCGCCGACGGATGAGGGGTCGCACGGCGGCGACGCTGCGGACAAGCCCTCGGAAAGGTTTGAGAGACCCCTCATCCGGCGCTGAGCGCCACCTTCTCCCGCAAGGGGAGAAGGAAGATTCTACTGCACCCGCCGCACCTGGTACCCGCGCGCCGCCATCAGGGCCGGCAGGCCGTCCTCGCCGGCCATGTGCAGGGCGCCGACCGCGACCAACTGGACGCCGGGCCGGCCCATCTCGGCGGCCAAGGCCTCCGCCCAGGCCGCGTTACGGCGCTTGAGCAAGGCGTCGTACAGCGCCGGGCGGTCGCGCTTCATCACGTCGACCACCAGGGGTCCCAGACTGTCCATGTCGCCATGCAGCCAGGCCGACTGCAGGGCCACGCCGTTGCGGGGCGGCGACAGGGTCTCGGACGCCACGTCGTCCAGATATTGCACCTCGACCGCCTCGGGCAGGCCGGCGAACAGCCGGATCTGCTGCTCCACGGTCTCGAACGTGGCGATCGGCTTCTCGGCGGCGCGGGCCTGGCGGGTCACCGCGGCGTCGGCGCCGGCCGCGACCGAGGCGCCCTGCTGGGTCATCGGCAGCACCGACAGCATCATCGCCGCCGCCCAGGGCCGCAGGCGGTCGACGCGGTCCAGCGAGCCGCCGTCCCGCTCCAGCGCCGCCTTCAAGGTCGCCACGGTGCGCGGCGGCAGCTTCTCGGTCAGGGGACGCTCGGGATCGACGCCGTAGCGGTCGACCAGGGCCTGGACCTCGGCCGGGTCGGCGTCGGCGCGGGTCTCGAACCAGACCTTGTCGGCCCGGGCGTAGGCGCGGTCGAAGGCCCGGGTGCGCCACTTCACGTTTGGCTGCAGGACGTGCATGGCGCCGAACAGATAGATGCGGGTGTCGTGGTCGCGCACTTCCCACATGGCCGGCGCGGCATGGGCGACGCCGCCCGCCAGGGCGCAAGCCAGGGCGCAAGCCAGGGCGCAGGCGGCGACCAGCCCTTTGCGGAAACCAAACACCGACACCACGTCCCCCGACGCCTGGACACAACGAAGGCCCAGGCTACGAAGAGATCGGTTAACCAGGAAAGCGCCGGGCGTTGCGGCCTAACGCCACGCCTTGAAGTGCTTGGACAGTTTCAGCCCCTGGCGCTGATAGTGCGAGCCGCCCTCGCCATAGAGGCGGTCAGGCCGCGCGGTCAGGGGTTCGTAGACCAGGCGGGCGACGATCTGGCCGTCCTCGAGCAGGAACGGCGTCTCGTGACTGCGCACCTCCAGCACGCCCTTGGAGCCAACCGCCCCGGCCTCCTCGGTGCCGAAACCGGGGTCGAAGAAGCCGGCGTAGTGCACCCGGAACTCGCCGACCGACGGATCGATCGGGGTCATCTCGGCCGCTTCCAGCACCGGAATCTGAACATCGTCCTTGGAGGCCAGGATGTAGAACTCGCCCGGATCCAGCAGCAGCTCGCCGTGGCGGGTCTCCAGCGGCTCCCAGAAGTCGCGCGGATCGTGGCCGTCCTCGTGGTCCAGGTCGACCACCCCGGCGTGGCGGCGGCCGCGGAAGCCGACGATGCCGCCCTCGCCCGGCGTCAGGTCGACGCCGACGCTCTTGATCGCCAGCTTGACTGGCTCGCCGCGCTTGAGGCGCAGCTGGTTCAGCCGCGTGCCGGACCGCACCAGCACCGAGAAGGTCTGGGGCGCGATCTCGATATAGAGCGGCCCTTCATAGCCGGCCTCGATGTCGTCGAACGCCTTGGAGTGATCGCTCAGCAGGCGGACGAACACGTCGACCCGGCCGGTCGAGCTCTTGGGATTGCCCCGCGCGGCGATATTGCCCGGCAGGCTCAGGCGTTCCTGGATCTCGGCGATGTAGACGCAGCCCTTCTCCAGCACCGCGCCCTTGGTCAGGTCCAGCTCGTGCATCGCCACGTCCTTCAGGCGCTCGGGCACGCGGCGGGCCACCCCGGGCAGGAACGAGGCGCGCACCCGCCAGCACCGCGCGCCCAGGCGCAGGTCCAGGCTGGCCGGCTGCACCTGGTCGGTGTCGAACGGGGTCTGGGAGGTGATCGCCTCTTGCGCGATCAGGTCCTCGATGGATTGGCAGGGCAGAATCCCCGCGGCGTGGGCGTCGGTCATCGGGGCGACACTCGCTAAACCGGGCCATGAAGGCAAGGCTCGCGGTCCATCCGCCCGCCTCTTGTTCGCGTGTGACAATTCTAATGTTGAAATCGGACTTGTCCGCCTTGACCGTCAGGCCGGCAAAACCCCTTATGCCGGCCGTTTCTGGAGCGTCGAGGAGTATCGCCATGGCCGAGGACCCGAAGGACTGGGATATCGCCACCAAGCTGATCCGTGGCGGTCTGGCGCGCTCGCAGTACATGGAGACGGCCGAGGCCCTCTACCTGACCCAGGGCTTCACCTATGACAGCGCCGAGGGCGCCGACCGCCGGTTCTCCGGCGAGGACCCCGGCTTCGTCTATTCGCGGTTCAACAATCCGACCGTGAAGATGTTCGAGGACCGCCTGGCGCTTCTTGAAGGCGCGGAAGTGTGCCGCGCCCAGGCGACCGGGATGGCCTCGATCCACGCCGCCCTGATGGGCCTGGTCCGGGCCGGCGACCACGTGGTGGCCGGCCGCGCCCTGTTCGGCTCGTGCCGCTGGCTGATCGCCGAGTGGCTGCCGCGCTTCGGGGTCGAGACCACCTTCGTCGACGCCACCGATCCCAAGGCCTGGGAGGCGGCGATCCGCCCCAACACCAAGGCCGTGCTGATCGAGACTCCGTCCAACCCGGTGCTGGAGATCACCGACATCCGCGCGGTGTCCGAGTTGGCCCACGCGGTCGGGGCCAAGGTCATCGTCGACAACGTCTTCGCCACCCCGATCTTCCAGCAGCCGCTGAAGCTGGGCGCCGACATCGTGGTCTATTCGGCCACCAAACACATCGACGGCCAGGGCCGGGTGCTGGGCGGGGCGATCCTGACCAGCGAGGCGATCAACGAGGAGTTCTATCGCGACCCGCTGCGCCACACCGGCCCGTCGCTGTCGCCGTTCAACGCCTGGGTGCTGGTCAAGGGCCTGGAGACCCTGGACCTGCGGGTGCGCCGCCAGAACGACACCGCCGCCGCCCTGGCCGACGTGGTGGCCCAGCACAAGGCGGTCCGGCAGGTGCTCTATCCCTTCCGCGCCGACCATCCGGGCCACAACGTCGCCAAGTCGCAGATGAGCGGCGGCGGCACGGTCCTGGCCCTGGACCTCGGCTCGCGCGAGGCGGCGTTCAAGTTCCTGAACGCCCTGGAGATCGTCGACATCTCCAACAATCTGGGCGACGCCAAGTCGATGGCCACCCACCCGCCGACCACCACCCACCGTTCGGTGCCCGAGGAGCAGCGCCCCTCGCTGGGCGTGGTCGAGGGCGGCGTGCGCCTGTCGGTCGGCCTGGAAAGCCTGTCGGACCTGACCCGGGACGTGATCCGTGCGCTCGATCAGGCGTGAGTCCTCCCCGCCCCTGAAGCGGATCCGCCGGCGGCGCGGCGCCGATACGGGCATCTACGAGGCGCGCACGCGCGACATCGTCGTGCGCGTCTCGCCCGTCTACCAATCCGAGGACTCCGCGCCCGAGGAGGGCCTGTGGATGTGGGGCTACACGGTCGAGATCGAGAACCATGGCGCCGAGACCGTGCAACTGGTCGCGCGGGCGTGGACGATCACCGACGGCCTGAACCGATCGGCCGAGGTCGAAGGCTCCGGCGTGGTCGGCGAACAGCCCGAACTGCGGCCGCGCGAGGCGTTCCGCTATGTCAGCAGTTGCCCGCTGCCGACCCCGTCGGGAACCATGGTCGGCCATTTCCAGATGATGACCGCGGCCGGCGAGGTGTTCGAGGCCGCGATCCCGGAATTCTCGCTGCACCTGCCGGGCGCGGCGCGGCGGGTGAATTGACGTCGACAAGCATCAGCACGGCATTGCGCTCATCCGGAAATTGTTGAACCCTGGCGGTACAACCAAACCCGGGGGAGACGCCGTCGTGACGACCCGCACCATCCAGATCTTCAACCAGAGCGGCTTCGCCAAGAGCTACGTGCTGTTCATGCAGCCGCCGCAGACCGGCTCAACGCCCGTCTTCACCAACGCCTGGGTCACGTTCGACAGCATCACCTCCGGCGGCTTCGACAGCGTCGCCTACGACGACAGCGTCTACGCCTATTGGGGAACCAGCGACACGCTCGCGCCGGGCACGGTGGTGAGCAGCGGCGGCGTGGCCCTGGTCGACCTGTCCAAGTCGGATCGGGTTTCTTTCGCGGGATCGCCGCCGACGGGATTTGGCGCCGTCACCCAGGGCCAGGGTTCCGCCGGCAGCTTCTCGATCGTCGCGGGGGCGGACTTCACGCCCGCCAGCGGTTTCGTGTTCGGCTGGGCCAAGGCCGCGACATCACCTGTCCCCGTTCCCGTGGCGACGACCTCCGCCCTGCCGAACGCCGTCTTCACCTTCATGCCGACCAGCCAGGTCTTCGTGGCTGAATATTCTTCCGTTTCCGGCCAGGTGATCGACGTGACGGAGATCTCGAACGCCGCCGAGGTCGACTTCACGGGCAAGCCCCAGACCACCGCGACGGTGATCCAGCGGGCCGACGGGACCTTCGTCGTGGACTACACCTAGCGGCTCTAGACGCCCGTCGTCGGCTCCAGCGCATAGACCCGCGAGCAGTATTCGCAGGTCACGTGGATCTTGCCGTCGGGCTCGATCATCTCGGCCACTTCCTCGGCCGTGAACGAGCCCAGCACCGCGCCGATGCGGTCTTCCGAGCAGCGGCAGAAGGCGCGCAGCGGCTTTTCCTCCAGCAGGCGCACGCCGTCCTCGTTGAACAGCCGCCACAGCAGGGTGGTGGTCGGCACGGTCGGGTCGATCAGCTCGTCCTCGCCGGTGGTCTCGAACAGGGCCTGGACGTGGGTCCAGGCCTCCTGGGTCTCGCCGCGGCTCTCGTCGCCGGCGATGGCCTGGATCAGGATGCCCCCGGCCCGCCACTTGAGGCCCTCGCCCGTGTCGGCCTGGCCGACCGCCAGGCGCACCCGGGTGGGGGTCTGCTCGGACTGGGCGAAGTACTGCTCGGCGCACAGGGCCAGGGTCTCGCCCTCGATCGGGGTGATGCCCTGGTAGCGGTCCATGTCCGGACCCTGGTCGACGGTCATCACGAAGGTGCCGCCGCCCAGCAGGGTGCGGGCCCCGGGCCGCGCGAAGCCTTCGGAGACGGCCGCAACTTCCTGCGGGTCGAACCGGCAATAGCCGCGCAAGGCGCCAGTGGTGTCGTAGTCGACCACGACATAGCGCACCGGGCCGTCGCCCTGGGCCTGGACGATCAGCCGCCCCTCGAACTTCAGGCTGGAGCCGACCAGGGCCGCCAGGGCGCAGGCCTCGCCCAGCAGGTTGGCGACCGGCTCGGGATAGTCGTGGCGGGTCAGCACCTCGTCGACCGCCGCGCCCAGGCGCACGGCCCGGCCGCGCACCGGCAGGCCCTCGATCTGGAAGGCGGAAACGAGGTCATCGGGGGCGGCGTCGAAGGCGGTCTGGGCGGCGATGTCGGTCATGGGGCGGTTAGATAGGCGGTTCGGCGAAAATTGCGAGAGGGTGCGTTGGCGCATTTGCCCCCTACGGACCGCTTCGCGGTCGTCTTCCCCCAGAGGGGGAAGAGCGCTCCGCCCCCCATGGGGGCGGACAGGCGGCGAAGCCGCCAGGTGGGGGCAAGTGGGAAGGCCGTCAATCCACGAACGGCTTCTCGATCTCGTAGACGGCGTCTTCCAGCTTGTCGCGGAACAGCTGCTGGGCGTCCTGGACGCCTTGATTGTAATAGTACGGCCCCATCTGCTCGGAGATGAAGTCCAGCAGGAACCCGGCCTGCAGCGGGCTGGCCTCGCAGTCGAGTTCACGGTCCAGATAGCGCGTCAACTTGTCGAGCAAGGCGTCGCGCTTCTGCTTGTTGAACTCGATCTTCGACATCTAGCCGATCGCCCCGAAGCACCAGGCCAGCACCGACTTCTGGGCGTGGATGCGGTTCTCCGCCTCGTCCCAGGCCAGCGAGCGCGGGCCGTCCAGCACGCTGTCGGTGACCTCCTCGCCGCGGTGGGCGGGCAGGCAGTGCAGGAAGACGCCGTCGGGGGCCGACAGGTCCATCAGGGCGTCGTCGACCTGGTAGGGCTCCAGGGCCGCCAGGCGCTCGTCGTGATCGGTGTCGCCCATCGACACCCAGGTGTCGGCCACCACCACGTCGGCGCCGCGCACGGCCGCGCGCGGGTCGTCGGTCATGGTGATCTGGCCCTGCAGCTCCTGGGCGCGGGCCAGGTCGACCAGGTCGGGGTGGTAGACCGCCGGGCAGGCGATGTTCAGCTTGAAGCCCAGCAGCGGCGCGGCGTGGATGAAGCTGGAGCAGACATTGTTGCCGTCGCCGACCCAGGCGATGGTCTTGCCGCCGACGTCGCCGCGGTGCTCCTCGATGGTCAGCAGGTCGGCCATGATCTGGCACGGGTGGCTCTTGTCGGTCAGGCCGTTGATCACCGGCACGGTCGAGACCTGGGCGAAGCGCTCGACGTCGGCGTGGCTGTTGGCGCGGATCATCACCGCGTCGACCATCCGCGACAGCACCTTGGCGGTGTCCTCGATGGTCTCGCCGCGGCCCAGCTGCATGTCGGCCGAGGTCGAGATGATCGCGTCGCCGCCCAGCTGGCGGATCGCCGCGTCGAACGAGAAGCGGGTGCGGGTCGAGTTCTTCTGGAAGATCATCGCCAGCACGCGGTCCTTGGCCGGGGCGTCGGCGTCGACGCGGCCCTTGGGCCAGCCGGCGCGGGCGGCCTTGCGGGCCTTGGCGTCCTCCAGCAGGGCCCGCAGCGTGGGGCCGTCCAGCTTCCACAGGTCGATGAAGTGTCTGGGCTGAGTCATTGCAAATCCCCCTGCCCGCCCGCCTCGGCCGAGACCGGGGCGGGCGGTTTCTTATTAGGTGAGCCGGAGGCTTAGGCCGCCGCCTTGGCCCGGGCGGCCTCGCAGGCCTTTTCGAGCTTGGCGATGGCCTCGGACGCTTCCTCGACGGTCAGGTTCAGCGGCGGCAGCAGGCGCACGCAGTTGTCGCCGCCGCCGGCGATCAGCAGCTTCTGGTCGCGGGCCAGGACCATGAACTCGCGATTGTTCGGCACGACCTTGACGCCGATCAGCAGGCCCTTGCCGCGGATGTCGACGATGATGTCCGGGAAGCGGTCCTTCAGGCCGTTCAGCTGCTGGGTGAAGAAGCCGGCCACGGTCTTGACGTTGTCGAGGATCTCGTCGGTGTTGATCGTGTCGAACGCCGCCTTGCCCACGGCCATGGCCAGCGGGTTGCCGCCGTAGGTCGAGCCGTGCGTGCCCGGCTGCATGCCCTTGGCCGCCTCGGCGGTGGCCAGGCAGGCGCCGACCGGGAAGCCGCCGCCCAGGGCCTTGGCCACGCACATGATGTCGGGCGCGGCGTCGCTGGCCCACTCGTGGGCGAACAGCTTGCCGGTCCGGCCCATGCCGCTCTGCACCTCGTCGAGGATCAGCAGGACGCCGGCCTCGCGGGTGATCTGGCGCAGCTCGTCGAGCTGGGCGTCGGTCAGGGCGCGCGCCCCGCCCTCGCCCTGCACCGGCTCGATGATCACCCCGGCCGTGGTCGGGCCGAGGGCGGCCTTCAGCGTGTCCCAGTCGCCGAACGGCAGCTGGATGTAGCCCGGCAGGCGCGGCCCGAAGCCGTCCAGGTAGCCGGCGTTGCCCGAGGCGTTGACCGCCGCGTACGAGCGGCCGTGGAACGAGCCGTCGAAGCCGATGATGTCGACCCGCTCGGGCTGGCCGTTGACCACGTGGTAGCGGCGGGCGGCCTTCAGGGCGCACTCGATCGCCTCGGTGCCCGAGTTGGTGAAGAACGCCACGTCGGCGAAGGTGGCCGCGCACAGCCGGTCGGCCAGCGCTTCCTGCTCGGGGATCGTGTAGATGTTGGAGACGTGCCAGAGCTTCTCGCCCTGGGTCTTCAGCGCGTCGACCAGCACCGGGTGGGCGTGGCCCAGGCCGCAGGTGGCGATGCCCGCCACGCAGTCCAGATATTCCTCGCCGGTGGTCGCGAACAGGCGCGCGCCTCGGCCTCGCTCGAACGCCAGCGGGGCGCGATTGTAGACGCCCATGATGTGGTGTTGCGCGGGGTTAGACGACGTCGACGTGCTCAAGACGACCTCCCAAAAAGGAAAGAAGCCCCCGTGCTGGAAGCACGGGGACCGGAAGGCCCAGCGTTGTCGGCGTGTAAGTCCGCCCTGTCAACAAACCGGCCGTGAATTTTGGGTGTCAGAGACGGTTGAGCCACACTGTTTGCGGTCCCATCGGCGAACCTCCCGGTTGAATTCGCCGCGGTCGCGCCTTACCCCTGGAGGCGGGGGATGCGTGTTCAGGAGACGGCCATGAAACCCTTCGCACCCGCCCTTCTTTCCCTGACGCTGCTGGCCGGATGCGCCGGCGCGCCGTCCGCGCCCGCCACGGGACCGTCCAGCGCGGCCGTCACCGGCCAGGTGCTCTGGCGCGAGCGGCTGATGCTGCCGCCCCAGACCAAGGTGATCGTGCGCCTGCAGGACGTCAGCCTGGCCGACGCCCCGGCCAGGGTCATTTCCGAAGCCGTGATCCCGGCCCAAACCCCGCCGGTCGCCTTTTCGCTGGGCTATGACCCCGCCCAGATCCCGCCGAGCGCCCGCATCGCCGTCTCGGCCCGGGTCGAGGTCGACGGCCAGTTGCGGTTCATCAACGACACATCCATTCCCGTGATCAACGGCGGGCCGACCAAGGATGTGGAGGTGCTGGTGAAGGGGGTTCCCTGAACGCCGCTCAGGGCTTGACCTAGCTCTTCAGCCGGTACCCCGTCCGGAACAGCCACCAGCACCACAGGAACAGCCCCACCGACAGGGCCGCGGTCACCGCGACGCCGATCGCCACCGAGCCGTCGGCATGGCCGATGAAGCCGTAGCGGAAGCCGTCGATCAGGTAGAAGAACGGGTTGAAGTGGCTGGCCGAGCGGAACGGCTCGGGCAGGCGGTCGACCAGGTAGAAGGTGCCCGACAGGAAGGTCATGGGCATGATCACGAAATTGGTCACCGCCGCCAACTGATCGAACTTCTCGGACCACAGGCCGGCCAGCACGCCGGCCAGGCCCAGGATGATCGAGGCGCCAACCGCGAAATAGACGATCGCCCACAGGTGCGCGACCGAAAGGCCGGCGCCCGGCAGCACGCCGATCACCAGGGCGGTCACCGCCCCAACGACGATGCCGCGCGTCGCCGCCCCCAGGCCGAAGGCCGCCACCTGCTCCAGCGGCGACAGCGGCGGGGTCAGGAAGTCCGGCGTCAGGCCCATCATCTTGGCCTGGATCAGCGACGAGGACGAATTGGCGAAGGCGTTGTTGAGGATGGCCATCATGATCAGGCCCGGGGCCACGAAATGGCCGAAGGTCACGCCGCCGACCGCCGGGCGGCTTCCACCCACCGCCACCACGAACACCAGCATGTAGAGCAGGGTCGTCACCACCGGGGCGGCGACCGTCTGGGTGCCCACCTTCCAGAAGCGGCGGATCTCGCGCTGATAGAGGGTGAAGAACCCGCTCCAGTTCCAGCCGTGATAGTCGCGCGGCTGCGGGGGGATGACGGAAGCCGTCACGTCTTTCATGGGCCTGGGGTCCTGGGGGTCTCGGTACGTGCTGCGCATGTGCGCCCGAGACGGGGCCGGCGCAAGCGGCGCTCCGGTAGAATCAATATGTTGTTTCTGTGGACAGACCGGATGGCGCCTATTGTGTGTTTTAACGCATTCTTTACACTATCTGGTAGGCGAGCGACCGGCGGGGTCGTCCGTACACCAGATGTAGAGGCCGAGGCGAGTCGGGGAAACCCGTTCCGGACTCTTTTTTAGGCGGAGATGGGTCATGAGCTGGACTGACGAACGGGTCACCACCTTGAAGAAGCTCTGGCTGGACGGCCTGTCCGCCAGTCAGATCGCCAAACAGCTAGGCGGCGTCACGCGCAACGCCGTGATCGGCAAGGTGCACCGCCTGGGCCTGTCGGGCCGCGCCGCGCCGTCGCAACCGGCGCGCCCGGCCTTCAAGGCCCCGCGTCCGGCGCGTCCGGCCGCCACGACGATGCCCTCGGCCCCGCGCCGGGTGATCGCGGCCGAGCCGGCGGCGCTGCCGGCCGTGGCCCAGCAGCCGTCGGTCCCGGCGTTCCGCGCCGAGGAGCCGGGCTCGGCCACCGTGCTGACCCTGGGCGCCCACATGTGCAAGTGGCCGATCGGCGATCCGTCGACCGACGGCTTCACCTTCTGCGGCCGCCGCTCATCGGAAGGCCCCTATTGCGGCGAGCACGCCCGCATCGCCTACCAGCCGCAGCAGACCAAGAAGAAGGCCGGCGCCACCGAACTGGCCCGCTCGCTGCGCCGCTACATTTAGCGCTGCGTCCCACGACGGAACGAAAATCCCGGACGGCCCGAAAGGCCGCTCCGGGATTTTTCGTATGGGCGCTCCGCCAGGCGATGGCGCGCGCCTGGACGAAATCCGGATTCCATCCCAAGTTGCTCTGCCTGGGCGCGCCCCCGCCCGCGTTGCTGCTTACCCGTGAGCGTCGCATGCCGTTGCCCCCGAAGACCTCCTTCCAGCTGTGGAAGGACACGATCGACACGGCGGACAACAATCCGGCCTGGCACGGCTATGACGCAGCGATCAAGAGCACGGTCGACAAGTACAACGCCCATCTGAAGTCCGCCCCGGGGTTCACCGCCCTGGACTGGAGGCTGATCAAGGCGATGCTGTGGACCGAGTCCGGCGGTCCCACCGCTCGGGCCTGGACGACTCAGCCGATGCAGATCGGCAAACAGGGCGACCCGGGACTAGCCGCCCTGCTGGGCGGCAAGGAGGGCGGCGAGCTGATCATGCCCAGCGACATCGCCAGCGACCTGACGGTTCGGAACGTCGTCGCCGACCCGATGAAGAACATCCAGGCGGGCGTCGGCTACCTGCTGATGCGCGCCGCCAACTTCAAGTACGACGATGTCTGGAATCCCAATGCCCCGATCACAGAGTACAAGGTCGCCGCCGGTGACAGCATCGCTCGCATCGCCACGCGCACCGGCTCGACGGTGGGCCACCTCTACTGGCTCAATCCCGGTCTCCAGAGCGAGATGGACCAGCACAAGCCGCTGAAGATCGGTCGAGCCCTCAAAGTGCAAAAAGCCACGACCACGAAAATGATCGCCGGCTTCAAGTCGCTCGACAATGCCGCCGTGGCCAAGCTCTACAACGCTGGCGACCCACGTTACGCCGAAAAGCTGGCCTATTGCCTGGGGAAGATCAAATGAAACCCCTGTCCCGCTTCCTCTTGCTCGCCCTGCTGCTGTGCGCTCCCCCCGCGGCTCTCGCCAGGGCGCCCAACAAGCCCGCGCAGACACCGGCCGCCGCTTCGCCGCCTAGCGAGCCGCGTGTCCAGTTGGGCGTCTTCGAGGGCACCGGACGCGCCTGTGGCGGCCTGTTGAAGATCACTCCCAAGCGGATGAGCTGGAAGACCCCATTCAGTCCCTGCCCCGCCTCGGCCTACACCCTGGTGGAGCGTCGCCACAAAGGCGGAGCCACCCTATGGACCTATCGGTTCATCGGCTCCCCCAAGAGCTGCCTTTACAAGGTGGTGGTGCTGGAAAAGACCGCTCCCCCGGACGTTTGGGCGTGGAACGCCTACGGCTTCACCTCGATGAAAGCCTACAAGGCTGACTCCAACGACCAGCTCAACTGCTATCTGGTGAAGGCGAACTAGATCGACGATGGGCGGCCCGAGACGCCGGGAGGGCGCCGCAGGGCTATCACATATGCCCAAATACGACTGTCATCCCGGACGAGCGCCTAGCGCGAAGATCCGGGACCGGGGCGTGAACGCGGCGCTTGCGGCGCTCCCGGATCCGCGCCCGGCTTCGCCGGGCTTGTCCGGGATGACAGCTATTTGGCGGTGAACCCATAGGCGTGCGTGTCCCCGTCAATGCGACGACCAAGCCGCTGAAATCCCAGCGCTAAAACTTTAATCCCCGCACCCTCTCGGGCCGGCCGTATCCTTTACTCACCTCGACGCAGGGAAAGGGCGCATGGCCAGCGACCGATGCGGCGGCGGGGGGCGATCGAGCGGGACTGGGCTGGAGGGGGTTACTCCAGCGTGTCCGGGGCCTTCCATCGTTGGGGAGCCCGCCCGCCGTCGGCGTCGACCGGGGACAAAGCGTGTGAATTGCCCATAGGCCCGCGCCCCCGGCGTCTGGTTTCTCCCGAAAGGGATCGAGACCGGGTCCGGCTAAGCCTCAACAGGGCTGCCCACCGGACGCTGGCGGAAAACGACCGCGCGGAGCGATCGGCTTCGTCGAAACGGTATTTATCAAAGAACTCCGGACGTCGTCCGGC
>NZ_FORN01000044.1 GCF_900114015.1 Caulobacter sp. UNC279MFTsu5.1 | reverse complement strand
AGCCGTTATCCGGAAGCCTTCGGATCGCGGATTTTTAACCCGCTCCGATGGAGGCCCCCGACGGGCGGAAGGTTGACGACCCTTCCGGACCGCCTGGGCGATTTCAGCCCAGGCCTGCCGCGTCCGCCGATCCTTCGCCGCCGGGCTTCGTCCTGTGTTGCAAGGAACCTGACCTGGACCGCCGCGAAGCGTCACTCAAGACCACCGGCGAGGCGCTTCCCGCTCGTCCACCCCTGAAAGCCGCTCGGTCGCCGGCCGGACGCCCTTCCCGTGCCTTCAGGTGGGACCAGTATGCGGCCGGTCTGAGAGGGTGAGGACAGATCGGGGTCGAGAAAGTTCAGGGCGTTGAAATTGCTGAACTCTGTTCGCTATCCGCCGAGCATAACCTCCAAAACCTCCGCTCATCCCGGCGAACGCCGGGATCCAGATGGCATGGCGGCGTAGTGGGTTCCCCGGGCTCCGAGCTTTTCCAATCAGCCGCTCCGTTTCGGGATCTGGGTCCCGGCGTTCGCCGGGATGAGCGGATTTGGGATGGCCTTGCCGAGCGCCGTCTCAAGCGCTCCCCCTTCGACATAGAAAGACAGCCACCGGCCGGGGGCGCGGTGGCTGTTGAGTTGACCTAGGGGATCCGCCCCCGAGAGGCAGCGAGCTTCGCTGACCCTCGGAGGAAGTTGGGTGGCCTTTAGAAGTCCATGGTCAGGCCCACGAACAGCGTCCGGCCCATCGGGTCGTAGACGCCCGGATAGGTGTTGCCGTTGCCGAACGAGCTGAGCAGCCCGGCCGCGATCACCGGCGGGTCCTTGTCGAAGGCGTTGTTCATGCCGGCCCGCAGCGACAGCTGCTCGCGGACCTTCCAGTTCGCCGCCAGGTCGATGTAGCTGTAGGCCTTGATCTTGCGATTGATCTCGACGTAGTCGCCCTGAAGGAATGGATTGCTGTCGTTGCTCGACAGGTTGGTCGCCCCGAAATAGCGCCAGTTGACCGAGACCGTGGCCGGGATCCACGGCAGCATCCAGGTCGTCCGCAGCTGGTGGCGCCAGGCCGGGTTGGGCTGGCCGCAGGTCGGGCCGAACAGGCCCTTGCAGTTATAGGCGCCCAGGCCCGGCAGCTGCTCGATCTTGCGGCTGTTGAGGTAGGTGCCCACGAAGCTGAAGTCGAGCTCGCCCCAGTCGCCGCCCTTGGTCAGGGACGACAGGTCGAAGCGATAGTTGCCGGTCACGTCCAGGCCGGAGGTCTGCAGGAAGCCGGTGTTCTGGTTGGTGGCGACGATGTAGCCGCGATCGCCGAACAGCACGCCCGAGGTCGGGTCGCGGTGGAACAGGCTGCAGAAGTACGGATTGCTGGTCTGGACGCACTGGTTGATCACGGTCGGCGCGTCGACCGAGCCGATGTACTGGTCGACATAGATGTCGAAATAGTCGAGCGACATCGAGAAGCCAGGCAGGAAGCGCGGGGTCAGCACGACGCCGGCGGTGCGGGTGTCGGCCACTTCCGGCTTCAGGTCCGGATTGCCGCCGCCCTGGGTGACGCAGGTCTCGGCCGGGCACTCCGGGATCTTGCCGTACTGGGCGGCGGTGACGCCGGTCAGGGCGCAGGCCGCGGCGGACGCCGTCGGCGTCGTCCCAGCGCAGGGGTCCACGGCGGAGACGTTGCCCAGCGACTGGGCCGCGAACAGTTCGCTGATGTTGGCCGCCCGGACCGCGCGGTTGTAGCTGGCGCGGAACCGCACGTCCGAGGTCGGCGCATATTGCAGCTCGACCTTGTAGGTCGAAACCCGGTTGTCCAGGTAGTCGTACTTCGAGGTCCGGTAGCCGGCGTTGACCGACAGGCTCTTGATGAACGGCGCGTCCTGAACCAGGGGCAGGTCGACCTCGCCATAGACCTCGCTGACGCTGAAGGCGCCGGCGTTCTCCTTGGTGCCGGCCGCCTGGGCCAGGGCGTCGGCCTCGAACTTCAGCTCCTCGCGGCGATGCTCGACGCCCAGGGCCAGGGCGACGCCGTCGTTGGCCCAGGGGCTCTTGACCCCGTACTGGCCCAGATCGCCGTTCACCGTCGCGCTCAGCACCTTCTCGCGCTGCACGCCGTGGGTGTAGGTCGGGGCGTAGAGGTACTTGTAGGCCGCCGCGCTGAGGCCCTGGTACTTGAACACGTCGATCGGCACGCAGCTCGGATCGGTGCCGTCGACCACCGACTTGCAGGTCGGCGTCCCGTTGACATTGACCACCTGCAAGGCCTTGGCGGCCTTGGCGTTGTCGACGTTGTTCTTGTAGCTCTCGTCGAGCACCACCTGGGAATAGAGGAAGCCGGCGTCGTAGCTCCAGCCCGGCGCGATCTCCCCGCGCGAGCCGAAGTTGATGCGGTAGGCGGTGTGGCGCAGGTCGTCGCGCCGGGGCGCGCTGCCGGGTCCGGTCAGCCGGTAGCCGATGAAGGTGTCCTGGTTGACGTCCGTGCCCGCGGCCGAGCCGCACAAGGTCGCGGCCTGGGAGGCCGACATCAGCGGGTTGTTGCAGTTGATCTTGAACGTCGTCCCCTGGAACAGGGCGGACGGGGCCGCCTGCGAGAAGGTGTGGTCGTCCATGAACATGAAGCTGCCGTAGACCTCGGCGGCCTTGCTGATCTCGTAGTGCCCAAAGGCGCCGGCCGTGTAGCGGCTGTCCGAGCGCTGGATGTAGTTGGTGGGCGCGTAGTTGTAGAGGAACGAGCTGTCGTACGGCACCCAGGTCTTGTTGCCGTCCTTGGTGTTGTTCAGGGTCTGGCCGGCGTTGGGACCGCTGAGCAGGGTGAACAGGCCGTATTCGTTGTTGCTGGAGCCGCCGCAGACCAGAGCGTTGTTCCGGTCTCCGGCCAGGTTGAGGCCGCAGGCCGAATAGTCGCGGGTGTTCTGGGTGACCGGCTTGAGTTCGCGATAGCCGACATAGAAGGTGACGTTGCCCTTGCCGTCCGGCGCGTTCATGCCGAAGGCCAGGTTGACGTCAGCCCGCGCCCCGTCGGTGACCGAGCGCTCGGGCAGCTTGTAGCCCGCCGCGGTGATCAGCGACCGGGGATAATCGTTGTCGTTCCTGTGCTGGGCGATGCCGTACTGGGCGTCCAGCCGCACGCCGTTGAGATCCTTCTTGAGGATGAAGTTGACCACGCCGGACACCGCGTCGGACCCGTAGACGGCCGAGGCGCCGCCCGTCACCACGTCCACCCGGTCGACCAGGGCGCTGGGGATGAAGTTCACGTCGGCGGTCTCGGTCGGCAGCATCCGCTGGCCGTCGACCAGCACCAGAACCCGGCTGGCCCCCATGTTGCGCAGGTTGACCCGCGCCGTGCCGTCCGAGCCGTTGGAACCGTTCTCGTTGGAGTCGGCGGTGAACTGCGGCAGGCGGTTGAGCACGCTCTCGATCGAGGTGGCGCCCTGGTACTTGATCTCGTCGTCGCCCACGACGGTCATCGGGCTGGCCGAAACCAGATTGGGCCGCTTGATCCGCGATCCGGTCACCACCACCGCGTCAAGCGTCGCCGGCTCGTCCGCCGTGGCGACCTCCTGGGCGAAAGCGGCCGGAGCCCCGGCCACGACTGACAGGACCGCGACGGCCGCGGCTCCCGCCAGGAGATCAAGGCGCGCGAGTCTGCTGCGCATGGAAAACCCCTCCGAAACGATCGCGCCTCCGATAGACGCGCTGCGCCCGCAGGAAGGCTGATAATATTATTTATGTCAAATATCTTATACGATATACACATAACATCGTACGGATGCGCAACCGGAGGGCTGCAGCGGGGCTCCCGCGCGATGCTTGACAACCAGGGATGCGCTGCCGTCATGCCCCCATGTTCGGATTCCCCCGCAAGCCGCCGAAGCTTGTCTCGTTCACCGAGGCCAGGCCCCGGACCTTCAGCCCGTTGCTGTGCGATGGCCTGGCGGCGCACGACCTGCCCTCGTTCGCGAGTCTGCTGGCCCTGCACGCCCGCCTGCAACGGGACCGTCCGCGCGTGCGCGTCCTCGCCTCGCTGGACGACCTGGGACAAGCTTCCTACACGTCCGGGCATGGCGTGGATCACCACGGGCTGGATGAGGTCCGGGGCCACGACCTGTCCGAACTCGGCCCCGACGTGTTCGAGAACGGCGAACACCTGGGCTATCTCAGCACGCCCGCCGAATTCCCCATCCGCCTGGCCAACCTCCTCGAACGCGCGCGCGATGTCGGGCTCGAGCAGGTTTTCGGAATGCTGGACTGGGAAACGCCCGGGGACTCGAACGACCTGATCACGATCAACGCAGACCCCGAGGCGGCCCTGCGGATCGCCCGGGAGAAGATCGTCCTATTCCAGTTCGTGCCGGTCGCTTCGGCCGCGCAGACGATCGCGGCCTTTCCCAACGGCTATTTTCAAGCCGACCTCAACCCGATGCAGGCCTACGCCCTGGCCCGACGGCTGGAGGCGGAGTACGGCCTCTCGCTGTTCGGGATCGGCGCCCGCATGCTCGGGTTCCGGCGCGAGACGGCGCTGCCTGAAGACAGGGCGCGGGCGCTCGCCGAGGAGCTCGCGCTCTTCTATGCGGGCGCGCCGCCGGCCGCCGTCGATGAACTGGCCCTGCTCCTCACCGGACGGGACTGGCTTCTGCTCCGCTACACGGAAAGCTGAACAGGTCCGACGGTGCCGTGGCGGAGGCCGGAAGGCGGCGGGTTACGACGAAACCAAGGTCACTGGACCTCGGTCGCGCGCGCGGGCCGCGCCTTGTCCGCCTGGGTCCCCTCGCCGCTGAACGGCTCCAGGCGGAAGGCGACGCGGGTCGGCTCCAGCCTGGTGCGATACTTCATGTGCGGCACGCCGACATGGTTCCAGGCCGTGTCGCCGCCCACGCCCCATTGCGCCGAGTCGACCAGCAGGGTGACCTCGCCGTGCGGGACGATGTCGGTCGACTTCCAGGCTCCCGGCGCGCGGCGATAGAGGTCCTCGTAGGGGAAGGCCAGGGCCGTCATCATCAGCGGCTTTTCGCCCGTGACCCTCAGGCCCCGCCCGTCGCCGTTCAGCTCCATCCAGCGGACGTCGACCTTGTTGCCGGTGTCCTGGGGCCGCATGTAGTCGTGGTTCTGGTCGGCGATCGCCCCGCGCCACAGGCCGATCGGCGCCGAGGTGTAGCGGTCGACATAGCTTTCATGCGGCCCGCGGCCGTACCACTCGACGGTCTTCAGGCTGGTCGGGGCGGTGAACCACAGGCCCACGCGCACCGGCGGCGGCAGGTCGTCCTTCAGCGGCGTCAACTCCCCGGCCACCGCGACGGAGCCGTCGCCGGCCATGGTGTAGGTGGTCACGAAGCGGGCCGCGCCGGCGCCCAGGGCGTAGTCGACGACGATCTCGACCCCACCATCGGTCTTGCGCGCGGTGAGGCCGCGCACCTGCCGGGCGTCGGTCATCGCCTGCCACGGCCGCTGCTGGGCGACGACGCCGTTCAGGGTGTCGTTGTCGGTCTCGGCGCGGAAGAAGTTGGGCTGGCCGCCCTTGGCCAGAACGACGCCGTCCTTGGCGTAGCCATCGACCAGGCCGGTGGCCTTGTCGATGGTCAGGGTGGCGCCGGCCGCCGAGGCGGTGATCGCCGAGCCGGTCTCGGCCAGCGACACTGGACCCGCGCGTGAGACCGCCGGGGCCGGCGCGGCGGCGAGCGCGAACTGCTCCCAGCCGACGACATAGCCGGCCGGGGTCAGCGGAACGGCGCCGTCCTTGGCCTTGGCGCGGACGGTGACGAAGTACTCCGCACCGGGTTTGCGCGGCAGGGCCGGCAGCGGCAGGGCGATGGTCTGGCTGGCGCGGGCGGCCGTCGTCAGGGGCGGCAGGTCGCCCGAGGCGACAGCCACGCCGTTCTCCTCCAGCGTCCAGTCGAAGGTGAAGCCCGACAGGTCGCGGAAGTCGTGGCGGTTGGTCACCGTGACCCGGCCCGCCGCGGGATCGAAGGCCCCGAACTGGATCGGCGAAAGCACCTTCTGCACCTCGTAGAGGTGCGGGTTGGGCGTGCGGTCGGGCTGGTTGAGGCCGTCGCCGAACTCGACGTCGCCGCCCGGGTTGGGCCCGTACTCGCCGCCGTCGCCCCAGTAGCGGCGGCCGTCCTTGGCGTAGCGGTACATCGACTGGTCGACCCAGTCCCAGATGAAGCCGCCCTGCAGCTTGTCGTACTGGTAGATGGTGTCCCAGTAGTCCTTGAAGTTGCCGCCGGAATTGCCCTGCATGTGCGAATATTCGCACTGGATCATCGGCTGAGTGCGGCTGGGATCGGTGGCCCAGTCGACCATCTTCTCGATGTCGTCGTACATCGGCGCATAGATGTCGACGAAGGCGTTGGGCTCGTGCTCCCAATCCAACGTGCCCCAGCCCAGGTACGAGATCAGGCGGCTCGGATCGCGCTTGCGGGCGGCGGCGGCGGCCTTCTCGAAGTTGGGGCCGATGCCGGCCTCGTTGCCCAGCGACCAGAAGATCACCGACGGGTGGTTCTTGTCGCGCTCGACCATGTTCAGCACGCGGCTGACATGGGCCTGCTCCCAGGCCGGGTCGAAGCCGATCTGCAGCTTGGGCCGCAGCTCCGGATGCTTGTTGGCGTAGTCCATGTAGGCGTGGCTCTCGATGTCGGCCTCGTCCATGACATAGAGGCCGTATTCGTCGGCCAGGGCGTACCAGAGCGGATCGTTGGGATAGTGCGAGGTGCGCACGGCGTTGATGTTGTTGCGCTTCATCAGCTCGATGTCGCGACGCATCGAGGCTTCGGAGATGACGTGGAAGGTCTCGGGGTCATGCTCGTGGCGATTGACGCCGCGGATGACGATCGGCTTGCCGTTGACCGCCACCCGGCCGTTCCTGATCTCGACGGTGCGGAACCCGATGCGCTGGGGCGTGGCCTGGATCACCTGGCCCTTTGTGTCGAGCACCTCGACCAGCAGGGTGTAGAGATTGGGCGTCTCGGCCGTCCACTGGCGCACGCCCGGGACGGTGGCCGACAGGGTGCGGGTCCTGGCCGCGCCGGCCGCGACCTTGGCCTCGCGGGTCAGGACGGTCCGCTCGCCGTCCAGCAGGCTCAGGCGCACGATGACCGGCTGGTCGCGCTTGGTCAGCTCGACATCCGTCGATAGCACCCCGTCGCGATAGGCCTTGTCCAGGCCGGCATGGACGAACAGGTCGCTAGCCCGGGCCTTGGGGGCGGCTTTCAGATAGACCGAGCGCTCGATGCCCGAGACCCGCCAGAAGTCCTGGTCCTCCAGGTAGGAGCCGTCCGACCAGCGGTGGATCTGGATGGCGACGATGTTCTTCTGGCCGGGCTTCAGCAGGCGGGTGACGTCGAACTCGCTGGGCAGCTTGGAGTCTTCGGCATAGCCGGCCTCCTGGCCGTTGACCCACACCTGGTAGGCCGAGCCGGCCGCGCCGATGTGCAGGATGACGTCCTGGCCGCTCCAGCCGGCCGGGATCTCGAAGGTGCGGCGGTACGAGCCGACCGGATTGGTGGCGTGGGGGATCAACGGCCGGTTGGCGGGGAACGGATAGGTGATGTTGTTGTAGCGCGGTTGGTCGTAGCCCTCGGCCTGCCACATGGCCGGGACCTTGATGGTCTTCCAGCTCGAGACGTCATAGTCGGGCTTCTCGAACCCAACCGGCACGGCGTCCGACGACGGCGAGAAGCTGAACGACCACGGGCCGTCCAGCGACTGGTAGCGGACCGACTTCGTCATGTCGCCGGCCAGGGCGGCTTCGCGCGTCTCGAACGGGAAGTGGGTGGCGCTGGCCGCCAGCTTGCCGCGCGCGAACACCGCCGGGTTCTCCCAGTCCGGCCGCGAGGCGTCCACCTGCACCGCCTGGACCCGGGGCCCGTCCTCGGCGTGAGCCGCCGTCAGCAGCCCGAACGAGGCGAAACCCGTCAATAGAACCCGTCGCATACGAACCTCTTCCAAGGGGGCGGCTCGCCCCGGCTGTCGGTCAAAATCTGGATCAAACGGCGGCCAGCGCGCCGGCTTGGCAATGGGCGCGGATGAAGTCCGTCTGGGACGGCATCCGCCCGACGGCCGCGGCCGTCGCGGCGGCGATCCGCGCCAGTCGGTCCCGGGCCTGGTCGAGCGGCAGGCCTTCGGCCAGGGGCTCGCCACCTTCGACCTTGGGCCCCTGCCCGTCCATCACCGCCAACCAGCTGGTCTTGGTGAACAGCTCGTCGCTCTCGCGGAACACCCGCCCCGTCGCGCGGTAGATGCGCAGGCGCTCCAGCAGGGTGTCGGGAACGGCCATGGCGCGCAGCTGGTCCCAGTACGGCGTGTCGTTCCGTTCGGTGGCGTGGAAATGCAGGATCAGGAAGTCGCGCACGCTCTCGAACTCGGCCGCCATCAGCCGGTTGTAGCGGCGGGCGTCGGCGGGCTCGAACGCGCGGGTCGGCAGCATCTCGAGCAGCCGGGCGATCCCGACCTGGATCAGGTGGATGCTGGTCGATTCCAGCGGCTCCAGGAAGCCGCTGGCCAGGCCCAAGGCGACGACATTCTTGACCCAGCCCGCCTGGCGCCGGCCGGCCTGGAAGCGCAGCACGCGCGGCTCGGCCAGGGCTTCGCCGTCGAGATTGGCCAGCAGGGCGCCGACCGCCTCGTCCTCGGAGATGTGGCGGCTGGAAAACACATAACCGTTGCCGGTGCGGTGCTGCAGCGGGATGCGCCACTGCCAGCCGGCCTCGCGGGCGGTCGAGCGGGTGTAGGGCGCCGGCGGGCCGGCATTGACGGAGGGGACGGCCGCGGCGCGGTCGTTGGGCAGCCATCGCGACCAGTCCTCGAACGGGCTGTCCAGCGCCTGGCCGATCAGCAGGGCGCGAAAACCCGTGCAGTCGAGGAAAAGGTCGGCCGCGATCCGCTCGCCGTCCTCCATCGTCACCGACTCGACGAAGCCGTCGCCGCCGCGCAGGTTGACGGCGGCCACCTTGCCTTCGCGGCGGACGACGCCGGCGGCCTCGGCGTGGGCGCGCAGCAGTCGGGCGTAGAGCGCCGCGTCGAAATGGAAGGCGTAGGCCAGCTGCGACAGCGGCCCGGCGCCGGGCTGGGGACGGGCGAAGCGCCCGGCGGCCGCGGCCTGGGCGCAGATCGAATAGGCCTCCAGCGGCTCGGCCTGGCCGACCTGGCGCAGCCTTCGCCAGGCGCCCTCGAACGGCGTGGGGCCGAAGTCGGGACCATAGACCCCGAACGGATGGAAATAGCGATGTCCGCGCCGGCGCCAGTCGACGAACTCGATGCCCAGCTTGAAGGTGCCCTTGGTCTCGCGGACGAAGACGTCCTCATCCAGGCCGATCATCGCGTTGAAGGCGCGGATGGGCGGGATCGTCGCCTCCCCCACCCCGACGATGCCGATTTCCTCGGACTCGATCAGGGTGATGGCCGGCCCCTGGGGTCCGAGCACGCGGGCCAGGGCGGCGGCGGCCATCCAGCCGGCCGCGCCGCCGCCGACGATGGCGATGCGGGTCAGCGGTCCGTTCTGGCGCGAAGTTTCGGTCAGCATCGGATCGATCGAACCATGTCTTGCTTCGCGGACCGAAGGGTTTTGTCAAAAAAGCGCCGGCGTGGCGCATCGCGGCGCCACGCCGGCCAGCTGGGGAGGATCAGTAGGTGATGCGCAGGGCCACGCCGAAGCGCCTGTCGTTGAGCTGGTACTGCAGCGGCGCGGCGGGCGTGCCGATGTAGAGCACGTTCATGCGGTTGTTCAGGTTCACCGCATCCACCGAGAACGCCACGTGGTCGTTGATGTCGACGCTGAGCGACGCGTCGAGCGAGGCGTAGGGCTTGGCGTATTGCGCTTGGCCGTTCGCGCCGCTGCCCGTGGTCTGGTCCAGATAGGCCGAGCGCCAGTTATAGGCGACGCGGGCGCTGACCGGTCCCTTCTCGTAGAGGCCGATCAGGTTGTAGCTGTTCTTCGACAGCTTCTGGAGCGGCAGCTGGGCCGGCGCATCGGACCCAGGCGAGAAGAAGGGGTTCGTCACGCTGCTGTCGACATAGGTGTAGTTGGCCTGGACGCCCAGCCCGCTGAGCAGCCCCGGCAGGAAATCGAAGAACTGCTGGTAGCCCAGTTCCAGACCCTTGACGGTCCCCTTCCCCGTGTTGACCACGGTGCTGACGTCGTAGATTTTACCGTTGTACGTGCCCTCGACCGTGCCGTTGGCCAGGAAGCCGTCGACCTTCTTGTAGAAGACCCCGGCGGTCAGCGAGCCGGTGTCGTTGAAGTACCATTCGGCCGTCAGGTCGTAGTTGTCGGACTCGATGGGCCGCAGCATGGGATTGCCGGAACTGGCGCTGGGATGGCCCGTTTTCGGATTGACCTGGTTGGGGTTGTTGAGCGTCAGGTTGGTCGACAGCTGGTCGAAATTGGGTCGGGCCAGGCCCTTGGAATAGGCCAGGCGAGCCTGGAGCGTATCAGTGAGCTTGGCGCGCAGATTGAAGCTGGGCAGGACGCGCGTGTAGCTATTGTCCACGTCGATA
Source organism: Caulobacter sp. UNC279MFTsu5.1 (assembly GCF_900114015.1). Lineage (GTDB taxonomy): Bacteria > Pseudomonadota > Alphaproteobacteria > Caulobacterales > Caulobacteraceae > Caulobacter. The sequence continues at coordinate 40,322 of NZ_FORN01000044.1, read as the reverse complement.
GGCGCGGTGGTCCCGTCATTGTTGAATTGGGTGCCCGTGGACGTGGCCTCGGTCTTGATCACCCGCACGCCGACGCCGCCGTCGATCGCCACGCCGGCCACTTCGCCCGCATAGTCGGCGATCGCCCAGCCGGTATAGGTCTTCTCGGTCTGGCTGTTGAGGTCGCCCGGCGTGAAGGCGTCCTTGGTCTGGGCGCCGAACAGGGCGTAGAGCGCCTTGGTCTGGGCCCAGACGCCGTCGCCCTTCGGGAAGGCCGGATAGAGCAGGCCGCCCCTGACGGTGTTGCCGTCAAACCAGTGCATCGACGGGCCAGGCATCGACAGTTCCGGGTGGGCCGAAAGCGGGACCAGCGGCGTGCCGGACGGCGCCGAACAGTTCGCGTCGGGCCCCAAGGCCGTGATGCAGACGCCGTGCCAGGTGCCCCGCAGGTCGATGCTGTTGTCGGAATAGCGGGCTCCGCCGCGCAGCTTTTCGAAGAAGCCGCCTTCGAGGTCGTACTCGACGTCCGCCGCCAGCGACAGGGTGTCGGCGTCGTTGCGCTGCAGGGAGTCGGCCATGAACGGCGTGGTGTAGTTGGCCGGGTTGTTCAGGACCGACGCGTCACGCACGTCCCACCGGGGGTACTTGCCGGTCAGGTCGAAGTCGACGATCGACTTGTGGGGTGCGGTCAGCCCCGTCTGGCCCGACTGGGAGTAGAGCGACAGCACGTGACCGTTGCGGTCGGCATTGTAGTAGGACTTCAGGTACTGGGCGTCGAAATTGGCCTTGAGGCGGTCGGTCGGCGTCCAAGCCGCGTTCAGGGTGAAGTTCTGGCTCTGGCTCCAGAGCTGCTGGTCGAAACGCCCGGTCTCGAAGGTCTGGTTCTGCAGCGAGCCTTTGGTGGCGTAGCCTTCGTCGTTGAAGGTGAAGCTCGCGCCGGTCAGAGGGTCCGTGCCGTACTCGATGATGTTGCCGTTCGCGTCCTTGACGTTGGAGCGGTTGTTGAAGTCGTAATAGTAGGCGCCGGTCCGGTTGAACCAGTATTTGGTCCGCTGGTACTGGGCCGTCAGCAGCAGCTGATCGCTCGGCCGCCACTGCACCGCCGCGGCGATGCCCAGGCGCTTGCGGTCGCCCGTGTCGTCGTAGATCTCGAAGCCGTAGGGCACCTGGGCGTTGGCCGGCGCATTGGCGATCGAGCCCGGCTTGACGGCGTCGAAGGGTCCGGCCAGCAGGCCGTCCTGGCGATAGCGGCTCTTGCTCAGTACGGCGTTGAGCAGCACGCCGATCTCGCCGACCGAGGTGTCGAACCGGTCGCTGTAGAGGCCCGAGATCGAGCCGCCGTTCTTCCGGACCCGGTCGTAATAGTTGCCGCGGAACGTGGCGCTGAGGACGCGGTCGGGCGAGTCGAAAGGCTTGCGGGTGCGCAGGTTCACGGCCCCGCCGACGCCGCCTTCGATGATGTTGGCGGGCGCGTTCTTGTAGACGTCGGCGCCGGCCAGCAGCTCGGGCGGCACGCCTTCGAGGTCGAACGCCCGGCCGCCGGAGGCCGAATAGACCGCGCGTCCGTCGAGGAAGTTCTGCACCTGGGTCAGGCCCCGGATGGCGATCGCCGGCTGGGTGCGGTGGTCGAAGTCGGTCGCGCCCTCGCCGTAGCGGCGCTGGATCTGGACGCCGGTCACGCGCTGGAGGGCCTCGGTGGTGTTGGCGTCGGGCAGCTTGCCGATGTCCTGGGCCTGGATCGAGTCGACGACCTGGTCGGCGTTGCGCTTGATCGCCTGGGCCGAGCGCAGGCTCGCGCGCACGCCGGTGACGACGATTTCGGAAACCGTCTGGTCGGCCGGAGCCTGGGCCGCGGTGTCGCTCGCCGCCTGGGCCGCCGCCGATCCGGCGGCCGCGCAGACCCCGAGGGCCGCCACGGACGCGCTCAACATCAGCCGGAACTGAATACCCCTCATCTCGTTTTCCTCCTGCTTTCGATTCATCGCGCTCTCGTGCGGCGCGATTTCGAGCCAGACATATTCCGCTCTCATTTGTACTACAAGTATGATTTTAGTGGTCAGGCCAGTAAAAGAGAATTGGCCTGCTGAAATCCCGGCGCACGGTTCCGCAAGACGGCGGCGATCGCCCTCCCAGCATCGCTGCGCCGCCAGGGGTTTTGGGATTGGCCCCGAGTCGCATCGATCGTTCCCCCTCCTTTTCCTTCGGACTGAAGGCGAACGTTTCGGGCGGAATATTCAAGCTTGGCGGGGGAAAAGGGAATCCTCGTGAGCAAACAGGGGCGGCTGACGATCAGCGGCGCGCCTCCCGCGCGGGCCGCGCGCGAACGACCGCCATTCATCGGCGCCGTCCTCGCCCCCGAAGGTGTCCAGGCCAGTTCGCGACGACACGATCGCTCGGCCCCGATCGATCATGGGCCGGCTTGCCGGAAAATATCAATTATCATACCAAACCTGACGTAGTGCGACAATGACACGGGAGGCTTCATGGGGCTGTCACGACGCGAGGCCCTCGGCCTCCTGGCGGGATTGGCGATCGGCTCCAGGGCCGTGGCCGCGACGCCCCGGACGCCCAGGGTCCAGCTCACCCTGCGTCCGGCCCTCGATCGCGCGGGCCCGGCGTTCGAAGGCTGGGGGACGGCCCTGGCCTGGTTCGCCAACGTCACCGGAGGTTGGCCCGAGGCGGAACGCCGGCGGCTGGCCGACCTGTTCTATGGTCCGGACGGGCTGGGCTGGACCATCGGGCGCTACAATATCGGCGGCGGCGCCAGGCCCGGGGATCCGCCCTATCTGCGGACCGGCGCGGCGGTCCCGGGCTTCTGGCGCCGGCCGGCCGGCGCGGTCGGCGAGGACTGGTGGCGTCCCGAGGACGAGTCGATGTGGGACTGGTCGGCCGACGCCAACCAGCGCTGGTGGCTCGACGCGATCAAGGCCCGCGTGGACCGGCCGATCCTTGAGGCCTTCTCCAACTCGCCGCCCTGGTTCATGACCGTCAGCGGCAAGGTGTCGGGCGCGGTGAAGGGAACCGACGACAACCTGCGGCCGGGCCTGGAGCCCCTGTTCGCCGCCTATCTGGCCCGCGTCGTCGACGAACTGCAGCGCCGCCACGGGATCGCCTTCCGCACCCTGTCGCCGGTCAACGAGCCCAACACCGACTACTGGTTCGCCGCCAACACCCAGGAGGGCGCCCACTGGTCGCCCGCTCGCCAGGCCGAGATGATCCTCGCCTCGGCCGCGGCGCTTCGGGCCCGCGGGCTGAAGACGGTCGTCAGCGCGCCGGACGAGACCAACTCGCACCGCTTCCTGGCCGACTGGGAGGCCTATCCCGAGGCGGCCCGCGCGGCCATCGGGCAGTTGAACGTGCACAGCTACGGCGTCGTCAACCAGACCGGCGTGCGCGACGTGGCCAGGGCCTCCGGCCTGCGGCTATGGATGTCCGAGAACGACACGCCCCTCGACAAGGAGCCCGAGGCCTTCGACGGCATGGGCTCGCCGTTGGCCCTGGCCGAACACGTGGTCATGGACCTCAAGCGGCTGGAGCCGGCGGCTTGGGTCTTCTGGCAGGCGGTCGAGGACCTGAGCACGCGCGACGGCAAGCCGGGCTCGAACTGGGGGCTGGTCAAGGCCGACCTGCGCGGCCCGCCCGAGGGGCCGCACGCGATCCATGTCACGGCCAAGTACCATGCGATGGCGCACTTCAGCCGCTACATCCGGCCCGGCCACCGCCTGACGCCGGTCGACGACCTGGACACCGTCGGCGCTGTGTCGCCTGACGGCGCCGAACTGATCCTGGTGCATGTCAACGGCGGGCTCTCGCCGCGCGAACTGACCACGCCCCTGACGGGCTGGTCGGCCCGGATGGTCGTCACCGACGCGACGCGGCGACTGCAACCGATCCCCGGAACCGTCGCCCCGCCCCGCTCTATCGTCACCCTGGTGCTGCGGCGAAGCTAGTCATGTCGCAGCGCCCTGCCCGGTTCGGCCGACGCCGCCGACCAGGCCAGGCCGCCGACCGCCATCAGGCCGATGGCGATCGCCGCCGCGGCCCCGGCGACGAAGACCAGCGGGCCCACGGCGACCGGATCGTCGAACTGCGAGAGCCAGCGCCGGAGCATCCAGTAGGCCAGCGGCCAGGCGACCAGGCAGGCGACCGCCACCGGGCGCAGGAACTGGCCGATCAGCAGCCGGGCCACCTGGGCGCGGGTCGCCCCCAGCACCTTGCGCACGCCGATCTCTCGTGTCCGCCGCGAGGCGTTGAACGCCGCCAGGCCGTAGAGCCCGATGCAGCCGATCCCCGCCCCCACCATGGCGCCCAGGCTGAACAGGTTCGTGCGGTCGCGCTGGGGCTTGTAGTAGCGGTCCAGATTGACCAGGGCGGTCTTGCCCTCGAACGGGACATCCGGAGCCGCCTGGCGCCAGGCGGCCTCCAGCCGCGCGCGAACCTCGGCTTCGCTGAGCCCCGAATAGCGCACCAGCGTGATCGGCCAGCCGACCGGCCAATAGGCGGGATAGCCATTGAACGTATAGAGCTTGGCCGGCGTCTTCTCCGTGGGGCTGTAGAAGCGCATGTCCTCGACGACGCCGACGATGCGGGTTTTCCGGTTCTGGAAGTCCAGCAGCTTGTCCAGGGCGTCCTGCGGCGAGGCGTAGCCCAGCTGGCGCACCGCCGCGCGGCTGATAACGGCGTTGGTCACCGTTTCGGGACCGGCGTTAGGCACGTACTGCTCGTCGCCGCCATGCGCGAGGTCAAGCAGCCGCCCGGCGACCAGGCTCGTTCCCAGCGTCTGGAAATAGTCCGGGCCGACCGCGGACCAGTTCAGCGTCGGCGAGAGTTCTGGACGCGTTGGTCGATCCAGGCGCGTGGCCGTCGAGTTCGACTCCATGGTCTGGTCGGCCGGCGCCGCGCTGCCGGCCGCTACGCCGGTCACGCCGGGGATGCGCTGGACGGCGCTCCAGAAGGCTTGGCGCTGCTGCGTCGTTGCCCCGACGCCGCGCGTGGCGGTGACCAGATAGAGCCCGTCGCGCCGGAAGCCGAAGTCGACGGCCTGCATGTGGCGGATCTGGCCGAGGAAGCCCAGCATCAGCACGAAGGCGGCCACGACGGCGGCGAACTGGACCGTGATCAGCCCCTCCCTCAGCCGCGCCCCGAACCGGCCGCCGCTCGGCGTGCGACTCGAGGCCAAGACCTGGGCGGGCTGGTAGGCCGAGAGCATGAAGGCCGGATAGACCGCGGCCGCCAGCCCGGCCGCTAGCACCAAACCGAAGACCCCCGCGACCCACGCGCCATCGACGCGATAGTCCAGCCCCAGCGACAACCCGCCGGCGGCGTTGATCAGCGGCAGGGCCAGCTCGACCATCGCCAGGCCGATCAGGAACGCCAGGGCGATGGTCAACCCCGCCTCGCCCAGGAACTGCAGGCGCAGGACGGCGGCCCCGGCGCCCAGGGCCTTGCGCACCGCCACTTCGCGGGCCCTCAGTCCCGCGCGGGCGGTCGCCAGGTTGACGTAGTTGATCAGGGCCAGGCCCAAAGCGACCCAGCCGACCAGCCTCAGAGCCTCGATCGCGGCGCGTTGCTTGGGATCGACGAGGTGAACGTCCGCCAGCGGCACGAAGCTCAACCTCATAATGTCGTGCGGCGTCACCCCGTCGCCGAAGGCCTTGCCCACGCGGCGATCGACGAAGCCCGGCAACTGCGCCTCCAGGGCCGGGACCTCGGCGGGATCGTCGAACTTGAAATAGGCTTGGAGAGTAACGATGCCCCAGATGTTCCAGCCTCCCGTCGTCGCGATGTCGCGCGGCGTCAGGAGACGCATAAAGTCCAGCCGCAGATTGCTGTTCTTGGGAAGATCCTGGAGCACCGCGGTGACGGTGTAGGCGTTTCGGCCAGCCAGATCGCTGATCTCGAGACGGCGGCCAACGACGTCGACAGCGCCGAAATACTTGCGGGCCATGGTCTCCGACAGGACCAGGTCCGCCGGGTCCCGCAAGGCCGCGCCGCGGTCGCCGGCGATCAGCGGGACCTGGAAGAAGGTCAGGAAGTCGGCGTCGACCAGCTCGATCTGCTCGCTCGAAACGCCGGCGCCCCTGTGGATCACCGCCGGCTGCGTCCAATCCCGCACGCCGCGCACCTGGGGATAGTCCAGCTTCATCTCCTCCAGCAGTCCGCCCATGGCCCCGACCCGCGCGCCCGGCGCGACGCCTGGGACGTTGAAGGCGATGGCGGCGGCATAGATCTTGTCGCGCTCGGGCGTCCAGCGGTCGTAGCCGGTCTCGAAGCGATGCAGCAGGCTGAGCGTCACGAAGGCGGCCACGCCGAGGCTCAGGCCCAGCAGGTTGAGCGCGGCGTAGAGCGGGCGCCGGGTGAAGGAGCGCCAGAAGGCGATCAGGACGGACTGCAGCATGGCGCGCCTCACAGGGCCTGGGCGACGGAGGCCACCAACCGGCCGTCCAGCATGTCAATCCGCCGGCCGGCCTGGTCGGCGTGGCTGGGCGAGTGGGTGACCATGACGATGGTGGCGCCGGTCGCGTTCAGGCCCCTGAGGATGTCCATGACCTGGGCGCCGTTCTCGGTGTCAAGGTTGCCGGTGGGCTCGTCGGCCAGGAGCAGGTCGGGTTCGCCGACGATCGCCCGGGCTATGGCCGCGCGCTGCTGCTGTCCGCCCGAAAGCTGGTGCGGAAAGTGCCGGGCGCGATGGGCGATCCCGACCCGGTCCATGGCCGCCTCGACCAGCGCTCGCCGCGATCCCGAGCGGCCCTTGCGGTAGATCAGGCCCAGCTCGATGTTCTCGGCGATGGTCAGGTCGTCGACCAAGTTGAAACTCTGGAAGATGAAGCCCAGATGCCGGGCGCGGTGCTGGGCCAACACGCCCTCGCTCCGTCGCGCCAGGTCCACGCCCCCGAACAGATACTGGCCGGATGTCGGACGATCGACCGCGCCGAGAATGTTCAGCAGGGTGGACTTGCCGCATCCCGACGGGCCCATCACCGCCACGAACTCCCCACGCCGGATAGACAAGGAGATCCCGTGAAGCGCCGTGGTCTCGATCTCGTCCGAGCGATAGAGCCGCGAGACGGACTGCAGTTCGATCATGATCATCCCTTCGATCGGATCCGGAGAAACTTCGCCTTGAGGACGTCCTGGGCGCCGGCGGTGACAATGCGTTCGCCCGGCTTCAGGCCGCCCAGCACCTCGGCCTGCTCGGGATTTCGCCGCCCCAGCACGATGGCCCGCCGCTCGGCCCGCGCGCCGTCGGGCGACAGAACGAAGGCGAAGGTCCCGCCGGTGTCGTTCAGCCACGCGCCCGACGGCGCGACGACCGCGGCCTGGGGCCGTCCCAGCGACAGGCGAAGGTCGATGGTCTCGCCGCGCCTGAGGCCCTCGGGCGGGACGCCCTCGAACGCCAGTTCCAGCGTCGCCCGTCCATCCGAAATCTGCGGGAAGACCTTCGTCACCCGGGCCGAGACTGGCCGATCGCGGACCGTCGCCTGAGCGCTCTGCCCCACCGACAGCCGGGGCAGGTAGAACTCGTCGAGCTTGGCGCGCAGCTTGTAGGCGCCCTCGGCGTCCACCTGGCCCAGCGGGTCGCCCATCCGGACGGCCTGGCCGGGCTTGAGGTCGAACGCCGTGAGCCGACCGGCCGTCGGCGCGCGAACCACCAGGGCCGAACGCCCGGCGCGGGTCTCGACGAGGCTGCGGCGCAGGTCCTGGGCGCTGCGGGCGGCCTGGGCGCGCTGCTCGGCGTAGAAGGCCGCGTCCGAGCGCTGCGCGGCCCGCAGGGTGGCCAGGCGCTCCTTCTGGTAGTCGACCTCCTCGACATAGGACTGTACGGCCGACGGGCTCAGCATCGCCTTGGCCAGCAGGATCTGCCGCCGGTCCAGCTCCTGCCGCGCCCGGCTCAGCGCGTGGGCGGTGTCGGCCAAGGCTTGCTCCCGGTTCTCCTCGGCGCTCTTCAGGCTCATCAGGCGGCCGGTGTTCTCGCTGAGCCGCGCGGCGATGTCGGCCTCGCGCGTCGTCACCTCCAGGCTCAATTGCGGATTGGACAGACGAGCCAGTTCCTGCCCGGCCGCGACCAGGTCCCCGTCGGCGGCGGGGACGGCCTCGACCCGGCCCGAGGTTTCGGCGGCGACGAACGTGGTCTGGGCCGGCGCGACCTCGGCGCGCAGCTGCGCATAGTCCAGATAGGGCGCGCGGACGACCACGCCGAACGACAGGGCCGCCGAGTCGACCTCGACCGTGCCGGCCCTCGGCGAAAGCCCCCAGGCCAGCAGCCCCGCGACCGCTACGGCGCCGAGCCCGACGGCCCAGCGCAGCGCGGGCGTCGGCCGCCAGCGCCGTTCGATGCGGCGGTCCATGCCGCCGGAGGCCGTTGGGGAAGTCGAGGCGAGCCTGCTCATGCTCCCAGGCTAATACAGACCGCGCAATTACAATAAGATGCTGGATTTATTTGACTTATTGGCCATTACACGAAACTCTCGTCCTCGATGAGCTCCCCAATGTGTCCGATTCCGAACAGGTCCGACGACCGTCGCCCGTGCGCGCTGTTTCTCGACGACGACCCCGACATCCTGGCGGCGGCCGAGCTGATCCTGGCGCGCGGCGGGTTCGATTTCCTGGCCGCCGAGACGCCGGAAGCCGCGCACGAGCGCCTCGACCGGGAAGCCGTCGACGTGCTGCTGCTGGACCTCAACTTCCGGCGGGGCGACACCTCCGGCGACGCGGGGCTGGCCTTCCTCGAGAAGCGCCTGGCCGCTAGGCCGGACCTGCCGGTGGTCGTGGTGACCGGCCATTCGGGCATGGCGATCGCCGTGCAGGCGATGCGGCTGGGGGCCCAGGACTTCGTCGTCAAGCCCTGGAACAACGAGCGCCTGCTGGCGTCGGTGCGCGCGGCCATGGACACGCCCCGGCGCGTGCCGGCCAACCTGCCGCCGCGGGACCTCAACCTCGAACGCTCGGAAAAGGCGCTGATCCAGGCGGCGCTGACGCGGCGCCAGTTCAACGTCTCGCAGGCGGCCAAGGACCTGGGCCTGACCCGCGCGGCGCTGTATCGCAGGATGGAGAAGCATGGGCTCTAAGGCCTTGGCCCTGCGCCTCCTGGCCCAGGCGTCGATCTTCGCGCTCGGCGTCCTGGCCTGGCTGGCGGTCACGCGCGGGCTGTACGCGACGGCGCTGCTGTGCGCGCTGGCCGGCGCGGCGCTGGCCCTGGACCTGGCCCAGAAACCGGGCGCCTGGCGGGTGGTCCGGCCGACGCCGATCCAGGCCAGGACCGGCTTCGCGGCGGCGCTGAACCGCCGCCGGCTGGAACTGCTGCTGGACCAGACGCCATCGCCGATCCTGCTGGGAATGGGCGACGATCGGATCGTCGCCGCCAATCGCGCCGCGCGCCGCGCCTTTGACACGCCGCACGCGTTGCCGGACGCCGCTCGCCTGGCCCTGACGGGCGATCGGCCGCTGTCGAGCCTGACCTCGCCGTTGCGCTGGCGCGACGCCAGCTACGCCGTCAGCCGGGCCGAGATCGTCGACGACGACGGCCATGCCGACCTTGTCGTGCTGACCGACATGACGGCCGACGTCCGCGCCGCCGAGGCCGCGGCGCTGCGTGACCTGCTGCGGGTCCTGAACCACGAGCTGATGAACGCCCTGACGCCGGTGGCGTCGATGAGCCGCAGCGCCCTAGACCTGCTGCGCGACGGCGGCCCGGCCGCGACGGGCCAGGCGATCTCGGCGCTCGAACGGGCGGTGGCCCGAACCGAAGGGCTGCGGGACTTCATCGACGCCTATCGGACCCTGACCCGCCTGCCGCCGCCCGCGCCCCGCGTCGTCGACCTCCCCGCCTGGCTGGACGTGGCGCGGGAGAGCTTCCGGGCGCAATGGGCCGCCAGGGGCGTGACGCTCGACTGTCCGCCGCCGCCGGCCGACGAGATCCGGATCGACGCGGACCAGATGTGGCTGGCGATCGGCAACCTGCTCAACAACGCCGCCGAGGCGGCGCTGGAACGCCCCGATCCCCACGTCCGCCTCGGCGTTCACCGGACCGAGAGCGAAATCCGGTTCCTGGTCGAGGATTCCGGGCCGGGCGTACCGAACGATCATACCGACCAGGTCTGCCTGCCCTTCTTCACCACCAAGGCGACGGGATCGGGCGTCGGCCTCAGCCTGGCCCGCCAGATCGCCCAGGGCCATGGCGGCGCCCTGACCCTGCTCCCGGCCGCGCCGGACGCTCCGCTCGGCGGCGCCCGGTTCTCCCTGATCGTCCCCCTCTGAGCCACAGAAACGGCGCCGCCGTCGACCGCGAGCGCGGTTCCCGACGTCGCTGGCGGATCATGGCCCTTTGGACGCAACCATCGCTTCCTGGAGCAGGCCCCAAAGCCGTTCGAGATCGCGCAGATCCGCCGTGTCCAGGCCTTCTACGAACGCGTCCCGCAAGGGCGTCAGGAGAGCCGGCGCTTCGTCGGTCCGCCCTTGCGCCAGCCAGAGCCGCGCCAGATCCAGCGCGGCGCGCAGCTCCCACGCGCGCGCGCCTTGTTCCCGACTGGTGTTCAACGCCTCGACCAGCAACCGTTCGGCCTCGGCTTGCGGGCCGGCGCCGTCTTGTCCGACGATGCGGGCGCGCAGACGCAGCAGTTCCGGCAGGGCGAAGGCCTCGCCGTTCGCGCGACACCGCGCCAGCGTGGCGTCCACCGTGTGGAGGGCGTCGTCGAGTCGGTCGCAAATCAGCAGACCCTGGGCCAAGGCCAGTTCGAACGTCGTTGTCAGCAGCTCGTAGCGGGCGGCGTGCAGCCGCGCGAGGCTCTCTTCGATCCAGGCCACGCCATCGACGGCCCGCCCCGTTTCGATGGCTCGGACGCCACGCTGGCCCAGCGCGGCGGCGATGTAGGGGACGAATCCGTTGACCTCGGCGATCTCGGCGAAGGCGTCCAGGCTGGCCTGCGCCTGCGCCTCGTCGCCCGTCCAGACATAGATCGAGTGACTCCAGATCAGGGCGATACAGCGGGTCACGGGGTGGTCGAGCCCGATGGCCTCGATCTCGGTCTGCACCGCCAATCGCCGAGCCTGGTCGGGCAGGCCTTGCAGCCACAGGACGCGCGCGAGGGCGATGCCGGACCGATTGCGATGATCGAAGCCATAGTACAGCGTGCGGCTTCGCTGCGACGGCGCGCTCTTCTGGAGCGAGATCTCCAGTTCGCGGCGCGCCCTGGCCTGGTCGCCGAACAGATGGTGCGACACGCCGGCCAGCGACGCGGCCAGGCCGATCGCCTCGGGATGGCCGACGCGCTCGGCGACGTCCACCGCTTGCTCGGCCCAGGCCAGGGCCTGTTCGAATTCGCCCACGCGCTCATGGAAGATGTGGAGCCGGCCCAGCAACCGCAGCTGGTTCCAGCGATCCCCCAGCGCGACGGCGATGTCGAGCGCCCGGCGCAAGGCGACGCCCGCCTCGGGGGCGTTGCCGCGCGTGAACATGATGGTCAGGCCAAGGGCGGCCTGCAGCTCCATTTCCATAGCCGTGCCGTGGAATTGGTCGCCCAGGCTCCGGACCGCGCGCTCGCACCAGGCGCGGCACTCCACGAACAGAGAGAGGTAGGCGAAGAGCGGAACGCCGGCGGCCACCAGGGAGGCGGCCACGGCCAGATCCCCCTTCGGACCGAAGCCCCATTCCAGGGCGTCGCGGATGTTGCCGATCTGGCCGGACATCATGGCCGCGCCGGCGAAGATCTCCTCGGGCGTTTCGCCCAACCCGGCCAGCGTGTCGCGGAAAAAGACCGCATGTCGCCGGCGAACCACATCCAGCTCGGCCGCGCCCCGTTCGTCCAGCTTGGCCCTGGCATAGGCCCGGGTGGTCTCCAGCAACCGATAGGCCTCGGGACAATGGGTCCGATCCGGCGTGACCAGGCACTTGGACGCAAGCTCCTCGAACGCCGCGACGACCTGCGCCTCGTCCAGGTCGCCGTCGGAGACGATCGGCAGCGCCGCCCGCAGCGAGAACGCTCCGCGAAAAACGGACAGCCTTTCCAGCGTGCGCCGTTCGGTCGGGCTCAGCAGTCCGTAGCTCCAGTCCAGCGTGGCCTGCAGGGTCTGCTGCCTGGGTTGGGCGGTGCGGCGTCCGGCCCAGCCCAGGGCGAACCGCTCGCCCAGCATGGCGCCGGTGGTCTCCAGGCCGTGGGCGGCCGCCCGCACCGCGGCCAGTTCGATGGCCAGGGCCATGCCGTCGAGCCGCTCGCACATCTGGGCGATCGTGCGCGCCTCGTCAGCGCCCACCTCCAGGGCGCTGTTGGCGGCGGACGCCCGCTCCACGAAGAGTTCGACCGCCGGGAAGGCCAGGATTTCCTGCAACGACAGTCCGGTCGTGTCGCTCGGAAACGCCAGGGCGCCGAGCCAGTGGATGTGTTCGTCGCGCGCCCGCAGGGGCTCGCGGCTGGTGGCCAGCAGGCTGACCTTCGGCGCCGCCTCCCGGATGCGCTCGGCGACGGCGCAGACGGCGTCGACCAGATGCTCGCAGTTGTCGAGGATCAGCACGACATCCCTGGCCTGGATGTGGCCCAACAGGACGCTCATCGGATCTTCGGTCTGCACCGGGATGCCCAGGGCGCCCGCCAGGGCCGAGGGGATCAGCGCCCCGTCCGCCAGGGCCGCCAGATCGACGAAGCGCACGTTGCGGCCATGCTCGCTGGCCAGTCTGCAGCCCACATCGATCACCAGGCTCGTCTTGCCCATGCCGCCCGGCCCCACCACCGTGAACAGGCGGGGCTCGGCCAGGCCGTCCAGCACACGCCGAACATCCGCTTCCCGGCCGATCAGCCGCGTCCGGGCCGGCAGCGCGCCGGCGGCGCTCAACGACAAGGCCGCGCCGCCGATTCCGGCCGGCGGCGCCGGTTCGACGGCCGCGGCCGTCCTGACCGTTCCCACGAAAGCGTAGCCCACGCCGACCTGCGTGGCGATCAGGCGCTCGTCCCCCTCTCCGTCGCCCAACAGCTTGCGCAGGTTGGCCATATGAAAGCGCAGGCTGGCGTCCTCGACGACCCGGCCCGGCCAGACGCGCTCGAAGAGTTCCCGCTTGGAGACGACCCGTCCGGCCTGTTCGACCAGGGCGACCAGCAGGTCCAGCGCCCGGCCGCCGATCTCGACCGGCGCGCCGTTCCGAACCAGCAACCGCTTGCTGGGCGCCAGCTCGAACGGCCCGAAAGCGAGCCAACCGACCTCGGGATCGGAAAATACGCGCTCCAAGAGGTCGATCCTTCCATCACGCTCGGACGCATGTCCGCCCATCAATCGCCTTCGTCCTAACTAGGGGCGTTCGCCCGAGCCGATCAATCTTCGACAAACGGCGAACAGCGGCGACTATCCCGCTGTGCCCGGCTCGGCTACCAACCGTGCTGTTTCCTTGAGCCGTGACTTAAGGTGGGGACTGAAGACCGGGATGACTCCGCACTGGTATCGAACGCTCGACGCCCAGGGCCGCCGAACGTTCTGGATCGCGTTCGCCGGCTTCGTGCTGAACGCCCTGGCGATCCAGCTCTATCCCTTGCTGCAGCCGACCATCGCGACCGCGTGGGGCCTCAGCGCCCTGCAGGCCGGCGCGATCGCCAGCGTCACCCTGGTCGCCTCGACCCTGGGCGGCTGGATCGCCGGCGCGCTGTCGGACCGCCTGGGCCGGGTGCGGGTTCTGCGGGCGACGATCCTGCTCTTCGCGGCCGCGACGCTGCTTTGCGCGATCTCCCGCGACGCCGTCCAACTGACGATCGCCCGCGCGATCCAAGGCGCCGCCTTCGGCGGGGAATGGGCTGTCGGGATCGTGCTGGTCGCCGAGGCCGCCGCGCCGGCCACGCGCGGGCGCATGGTCGGCGCCGCGCAAAGCGCCTGGGCCGTCGGATGGGCGATCGCGGCGGGAGGCGTCTTCTCGGCCTTCTCGTTCCATGATCCGGTCCTGAGCTGGCGCGTGGCGTTCGGCCTGGCCGCCGTTCTCGCCCTGGGCGTCCTGCTGCTTCGCCATCGCTTCCCGTCTCCACCCGCCGGGCGGCGCGGCGAGCGATCGGCGATCTGGCGCGATCTGTTCGCGCCCCGGCACGCCTACGCCACGTTCCGCGGGGCCCTGCTCGCCATCGGCCTGCACAGCGGCTACTGGGCTCTGGCGACCTGGCTGCCCACCCTGCTGCGCTTCGAAGCCGGCGACGGCGACGCGGGCCGACGGCTGGCCGTGATGATCGGCGGCTCGTTTCTCGGCTATTTCGGCGGGTCCTGGCTCAGCGACCATATAGGCCGGCGCGGGGCTCTGCTGACCTTCGCGGTGACCGCCACTTTGTTCGTCCCGGTCTATTTCGCCCTGCCGCACTCAAAGGCCCTGGCCATCGTCCTGGGCTTTCCGCTGGGCTTCCTGGCCACGGGCATGTTCAGCGCCAGCGGACCGGTGCTGGCCGAGCTCTATCCGACCGCGCTGAGGGGATCGGGCCAGGGCTTCTGCTACAACCTGGGACGCGGCGTGGCGGGGCTGACGACCGGCGTCATCGGCGCGGGCGTCGACGAGGTCGGCCTCGCGCCCGTCCTGGCCGCCGTCGTGGCCGGGGCCTACGGCCTGGTCGCCCTGGCCGCTCTCCTCCTGCACGAGACCCGCGGCCGCGTCCTCGCCGACGACGCGCCCCCGGCGCTGCGAGAACTCACAGCGCCTCGCGACGCCTAACGCGCCAAATCGCCCGGTTCGATCAAGATGAAGACCGCGGCCAGGGGGCCGCTGCGCGTCGGCGCACCTCTTCATCTCCGGTCCCGGGAAGCCATCCATGCCCAAACTGCTCAGCGCGCTCGCCATGGTCCTGACTCTCGGCGGGTCGGCCGCGCTGGCCGCGCCGCCCCGCAAGCCCGTCACGATCGTTCTGGTCCATGGCGCCTTCGCCGAATCCGCCAGCTGGAACCGCGTCGCGGCGCAGCTGAAGGCCGACGGCTATCGCGTGATCGCCGCCGCCAATCCGCTGCGTAGCGTCAAGGACGACGCCGCCTCGGTCGGCCGGGTGGCGGCCGCCGTCCAGGGCCCCGTCGTGCTGGTCGGCCACTCCTACGGCGGCGCGGTGATCAGCGACGCCGGCGCGACGCCGCCGAACGTCAAGGCGCTGGTCTTCGTGGCGGCCTTCGCCCCCGACGCCGGCGAGAACGCCCTGGAGCTGACCGGCCGCTTCCCGGGCGGCACGCTTGGACAGGCCCTGGCCCCGCCCGTCATGCTGCCGGACGGCAGCAAGGATCTCTACATCGACCAGGACAGGTTCGGCGCCCAGTTCGCCGCCGACGTCGCGCCCGAGGAATCGGCGCTGATGGCCGCCACCCAACGCCCCGTTCGCGACGCCGCGCTGACCGAGGCCTCGGGCCCGCCGGCCTGGCGGCGCCTGCCCTCGTGGTTCGTCTACGGCACGGGCGACAAGAACATTCCGCCCGCCGCCCTCGGCTTCATGGCCAAGCGCGCGGACTCCAAGAAGACCGTCGTGATCGAGGGCGCCTCGCACGTCGTCATGGTCTCGCACCCCAAGGCCGTGGCCGAGGTGATCGAGGCGGCCGCCACGGCCAAGCCGTGAGCCGCGCCGGCGGCGGCCCCTCCCCCTCGCCGCCGCCGGCCCCAACCCGCCAGACCTCGCGCGCCGTTGCAGGTCCTAACGACAAGACGGACCGCCCGCGCCCAGCTTTCCTACGGCTTCAACATGAAGGCGACCCACCATGACCGATGACCTCCCCGTCCCCACCATCGACGCACGCCGGCGGCGCCTGATCGGCGCGATGACCTTGACCGTCTCGACGGCCGCCTTCGCCGGGACCGGCCTCGCTCAGGGCGCGACTCCGGCCAGGACCCTGCCGTTCAGCGCCCTGAAGCACGTCGACGCGGGCGTGCTCAGCGTCGGCTACGCCGATCTGGGGCCGGTCGACGGAACCCCCGTGCTGCTGCTGCACGGCTGGCCCTACGACGTCCACGCCTTCGCCGAGGTCGGCCCGCGCCTGGCCGCGGCGGGCTATCGCGTGATCATTCCGCACCTGCGGGGCTACGGCTCGACGCGGTTCCGCTCCGCCGACACGCCGCGCAACGGCCAGCAGATGGCGCTGGCGGCCGACGGCCTGGCCCTGATGGACGCCCTTGGGCTGCGACGAGCGATCGTGGCGGGCTTCGACTGGGGCGCGCGGACCGCCGACATCATGGCCGCGCTCTGGCCGGAGCGCTGCAAGGCGCTGGTCAGCGTCAGCGGCTACCTGATCGGCAGCCAGCAGACCAACAAGGCCCCGCTGCCGCCCAAGGCGGAACTGGCCTGGTGGTACCAGTTCTATTTCGCCACCGAGCGCGGCCGGGCCGGCTACGCCGCCAACACCAAGGCGTTCGCCAAGCTGATCTGGCAACTGGCCTCGCCGCAGTGGAAGTTCGACGACGCTACGTTCGACCGCAGCGCCGCCTCGCTCGACAATCCCGACCATGTCGACATCACCATCCACAACTACCGCTGGCGGCTGGGCCTGGCCGACGGCGAGCGCCAGTACGACGACTTCGAGCGCCGACTGGCCGCCGGGCCGACGATCGGCGTGCCGACCATCACGCTGGAAGGCGACGCCAACGGCGCGCCGCATCCCGATCCGGCCGCCTACGCCAGCAAGTTCACCGGCAAATACGCCCATCGGCTGATCACCGGCGGGATCGGCCACAACCTGCCGCAGGAGGCGCCGGCCGCCTTCGCCCAGGCCGTGCTCGACGTCGACCGGCTTTGAGGGGGAACGCGTCATGCATCCCTCCTCGATGCTGGCCGGCGGCGGCGTCCTGGCCATGACCGCCGGCCTGGCCTGGGCCGCCGCGCCCTCCCCGGCCGCCTCGCCGATCTACGGCGTGACGATCCCCAAGGGCTATCGCGACTGGACGTTGGTCGCCCCCGCCCAGGAGGCCGCGCCGCTGGACGAGCTGCGGGCGGTCGTCGGCAATCGCAAGGCGCTGAACGCCTACCGCGCCGGAACCCGCCCCTTCCCGGACGGGACGGTGCTGGTGAAGCTGGCCTGGAAACATGCGCCCTCGCCCGACTTCGCCCCCGCCTCGATCCCCGGCGCGGCGACCACGGTCCAGGTCATGGTCAAGGATTCCCGGCGCTACGCCGCGACCGGCGGCTGGGGCTTCGGACGCTTCATCGACGGCAAGCCCGCCGACCTGGCCCAGCACGAGACCTGCTTCGCCTGCCACGCCGCCCGCGTGAAGGACCGCGACTACGTCTTCACGCGATACGCGCCCTGACGGCCGGACGCCCCCTTTCCTCTCCTCTCAAGCTCCACGGAGTTTTCCAGTGAACACCCCTTTTCTCCCCGCCACCCGCCGCGCGGTGGTCGGCGGCCTCGCCGTGGCCGGCGCGACGGCCCTCGCCCCGGTCGAACTGCTGGCCAAGACCGCTTCCTCCGCCGTCCGCCCGTTCAGGGTCGCGATCCCGGAGGCCGACCTGACCGCGATGAAGCGGCGCATCGCCGACACGCGCTGGGCCGACGCCGAGCCGGCGACCGACGACAGCCAGGGCGTGCGCCGCCAGACCCTGGAGCCGCTGATGCGCTACTGGGCGACCGGCTACGACTGGCGCAAGGTCGAGGCGCGGCTGAACGCCCTGCCGATGTTCGTGACCGAGATCGACGGCCTGGACATCCAGTTCATCCATGTCCGCTCGCGCCACGAGCAAGCCTTGCCGATGATCCTGACCCACGGCTGGCCGGGCTCGATCCTGGAGTTCCTCAAGGTCATCGACCCGCTGACGAACCCGACCGCCCACGGCGGCAAGGCCGAGGACGCCTTCCACCTGGTCATCCCGTCGATCCCCGGCTTCGGCTTCTCGGCCAAGCCGAAGGTCACGGGCTGGGGCTCGGACCATATCGGCCGCGCCTGGTCGCAGTTGATGCTGCGCCTGGGCTATGAGCGCTACGTCTCGCAGGGCGGCGACTGCGGCTCGGTGATCTCCCAACGCATGGCGCTGCAGAAGGTCCAGGGGCTGGTCGGGATCCACTTGAACATGCCGGCCGTGGTCCCGGCCGAGATCGCCCACGTCATGGCCGCCGGCGACCCCGCGCCCGCCAGCCTGTCGGCCAAGGAGCGCTACGCCTTCGACAAGCTGGAGGCCTTCTATCGCGACAACGCCGCCTATGCCGCGATGATGAACACCCGGCCGCAGACGATCGGCTATTCGCTGGTCGACTCGCCCGTCGGCATGGCCGCCTGGATGTACGAGAAGATCTCGCAATGGACCTATAGCGGCGGCGATCCCCTGAAGGTCCTGACCCGCGACGAGATCCTCGACGACTTCTCGCTGTACTGGCTGACCGCCACCGGCGCCTCGGCGGCCCGGATCTACTGGGAAGACCACTCCAACAACTTCAACGCCCGCGGCGTCATCGACCTGCCGGTCGCGGTCAGCGTCTTCCCCGGCGAGATCTTCCAGGCCCCCAGGAGCTGGGCCGAGCGCTGCTATCGCAACCTCTTCTACTTCAACGAGGCCTCGAACGGCGGCCACTTCGCCGCCTGGGAGCAGCCCGCGCTGTTCGCCCAGGAAGTGCGCGCGGCCTTCCGCACCCTGCGCTGATCCCGCTATCGAAAGGAACCGACACCATGAACCCCCGCACCCTTTATACCGGCAAGGTCCACGTCACCGGCGGCCGCGAAGGCGCCGCCCGCAGCGCCGACGGCCGCCTGGACATCAAGCTCTCGACGCCCGGCGGCCCCGGCGTGGGGACCAACCCCGAGCAGCTTCTGGCCGCCGGCTGGTCGGCCTGCTTCGAGGGCGCGATCGCCATCGCCGCCAAGCAGATGCAGGTCTCGCTGCCCGAAGCGCCGACGATCGACGCCGAGATTGATCTCAACCTCGGCGACGACGGCTACGGCCTGGCCGCCCGGCTGAACGTCGCCCTGCCCCGCCTGCCGGCGGACACGGCACGGGCGCTCGTCGAGGCCGCCCATCGCACCTGCCCCTATTCCAAGGCGCTGGCGGGCAATATCGGCATCGAGATCAACCTGGTCTGAGCCTGAGGGCAAGGTCGAGGGATATCACCCCTTCCCACACTTCAGCCGACGTCGCGGCGTTCGCGGCGGCGGCGGCTGAAGGCGGTCCCGCTGGGCGCCAAGGACGGCGTTGGGGACTTACTACACCTCAGCTGTCAGCCAAAGCGCGCTCGCTGAAGAGGCTATGAGATCGATCAAAGGATCGACCTGGACCAAACGGGAACAATCAAATGGCAAACCCTATTTGAAGGTCGGCCACACTCCTCCTAGGGGACTGTTACGTATGACTTTTCGGAAGGGAAATGGCGGAGACGGAGGGATTCGAACCCTCGATACCCTTTTGAGGTATGCCGCTTTAGCAAAGCGGTGCCTTCAGCCTCTCGGCCACGTCTCCTCCTGAGAGGGAGCGGTTCGATAGCCTGTTCGCGGCGGCATGACAACGCGCTGTCTCGAAAAAACCGCGTTAACGCGAAGCTCAGATCGCGGGGCTAGGTTGAACCTTGTTCTACAAGGGGGTCTGAGCTTCATGTCGTCCGCTATCGCACCTAGGCCGGAACTCGAGGACGTCGCCGCGACCGACGCTCCGCCGGCGCCTCGTGTCGTGATCGACGACGATTCGGCCGAGGGCGTCGGCCGGCGCGGCCCGTTCCGGCCCGGCCGCCTGGTCCCGGCCCGGGCCCGGATGCAGGTGCGCAGCCTGTCGCGGCTGTTCCGGGTGATCGACGGCCTGGCCTTCGCCGGCGTCACCGCCGCCGCGATCGCCATCGCCCGCCCGACGCCCGACGTCTATGCGCCGCTGGTCCTGGGGGCCCTGGCCCTGCTGCCCGCCCTCTACATGCTGGAGGCCTACACCTTCCATCGCCGCGAGACCCTGGGCCGCCAGGCCCTGCGGGTGTCGGCCGCCCTCGGCGCGGTCGGCGTGGTGGTGGTGCTGGCGACCCTGGTCTTCGGACGCGGCCTGGCCAACCCCGCCCTGGCGGCCGGCTGGGGCGCCGCCCTGGCCGTAACCACCGCCGTGCTGCACCTGGCCTGGTGGCGCGCCGTGGATCACGGTCGCCGCGAGGGCGGCCTGACGCCGAACGTCGTGGTGGTGGGCGCCACCGTCAACGCCGAGCGCTTCATCCGCGCCGCCCTGGCCACCGGCGACGTCAACGTGCTGGGCGTGTTCGACGACCGCGCCGACCGAAGCCCCCACCAGGTGCTGGGCGTGCCGGTTCTGGGCGACACCGGCAGCCTGCTGGCCCACCGCATCATGCCCTATGTCGACCGGGTGATCATCGCGGTGAACGCCACCGCCCAGGCCCGCGTCGGCCAGCTGGTCGAGCGCCTGGAGATCCTGCCCAACCCGGTCAGCCTGTTCGTCGACCTGGACCGCGAGACCCAGCGCAACGCCTCGCTGGCCCGTTTCGTCGACCTGTCGGGCGCGGCCACCGACGCCCGCCGCGCCTTCGTCAAGCGCGCCCAGGACCTGGTGATCGGGTCCCTGGGCCTGCTGGTGGCCGCGCCGATCATGCTGCTGGTCGCCCTGGCCATCAAGCTGGACACGCCCGGCCCAGTGTTCTTCCGCCAGCGCCGCCACGGCTTCAACAACGAGGCGATCCTGGTCTGGAAGTTCCGCTCGATGCGCCACGAGGCCGCCGACGCCAAGGCCGCGCGCCAGGTCACCGCCGACGACGACCGCGTCACCAGGGTCGGCAAGCTGATCCGCAAGACCAGCCTCGACGAACTGCCGCAGCTGTTCAACGTGCTGCGCGGCGAGATGTCGATGGTCGGCCCCCGTCCCCACGCCATCGGCATGAAGAGCGGCGACGTCGAGTCCGAGACCCTGGTCGCCCGCTACGCCCACCGCCACCGCATGAAGCCCGGCGTCACCGGCTGGGCGGCGATCAACGGCTCGCGCGGCCCGGTCGACACCGCCGAGCAGGTGCAGGAGCGCGTGGCCCTGGACGTCGAATACATCGAGCGCCAGTCGTTCTGGCTGGACCTCTACATCATCGCCATGACCATCCCCTGCCTGCTCGGGGACCGGTCGGCGGTGCGCTGAGGACGAAACATGTTCTGGCGTGGCGTACTCGGATATCTGCCGGTCAACATCGCCCAGGGCGTGGTGGGGCTGCTCACCATCGTCCTGTTCACCCGCGTGCTGACCCCCGAGCAGTACGGCGTCTACGCCCTGGCCTTCTCGGCCCTGAGCCTGACCCAGACGGTCCTGCTCACCTGGACCGAAGCTGCGATGGCCCGTTTCCACGCCCGCCAGGACGCCGACGGTCGCCTGCCCGACCATTTCGCCACCCTCTACCGCTTGTGGTTCGGCCTGGCTCTGGCCGTGCCGGTCGTCGCCGCCGGCGTGCTGCGCTTCGCGCCCCTGTCGGCCCCGCTGAAGGTCGCCGTCGCCGCCGCCTTCGCCGGGGCGGTGGTCAAGAGCCTGACCAAGCTGTCGCAGGAGCGCCGCCGCGCGGCCGGCGAGGTGTCGGGCGCGGCCCTGCTGGACATCGTCCAGACGGTGGGCGGCTTCCTCCTGGGCCTGATCCTGGCCCTGGTCGGCCTGGGCGGCGCGGCGCCGCTGCTGGGCATGGGGGCGATCTCGCTGCTGTGCCTGGTGTTCGTGCTGCCGGGAGACCTGGGCCGCACCCGAGGCGGCCGCTATGACCCCGCCATGGCCAAGACCTACGCCGCCTATGGCCTGCCCGTGGCCCTGTCGCTGATCCTGGCCCTGGTGCTGTCGACCACCGACCGCTTCCTGCTGGCCGCCTTCCTGAACGAGCAGGCCGTGGGGATCTATCACGCCGGCTATTCGCTGGGCTCGAGGACCCTGGACGTGGTGTTCATCTGGCTGGGCATGGCCGGCGGGCCGGCCCTGGTGGCGGCGCTGGAGCGCGGCGGCCACCCCGCCCTGAAGGACGCCGCCCACGAGCAGGCCGGCTTCATGGTGCTGCTGACCCTGCCCGCCGCCGTCGGCCTGGCCCTGGTCGGCCGCTCGCTGGCCCAGGTGATGGTCGGCGCCGACCTCAGCGCCGGCGCCGGCCGGGTCGTGCCATGGATCGCCGTCGCCGGCTGGCTGTCGGGCGTGACTACCTACTACCTGCTGCAGGCCTTCACCCTGGGCCGCAAGACCATGATGCTGATCGCCTGCATGGCCGTGCCCGCCGGCGCTAACGTCGTCCTGAACCTGGCCCTGATCCCCCGCTTCGGCCTGGACGGCGCCCTGTGGTCGACCGCCGCCAGCTACGCCGTCGGCGCGGTCGGCGCGGCGATCCTGGGCCGCCGGGCCTGTCCCCTGCCCGTGCCCTGGGCCGCCCTGGCCAAGTCCGGCCTGGCCTGCGCCCTGATGGCCGCCGCCGTGCTGGCCGTGCCGGCCTTCGGCGGGGTGGTCGAACTGATCCTCAAGGCGTCCGCCGGCGCCGTGGTCTACGGCGTCGCGGTCCTGGCGCTGGACGCCGGCGGCCTGCGCGGCCGGGCCATGGACATTCTCCAACGCCGACTGAAGCCCGCATGACCGCCGCCACCGAAACCCTGACCGACAACGCCGCCTGGGCGGATGCGACGCCGCGCCTGTCGGTGCTGATCCCGACCTATCGCGACGATCCCAGCGCCCTGCTCAAGGCCCTGGACGAGCGCGGCGCCGACGCCGAGATCGTGCTGTTGGACGACGGCGGCGGCGACGCGGCTCTGACCCGGCGCATGGCGGCCCGCATCGAGAAGCTGAAGCTGCCGGCCCGGCTGGTCGTGCTGTCGCCCAACGAGGGCCGCGCCAAGGGCCGCAACCGCCTGGCCCGGCACGCCCGCGGCCGCCACCTGCTGTTTCTCGACAGCGACATGCTGCCCGATCCGATCGGCTTCCTGACCCGCTGGTCGGCGGTCGCGGCCGACGACGTGCCGGTGGCCTTCGGCGGCTTCACCCTGGACCAGACCCCGCGCCGTCCCGAGCACGAACTGCACCGGGCCATGGCCCTGAAGAGCGACTGCACGCCGGCCCCGGAACGCGCCAAGGAACCGGAAAAGCACGTCTTCACCTCCAACCTGCTGGTTCGCCGCGACGTGTTCGACACCATCGGGTTCGACGAAGGGTTCGCCGGCTGGGGCTGGGAGGACGTCGAGTGGGCCATGCGCGTGGCCCGGCAATATCCGATCCTGCACATCGACAATTCGGCCACCCACCTGGGCCTCGACACCGCCGCGGTCCTGGCCGCCAAGTACGAGCAGTCGGCCGCCAACTTCGCCCGGGTGGTGGCCAGCCACCACGAGGTGGTCAGCGCCTATCCCAGCTACAAGGTCGCCAAGAGCCTGAAGTCCGTGCCGCTGCGCGGGACCTGGCGGCCGATGCTCAAGGCCTTCGCCCTCAACGAAGCGGCTCCGACGCCGCTTCGCGCCCTCGCCCTGCGGCTCTACCGCGCCGCGCTCTATTCGGACGCCGTCTGATGCAAGTGTCTCACGAGAAGGTCGATGCCTACGAGCCCGACCGCAGCCTGAAGGGCAAGGTCCGCCGCCGGCTGATCCGCCTGGCCCACCGTCGGCCGGCCCGCGTGAAGCTGGAGCGGCCAATGGTGTCGTTCAGCTTCGACGACGCCCCGGCCACCGCCTGCGACGCCGGCGCCCAGGTGCTGGAAGCGCGCGGCCTGCGGGGCACCTACTATTTCGCCGCCGGCCTGACCGGGCGCGACGGACCCATGGGCCGCTTCGCCACGGGCGAGGACGCCGCCCGGCTGCATGCCGCCGGCCACGAGATCGCCTGCCACACCTTCTCGCACCTGGACTGCGGCCAGGCCTCGCGGGACGAGACCCTGGCCGACATCGATCTCAACGCCCAGCATCTGGCCGAGTGGGGAACGGGCCAGCCCGTCAGCTTCGCCTACCCCTATGGCGACGTCGCCAGCCCCGCCAAGACCGCCCTGGCCGGCCGCTTCAAGACCCTGCGCGCCCTGCACCACGGCCTGATCGCCAACGGCGCCGACCTCAACCAGGCTCCGGCCGTCGGCATCGAGGGCGAGGACGGCGAGCAGGTGGCCCTGGACTGGCTGGACAAGGCCCACCAGCGCAAGGCCTGGCTGATCCTCTACACCCACGATGTCTCGCCCCGGCCGTCGCAGTGGGGCTGCACGACTCAGGCTCTGGAGCGGCTGGTCGACGGCGCGCTGACGGCCGGGTTCGACGTGGTGACCGTGGCCGAGGGCGCGCGGCGGATCGGGCTGTAGATTCGCGCCTACTCTCCGCCCATCGTCACGAAACCATGCGCCTCGGCCAGGGTCGCCTTGCCCGCCGCGATCCGCGCCGAAGGATTGGGCCGAGGCTCGGCGACCTTGACGAGGGTGTTGCGGTCGACGTGACGGAACGGCGCGTCCCTGCCGCGCACCTTGAGCATGGTCGTGGAGACATAGGACCAGCCGCCGTCGGCGTCGAAGCGCACGTCCAGCTCGTAGGAGTCGGTCCGGAACGCCCATTCCAGGAAATCGGTCGAACAGATCCCGTAGCCGGGCCCGCCCCGCTCGGCCCGGACCACGAGACCGGAGCCGTCCGGCGCGGCGCGGCCGCTGGCCAGGGCCACCTGCCCGCGGGGAATGGCCAGGGTCTGCATGATCAGGCCCGTGGCCGGCTCCCACAGCCAGTAGCCGACCTGGTCGTGGAAGGTCGTATCCTCGTCCGAGGCGACGATATGGACGTGATAACGCAGGCCGTAGAGCAGTTGCGGGCCGTTGGCCTGGGGATCGATGGGCTGCATCTCGATGCGTTCGAGATAGTCGCGCCGTTCGGGACCTTCGGCCTTGGGGTTCAGGTCGACGCCCTTGCGCCCTTCCCACACGCCGGCCAAAGGCCGCAGCGGGCCCAGATTGGCCAGGGTGTCCGGATCCACGTCTTCCGGTTCGGTGAAGATGTCGTCGGGGAAGTCGATCATCGCGTCCTCTTGGCCAAGCAGGGCACTGGCTCTAGCGAGATGGCCGGGCGCGTCAAGCATGCCTTGGCCGGCGGACGGAAGGCTTGGCTGAAACCGCCCTAAACCATCCACCACAGCGCCAGCCCCACGGCCGCCGGCAGGGTCTGGATCAGCAGGATCGAGCGCTTGACGGTCAGTCCGCCCCAGACGCCGGCCACGGCCACGCAAGCCAGGCCGAAGAAGGCGAACGCCTTGGCCGTCACGTCGTCCGGCCAGAACAGCCCCAGCGCCAGGGCCGCGACCAGGAAGCCGTTGTAGCAGCCCTGGTTCGACATAGCCGACTTGACGATCGCCGCCGTCTCGTCGGTCAGGCCGAACACCCGCTTGCCCCGCGTCTCGAACAGCACCGTCTCAAGCAGGACGATATAGACGTGGATCAGGGCGACGATCCCGGTGACGATCTGGGCGGCCAGCAACATGGGATTGTCCCTCCAAAGGCGGGAGTGAGCCCCGGTTCGCGCTCTAAAGCAACGCTTAGGCCCGGACCTCCCGATCCGGGAAGGCCAGCTTGGCGGCGAAGGCGACGAACAGCACCCAGCGGAAATCGTTGTAGACGACCGCGATGCTCTCGGTCAGAGACACCAAGCTGTAGACGACCAGGAACGGGAAGGCCAGCAGGCCGCCGCCGCGATCGCGGAACACGGCGATCGCCGCCAGACTCATGGTCTGCAGGTAGAACAGCCCCCAGGCGATCAGGCCCACCAGGCCCAGACCCAGCCATTGCTCCAGCCAGCTGTTGTGAGCGTGCTGGGCCTGGAAGCCGGCGTTCTTGCTGATCCAGGCGAACGGCCCCCAGCCGCTCTTGTCGCCCCATACGGCGGAGTAGCCATAGCCCTGCCAGGGGCGGTCCTCGATCTCGCGCATCACCGCGCTCCAGATCTTGGTGCGGCCGGTCAGGGTGGCGTCCTTGCCGAGGATGGCGAAGAACACGTCGGCGGCGAACAGGGAGAAGGCGATCAGCAGAACGACGCCGGTCACTCCCGCCCAGGTGGCCGCCGCGCCGACGGCCGGGCCGCGGCGGGCCACCAGCACGAAGCCGAGGGCCCCCGCGCCCAACACCAGCGAGACCAAGGAGGTCTTGGAGGTCGACATCAGCACCAGCACCACCGCCAGCCCCGCGAAGGCCCACCACAGCCGGGCGCGCCGGGGGTTAAGCAGGGCCGCCGCCGACAGGATGCAGAAACCGAACGCCATGAGCCCCCCCAGGCCGTTCTTCTCGCGCCACAGGCCGCGCCAGGCGCCGGGAAACAGCTCGGTCATCACCCCGATGCGCGGCACGGCCAGGCAGACGACGAAACAGGCGACGATCAGCACCGCGAAGGCCGCGCCCACCACCTCGGCCAGCTGCGGCCAGCGGAACCGCGCCGCTAGGGCCACGCCGCCCAGAGTGGTGCAAACTAGGGCGAAACAGCGCCGCACCGTCTGGTCGGGGTTCACCGACCAGAACATCGAGGCGACGGCGACCGTCAGCAGGACCAGCAGGAAGGGCTGGCGGATCAGCACCCGCAGGGTCGAGCCCGGCCGCAGGGCGATCAGGGCGAAGCCGGCGGCGTAGGCGGGCAGATAGCCCAAGCGCAGGATGGCCGAGCCGGCCTCGGTGGCGTTCTCGCCGACCGCCGGCAGTTCCCAGCCGCCGCTGAAGACCAGCAAGGCGAAAACGGCCAGGCCAAACAGCGCGATTTGCGAGAACATCAACCGGGCTGGCGCGACGGGCGCCGCGCCACGCACGACGCTCACGGCCCAGTCCTCACGGCAGAATGGCCTTCAGGAACTTCGGCGGCTGGACCGAGGCCTGGTTGAAGAACACGCCGGCCGTGCGCCCGCCGGCCGAGGCCAGGGCGTCGCGCAGCAGGCCCGGCGGCCGCACGTCGGGCTGCTGGGCGCTGACCACCAGCACCGTCTGGTCCATGTGCTGGGCCAGGGTCAGGGCGGCCTGGGAGCGGTCGGCCGACGGGCTGTCGACGACGATGATCTCGGCGTGGCGGCGCAGCGCCGCCCAGTATTCGACGCCGGGCAGGATGTGCACCTTCTGGCGGCCGCGCAGGGCCTCGCGGTTGAAGCGCGTCACCCAGAAGCGCGGTCCGCCCACGCTGTGGGCCGTCAGATACTTGGCGTCCGGCCAGACGCCGCCGCCGGGCTTGGGCGCCGGCGGCTGGACGGTGAAGAAGGCCGAGCCGTCGGGCGAGGCCGGGGCCCCGCTGCCCAGCTGGCCGTAGCGCTCGGGATCGGCGGCGATGGCCTGGTATTGCGGCGAGGTGACCAGATCCAGATCGATCAGCCAGGTCTTGCGGCCGGCCCGCTTGGCGGCGAAACGGGCGAACTCGCGGGCCGCCGTCGAGGTCCCCTCGCCGCGCCGGGCGGCGACGAACTGGATGACGTGCGCGCGGCCGGGCGCGGGGGCGCCAAGGCTCCCCCACAGCTCCGCCATCTCGACGTTCAAATCCACCATTCGCCGAATCGCCGCGCGTTGAAGTCCGTTTACCTTAAGGCCCAAACGCGCTCGCGCGAAAGGCGACGAAAGCGCTCAGCGCTTGTAGTTGGCCGTGGCCAGAACCGGCAGGCCCAGGGTGCGCGACGCCGAGGCCGGGGTCTGCAGGCCGGGCCGCAGCAGCATGCGCACCAGGCCCGCGCAGGCGGCGGTGAAGGCCGCGAACAGGAAGGCCAGCACGATGATCGGCTTCTTCAGGCTCTTGCCGGTCGACGGGGCCACGGCGCGCTGGACGATGCGGATGTTGTCGCTGCCCTCGGCCGACATCTGCCGCTGGGCCTGGTCCTGCTGTTCCTTGACCGTGAAGTCCTTGACGTTCGACGACAGCACGTCGCGGTCGCGCGACAGCTGGTTGAAGGTCGGCTCCAGCTCGGCCAGGCGCAGCAGGCGCTGGTTCACGTCCTGCACCTGCTGGGCGTAGGCGGCCTGGGACTGCCGAAGCGCGGCGACCTCGGCGGTCAGGTCGTTGCGGGTGGACTGCAGGGTCTGCCAGATCGGGTTGGGGCCGCTGCGCCGCGCGCCCTCGCCGTTGGTGCGTCCCGATGACACGCCCTGCTCCAGCTGGGCGATCTGCGCCTCGATGTCGCGGACCGGCTGGGCGTCGGGGCGATAACGAGCCAGCAGGCCTTCGCGGTCCAGCTTCAACTGGGCCAGCTTGCTGGAGGCCGACATGTCGCTGTCGCGGTACAGCACCATGTCGGTCGGCGTTCTGGCCAGCTCGGCCTGGACGGCGGCCAGGCGGCCCATGCGGTCCTGCAGCTGGGCCTCGGTGGCGTATTTCTGGGACTCGGCCTGGGCCTGCAGCTGGGTCAGGGCGGTCTTCTGGGCGGTGAAGTCGCCGATGTCGTTGCCCGACAGGAAAGCCTGATAGGCCGCGTCGGTCTGGGCCAGCTTCTCGGTGAACAGCTCGCGCTGGCGCTCCAGCCCGTTGTTGTCGCCGCCGATCAAGAGGTTGCGGCGATAGATCAAATATTCCTCGAGCAGGGTGTTGAGCACCTTCTCGGCGACTTCCGGATCCCCGTTGGAATAGGCCAGGCGGATGATCGAATTGTCCGGAGCGGTCTCGATCTTAAGGTTGCGGGCCAGGCTGTCGCGGCCCTCGGCCATCAGCTTGCGCTTCCCCTCGGGCGAGGCGACGGCGTACTTCGTGGCGCTGGCGGGGAAGATCCGGCCGAAGCCGACCTTGCGGATCACCCGCTCGCGCAGCTCGCCGCTGCCCAGAATCTCCGATTCCGACTGGATCACCTGGTCGACGTCGGGCACCGCGCCGCGGGCGGCGTCGCCGGCCCTGGGCTCGTAGACATATTCCTGACCCAGGCGGACGAACAGGCTGGAGCTGGCCGTGTAGGTCTTCTTCATGGTGGTGGCGAAGGCCAGGCCCAGCAGGAAAATGGCCAGGAACACCCCCAGCATCAGCCAGCGCTCGCGCCACAGCAGGGTGACGAAGTCGGTAGGCGCATAGCGGGCGCGCGCCGCCCAGTCGCTACGCGACGGCGGGTCATGCGGCACGCTGGTCCAGGCGCTCGTCGTCGACATGCGAATCCGATGGGTTCAATCTCAGCCTCACCCTGGTCGGAGCGCGCTTAAGGAGTCGTTACCCATTCCTGTTAAGACTTGTCGCATGCACAGGCGCACCATCCTCACGGCGGCTCTCGCCCTGCCCTTCGCGGCCACCGGTCTCGCGGCCTGCGGCCACGTGGATCGCGAGCCGATCACGCCCGCGGCCCGTCCGACGGCCACTTTCTCCGATATCGGCTATGCCGACTGGTCGGATCAGGAGCCCGACTACCGGTTCTATCCCGGCGACGAGCTGGAGGTGAGCGTGCCCTCGGCGGTCGAGCTGAACAAGTCCGTGGTGGTCCAGCCCGACGGCCGCGTCGCTTTGCCGCTGATCGCGCCGGTGATGGCGGCCGACCGCACGATCGGCGAACTGGAGGCCTCGATCACCCAGGCCTATTCCAGCCAGTTGCTGCGGCCGCAGGTGCAGGTGTCGATCAAGTCGACGGCCCCGCTGAAGGTGTTCGTGGGCGGCGAGGTCGGCAATCCGGGCGCCTTCGACATGGCCGGCGACAGCGACGCGCTGCGGGCCATCATCCAGGCCGGCGGGTTCAAGACCTCGGCCAAGCGCACGTCGGTGGTGATCATTCGTCGCGGCCCCAACGGCCGGGCCATGCTGCGCACGGCGAACCTGCTGTCGGGGATGACCAACGGCCGGGCGGACCTGGTGCCGCTGCGCCGGTTCGACGTGGTCTATGTGCCGCGCAGCGGGGTGTCCGAAGCGGGCCTGTTCATGCAGCAGTACTTCCGCGACCTGCTGCCGATCAGCTTCAGCTACGCGATCAACGGCTTCAGCGGAAACTGAAGCCCTTCACGCGCCTTCAGGGAAAACGCGACTGAGCCTTTTCAGGCTCAGCCGTGGGCCAGCCATTCGCGCGCCTGGCGCTGGGCTTCGGCGACGTCCTCGCTGGCCATCTCTTGCGAGATTTCCTTGCGATAGACCTTGGCTTCGACCGAACCGCGCATGGCGGCCAGGTTGAACAGCATGTGGGCCGAAACATAGTCCAGCGGCGCGCCGCCCTGGCCGGTCGAATAGAGCAGGCCCATGCGGAACAGCTCGTCGCCCGAGGTGTCGATGGTCGGCAGCGGAATCCCGTGGATGGCGGCCGGCGGTTCGATACTCATCATCATGGCTCAATTCCCTTTCCAGCCCGCCTCGCCGTTTCGGCTCCGCTTGGCTTGAGAACAGAAAAGTCCATCGCCACTGAACATATAGTTAAGGGCAAGGACATCATGAATCCAAGGCACGAATACATAAATCGTTTAGAGACATTACGTCGCATTCACGGGTGTTACTAAATGTAAACTGCCGTATACAGCGCGTTAACGCGCGCGCTGGCCGAACAGCACCTTTCGGGCCTCTTCCTGCGCTTTTCCGGGGGCCTGCAGGGCCTGGCGCCGCAGTTCCGCCCCCAGCCTGAAGCCCCGATCGACGGCTTCGCGGGCGCCCATGCGCTCGAACCAGGCCTTCAGATGCGGAAACTCCTCCAGGATGATGCCCTGGTTTTTCCACGGAACAACCCATCCCCAGCAGGCGAAGTCGGCGATGGACAATTGGCCGCAGACGAAATCCTTCCCGTCCAGCTGCTTGTTGAGCACGCCGTACAGCCGGTGCGTCTCGTTGGTGTAGCGGATGGCGCCATAGGCGATCTGGCGCTGGTCGCTGACGATGGCGGCGGCGTACTGGCGGAAGTGGTGGGTCTGGCCGGCCATCGGCCCAAGGCCGCCCATCTGCCACATCAGCCACTGGTCGATCTCGACCCGCTCGCGCTCGCTCGTCCCGTAGAACCGGCCGGTCTTGCGGCCCAGGTACTGCAGGATGGCCCCGGATTCGAACACCGAGATCGGCTGGCCGTCGGGACCGTCGGGATCGACGATGGCCGGCATGCGGTTGTTGGGGCTGATGGCCAGGAAGTCCGGCTTGAACTGTTCGCCCGCCCCGATGTTCACCGGGATCATCGTGTAGGGCAGGCCCATCTCCTCCAGGGCGATGGAGATCTTCCAGCCGTTGGGCGTGGGCCAGTAGTACAGTTCGATCGGACGGCTCATCGACGCGCTCCCTGAAGCGTTTCATTTGGCCACCAACATGGTTCCGCTATGGCCTCGCGCCAAGCCCGCCTCTGCTCCAGCCTGACGGCGCCGTTCAGATCAGGTTCAGCCGCCGCGGCGGAGACTGTCTTCAAGGTCGAGGGACCCGGCGGTCGCAAGACCGCCGTCCGAAGAAGGAGACGTCGGATATGAAGCGCTTGTTGCTCACCATCGCCGCCGTGGCCGCCGTCGCCGGGCCGATGGCCGTCGCCGCGAGCGACGCATCCGCCCAAGACCGCGGCCGTTGGGACCATCGCGACGATCGTGGCGATCGTGGCGATCGCCATGGCGGCCGCTGGGACGATCGCGATCGCGGTGGGCGTTGGGACGGCCGCCACGACAACGGCCGCCACAACGGCTGGGATCGCCGCGACCGCTGGGACGACCGCCGTTACAACGGCTACTACTACAACAACCGTTGGAGCTACGGCGCGCCGCCCCCCCATTATTACGGCCACCCCGGATATCGTCCTGGCTACAACGCCTGGCGACGCGGCGGTTACCTGCCGCCCTACTATCGTGGCGACAACTATATCATCTACGACTACGGATACTATCGCCTGCGTCCGCCGCCCCGCGGATACTACTGGTATCGCGCCGGTAACGACTACGTTCTGGCGGCGATCGCCACCGGACTGATCTTCGACATCATCAACAACTAGGCGATGTCCACCTGACGCGTTTGGCGATGCTTTCTAAAACTCTTGGTAAGCGTCGCCATTCGCCACATCCTGGCCGCGTATGCGACGGAATCGCCCGATTGGCGAGTTATTCCGACCGCATTCGCAGGTCAGCGTGCCGGCCGTGTCACTTTCCGACGCGACAGTAACGAGACGCTTCCATGACCAAGCTCCGCCTCACGGCCGCCGTCGCCGCACTGACCCTTGCCGGCTTTGCCGGGTCGGCCCTGGCTCAGCAGACCGCGCCCACCGATCCGACGGCCCAGACCACGCAAAGCGCGCCCTCCTCGTCCACGACGTCGCCGTCCTACGGCACGGACCCGGCGGCCGCCTCCACCCCGTCCTCCAGCGCCGACAGCGCCGGCGCCAGCGGCACGCCGAGCTCGGCCACGGCTTCGGATCCCTCGACCGACGCCTCGGCGCCGGCCGCCGACGCCAAGCCCGAGAAGAAGAGCAAAAAGCACCACAAGCCGGCGGAGGCCTCCGATCCGGCCGCCGCCCCGACCACGGACACGCCCAAGCCGTAAGGCCGGCGCTTCGTTCGTGAAAAAGGGCCCGTCGCGCGAGCGGCGGGCCCCTTGTCGTTGCGACGTCCTGCGTCCTTCGAGGCCCGCCATGCGGGCGCCTCAGGAGAATTCAGGAGCAATCCACCGTCCTCGTCCTGAGGGGCGAGCCGCAGGCGAGCCTCGAAGGACGCAGAGACCCTACAGCCCCAGCTTGCTCCGCAGCAGTTCGTTGACGGTGGCCGGATTGGCCTTACCGCCGGTCTCCTTCATCACCTGACCCACGAACCAGCCGATGGCCTGGGGCTTTTCCTTCACGGCCTCGGCCTTGTCGGGGTTGGCCGCGATCAGCTTGTCGATCGCCGCCTCGATGGCGCCGGTGTCGTTGATCTGGACTAGGCCGCGCGCCTCGACGATCTGGGCGGGACGGCCCTCGCCGGCCCACATGTGCTCGAAGACCTCCTTGGCGATCTTCGACGAGATAGTGCCGTTCTCGATCAGCTCGACCAACTGGGCGATGTCCTCGGGCGGCAGCGGCGACCGGGCGATCTCGTGGCCGCCGGCCGACAGCTTCGACAGCAGCTCGTTGGTCACCCAGTTGGACACCAGCTTGGCGTCGCGGCCTTTCGCGGCGGCCTCGAAATAGTCGGCGCGGTCGGCCTCGATGATCAGCACGCCGGCGTCGTAGGCCGACAGACCGTACTGGCTCTGCAGCCGCTGCTTCTTGGCGTCCGGCAGTTCCGGCAGGGTGTCCTCGATCGCCTTAACCCAGGCCGGGTCCAGCACCAGCGGCAGCAGGTCCGGATCGGGGAAGTAGCGATAGTCGTGCGCCTCTTCCTTGCTCCGCATCGACCGGGTCTCCAGCTTGTTCGGGTCGAACAGCCGGGTCTCCTGGTCGATCTTGCCGCCGTCCTCCAGGATCTCGATCTGGCGACGAGCCTCGTACTCGATGGCCTGCTGGATGTAGCGATACGAATTGACGTTCTTGATCTCGCAACGCGTGCCCAGGTGGCTGAAGCTGCCGGTCGCGCGGTACTTCTCGTAGTCGCCCGGGCGGCAGACCGAGACGTTGACGTCGGCGCGCAGGTTGCCCTTCTCCATGTCGCCGTCGCAGGTGCCCAGATAGACCAGGATCGTCCGCAGCTTCTTGACGTAGGCGGCGGCCTCTTCCGAGCTGCGCATGTCGGGCCGAGAGACGATCTCCATCAGCGCCGTGCCCGCGCGGTTCAGGTCCACATAGGTGGCGTTCGGGTCCTGGTCGTGCAGCGACTTGCCGGCGTCCTGCTCCAGGTGCAGGCGCTCGATGCGCACGTCGAAGGTCGTGCCGTCGTCGCGTTCGACGCTGACCACGCCCTCGCCGACGATCGGCTGGTCGAACTGGCTGATCTGATAGCCCTGCGGCAGGTCGGGATAGAAGTAGTTCTTGCGGTCGAAGCGGCTCTTCAGGTTGATCTGGGCCTTCAGGCCCAGGCCGGTCTTCACCGCCTGCTCGACGCAGAACCGGTTCAGGACCGGCAGCATGCCGGGCATGGCCGCGTCCACCAGGCTGACCTGCTGGTTCGGCCCCGCGCCGAAGCCGACGGCGGCGCCGGAGAACAGCTTGGACACGCTGGCGACCTGGGCGTGGACCTCGAGGCCGAGAACGATTTCCCAAGGGCCCGTGCGGCCTTGGATCACTTTGGAAGAGGCGGTTTCGGTCATGTCTCAATTCCTGGCCGCATCGGGTGGCCACTAACTTAGTTCCCTTCCCTCCCCCTCGTGGGGAGGGTGGCCCCGAAGGGGTCGGGTGGGGCTCGCTGCGCTCAAGGCCTGACAAATCACGCCCATGACCGCGTCGATATCCTCATGCACCGCACGGGTCGGAAAGCGCAAGGTTTGGAAGCCCGAGCGACGGAAAACTTGGTCCCGGCGGGCGTCGTGAGCAGCCTGTTCCAGTTCCTCGTGGTGAGGTCCATCCACTTCCACGACGAGGCGTCGGTTCAGGCAGATGAAATCCGGATAGCAACCCAGCAGCGCCGGGCTGTCTCCGAAAGTGGAAGCCTTCCGCTCTCAAGGCCCGCAGCCGCACCCACAGACGAACTTCTTGTCCGCTCATCGCCTTCCGCCAAGTCCTCGCCCATTGAACGCTCGTAGCCTGATCCCCAACCCGCCCCCTCCGGGGCCACCCTCCCCGCAAGGGGGAGGGAAAGATCGCCGAGCGATCGCTGAGACGATCCTTTCGCTCAAATCGAAAAATGACCGCTTCTAGGCATTACGAAGGTCATTCCTGGCCAACCGGAACCGCTGCAGAACCCCTCCGTTGACTCTCCGAACACGAATATCGCTCAGGAGGAAATCATGGCTGTTCTGAACCTCGGCGCCGGCGAACCTTATATCGCGCCGGCGACCAGCACGGAAAACTCACCGCTCTTTCCGGATGCGCCGGTCTATGCTCGCAAGACCGCGAAGAAGTCTTCGCACCTGCCCCTGATGATCGGCCTGCCGGTGCTGGCCATCGTCGCCGGCGGCCTGGCCTGGGGGCTGATGAGCCAACCGGCCCAGACCCCGACCGTCGACGAGGCGCCGCCCGCCAAGGTGGCCACGGCGCAGCCGCTGCCGACCGCCCAGCCGCCGGCCCCGATGCCGACGCCCGCCCCGCTGGCGCCCGCCGCGACCCCGGCGCCGACGCAAGTCGCTCGCGCCGAAACGGCTCCGCCGCCGCGCGTGACCCAGCCGGCGCGTCGCGCCGCCCCAGCCCGCCGCGCGGCCCCGCAGACCGCGCCCGACGCCGCCTCGGCCTCGGAGAACGTCAGCGCGACGGTTCCGGCGCCGGTCGCCGCTCCGGCTCCGCCCCCGGTGATCGCCGCCCCGGCCGCCCCGGCTCCGGCCCCGACGCCCGCTCCGGCGGCCGTTCCCGTCACGCCGGACACTCCGATGTAGTTGTCAGTAGCGTAGCGTAAAGAAGGGCGGCTCCTCGCGGGGCCGCCCTTTTCCTGTCCGAAGCTTAGCGGCGGATCACCACCACTTGTCGGCCTTGGCCTTGAAGCCGGCGGCCTTCTCGATCGCGCCGGCCACCGAGAACACCGTGCCCTCGTCCAGCGGCTTGCCGATGATCTGCAGGCCCAGCGGCAGGCGGTCGGCGTCCAGGCCGGCGGGCAGGGACAGGCCCGGCAGGCCCGCCAGGTTCGTCGTCACCGTGAACACGTCGTTCAGGTACATGGCGATCGGGTCGTTGCTGTTCTCGCCCAGGCCGAACGCCGCCGACGGGGCGGTCGGGGTCAGGATGGCGTCGCACATTCGCCAGGCGTTGTCGAAATCCTCGGCGATGCGGCGGCGCACCTTCAGGGCCTTCAGGTAGTAGGCGTCGTAATAGCCGGCCGACAGCACGTAGGTGCCGATCAGGATGCGGCGCTTGACCTCGTCGCCGAAGCCCTGGGCGCGGGTGTTCTCGTAGACTTCCGTCAGGTTGGCGCCCTCGGCCCGCAGGCCGTAGCGCATGCCGTCGTAGCGGGCCAGGTTCGACGAGGCCTCGGCCGGGGCCACGATGTAATAGGCCGGCAGGGCGTACTTGGTGTGCGGCAGGCTGATCTCGACGATCTCGCAGCCGGCCTCCTTCAGCCAGGCGACGCCATCGTCCCACAACTTTTGAATTTCGGCGGGCATGCCGTCGACGCGGTATTCCTTGGGCACGCCGATCCGCAGGCCCTTGACCGACTTGCCGACGAAGGCGGCGAAGTCGGGCACCGGCACGTCCAGGCTGGTGGAGTCCTTGGGGTCGTGGCCCGACATCGAGGTCAGCAGGATCGCCGCGTCCTCGACGGTCTTGGCGATGGGCCCCGCCTGGTCCAGCGAGCTGGCGAAGGCCACCGTGCCCCAGCGCGAGCAACGGCCGTAGGTCGGCTTGATGCCGACCGTGCCGGTGAACGAGGCCGGCTGGCGGATCGAGCCGCCGGTGTCGGTGGCGGTGGCGCCCAGGCACAGGTCGGCGGCCACGGCCGCGGCGCTGCCGCCCGAGCTGCCGCCGGGGGTCAAGGCCTGGTTCGAGCCGGCCTTGCGCCAGGGGTTGACCACCGGGCCATAGGCGCTGGTCTCGTTGGACGAGCCCATGGCGAATTCGTCCAGGTTCAGCTTGCCCAGCATCACCGCCCCGTCGCGCCACAGCTGGCTGGTGACGGTCGACTCGTAGCGCGGGACGAACGGCTCGAGGATGCGCGAGGCGGCCGTGGTCGGCACGCCCTCGGTGCAGAACAGGTCCTTGATGCCCAGCGGGATCCCGTCCAGCGGACCGGCGGCGCCCAGCGCGCGCCGGGCGTCGGAGGCGGCGGCCATCGCCAGGGCCCGTTCAGGCGTCTCGACCAGGAAGGCGTTCAGGCCGCGGGCGGCCTCGACGGCCTCGACATGGGCCTGGGTCAGCTCGACCGAGGTGAAGTCCCCGGCGTCCAGCCCGTCCAGCGCGCCCTTGAGGGTCAGGGAGGTCAGCGAAGCCATGTCTACTCAACCACCTTCGGAACCACGAAGAAGCCGCCCGCCGACTTGGGGGCGTTGCCGGTGACGATGTCGGCGTCGCCGCCCATGGTCACCACGTCGTCGCGCAGCGGCAGGCCGGCGTGCACCACGCTGGTCAGCGGCTCGACGCCGTCGGTGTCGACCTCGGCCAGCTGCTCGATCCACGTCATGATGCCGTTGAGCTCCTGGGCCAGGGCCTCGATGCGCTCTTCGGGTTCGGCGATGCGGGCGAGCCGCGCGACCTTCCGCACGGTGGCGGCGTCAATGGCCATGGGGGCCTCCTGAAATTCGAGCGTGTGGGTTAGCCGTGCGAGGGGCGCTTTGACAAGCGGTTCCCCGTGGTATGAGGACAAATGCCCGTTCTCGACATCGCCGAATTCGCCGCCGCCATCCCCGACTACAAGCCGATCGTCGGCCTGGACCCGGGCGAGAAGACCATCGGCGTGGCCGTTTCGGACGTCACCCTGACCGTCGCCAGCCCCCTGGCCCTGATCAAGAAGGGCAAATTCAGCGACGACGCCAAGACCCTGTTCCAGCTGATGGACAGCCGCAAGGCCGTCGGCATCGTCATCGGCCTGCCGATGAACATGGACGGCACCGAGGGCGTGCGCTGCCAGTCCAACCGGGCGCTGGGCCGCAACCTGCTGCGCCTGAACCCCGACCTGCCGATCACCTTCTGGGACGAGCGCCTGTCGACGGCCGCCGTGACCCGGGTGCTGATCGACGAGCACGACGTCAACCGCAAGCGCCGCGCCGAGGTCGTCGACAAGATGGCCGCCGGCTGGATCCTGCAGGGGGCGCTGGAGCGGATCCGGGGCATCAACGAGGCGGCGGGCAAGGGGTTTTAGCACCCTGCGTCCTTCGAGGCTCGCCTGCGGCTCGCACCTCAGGATGAGGAGCTTTGCACCTGAATTCCTCATCCTGAGGCGCCCGCGCAGCGGGCCTCGAAGGACGCACGGCGACTGACGAATCCTTCCCTCCCCGCCCAAAGCCCCGTATGACGCCCACTCATGACGGCCAAGCCCCCGCCCCATGAGCCCGCCGCGCCGATCGAGACGATCCGCGAGCGCATCTTCTCGTTCCCCCGCCGCCACTTCCTGTCGGCCGGCGACCTGAACGCCCTGCAGGCCACCGAGCTGCTGGACCTGGCCGACGCCTTCGTGGCCCTCAATCGCCAGACGACCAAGTCCCTCGACCTGCTCAAGGGGCGGACGCTGATGAACCTGTTCTTCGAGAACAGCACCCGCACCCAGTCCAGCTTCGAGATCGCCGGCAAGCGCCTGGGCGCCGACGTCGTCAATATGAGCCCGCGCACCTCGTCGATCACCAAGGGCGAGACCCTGATCGACACGGCCGTGACCCTGAACGCCATGCGGCCCGACCTGCTGGTGGTGCGCCACGCCTCGTCGGGCGCCGCCAGCCTGCTCAGCCAGAAGGTCAGCGGCAGCGTGATCAACGCCGGCGACGGCCAGCACGAGCATCCGACCCAGGCGGTGCTGGACGCCCTGTCGATCCGCCGCGCCTTCGGCCGGGTCTCGGGCCTGACCGTGGCGATCTGCGGCGACGTGCTGCACAGCCGCGTGGCCCGCTCGAACGTCGCCCTGCTGCATACGCTGGGCGCCAGCGTCCGGCTGGTCGGCCCGCCCACCCTGATGCCGGCCCAGGCCGAGCGCTGGGGCGTCACCGTCCATCACGACATGAAGGCCGGTCTGGCCGGGGCCGACGTGGTGATGATGCTGCGCCTGCAGCTGGAGCGCATGCAGGGCGCCTTCGTGCCCTCGACCCGCGAATATTTCCGCTTCTACGGCCTGGACCGCGAAAAGCTGGCCAAGGCCGCGCCGAAGGCCAAGGTCATGCACCCGGGACCGATGAACCGGGGGGTCGAGATCGATTCCGACGTCGCCGACGATCCCGAGATCAGCCTGATCCAGGACCAGGTCGAGATGGGCGTCGCCGCCCGCATGGCGGTGCTGGCCTCGCTGGCGCATCGGCTCGAGGAGCACGGCAAGTGACAAGCTCATCCCCGCCCCTCGCCCTGATCAACGCCCGGCTGGTCGATCCCGAGAGCGGCTATGACGGCCCCGGGGGCGTCATTGTCTCCGAGGGCGTGATCGCCGACGTCGCCAAGGACCGCGAGTTCGGCAAGCTTTCCAAGGACGTCCGCGTCGTCGACTGCGGCGGGGCCATGCTGGCCCCCGGCCTGATCGACCTGCGGGTCAAGACCGGCGAGCCCGGGGCCGAGACCAAGGAGACCCTGGCCAGCGCCGCCCGGGCCGCTGCGGCCGGCGGGGTGACCAGCTTCGTCGTCCAGCCCGACACCGACCCGGCCGTCGACGATCCCAGCGTGGTCGACTTCATCCTGCGCCGCTCGCGCGACATCGACGCCGCCCGCATCCTGTGCGCCGGCGCGGCGACCAAAGGGCTGAAGGGCGAGCAGATGGCCGAGATCGGCCTGATGCGCGAGGCCGGCTGCGTCTATGTGACCGACGCCGACCGGCCGATCGTCGACAGCAAGGTGATGCAGCGCATCCTGACCTACGCCCGCGGCTTCGACACCCTGCTGGCCCACCGGCCGATGGACCCGTGGCTGGCGAAGGGCGGGGCGGCGACCGGCGGCGAGTTCGCCGGGCGCATGGGCCTGCCGTCGATTTCGCCGATGGCCGAGCGGATCATGCTCGAGCGCGACGTGGCGCTTCTGGAAGCGACGGGCGGAAGGCTGCTGGTCGACCAGGTCACCAGCGCCCAGGCCCTGGAGACCCTGGCCCGCGCCAAGGCCAAGGGCCTGCGGATCCACGCCTCGGTGTCGATCAACCACCTGTCGTTCAACGAGCTGGACATCGGCGACTATCGCAGCTTCGCCAAGGTCACCCCGCCCCTGCGCGGCGAGGACGACCGCCAGGCGCTGATCGAGGCCCTGGCCGGCGGCCTGATCGACATCGTCGTCTCGGCCCACGCCCCGGCCCCGGCCGAGGACAAGCGCCTGCCGTTCGACGAGGCCGCCCCCGGCGCGGTGGGCCTGGAGACCCTGCTGCCGGCCTTGCTGTCGCTGTATCACGACGAGCGCCTGGCCCTGGTCGACCTGATCCGCGCCGTCACCCTGGCCCCGGCCGCCCTGATCGGCCTGCAGTCGGGCCGCATCGCGCCCGGCGCCCCGGCCGACCTGGTGCTGTGCGACCTGGACGCCCCGCTGATCATCGACGCCGGCAAGCTGCTGTCGAAGTCCAAGAACTCGCCGTTCGACGGACGCCGGCTGCAGGGCCAGGTGCTGATGACGATCGTCGACGGGCGGGTGGTGCATCGGGCCGAGGGGTAGCGGCTAACGCTTGCCCCCTACGGACCGCTTCGCGGTCGTCTTCCCCCAGAGGGGGAAGAGCGCCGGTGCGAAGGCTCCGCCCCCTCTGGGGGCGGACAGGCGGCGAAGCCGCCAGGTGGGGGCAAGTGTTCACCGGCGCGATCTGTCGTCCTCACGCTTTCGCTGTGAGTGGATGGAAAGGGTCGCGGAGCGCCGGACATCGTCCGGAGTTTTTTGATAGTTACCGTTTCGACGAAGCCCGATCGCTCCGCGCGGTCGTTTTCCGCCAGCGTCCGGTGGGCAGCCCTGTTGAGGCTTAGCCGGACCCGGTCTCGATCCCTTTCGGGAGAAACC
>NZ_FORN01000092.1 GCF_900114015.1 Caulobacter sp. UNC279MFTsu5.1 | reverse complement strand
CCGGTCTCGACCGAGGTGACCTGGCCATCGGCGGCGTAGGTGGTGCGGCTGGCCCGGTAGAGCAGCGCGCCGGTCCCGTCCGGGTCGGGACCGATCACGCCGACCACCTGGCGCATCAGGTCATAATAGGTCCGGGTGGCGTCGGCCGCGCCGGCCAGAGGCCCATTGACGGTCTCCAGATTGCCATACGCATCGTAGGTCATCGTCGTGATCGCGCTCAGCGCTCCATCGCCCGAGCCGCTGGTCGTCGTCAGCGGCAGCAGGTTGCTGGCCAGGCCGACGCTTCCCGCCTGGTAACCGATGATGGTCTTGGCCTCCAGCGCCGAACCGATGCACTCCCACGGCCCTGAGGTGCATTGCGAGGTCGCGGTCGGCAGATAGATCGGCGCCGCCGCCTGGACAATGGTCCCGGCGCTGTTCTTGTACCAGGCGTAGTACGACGCGTAGGCGGTGCGGGTCTGCGGCCGCATCGCCCCTGAGGTCGGCTCGGGGGAGGTCTCCGTCAGCACCCCGCCATGGGCGAGATCGTAGGTGTAGCTGGTCGTATTGCCCCGGAAATCCGTCACCGAGGTCGGCTTGTTGCAGGTCTTGGCGTTGACGTCCGACGCCGTGCAATTGGCCGGATAGGCGGCGGTCATGGTGACGGCCGCCAGGCCAGAGCCGGGCTTGGGTGATTTGTAGTAGTTAAGGATATTGCCCCGGTCATCATAGGCGTATTGGTCGGCATCGCCCTCTGGCCGCACGATGCTCGTGAGTAGACCTTGCTGACCGTAGTTATAGCTGGTCGTCTTACCGAGCGGGTCGGTCACCCCGCTGAGCCGGCTGAACGGAAGCTCGTAGCCGTCGTCCATCGTCTTGATGGTGATAGTCCGGGTGTGGTTCAGCGGGTCGGTGATGGTGGTGTCGACGGTGTAGATCGACGGGGCTGGCTCTGGCGGCGCCGAGCCATAGACGTATGACCAGGCTTTGCCCGCGGCGTTGGTGATGGAAACGATCTTGCCGATGGCCGGATAGGCCGCGCCCCAGGCGATCGTCACATCCTGTCCGCTGGTGCTGGATGGTTTGCGGATGCCGGTCAGCTGGTTGTTGGTGAAGAAGAACCGGGTGGTTTGGCCAAGCGCGTCGGTTACGTTCTGCTCGCTTCCGATCACGCCGAAGGTCAGGCTCGGCCAAGTGCGGCTGAACGAACACGTCACCGCGCCTGGATCGCAGGCGTCGATGGCGTTGTTCAGCGCGGTCACCTTGGCCAGCCGCGTCCAGTCAGCCGGGTCGTAGTCGAAGTGCAGTTGATAGCCGCGGTTGTTGGTGATCGATTGAATGAGCTTGGTCGAGTTGTAGGTGAAAGTGGTCACCTCCCCATTAGGCTTGGTGATCTTGGCGACCTGACCCTTGTTGGCCAGGTACAGGCCCAGGGTGGCAGGCGCGTTGAATTGCACCACCGTGCCATCGCTCAAGGTCAGCACGGGATAATTGGCCACGATCGCCATCGAGGCGCCGGGATTGTCGACGGGCAGATAGGCCCCAACGCCATCGGCCTGGGCGAAGGTCATCGACTGGCCCATCACTGTGGCCGTGGTGTGCGGATAGGCCGGTCCTCCGGGCTTTCCGGTTGGTCCATTCACGCCGCCGAAGGTGCTGTGGCGCCAAGCTCGCACGGCGGTGTCGTAGGTCGCCGAATAGCTGAGCCCGCCCTCTTTGGGCCCGATCGAGATGGTCGGCGAGCTCATCAGTATCGAACCGCTCTGCAGATCCACGCCGTTGGCGTCGGTCGGGTTGAACGGCTTGGGCGGCTCGATTGTCGCCTGAGCGTAGCTGTAGGAGCCGGCGAGACTGACGCCAAGCGCTAGAACGCCGCCTAGCGTGAGGCGTGAGGCCCAGAAAGGGAAACACATACGATTTTGCCGCGGCTTGAGCCGTTTCCGGGGCGTCCAGGCCGCAGGAGGGCTCACCGCCTGGAAGCAGGTCTTGCTCCGCACGGCGCTCGCGGCCAGAGTCAGGGCCAGGCGCCGCGCGGCGTGGGCCGCGTCCATCGCAAAGCAGGTCATCGCATCCGACCTCATACCCGCACTCATCACGTCGCCCACGCCCGCCCTGGTTCTTGATCCCCGCCCCATCACCGCACCCCGACCTTGTCGACGCGGACATAGGCGCGGGGCTGGAAGTGGGTCCTGAACTCGATGGGATGGCCCGCGCGCGAGGCGTCCAGCGTAAAGGGCACGCCGAAGGTCTCGTGCTGCATCGCCAAGGCCCAGGCCTGGCGGGTCAGGGTGCGGTCGGTGATCACGTCGCCCAGGGTGGCGTCATAGACCTCCAGCCGCACGATCGGCAGCTCGTCATAGTCGTTGTTGTCGATCATCAGGGTCCACAGGGCGGTGTGCTCGCCCGCGGTCAGGGAACCGACATACGGCCCATAGGTCATGAAGCCGGCCCCGCTGGCGGTGCTGGCGGCCCAGCCGTCGCCCTCGGCGAAACCGACAATATGGCCGATGGCCGCCCCTTCCGCCTCCCAGCTGGTCGTCGTCGCGCCCGCCTGGGCGCCGGTCGGGGTGGGCAGGGCCAGGCCGATCCGGTCGAGCTTCACAGAAGTCGACGGGACGTAGCGGGTGTAGAACTCCAGATAGTGGCCCTTGCGCGCGGCCGGCAGGTTGAACGGCACGGCGAAGTATTCCGGTCGCGACGCCACGGGCCAATCGGCCAG
Source organism: Caulobacter sp. UNC279MFTsu5.1 (assembly GCF_900114015.1). Lineage (GTDB taxonomy): Bacteria > Pseudomonadota > Alphaproteobacteria > Caulobacterales > Caulobacteraceae > Caulobacter. Next base: position 257 of record NZ_FORN01000092.1, on the reverse strand, counting down.
GGTGATGGTCCGGCTGGCGATCGTGTCCCACTGGGTGGAATCGAAGACGCTCAGCACGACGACGGGTTGGCTGCCGGGCAGGGTCGAGGCGCCCCGGGCCAGTTTCCAGACCGCGACATTGTCCCCGACCGGGGTGTTGGTGGCGTAGGGGCCGTAGGTCATCAGGCCGTCGGCCGTGGCCGGGTCGGCGGACCAGCCATCGCCGTCGGCGTGGCCGACCTGGTGCCAGGCGATCTCCTCGGCTTCCCAGGACTGCA
>NZ_FORN01000042.1 GCF_900114015.1 Caulobacter sp. UNC279MFTsu5.1 | reverse complement strand
TGACCTCACCTGAAGGCACGGGGAGGGCGCGAGGCCAGCGACCGATGCGGTCTTCAGGGGTGGACGAGCGGGGCTTGTCGGCGGCGCGTGAGTTTGCGGTCGGCGAGCTTAATCAGAGGGCGAGGGACGTAAGCTCGCCCATCGGGGTCTTCGCGCTGGAAGGCTCCGCCCGTCGTGGGGTTCGCTCCGGTCCTGGTTGGCTCACTCCCGCCTCTGAAATCAAGCGGTGCACAGATCCAGCGGGAACAACCGGGTGGGGTGAAGGGCGGAAAAGGCCCGCGCGCCCCGGCCTTGCGGATAACGGCTCCACGCGAAGCGCCTGACTTCGTCGAAACGGTACATCAACTGCAAATCCTCCGGGCGAGGCCCGGGCGCTTCGCAACCCTCCCCATCCCATCGCAGCGAAAGCGCGTGGCGGCCAAGCCGTGCGCGCGACCCCCTCTGTCGCTTCGCGACAGCTCCCCCAGAGGGGGAGCATCTGGCGAGGCGTTCATAGCTCCTCCCCCTCTGGGGGAGGTGGCCCGGAGGGCCGGAGGGGGCCGTGCGCCCATCGAACACCCGTCGTTAAGCCGTGACCACGAAGCGGTCAGGTGGGGGCAAGCGGGTGTTCCGCGGGGCTTACGCGCCCCACCATCACGAACAGGCCCCCCTCCGGCCCCAGGGTCTTCATCCAGCCCACCTGGCTGAGCCAGGCCTCGGGGCTCCAGTTGTCGGCGGCCGGTTCGAACAGGTCCTCCGGTTCGTCGCCGATCACCGTGCTGGGATAGGCCCGGACGTAGTCGACGCCGTTCTCGGCGAACCACTTCAACACCTCGCCATGGGTGTGGCGGTGCTCCTCGGGGTGGCGGTACTGGTCGCGCAGCCAGGCGGCGTGGCGGTCGGGCTCGGCGGCGCGGGCGCGCAGCACCGGGTCGAAGGGGATCCAGCGAAAGCCGGTCAGGCGGGCGATGGTCCGCCGCAGGCGCAGGGGCAGGCGGGCGACGGCGTTGTAGAGGCCCAGCACGATCAGGCCGCCGTCGGGCCGGGCCAGCCGCGCGAGCCGGGCGAAGGCCGCCCGGGGATCGGGGGTGTGGTGCAGCACGCCCAGGCAGACCACCACGTCGAAGGCCCCCTCGGCCAGGCCCGGCGCGTGGAGGTCGGTCTCGACGAACAGCACGTTCCTCGACCCGAATCGGCGGGCGGCGGCGGCGCCCAGGTCCAGGGACGCCCGGGTCAGGTCGGCGCCGACCACCAGCCGGTCGGCGCGGGCCAGGTACAGGCTCATCTGGCCGGTGCCGCAGCCGACCTCGACGATCCGGGCGTCGCCGGGGACGGCGCGGTCCAGCAGGCGGGCGAACGGGCTGCGCTCGGCCCGGGCCCGCAAGCCGTCCAGGCTGTCGCGCGGCGGATAGCCGGGGAAGGGCGCCTTTTCGTAGAAGTCGCGCACGGCCTGGGTGCTGGCGTCGGCCGGCCGGCGCAGGTCGACGACGCCGTCCCTCTCGACGTGGCGCGCCCCGCAGCCCCGGCAGCTCCAGTCCGCCGCCAGGGCGCCCCCGCAGGCCGGGCAGGCCAGCAGGGCGCGCAGGGCGGCGGCGGCGTCCTCCACGCTCAGAAGATCGCGTAGACGAACGGCGCCAGGGCCTCGACGGTGACGGCCAGGATCAGCACCGCCCCGGTCAGGCACAGGAAGACCGCCAGCGGGACCAGCCAGCGACGGCCGGACGGGCCGCGCCACAGGCCCTGGACCAGGTCCAGGGTCGAGCCGGCCATGCTGCTCAGCACGATCATCTGGCGGTGAAAGCGTCCACGACGGCGGATCATGCCAGTTCCTCATTCAGCCCAGTTCTTCCATCAGGCCAGGTCTTCCATCAGGCCAGTTCTTCGATCAGGGAGGTGCGCGCCCGGGCGCGCTTGACGATGCGGCAGCGGCCGGCGACCAGGACGTCGATCCCCGAGCGCCGGAAGGTCGAATAGCCCTCGACCACCCGGTTGACGATCGGCTCGCCGGCCAGGTTGAACGAGGTGTTCAGCAGCACGGGCAGGCCCGAGCGGCGGCCGTAGGCCTCGAGCAGGTCGTGCAGGCGCGGGGCCATCGACCGTTCCAGGGCCTGCACCCGGGCGGTGCCGTCCACATGGGTGACCGCCGCCAACCGCTCGCGCCATTCGGGGCGCACCGGGAAGACGCCGGACATGAACCGCGCCAGCCGCGCCCCGCCGGGCGGCAGCTGGAAATAGCGGTCGGCCGCCTCGATCGGCACGACCGGGGCGAAGGGGCGGAACTCCTCGCGATACTTGATGTCGCGGTTCAGCCGGTCGCGCAGGGCCACGTCGTGCGGGGCGGTCAGGATGCTGCGGTGGCCCAGGGCCCGGGGGCCGAACTCGGTCGCGCCCTCCATCCAGCCGACCACCTTGCCGGCGGCCAGGTCGTCGGCGGTCTGTTCGACCAGGGCCGCGTCGTTCAGGGTCGCGGCCGGCAGGCCGTCCTCGCCGGCCAGGCGGGCCAGCTCGTCGTCGTCGATCGACGGACCCCAGAACGGATGGTCGGGCACGTCGCGGTCGGGATTGCAAAAATGGATGCGGTCGGCGTACAGCGCCGCGCCCAGGGCCGAGCCGGCGTCGCCCGGGGCGGGCGGCACGAACACCCGCTCGAAGCCGGACTCGGCCAGGATGCGGGCGTTGGCCACGCCGTTCAGCGCCACCCCGCCGCCCAGGCACAGGTCGGGCAGGCCGGTCTCGGCGTGCAGGCCGCGGGTCATGTCGACCAGGATCTCCTCCAGCACCGCCTGGACGCTGGCGGCGATGTCGGCGAAGCGGCGGCCTTCGGGCGTCGCCAGGTCGATGGGCTCATAGGCCTGGCGCGGCGGTCCGAACAGGTCGACGAACCGTCTGGAGTAGGACTGGGCGACCGTGGTGTGGAACGCGAAATAGTCCAGCTCCAGCGCGAAGGCGCCGTCGCTGGTGCGGCGGATGACCTTGCGGACCTGGTCGGCCATCGTCGGGCGGCCATAGGCGGCCAGGCCCATGACCTTGTACTCGCCCTCGTTGACCGAAAAGCCGAGATAGGCGGTGAAGGTCGAGTAGAGCATGCCCAGCGAGTGGGGAAACCGCACCTCGCGGTCCAGGACGATGCGGATCGGGCCGCCGGCCGGCCGCTCGCCCCGCCCGACGGTCAGGGTGGCCCATTCGCCGACCCCGTCGGTGGTCATGATCGCCGCGCGGCGGGTGGGGGCGGTCAGGAAGGCCGCGGCGGCGTGCGACTGGTGGTGCTCGGTGAACAGGATCCGGTCGCGGGGCACGCCCAGCTGGGCGGTGATCAGGCCGCGCACCCAGGCTTTTTCGCCCAGGCTGTTCTTCATGGCGTGGGCGAAGGCGGCGCGGCCGTGGGGGAAGGCGCGCAGGGCGCTGATCAGGATGCGGTCGAACTTCAGCATCGGCCGCTCGTAGAAGACCACGGCGTCGAGGTCCTCGGGCTGCAGCCCGGCGTGGTCCAGGCACCATTCGATCGCCTCGAGCGGGAAGGCCGCGTCGTTCTTGCGCCGCGACAGGCGTTCCTGCTGCACCGCCCCTACCGGCAGGCCGTCGACGACCAGGGCCGCGGCGGAGTCGTGATAGTGGGCCGAGATGCCGAGGATCTTCATTAGTATTGCCGTTTCAGCGGGCTGGGCCCGCCCTGGCCGTTGCGTTCGGGCGCGATCGGCGTCCAGCCCTCGGGCTCGCGGGCCCAGGCGCGGCGGGCCAGCAGGGCGAAGGGCGGCAGCAGGATGAAGTACTGCAGGGTCAGCACCACCGCGCCGATCACGGCGGCCAGGGCCCCCGCGAACCGCAGGTACAGCGACCACAGGCGGCGCAGGCGGGCCATCCAGAGCAGGCGCCCGTGGTCCTTGGGCGCGACGCGGAGCAGCTGGGCGCGGGTGTAGTTCATGTGGAACGCCTCGTCGTGCACGACCTTCTCGAAGACCTCGCGGGTCGGGGGATCGCCTTCGAGCGCGGCGATATAGTGGGTGAAGTCGCGGGCGGCGGCCTTTTCCGACAGGTGCAGGAAGGCCAGCAGGGCGCCGTCGCGCTCCTGTTCCACCCTCAGGTCGTCCAGGCCGCGCTCGCCCGGCGTCAGCCAGTCGGTCCGGCTGGCGGCCTCGGGGGCGGCGGGCAGGGTCGACATCAGGGCCAGGCCGCGCTTGCGGAACAGGTCGGCGTGGCGCTGCTCGTCCAGGGCATGCAGCAGGAACAGGCGGCGCAGGAGCGGGTCCTGGGTCTGCTCGGCGGCCCGGACCAGGTCGCGGCCCCCGTCCGCCTCGACCTCGGCGAACCGCAGCAGGTTCTTGGCGCGCCGCCGGGCGTTGCGCCAAACCCACCGGTGAACCGATGACAGCGGGGATTGCATGGGGCAGGGTCCCTTCTGACAGCCATCCAATATCATCCGCGAGGGAGGATCAAGACTTGGCTGAACGGGCCGGACCCTCGGTCTCGCGGGTGCGCGGCCTGGCCGCGGAACTGGTCGTGGCCGCCGCCGGCGTCGCGCTGCTGGTCTGGGCCGGCGCGGCAGACGTCCGCTGGCTGGACCGCCACGTCCTGCCGGACTTCTACACCCCCCGCGAGCGGCAGATCCTGATCCTGACGGTCCTGCGGGTCCTGGTCGCGGGTGTCGGCTTGGCGCTGGTCTTCATCGTCCGGCCAAGGGCGGGCAGGCTGTTCGCCCGCGTCCCGCCGAGGCGGCTGGTCCATGACGCCGCGCCGACCGTCCTGGCGGTCGTGCTGTCGCTGGTCGCCAGCGAGGTCCTGCTGTCGCGCCTGCCCTGGCTGGGGACCCAGGAGGTCCCCGCGCCGCGTGAACCGCTGCGGCGGCGCGACGCCCGGCTGGGCTGGGTGTTCATCCCGGCGCGCGAGGGCGTCGGGCGGCTGGGCGGGCGTGACATCACCTATGCCTTCGACGCCGCCGGCCATCGGGTGCGCCGCCTGGGCGACCGCGTGGATCCCGAGGCTCCGACCATCCTGTTCACCGGCGAGTCCGTGATGGTCGGGCACGGCCTGACTTGGGACGAGTCGCTTCCCGCCCAGGTCGAGGCCCTGACGGGGGTGCAGGGCGCCAACCTCGCCGTCGAGGGCTACGCCACCGACCAGTCCTATCTGCGCCTGCGCGACGAATGGCCCCGCTTCCGGCGGCCGGTGGCGGTGGTCGCCCTGTTCATGCCGTCCTTGCTGCGGCGGACGCTGGACGTCGATCGCCCGCATCTGGACAGCGCCCTGGCCTGGCGTCCTCCCGTCCGGTCCTTGAAGCTGGCCGAAGTGGCGCGGCGGGCGGTTCCTTACCGCGCCGAGGACGAGATCGACCGGGGCGTGGCCACGGCGCGGGCCGCCCTGGCCGACACCGTCGCCATGGCCCGCCGGCGCCGCGCCACGCCGCTGATCCTCGTGCCGCAACTACGCCCGGAGACTCCCGCCGAAGCCGCCTTGCGCCGCCGCGTCCTCGACGAGGCGGGCCTGCCCTATGTGCTCGTGCGCCTCGATCCCCGCTGGCTGATCCCCCGTAACCGCCACCCGGACGCCAGGGCCTCGCGGGCCATGGCTCAGGCGGTGGCGGGGTATCTGGCCGCGCACGGCGCGACGAAAGGCACGGCGATCAAGTCCCCCCGATAGCGGCGATCGCATATGGGCTGAGAAAAGAGCTGTCATCCCGGACAAGCCCGGCGAAAGCCGGGCGCAGATCCGGGACCGCCGGAAACTCTGAGCTCAGGCGTCGGTCCCGGATCTTCGCGCTACGCGTTTCGTCCGGGATGACAACCGCTTTTGGTCATAGGCAATAGTTCGGCCGCCCTAGGAAGCCCCGCCGCCTATTTCGCCACGATCCGGGGCAGGCTCTTGATCGGCTCCAGAACCAGGTCGCGAAAGAAGGTCTCGGCGCCTTCCGACTGCAGCTGGATCGCGCCATGGGTCAGGGGCGCGCCGTCGGCCTTGAGGTCGCGAACCTCCATCACCGGCACGCCGTTGACCACGTGGATCGCGCGGTCGCCCAGCACGTAGAGGTCCAGGGTGTTCCATTCGCCGGCCGGCTTCTCGGCGTCGCTGTAGGCCTCGATGTTCCACAGCGCCGTGCCGCCCCTGGCCGTGGTGGCGCGGCCGGCGGGCGAGAACCGCAGCTTGGGGGCGATCAGGGCCGGATCGTCGACGGCGGTCGTCGTGGCGCTGATCGCCTCGCCCACCGGCACGACCATGCCGATCGAGCCGGTCATGATCTCGAACTCCACCGCCTGGCTCCACGTGCCCCAGACCGCGCCGGGCGCGCCGTGCGAGTGGTAGAGCAGGCCGTTGTTGGGCGCCTGGGCCTCGCGCGGCCGCCAGCGGCCCTTGCCCCACTTGTACTGCAGACGCAGGTGATAGTCGCGGAAGTCGCCCCGGTGGACCAGACCGCCCCAGATCCGGCCGTCGACATGGATCGCCGGCCGGCCGTCCTCGACCACCACCTTGAAGATCTCGGCGCTCCGCGGGCCCGCTCCGATCGGCGCGATCGGGGGGCGCTTGTAGGTCAGGGACGGGTCGGCGTAGCCGAGCCAGGCGTCCCAGGCCTTCAGGTCGCGGCCGTTGAACAGCGAGGTCGCTGGGCCGGCGGGCTTGGGGACCTCGGCCAGGGCCAGGGGCGGCGCCGGGGCGGCGAGGGCGGGCGCGGCGGCGGCCAGCGCCAGGGTGAAGGCCAGGATCTTGAGCATGCGTCACTCCCGCGCCCACGCCGGGGCCGCGCGGCAAGGTAGTCGACAGCGTTGTCGGTGCAAGGCTCGGATGGTCGTAGACTGGCCGGGGACAGGCCCAGGGGCCTGTCCCCAGCGGTGCACGCCGAACGGGCAAGTCTCGGCCCCGCGCCCCGCCCGTCGCGTCCCGCGCTTTGCAGTCGCCGCCATCGGCGCCACCTTCGCCGTCATGGCCTATCGCGCGACCCTGGGCGGAACCACCTGGACCTTCGAGACCCTGGCCGACCTGATGGCCAAGGCCTCGCCGCCGCGTTCAGGCGACGCCCTGGCCGGGATCGCCGCCGCCAGCGCCCAGCACAACGTCGCCGCCAAGACCGCTCTGGCCGAGGTGCCGCTGAAGACCTTCCTGACGCAGGCGCTCGTCCCCTACGAAGTCGACGAGGTGACCCGCCTGATCCTCGACGGCCACGACGCGGCGGCCTTCGCGCCCGTGGCCTCGCTGACGGTGGGCGAGTTCCGCGACTGGCTGCTGTCGGAGCTGGCCACCCCAGCCGCCCTGGCGCGCCTGGCGCCCGGCCTGACGCCGGAGATGGCCGCGGCGGTCAGCAAGCTGATGCGCAACCAGGACCTGATCCTGGCCGCCTCGAAGTGCAGGGTCACGACCCGATTCCGCAACACCATCGGCCTGGCTGGGACCATGGCCGTGCGCCTGCAGCCCAACCATCCGACCGACGATCCGGCCGGGATCACCGCCTCGATCCTGGACGGCCTGCTGTACGGCTGCGGCGACGCGGTGATCGGCATCAACCCGGCCAGCGACAGCCTGAACGTGCTGGGCGACCTGACCCGGCTGATGGACGATCTGATCCGCCGCTTCGAGATCCCGACCCAGTCCTGCGTCCTGACCCATGTGACCACGGCGATCCAACTGATCGAGCGCGGCGCGCCGGTCGACCTGGTGTTCCAGTCGATCGCGGGCACGCAGGCCGCCAACGCCAGCTTCGGCGTCACCCTGGACCTGCTGCGCGAGGGACTGGACGCCGGCCGCTCGCTGGGCCGAGGGACGGTGGGCGACAACGTCATGTATTTCGAGACCGGCCAGGGTTCGGCCCTGTCGGCCGGGGCGCATCACGGGGTGGACCAGCAGACGCTGGAGGCCCGGGCCTACGGCGTCGCCCGGGCCTTCGAGCCGCTGCTGGTCAACAGCGTGGTCGGCTTCATCGGCCCCGAATACCTCTATGACGGCAAGCAGATCATCCGCGCCGGGCTGGAGGACCATTTCTGCGGCAAGCTGCTGGGCGCGCCGCTGGGGGTGGACGTCTGCTACACCAACCACGCCGAGGCCGACCAGGACGACATGGACAGCCTGCTGACCCTGCTGGCCACGGCCGGCGTCACCTTCGTGATGGGCGTGCCGGGGGCCGACGACGTGATGCTGAACTACCAGTCCACCTCGTTCCACGACGCCCTTTACGTGCGCGAGCTGCTGGGCCTGAAGCGGGCGCCGGAGTTCGAGGCCTGGCTGGAGCGGGCGCGGATCGTCGGGGCGGACGGCCGCTTGGCGCCGCGCGCCGCCGGCCATCCGCTGTTGACCGCCGGAGCCGGCGGATGAGCGCGCCGGTCACGCCCGATCCCTGGACCGCCCTGCGCCGCCACACCCCGGCCCGGATCGCTCTGGGGCGGACCGGGGCCAGCCTGCCGACCTCCGAGGTGCTGGGCTTCGCCCTGGCCCACGCCCAGGCCCGCGACGCGGTCCATGCGCCGTTCGAGGCCGAGGCGGCGGCGGCGGCGATGCGGGCCCTGGGCCTGGAGACGCTGATCGTCGACAGCGCCGCGCCGGACCGGGCCGCCTATCTGCGCCGGCCGGACCTGGGGCGGGCCCTGTCGGAGGCCGGCCGCGCCGCCCTGGCCGCCCAGGCCGCTCGGGCGCCCGGCTCATGCGACCTGGCGATCGTCGTCGCCGACGGCCTGTCCAGCACCGCCGTCCACGCCCACGCCGCGCCTCTGGTCGAGGCCCTGCTGCCGATGGTCCGCGAGGCCGGCTGGCGGCTGGGGCCCGTGGTCGTCGCCCGCCAGGCCCGCGTGGCGCTGGGCGACGCCGTGGGCGAACTTCTGGAGGCGCGACTGGTCATCCTGCTGGTCGGCGAGCGGCCGGGCCTGTCGTCGCCCGACAGCCTGGGGGCCTACATCACCTTCGCGCCCAAGGTCGGCCGCACCGACGCCGAGCGCAATTGCGTCTCCAACATCCGCGCCGAGGGGCTGGGCTACGACGCGGCGGCGTTCAAGCTGGCCTGGCACGCGCGCGAGGCCCTGCGGCTGGGCTTGACCGGGGTGGGGCTGAAGGACGAGAGCGACCTGGCCGCTCTGCAGACGGTCACGCCCCCGCGTAGCGTTCCAGCAGGATCGCGATCGCCGACAGGCTGACGCAGGAGACGGCGGTGGTCAGGGCCACGATCCGCGCCCCGCCGCGTTCGAACACGCTGTAGGCCTTGGTCTGGATGAAGACGTTGACCGCGGTCGGGGTGGCGGCCAGCAGGGTCGCGCCCAGGCGGAAGGGCAGGGGCGCGTCGACCAGGCCGGTGGCGAACCAGGCCAGGGTCGGCATCAGCAGCAGCTTGCCGACGGCGGCGACGATGATCGGCCCCCAGCGCGGGATGGGCGAGGGCTCCTCGTCGGTCGGCTCGCACGGCACGCCGGCGGCCGGCAGGCCGGTCAGGCCCAGGGCGATGCCCAGGGCGACCAGGGCGACGGGGCTGCCCGAGGCGGCCGCCGCGCTCACCGCCCGGTCCAGCACGCCGGGCAGGGACAGGCCGGCCAGGGCCATGGCCGAGCCGGTGATCGCCGCCAGCACGATCGGATTGCGCAGGGCCTGCATCAGCGAGCGCCAGGTCGAGCGGCCGCCCGCCCAGCCCAGAAGGCCCACGCCGATGGCCGCCACGACCACGAAGTCCACCGCCACCACGCCGGCCGAGACCCGCGCGGCCTCCGGGCCGAGCACGGCCAGGGCGATCGGCAGGCCGAGGAAGGCGCTGTTGCCCAGGCTGGCCGACAGGGCCCCGCCGGCCCGCTCCTCGCGCGTCCACCGCAGGGCGATGCCGATCGCCACCATCAGGGCCACCACCAGCAGGGCGCAGGCCCCGTAGGTCAGCAGGCCCAGGGTCAGGGCGCGGTCGGGGACGCCCACGCGCGACAGCGAATGCACCAGCAGGGCCGGGAAGCCTATCCAGTAGACATAGGTCGACAAGCCCGCCGACATCCGGGCGTCGAACAGCCGCAGCCGGGCCAGTGTCACCCCGCCCGCCACCAGCAGGAAGAACGGCACGACCCGCTGCGGCACGTCGAGCAACAGGTCGATCACAGGGTCACCGGCATAGGGCGCAAGCGTGGCGGTCTCCGCCCGAAGGGGCCGCCCGTCGATAGCATCGGTCGCGGTCGGCGGTCAAAGTTCGGCCGTTTTCCGGAACCTCCAGTTCGACGACGCTCACCGCTCGTCCACGGGCAGGCGGATGTGCACCAGCCGCCAGGTGAACAGCTTGTCGCGGCGGAAGGTGAAGATCGTCGCCTTGGACGGCTGGCCCGGCCGCTTGACCGAGATGCGCACCCGGTTGGGATCCCAATAGGCGATGGTCGGGTGCGGACCGGCCACGGCGGCCTTGGCCTGGTCCAGGGCGCCGGCCGGCCTGGGCGGGGCGGCCGGCGCCGCGCCGGGCGCGTAGCCTCGGGTCAGGGCCGACAGGCCCGGGACGGTCAGGTAGCGGTCGACCTTGGGTTCGGGCGGGGCGATCGGCGCGATGGCCTGCTTGAAGACGCTTAAGGGGTCGCGCCAGATCGACGGCGGCTCGGCCGGGGCGGCGGCGGCCGGGGTCTCGTTCAACTCGGCGGTCAGGCTCCTGCGCACCGCCGGAAAGTCGACCAGCTCGCCGATCGCCTGCACATCCTCGTACTGGGCGGCGGCCTTGAGAGCGCGAAAGGCGAACCAGGGGGCGGTGGCGAAGGCGGCGGCGAAGATCACGATCGCCAGGACCACCAGGTCCCAAAGCCGCTTCTGAAAGGTCATCGCCGCCCCCGCGCGAAGGTTCAAGGCCGCAAGACACCCTATTCCCCTGCCGCGGGCAAGCCGTCTCGCGTCCAGGGGGCGCCCGGCGCTCCGGGGGAAAGGTGCGACCTTACGCGCGTCGCCCAGGCCGGCGTTCGAGCGCGAACTTCCTTGCCTAGTCAGAGGAAACGCGCGTTTCTTAGCGCGCAAGACCCCGGTGACGAGTGAGGTGTCCGTGTCCGATAAGTTCCTGTTGGTCGACGCAGACGGGGCCTATGCGCGTTTCGCCGTCGTCGAGGCCGGCGAGCCGCCCGCGACGATCGAGGTGACGCCGGCCAAATCCCTGGACGAACTGATCCAGACCCTGGGCGAAGCGCTGTCGAAGCTGGGCGCGCCGCGGTTGCGCGGGGCGGCCTTTTCGGCGCCGGGACCGATCTTCGGCAAGACCCTGCAAGTGACCCATGCGGAGCTGAAGCTTGACGAGGAGGTGCTCTCCGAAAGGCTGGGCGTCACCGATGTCCGCCTGGTCAACGACTTCACCGCCCGCGCCATGGCGATGCCGCTGCTGGGGCCGGAAGCCCTGGAGCAGATCGGCGGGGCCCCGCCGAAGGGCCAGGCGCCGGCGGCGGCCCTGGGGCCGAGCACGGGCCTGGGCGTGTCGATCCTCAATCCGGACGGTTTCGTGGGTTGGGTGGCCACGGCCAGCGAAGGCGGGCACGCCGCCCTGGCGGCGGCCAATCCCCGCGAATGCGCCATCATCGAGCACCTGCGGCTGGCCAACCCCTATGTCTCGGCCGATCGGGTGCTTTCGGACGACGGCCTGCTCGAGGTCGCCGCCGCCGTCGCCCACCTGGACGGCCACGCGCCGCGGACCGGGGATTTCGCGCAGCTGGTCGCGGCGGCGCGCGCCCAGGACCCGATCGCTCGGGAGGCCTTCGCGCTGTTCTCCAGCTGGCTGGGAGCGGTCTCGGGCGACCTGGCGCTGGTGGCGGGGGCCCGCAGCGGCGTCTACATCTTCAGCCCGATGATGCTGGGCTGGCCCGACCTGTTCGACCGCGACCTGTGCCGGGCCCGCTTCGAGGCCAAGGGGCGGATGGACGTCTATATGAAGGACATCCCGCTCTATCTGGTGCTCGAGCCCGACTGCGGCCTGCTCGGCCTTTCCGCCCTCTATGGCGAGCGGGGGCCTTTCTAGGCGGTGTGGCGGTAGGGGAGGTTTAGCGAGGGGCAGGCGGCCTCGCCGGTGAACTTCGCCGAGATCGGCGCGACGATCGGGCCGCTGAGGAAAGGGGCCTTCAGCCGCCGGCAGAGATCGAGCTCACGCAGGCTCTGGACCCCGGCGATGCCCTGCCAGACCTTCTTGGTCCGATAGATGGCGGGGTCGCGCAGGAACCGGGTGATCGCGGCCGCGCGCTGCCGCTCGTCGTCGCCGCTCAGCACCAGGGTCACGCTGTTCACCGCGCCGGCCTGCAGGCTCTCGATCCGGAAACCGGGGTCGGCGACGTGCAGGTCCAGCAGCGAGAAGCGGTCCATCAGCAGCGTGCGGACCTTGCTGATCGCGCCGTAGCTGGGCTCACGGGGCACGTCGTAGATGTTGGCCGCCAGCCGGGGCCGCAGCGCGCGCGGCAGCTTCTGGAAACCGGTTTCGTAGCTCCGCTGCAGGCTGGGCTTGATCAGGGCGGAAAAACAGAAGGGCAGGAACAGGTAGCCCGACGGGCCGGAGTTCGCCGCGACCAGGGCGGCTTCGTGGCAGGCCTGGTCGCGCTCCACCGCCTCGACCAGGTCCGTGACCGGACCGCCGTTGATCTCGGCGCCCCAGCCCACGCCGCCGCCGACGAACCGTTCCTTGGGCAGATAATAGATGCCCCACCAGCCGGTCCGCGGGGATTCCACCTGCAGGAGATCGTCGATGTCGCCCGCCTCCGGCGACAGGGCCGCGAGGTCTTCGGCCGGCGGGGCGCCGGCCGTCGGCCCGTCCGGCGGCGCGAGGCTGACGGCGCCGTCGGGCGTGATCTTGCAGACGCGGCCGGCGAAGGCTCCGTCGTCCAGGCCGTCCATCAAGGTCTTCAACGCCGTCGCGGGCGTTCCGGCGAACCGCATGACTTCCGCCTGGTCGCCCTCGAGCATCAGCAGCGCGACCTCGCCCGCGCCGTTCTCGCCGAAGAGCTTGTACTGCAGGTCCCGCGACATCCGGCACAGCTCCTCGGCGTCCAGGCTGGTCGCCCTGGGGTCGGCGAGAACGAAGGAGAACGGGGCCACCAGGCCGTAGCGGCGCGGCCAGGTCCAATGGGTTTCCAGGTACGCCGAAGCGACCTTCGCGACCACGCCGGCCATGGTCTCGGTGTCGGCGAAGACCAGTTCCTCGCCCACGAAGATCTTCAAACAAGCGATCGCGGTCATGCGGGGACCATAGGACAAACTTCTCGATCGGGCGGGCTATCTCAAGGTCATGGAACGCGCGACGCGAGATCGCGGCGCCAGAAGACCCGACCTTAGTTGTATTGGCGAGGCCTCGAAACGCAAAACGCCTTCCCCTTGCGGGGAAGGCGTCGCGAAGCTCAAAGGACCTTGGAGGTTCAGGCCGCGGCCATGGCCTTCTTCAGGTTCTCGTCGATCTTGTCGAGGAAGCCCTCGGTGGTCAGCCACGACTGCTTGTCGCCGACCAGCAGGGCCAGGTCCTTGGTCATGAAGCCGCTTTCGACGGTGTCGACGCAGACCTTTTCCAGGGTGTGGGCGAAGGCGGCCAGTTCGGCGTTGTCGTCCAGCTTGGCGCGGTGGGCCAGGCCCCGGGTCCAGGCGAAGATCGAGGCGATGGAGTTGGTCGAGGTGCTCTCGCCCTTCTGGTGCTGGCGATAGTGGCGGGTGACGGTGCCGTGGGCGGCCTCGGCTTCCACCGTCTTGCCGTCCGGGGTCATCAGCACCGAGGTCATCAGGCCCAGCGAGCCGAAGCCCTGGGCGACGATGTCGGACTGCACGTCGCCGTCGTAGTTCTTGCAGGCCCAGACATAGCCGCCCGACCACTTCAGCGCCGAGGCGACCATGTCGTCGATCAGGCGATGCTCGTAGTGGATGCCCTTGGCCTTGAACTGCTCGGCGTATTCGGCGTCGAAGATCTCCTGGAAGATGTCCTTGAAGCGGCCGTCATAGGCCTTGAGGATCGTGTTCTTCGTGGAGAGGTAGACCGGATAGCCGCGGGCCAGGCCGTAGGCGAACGAGGCGTGGGCGAAGTCGCGGATCGACTCGTCGAGATTGTACATGCCCATGGCCACGCCGGCCGACGGGCTCTTGAACACTTCGTGCTCGATGGTCTGGCCGTCTTCGCCGACGAACTTGATCGACAGCGTGCCCTTGCCCGGGAACAGGAAGTCGGTGGCCTTGTACTGGTCGCCGAACGCGTGGCGGCCGACGATGATCGGCTGGGTCCAGCCCGGCACCAGGCGCGGCACGTTCTGGCAGATGATCGGCTCGCGGAAGATCACGCCGCCCAGGATGTTGCGGATGGTGCCGTTCGGCGACTTCCACATCTTCTTCAGATTGAACTCGGCGACGCGTTGCTCATCCGGGGTGATGGTCGCGCACTTGACGGCCACGCCGTGCTTCTTGGTCGCCTCGGCCGCGTCGATCGTGACCTGGTCGTTGGTGGCGTCGCGGTTCTCGACGCTGAGGTCGAAGTAGTCGAGCTCCAGGTCCAGGTACGGGAAGATCAGCTTATCCTTGATGAGCTTCCAGATGATCCGGGTCATTTCATCGCCGTCCATGTCGACGACGGGGTTGGCGACTTTGATCTTGGCCATTGCGGGGTCTTTCCTCTCGCGGTGGCGCGCCTGTGACTCTTTGGCGCACAGGGCCAAGGAGCGGCGCGGACGGCGTGCCTATAGACTGTTGCGGGCCGGGGGGAAAGCCGAGGTCGCCGCCAACCCGCGACGAAGCCGTCTTCGCGCGCTAAGTGCTTGATCCGCGTGTAAATCCTTGTTGAGGCTTGTTGGGGTACGAACCGGGCGTGGAGAAGCGGACCGCCATTGCCGACGTCACCTCGCCGCTCGCGCGGCGACTGCTGGCGATCGTCGCGATCCTGTCCATCGCCGTGACCGGCGTGGCCACGGCCGTGACCTTCGTCTTCGTGCAGCGGTCCGCCGCCGACGCCCAGATGCGCCACCTGACCGAATATGTCGCCGAGCGGGTCAAGACCGAGGACCGGTTGTTCTCCGACCTGGTCAAGGTGCACGAGGCGGCGTCCGACTCCCTGGCGCGACGGCTGCAGGCGCTGGATCCTCGCACGGTGGAGCGTGATTTCGACGCCCAGTTCCCCAAGCACGGCGACGGCACCCGCCGCACGGCGGACGCGCTGTACGACGGCGAGGTGATCGACGGCGACTATACCTATGGGATCGGCGGCTATCTGCGCGACGCCGACATCCTGACCCCTGACCAGAAGGCCCTGTTCCTGGCGGTGACCCAGGTGGTGTCGCACACCGGCGAGGCCGAGCTGAACCGCTACGACAACTTCTACTTCTTCACGCCAGACACCCGGCTGGTGATGTTCGGGCCCCGACGCCCCGACCGGCTGACCTACTACCGGCATAAGGCCCCGCCGACCTTCGACGTCAGCGGCGAGGAGATGACCTTGCTGACCCTGCCCAAGCAGAACAGCGAGCGGGTGATGAAGTGCACCAAGCTGCGCAAGCTGCTGTCGGACCCCAGCGGCCGGGGGCTGAACTCGGCCTGCATGACGCCCTTCGACTATCACGGCCGGCAGCTGGGCGCCTGGGGCACCAGCCTGTCGCTGGACTCCTACCTGCTGCGGGCCGTCGAGGACGCCTTGCCGGGCGGGCGCAACATGATCGTCTCGTCGGACGGCGAGCTGATCGCCGCGCCCGGCCTGGCCCGGAACGGCGTCGTCGATGTCCAGACCCTGGTCCGGGCCCAGACCGAGGAGGGCGTCGCCGACGTCGTCCGCCAGATCCGCGCCCTCGGCGCCGACGTGGGCGCCATCCGTCACGGCGACCGGGTGATCGCCTACGGCCGGCTCAAGGAGCCCGACTGGTATTTCCTGATGAGCTTCCCGTCGAGCGACCTGGTGTGGTCGGCGGTCAAGACGGCCTCGTGGGTGCTGCTGTTCGGCGTGCTGGGCGCGATCATCCAGGTGGCGCTGCTCTACCGGTTGATGCGCCTGACCGTCGAGCGGCCGCTGCGACTGCTGGCCGAGGCCCACCGCACCGGCGACGTCGTCGAGGCCGAGGCCATCGAGGACCGCACCGACGAGATCGGGGCCCTGGCCCGCACCCTGCGCGACCAGCGCGACGGCAATATCGAGCTGCTGCGCTCGCTGGAGGAGCGGGTCGCCGAACGCACCGCCGAACTGGAGCGCGCCAACCAGGCCAAGTCCGTGTTCCTGGCCAACATGTCCCATGAGCTGCGCACTCCGCTGAATGGCGTGATCGCCATCGGCGACCGCCTGGCCGAGGAGTCTGATCCCGAGCGTCGCCGCGAGCTGGCCGCCTTGGTCACCTCGTCGGGCCGGCTGCTGGAGCAGGTGCTGGGCGACATCCTCGACGTCTCCAAGATCGAGGCCGGCCAGTTCCAGCTGACCCCCGCGCCGTTCGACCTGGCCACCCTGGTCGGCGGCGTCGCCGAGCTGCACCGGGCTTCGGCCCAGGCCAAGGCCCTGGACTTCCGATGGTCGATCCAGCCGGGCGCGTCGGGCAGCTATCTGGGCGACGCCGGGCGCATCAGCCAGATCCTCAACAACCTGCTGGCCAACGCCGTGAAGTTCACGGTCATGGGCGAGGTGGCGCTGAGCGTCGAAAGCACGGCCGAGGGCCTGAGCTTCATCGTCAGCGACACCGGCGTCGGCTTCGACGACACCGTCCGCCGCCGGCTGTTCAAGCGCTTCGTCCAGGCCGACCAGTCGATCACCCGCCAGTTCGGCGGCACGGGCCTGGGCCTGTCGATCTGCGCCGCCCTGGTCGAGATGATGGGCGGCCGCATCGACGCCCGCGCCGTGTTGGGGCGCGGGGCGATCTTCCAGGTCGACCTGCCCCTGGCCCGCATCCGGGCCGTCGAGGATGTGGCGCCGGACGACGAGGAGGAGATCTCGCTCGAAGGCCTGCGGGTGCTGGTCGCCGAAGACCATCCCACCAACCAGAAGGTGGTCGAGATCATCCTCCAGCCGTTCGACGTGGCCCTGACCATGGTCGAGGACGGCCAGGCGGCGCTGGACGCCTTCATCCCCGGGGCCTTCGACGTGGTCCTGATGGACATGCAGATGCCGGTCATGGACGGCCTGACCGCCACCCGCCTGATCCGCGAGCGCGAGGCCGCCGCCGTCGTCCCGCCGGTGCTGCTGATCATGCTGACCGCCAACGCCATGGAGGAACACGTCGCGGCCGCCAAGGCGGTCGGCGCCGACCTCCACCTGGCCAAGCCGGTGCGCCCGGCCCAGTTGCTGGAGGCCTTGGCGCGAGCGCGGGTCACGGGCGTCTCGGCGGTTCTCTCGACGGCTGAATGATTGTGATCAAACAAGAACAAAAAGGGAACATGCGTCCGCCCCTGACATAGGGACGGCCTAGGGTCGAAGACGCTCAGACGAGCGGATTTCAACAGGAGAACCCTATGACTACCCCCGCCACAGACGTCATCTTCACGCCCGTCGGTCCGGGCGCGGTGGCGCGCGTCCTTGCCGATCGGCTCAAGGAGCAGATCAGCGTCAAGGACTTCGGCGCTCTCGGCGATGGCGTCACCGACGACAGCGGCGCCTTCATCAACGCCCTGGCCCAAGGCAGGAACGTGTTCGTGCCGGCCGGCGTCTACCGGATCGGACGCGCCTTCACGCTCTGGAACGGCTTGATCATGACCATCGATTCCGGGGCGGCGCTCAGCGTCGACGCCGGGGTCACGGTGACGATGCGCGGCGTCGTCGCCGCCGGCCAACACCAGATCTTCTCGGGCGCCGGCGTGCTCACGGGCCTGCGGGATGTCGTTCCGGAATGGTTCGGCGCGGTAGGCAACGGGACGACCGATGACCAGCCGGCCCTGCAGCGCGCGGTCAACTGCGTGCAGGGTTCGTATGGATCCGACGGCTCGCTGCAGATCGTGCGATTGTCCAACAAGACCTACGGCTTGGCGCGGACGCTGGACGTCTATCCCACCAACGCCGTGAACATCCGCATCAAGGGGGCGGGCACGGTGTTCGGCTCGCGGCTCAGGCCGCTGGCGAACTTCACTGGCCAGGCGGCGCTGGCCATTCACAGCCAGACTGACGGTGCGGCCCAGGTCATGGACTTCGACATCGGCGGTTTCACTATCGAGAACACAAATGGACAAGGCGGCCTGATCGGCCTGACTGTCGGTGACGCCATCGCGTTCACCAACATCTCGGGTCTGCAGAACAGCCTGATCTCGAATGTGAGCATCGTCGGCTTTGACGCCGCAGTGAAGATCCGGCGAACCCGCCTGGTCAAGTTCGAGCGGTGCTCGTTCTGGTACGAGGGCAAGAACGGCGCCCATGGCGTAATCCTGGCCACCTCGCCGGCGACGGCTCCGGACCAGTCGTTCGTAGGCGATCTTGACTTCGAGAACTGCCAGTTCGTGGGCACGTACAGCGAAAGCGGCTTCGTCACCGGCCTGATCACCGAAATCCTATCGGCCTCGAACGCCGGGATATCGGGCGTCCGCTGCGACAAGTGCATCTTCTACCACCTGAACTATTCGGTGTTCTTGCAGTCGGACTATAACGTCAACGTCAGCGACTTCTGGGTCGTGGACTGCCAGTTCGACGGTAATGCGTTCAACGGCGTGTATCTGAAGTCGAATGGAAGCCCTTCGAAGACCGGCTTCTTGACCGATGTGCACATCCATGGAAACTACTTCCAGGGGATGGCGGGCCCGTGCATTTCCATCCAATCGCCGGATTCGGTCAATTATGCCGGGGCGGTGCGGTCGATCAGCATCCAGGGCAACTGGGCCAACGGCGTGTCGCACTCGTTCGTTGACTCCTACCGGTCGCGGGCGGTCAGCGTCTCCGGCAACCAACTCAGCGATTTCAACTACGCCGGACCGGTAATCGAGTTCCACTCGATGCGGGACGTCAACTGCGTCAACAACACCTTGTGGTCCTCGGGCGGCGCGGTGGCGACGCACATGGTGCAGGTCGATGGACCCAGCGACTGGTACGTAGTCACCGGCAATTCCGCCGGCGGCGCCGTGTCGGGCGCCGTGATCCAGGACAGCGCCGCGGGAACGCACAAGGTCGTGGCCTCCAACATCTAGAAGTCCAGCAGGCGGCGGGGAGCACCACCCACCGCCCAGACTCTCGCCGCCTTGATCACCACCCGCCCGATGTCGGTGGGTCGGAACATCGAAGGCCTCTGTCAGCTTCGGCGCGCCCCGGACCGTCGCTAATCGCGCGAACCGCCATCGCGGGGCTTGCGCCGCGCGGCGGTCCGGCGGCAAAGGGAGGCGATGACTTCGAAGCCTCTCCCGCCCTGCGTGATCCTGAACCAGCCGCAACTGGCCGAGAACATCGGCGCGGTCGCCCGGGTGATGGCCAATTTCGGCCTGTCGGACCTGCGCCTGGTCAAGCCGCGCGACGGCTGGCCCCAGGAGCGCGCCTGGGCCAGCGCCTCGGGCGCCAACTGGCCGCTGGACGACGCCAAGGTGTTCGACACCCTGGAAGAGGCCATCGCCGACCTGAAGCTGGTGTTCGCCACCACGGCCCGCCCGCGCGAGACCCGGCTGCCGGTCTACACCCCGCGCGAAGCCGCCGCCCACCTGTCGGCCGACGTCGCCCAGGGCCGCGCCGTGGGGCTGCTGTTCGGCGGCGAGCGGGCTGGGCTGGAGACCGACGACATCGCCCTGTGCCAGGCCATCGTCTCGATCCCGATCGACGAGCGCTTCCGGTCGCTGAACCTGGCCCAGGCGGTGTCGATCAACGCCTATGAATGGAAGATGACGGTCGACGACCGGCCGTGGTCGAAGTTCGAGTACAACGTCGCCGAGCCGGCCGACCAGTCCAGCCTGCTGGGCCTGTACGGCCAGCTGGAGGACGAGCTGGAGAAGGCCGGCTTCTACCATCCGCCCGAGAAGAAGCCGTCGATGGTCCGCAACCTGCGCGCCCCGCTGGCCCGGGCCCGGCTGACCGAGCAGGAGGTGCGCACCTTCCGCGGCGTGGTCACCGCCCTGTCGCGCGGCCGGGGCCGGGTGCTGGCCAAGCTGGCCGCGCAGAAGGCGGCCAAGGGCGAGACGCCGGGCGACCCGTCCTAAGTCACCCCTCCCACTGGAACACGCGCTCCAGCCCCACCCCGAACACCTGGGCGATCCTGAACGCCGCCTCCAGCGACGGCGAGTACTTGCCCTGTTCGATGGCGGCGATGGTCTGGCGGGTCATGCCGATGCGTTGCGCCAGGTCGGCCTGGGTCATCTCGC
The DNA here is from genome assembly GCF_900114015.1 of Caulobacter sp. UNC279MFTsu5.1. GTDB lineage: Bacteria > Pseudomonadota > Alphaproteobacteria > Caulobacterales > Caulobacteraceae > Caulobacter. Next base: position 31,682 of record NZ_FORN01000042.1, on the reverse strand, counting down.
CGTGCTCGAAGCGCAGGCGGCGGATGTCGTTCTTGATCGGGGGCGGGGCGGGCATCAGCAGGCCCGCCGGTAGCCGAGGATAATGCCGCCGTGCCGGGCCAGCTCCGACAGCGCCAGGGCCAGGATCACGGCGTTGGCCATCAGGGTCTTGTCGAAGAAATAGACCGTCACCGCCGCGCCCATCGCCGCCACCTGCAGCACGTAGAAGGCGCGGGTCGAGGCCGTCAGGTCGATCAGCCGCTCGCGCTCGTCCTGCGGGCCGCGCGGCTCGCGGTTCAGGGCGGCCATGGCGATCTGCAGGCCCACCTGCAGCACCACCAGCACGAAGATGCAGGTGGTCAGCGGCCCCGCGAAGCCCACCGGGCGACCGGCCGCCGCCGCCTGGCCGACATAGGCGAAATAGGCCCCGTAAACGACCAGGGTCGTCCAGAACGAAATCCACGCACTCTTTTCGCGCAAGGCCATGACCGGCTCCCTTGGTGTAAAACATTTCTAACATGGAGTGCGCCATATGTGGCGCGATGTCAATAATATTTAACATCGCAGCGAAAGCGGCGCCGCTCGCCGCCCGACGGGACTGGCTCGCGCGGCCAAGCCTTGGCAAGGTGCCGCCGACTCGACATCCGGAGACCTGACCGATGAAAACCCGCGCCGCCGTCGCCTTCGAGGCCAAGAAGCCGCTGGAGATCGTCGAGGTCGACCTGGAAGGCCCCAAGGCCGGCGAGGTGCTGATCGAGATCAAGGCCACCGGCGTCTGCCACACCGACGCCTATACGCTGGACGGCCTGGACAGCGAGGGCCTGTTCCCCTCGATCCTGGGCCACGAGGGCGCGGGCGTGGTGGTCGAGGTCGGCCCCGGCGTCACCAGCCTGGCGGTCGGCGACCACGTGATCCCGCTCTACACGCCCGAATGCCGCCAGTGCAAAAGCTGCCTGTCGGGCAAGACCAACCTCTGCACGGCCATCCGGGCCACCCAGGGCAAGGGGCTGATGCCGGACGGGACGAGCCGCTTCTCCTACAAGGGCCAGACCATCCACCACTACATGGGCTGTTCGACCTTCTCGAACTTCACCGTGCTGCCCGAGATCGCCGTGGCCCGCATCCGCAAGGACGCGCCCTTCAAGACCGCCTGCTACTGCGGCTGCGGCGTGACCACGGGCGTCGGGGCGGTGACCAACACCGCCAAGGTCGAGCCGGGCGCCAACGCGGTGGTGTTCGGCCTGGGCGGCATCGGCCTGAACGTCATCCAGGGGCTGAAGCTGGTCGGCGCCAACATGATCGTCGGCGTCGACATCAACCCGGACCGCGAGGAATGGGGCCGCAAGTTCGGCATGACCCACTTCGTCAATCCCAAGACCATCGACGGCGACATCGTCGCCCACCTGGTGGCCCTGACCGACGGCGGGGCCGACTACACCTTCGACGCCACGGGCAACACCACGGTCATGCGCCAGGCGCTGGAGGCCTGCCACCGCGGCTGGGGCGAGAGCATCATCATCGGCGTGGCCGAGGCCGGCAAGGAGATCGCCACCCGGCCGTTCCAGCTGGTCACCGGCCGCGTCTGGCGCGGCACCGCCTTCGGCGGCGCTCGCGGTCGCACCGACACGCCCAAGATCGTCGACTGGTACATGGACGGGAGGATCCAGATCGACCCGATGATCACCCACGTCCTGCCGCTGGAGCGCATCAACGAGGCGTTCGACCTGATGCATGCCGGCGAGAGCATCCGCACGGTGGTGACGTTCTAGGAGCAAGCGCTATGAGTTTCCACCGTCGCCGGCTCCTTGGCCTGATCGGGATCGGCGTCGCCGCCGGCGCTTCGAGCGCAGCTTTCGCGCAAGCAGGCGGTAACCCGCCGTTTCGCGTCGATCTGCCACCGGGCTTCACTGTCGAGGCTCGCCCACGGGGTCCGGATTTCGATGTCTACGACGTCAGGAAGGGCAATGTCGGCTACGTCGGGGTCTATGTCGGGGGTTTCGCTAGCTTCCCGATGAACAAGGACGCCAAGGTGAGTCCAGGTTCCGATCCGAATATCCAAGTCGCGCGCAGCTCTGGCGCGGACGGCCCGAGACAAGAGTATTTGATCAAGAGGAAGGACGGTTGGGGCGTGCTTCACGTCTGGACCCAAGACCCTCCGGGCGACGAGGCGACCGCCGCGCGCATCGCCGCCTCCGTACGTTTCAAATAGGCCCGTCATGACGGTAGAGACCCTCAGCGCCCACCGTGTCCATGGCGGAACCCTGCGCTATTGCCGGCACGACAGCGCCAGCACCGGCACGCCGATGAGGTTCACGGTCTGGACGCCGGACGGCGAAGGCCCGTTCCCCTATCTCGTCTGGCTGTCGGGCCTGACCTGCACCGAGGACAACTTCACCACCAAGTCGGGCGTCTACGAACACGCTGCAAGGCACGGGATCGCCATCGTCGCGCCCGACACCAGTCCGCGCGGCGAGGGCGTCGCCGACGATCCGGCCTACGACCTGGGGCAGGGGGCGGGGTTCTATGTCGACGCCACCCAGGCGCCGTGGACGCCGCACTTCCGGATGTATTCCTACGTGACCAAGGACCTGCTGCGGGCCGTCGACGGCGCCTTCCCACTGGACCCGGCGCGGCGCGGGATCTTCGGCCATTCGATGGGCGGCCACGGGGCGCTGACGATCGCCCTGCGCCATCCCGACCTGTTCAAGTCGGTCAGCGCCTTCTCGCCGATCGTCTCGCCGTTGAACTGCCCGTGGGGCGACAAGGCGATGACCGCCTATCTGGGTCCCGACCGCGCCGCTTGGCGAGCCCACGACGCCGTCGCCCTGATCGAGGACGGGGCGGGGGCCGATTTCGACGAGATCCTGGTCGACCAGGGCCTGGCCGACAGCTTCCTGGACAGCCAACTGAAGCCCGAACTGCTCGAGGAAGCCGGCGCCGAGGCGCGCCTGAAGGTCACGGTGCGGCGGCAGGAGGGCTATGACCATAGCTACTTCTTCATCGCGTCGTTCATCGGCGATCACGTGGCCTGGCACGCGGCGCGGCTTTGAGCGGCCGCCACCGGATATGTCCGTTGACTCAACGGATCTGAACCAGCATAAACCGCCCCTTCTCGCCGCCGGCTTGCCGGACGGCGCGAAAAACGCATGACGGAATGACCCGAAGCCGCCGTTGAGATCGCACCCTTTCGGGGGAGCCGGCCCGGATCGAACTAAAAGAGTGACTTATGTCCAAGCGCCATAGCGCCAAGTACAAGATCGACCGCCGCATGGGCGAAAACCTCTGGGGCCGGCCGAAGTCGCCGGTGAACCAGCGGTCCTACGGCCCCGGCCAGCACGGCCAGCGCCGCAAGCAGAAAGTCTCGGACTTCGGCCTGCAGCTGCGCGCCAAGCAAAAGCTGAAGGGCTACTACGGCAACCTGACCGAGAAGCAGTTCTCGCGCACCTACGAGGAAGCCGCTCGCCGCAAGGGCAACACCTCGGAAAACCTGATCGGCCTGCTGGAATCGCGCCTGGACGCCATCGTCTACCGCGCCAAGTTCGTGCCGACCGTGTTCGCCGCCCGTCAGTTCGTGAACCACGGCCACGTGCAGGTGAACGGCAAGCGCGTGAACATCGCGTCCTACCGCTGCAAGGCCGGCGACGTGATCACCGTCCGCGAAAAGTCGCGCAACATGGCCCTGGTGCTGGAAGCCGTCGCTTCGGCCGAGCGTGATTTCTGCGACTACGTCACCGTCGACGCCAAGGGCCTGCAGGCCACCTTCGTCCGCGCTCCGGAACTGGCCGAAGTGCCGTATCCGGTGAAGATGGAACCGAACCTCGTCGTCGAATTCTACGCTTCGTAAGCGTCGACCTCGAAGACGATCGGAAAGGCCCCGGAGAAATCCGGGGCCTTTTTCGTTTTGCCGCCCTTGAACCGTTTTCGGGGCCTCCTAGATGTCATGGGCGGGCCGGGCCCCTCTGGCGAGTGATGCAAGCACTCGTGATGTCGGACCGCATCGGGTGTTCTCGATGTCTGGGTCCGGTTGTCCCCTCCCTCCCCGCCGGCCCAGCTTCGAGGACACCCGTCCATTAACAGGACAGGGATCCGAAATGCCGCTTCTGATGTGCCCCAACTGCGACGCCTCCATGCAGGCCGTGCAGCGCGCCAGCGTCGAGTTCGACATGTGCCCCCAGTGCCGGGGCGTGTGGCTGGACCGCGGCGAGCTGGAGAAGCTGATGGCCATGGAGCGGGGCGAGCCCCAGGCCGCGACGCCGCGCCTGCCCGATTACGACAGGCCCCGCGAGCGTTCCGACCATCGCCCCGACTACCGCCCCAACGACTACCGTCACGACGACGAGCGCCGCCATCACGGCCAGGGCCACTACGGCAAGAAGAAGCGCTTCGACCTGTTCGACATCTTCGACTGATCCAGGATGCGAATCCCGAGTTAGAGCCATGAACCACATCAAGACCTTCGTCCTGCTGGCCGGCCTGACGGCGTTGTTCGTAGGGGCCGGCTACATGATCGGCGGCCCGACCGGCATGCTGGTCGCCCTGGTGTTCGCCGTCGGCATGAACCTGTTCTCGTACTGGAACGCCGACAAGATCGTGCTGCGCATGTACGGCGCGGTCGAGGTTGACGCCGGCCATCCCGAGCCGCTGGTCCGCGCCTATGTCGCCGACATCGAGGACCTGGCCCGCCGCGCCGGCCTGCCGCGTCCGCGCATCACGGTGATCGACAGCGAGCAGCCCAACGCCTTCGCGACCGGCCGCGACCCGGCCCACGCGGCGGTGGCCGCCAGCACCGGCCTGTTGGGCCTGCTGGACCGCGACGAGATCCGCGGCGTCATGGCCCACGAACTGGCGCACGTGAAGAACCGCGACACCCTGACCATGACCGTGACGGCCACCATCGCCGGCGCGATCTCGGCCCTGGCCAACTTCGGCCTGTTCTTCGGCGGTTCGCGCGACGACGACGAGCGGCCGGGCGGCCTGATCGGGACCATCGCTCTGGCCATACTGGCGCCGATCGCCGCCATGCTGGTGCAGATGGCTGTCAGCCGCTCGCGGGAATACGAGGCCGACCGGATCGGGGCCGAGATCGCCGGCGACGGCCGGGCCCTGGCCCGGGCGCTGGAAAAGATCGAGGCCTACGCCCGCGGCGGCGCGGTCAATGTCGAGGCCGAGCGCAACCCGGCCACGGCGCACCTGTTCATCGTCAACCCACTGACGGGGAAGGGCGCCGACAACCTGTTCTCGACCCACCCCGCCACCCACAACCGGGTCGAGGCCCTGCTGCGGCTGGGCGTCAGTCAGGCCACGCGCGGGCGGGCCGGTACGGCCGTGCCGGCCGGCGACCGGCGGATCGGTCCCTGGGGCTGAGACGGCGCGACAATCCGCCGCCCTGGCCCTGGTTTTCCCGAGGACGAGTTCCGCCCAGCCTTAACCATGCGACAAGGCCCCAAGCGCTATCGAGTTGATACGCTTGGGGGAAAGCCAATGACCATGACGCTCGAAGTCCAGAAGACCGCCGGAATCGTCGGCCTGCTGGAGGCCTTGTCGGCCGAGATGTCGATCGCCGCCGTGTCCTGCGGCCACCTGGACAGCGCCTTGGGGCAGCTGCTCGAGGCCGTGCCGCCGGAGAGCCGGCTGAAGGTGATGCAGGAGCTGCACATGGTCGACATGCTGGCCCAGCACATCACCGCCATCACCGACTTCACCGCCGGCCTCGCCAGCTCGATGGCCGCCGAGGGCCAGCCCGACGTCGACGGGGCCCTGTCGCGCATCACCCTGGGCGACGTGGCGGCGCGCCTGCGCGCGACGCTGGACGCGAAGGCGGCCTAGGCGCGCTCACGCTGGGCTACGGCGCCGCCACCGGCCGTACCGGATTATATTCCCACGCCCACGGCATCCCGGTCTTCCCCAGCGCCGCCTCGACCAGGGGCGGGAAGATCCGCTGCCCGACGCCGCTGTTGGTCAGGATCACGATGCAGCGCCGGCCGCGTTCGACGCAGACCAACGTGTTGTCGGTGATGTCGTTGTGGCCGCCCTTGAAGAAGGCGTGGCCTTGCGGGCCGTCGAACACCACCACGCCGACGCCGGCGGCCAGGCCGATCCTGGCGTTGTCGGGATCGCCGCCGGTCAGGCTGGGCGGGAACTGGTGGGCGTTGACGATCGGGAAACTGGCCCTGGTCCGTTCCGCGGCCGCCTTGGGCGACAAGCCCCGGCCCGAGACCATGGCCGCCGCCAGCTTGGACAGGTCCGAGATCGTGGTGTCCAACGAGCCGGCGGCCTTCACGCTGCTGCGCTCGTCGTGCTCCTCGAACTTGCCGTCGGCGTGGTAACCGTCGGCCAGGTCGGGTCGGAAGTCGGGCCGCCAGCTCATGGCGCTGCGGGTCATGCCCAGGGGCTGGAAGATCCGCCGATCCATCTCGTCGCCGACCTTCAGGCCCAGGCCCTGTTCGATGACGAACTGCATCAGGTTGAGGCCCTCGCCGGAATAGATGTAGCGCGTCCCGGGATCGGTCTTGATGTCCAGCTTCCCGTCGGCGTTCAGCCAGCGGAAGTTCGGGAAGCCCGCCGTGTGGGTCATCAGCATGCGGGGGGTGATCGTCGCCCAGCGCGGATCGCCGGCCAGATCCTTGTAGGCGTCGTAGTCGGGCAAGGGCTTGGGCAGGTAGGCCTTGATCGGGGTGTCCAAGTCCAGCTTGCCGTCGTCGACCAGCATCAGCACGTACTGGCCGAAGGCCGCCTTGGTGATCGAGGCGGCGTACATCACCGTGTCCGGCGTCAGCGGCGCCTTCCGCTCGACATTGCGCCAGCCCTGGGCGCTGACGTGCACGACCTTGCCTTGCTCGATCACCGCATAGGCCAGGCCCGGGATCTTGCCGACCGCCATCAGCCGGGCGGCTTCGGCGTCCAGGGCCTTGTAGTCGGCCGAGAGGGCGGGAGAGGCGGCGGCCAGGCACAAGGCCAGCGAAGCGATCGAAGCGAATTTGCGGAGCACGGGGGTCTCGTCGGTTGCGCGCGGCCAAGCCGTGGGCAAACTAGGGCTCAGTTTCCCGTGCTTGCCAAGGTTGTGCATGACCTTCGACCGACGCCGACTGCTGGCCGCCGGGCTGTTGCTGGCCCTGGGCGGCTGCGCGGGGCGCGGGGGCGTGACGCTGGTGGCGCGGCCGGGGCAGGAGGCGGGGGAGCTGGAGGCGCTCAGGGGGGCTCAAGCGGGTCCCTCGGGTCTCGTCTTGAAGGTCGTGTCGCATGGCTGCACCACCAAGGCCGACTTCGCGTTTTATGCGGGGCAGGACGGTCGAGACCGGACGATCGCCTTCGCCCGCAAGCGGCTGGATGTCTGCAAGGCCGCGCCGAGCTTGGCGGAGTTGAGTTTCAGCTATCAGGAACTGGGGCTTGATGGCGCCGGGACGGTTCGTCTGCTGAACCCCCTATCACGCGACTAGACGTCCCCAAACGCCGCTCACCCCTTCGGCGTGAACCGCTCGACCATCCAGGGCAGCACCCGCGCCGGGCGCTTGGCGGCGATGTCGATCAGCACCCAGTCGGTGCGGCTCTGGGCGCACATCTCGCCGTCGGGGCCGTCGATGCGGAAGAAGCGCTCGAAGCGCGGCCCCTTCAGCTCGCCCACCCAGGTGTAGCCGGTGGCGAGTTCGTTCGGCAGCAGTTCGCGGCGGTAGTCGATTTCGTGGCGGCGGGCCACCCAGCTCCAGGGCGCGCGCTCCTCGGGCGAAGCCCAGGCGTCCCAATGGGCGATGGCCAGATCCTGGCCCCAGGCCAGATAGACCACGTTGTTGACGTGGCCGTTGGCGTCGATCTCCGACGCCTTCGGTTCGAAGGTCAGTTTGAACGCGTCGCCGGGCGGGACGAAGACCCTGCTCAAGCCTCGATGAGACCCTGTTCGGCGAAGAGGGTCTTCAGCTCGCCCGACTGGAACATCTCGCGGACGATGTCGCTGCCGCCGATGAACTCGCCCTTGACGTAGAGCTGGGGAATGGTCGGCCAGTCGGTGAAGGTCTTGATCCCCTGACGCAGGTCGTCGTCCTGCAGCACGTCGACGCCGACGAACGACACGCCCAGGTGGTCGAGGATCTGGACGGTGATCGACGAGAAGCCGCAGCGCGGCTGGTCCGGCACGCCCTTCATGAACAGGACCACGGGGTTTTCGGCCACGGTCTTGGCGATGAAGTCGAGGGCGGGGGAGGAGGCGACGTCGGTCATGGAACAAATCCTTGGGCGTAGCCTCTCAGCTAGGCGCCAAGGCGGGGCGGGTCAAGTGCGACGAAATGGGAGGAGGGCCGTCCCATCACGGTTGTCATCCCGGCCGCAGCGAAGCGGAGAGCCGGGATCCAGGACCGCCGCACCGCCTGCGCCCGGTCCCCTGGGTCCCGGACGGCCTCCGCGAGGCTTCCGGGATGACAACGCTTGGAGGGTCAGGTCCGCGGCCTCAAGCCCGACGCTTCGCCTTCGCCGCTTCCTGGGCCGAGAAGCGGGCCATCTCGATCTGGGCGGCGCAGCCGGTGGGCAGGTCGCGCTCGACGATGGCGGCCAGGGCTTCGATCTCGGCGGGCGAGCCGGCGGTGACCTGGACCGTGGCCAGCGACGGTTCTGTCAGGGCGTAGGCCAGGCAGATCTGCTGGGTGGTCCAGCCAGGGGTGTTGCGCAGGAAGTCGTAGCCGCCGACGTCGGCCAGCGGGTCGGTGCGCCGCCGCCACAGCGAGGGCTTGGGCAGGAAGCTGATCTTGTGCTCCTCGCGCAGCGCGTCGGGCCAGTAGTCCTGGCCGATCACCGCCATCTCGCGGCCCATGGCGGCCCGCACGCGATTGCGCTCCACCCAGCCCGAGGCCAGGTTGAACGGCGTGGCCATGGCCTCGAACTGGCCCGAGGCGACATAGGCGTCGAACTTGTCGCCCGCTCCGGCCACGCCCAGCAGGCGGATCAGCCGCGCGCCGCGCAGAGCCTTCAGTTGCTCCAGGGTCTCGGCGGGAAAGGCGTTGGCGTCCGGGTCGTCCAGGACGGCCAGGTCCAGATGGCCCAGGCCCGTGCGGTCCAGGGCCTGGTCGATCATGTCGTGGACGGCCTGGGCCTTCAGGGCCCGGTCCAGCGAGCCCCGCAGCCGCCAGCCGATGAACAGCAGGCGGCGTTCCACCGTCGAGAAGGCCTCGGCCGCGCCTTCGATCAGGGCCGGCGAGACGCCGTCGATCTCGAAGCTGTTAATGCCGCTTTCCAGCGCCGCGAAGATCAACTTGCGCCAGTCGGACCCGCGCAGGCGCGGCTGGTCCTCCAGCCTCAGCGTGATCGCCGAGACCGCCACGCCCGCGCTGCCGAAGGGGCGATAGCGCATGGCCTCTACTCCGACGGAGCCGCGGTTTCGAGGGCCAGGGCGTGCAGCGTCCCGCCCAGCACGTCGGCCAGGGCGCGGTTGACCATCTGGTGCTGCTTGACACGGTTGAGGCCGCGGAAGGCCGGCGAGACGATCCGCGCCTTGTAGTGGTCACCGTCGCCGGCCAGGTCGGTCAGCACGATCTCGGCGTCCGGAAAGGCGTCGTGCAGGCGGGCTTCGAGGTCGGGGAAGGACATGGGCACGGCGTTTGACTCCGAATCTCTCAGCCTCGGTATGCGGCGTAAACCTTAAGAACGGGCATACGGGAAAATGCCCGTTCGGGCTGAAACGTTGCTTTCTCGCCTTGCGTGATAACGGGATTTCACGGAAAGATCACGGACACGTGATTGTTCCGTGATGCGCCGTGAGGTGCGGAGGGCCTCTGCGATGAGACCAACTTCGATGCTGGCCGTGGCGGCGGCGCTGTTCCTCGGCGGCTGTGAGAACCTGGTGTTCTCCGAGAAACCCTGGTTCTCCGCCGAGGACGCGGTGGGCGTCGGAGCCGTGCGGCCCGGCTGGTGGATGGAAGACGAGCCCGGCTGTCACGTTGACCTGGAAGCGTCCAGTACAGCCTGGCCCGACTGCGCGAACACCGTGCTGGCGCCCGGGGATTGGAAGGGCGTCCTGTGGGCGGCCGACGGAACCGAGCATGTGCTGGTGGGCGGCGATCCGATGATCGCGCAATACCAGTTTCAGACGTCCAAGGACGCCGCCGCGCCTTTCCAAAACGCCTATCTATACTTCGGCGCCGCGGCGCTTGAGCGCGATGCGGAAGGGCGAGCCCTAGTCCTGCGCTACTGGCCCACCCTTTGCGGACCGCCGCGTCATGATCGCCCAACTTCCGTCACGCGGCGTCCCTGGCCGGGGCTGCACGTGCAGCGTGACGGCGGCTGTACGGCCGACGATGTCCGTACGCTGCGCAAGGCGGCCAAACTTAGCCGTGCGTTGGCGACCGAGGCGCCGACGCTGCGATGGCTGCGCGACTGGCGTCCCGGCGACCAAAGCGAGGCGGACTGGCTTGCCGCTCAGGGAATCCGGACGCATTGAAAGGGGCATGACCCTTCGAACCCTCCGTCACGTCATCGCCTTCTCGGCCGTTTTCATTGTCCTGATCGGCCAGGCCCACGCCGCCCCCAAGCCCGGCGCTCATGCGCTGGACGACGTCCGCATCCTGTCGGCCGACGACATGGAGGGGCGGGGCGTCGGCACGCCCGGCGGCGCCAAGGCGCGGGCCTATATCGTCAAGCGCTTCGGCCAGATCGGGCTGCGGCCGCAGGGCAAGGCGTTCGAGCGGCCCTTCACCTTCAAGCCCAAGGTGTTCGGCAAGGACGTCACCGGCGTGAATCTGGTGGCCCGGATCGAGGGCACCTCCAGTTCGGACAAGGTGCTGGTGGTCTCGGCCCATTACGACCACCTGGGGGTCCGCAAGGGGCAGGTCTATAACGGGGCCGACGACAACGCCTCGGGCATCGCCGGCCTGCTGGCCGTGGCCGAGGCGTTCAAGGCCCGGCCGCCGCGCCACACCGTGCTGATCGTCGCCTTCGACGCCGAGGAAAGCGGTCTGAAGGGCGCCAAGGCCTTCGTCGCCGACCCGCCCGCGCCGTTGGCCAAGATCGGGCTGAACGTCAATTTCGACATGATCAGCAAGAACGCCAAGGGCCAGCTCTACGCCAGCGGCGCCGGCCCGCAGCCCTGGCTGAAGCCGGTGCTGGAGGGCGTGGCCAGGACCGCGCCGGTCAAGCTGCTGCTGGGCCACGACACCGACGCTTTAGGCAAGCACGATAACTGGACCGCCCAGTCGGACCAGGGCGCCTTCGCCGAGAAAGGCGTGCCCTGGGTCTATTTCGGCGTCGAGGACCACCCCGAATACCACCAGCCCACCGACGACTTCGCCACCGTGCCGCAGGACTTCTTCAGGCGCGCGGTGGCCACCGTGGTCACGGCGACCCGGGCGCTGGACGACGACCTGGACGGCATCAGCCGGGCGGCGGGGCGGTAGGGGGATCGCCTCCCACGGGTCGCTTCGCGACCGTCTTCCGCCAAAAGGGGGAAGAGCCTGGAGTGCGAGGCTCCGCCCCCTATGGGGGCGGACAGATCGCGTAGCGGTCAGGCGGGGGCAAGTGAGGCGACCTAACCCGCGCTCTCGTCCACCTCCTCGGCCTCGCCGTCGTCCTCCTCCAGCCCGAACACCTCGTCGATGACCTCGACGATCTCTTCCAGGTCATCGAGCGTGACCTTCAGCTTCAGGGTCTGCTCGTCGTCGCCGGTGACGGTCAGGAAGATCCCCTCGGCGGTTTCCTCGAGAATGAACTCGTCCAGGTTCGGAATGACGGCCATGTCGCGCTCCTTGGGCAGCGGGCTAGCGATTGGAAACGGCGTTCGTTCCCGGGGCGCCCGTCGTCACGCGATAGATAGTGTCGCGATGCGCCAATGTCGTGACGGTGGGGAGGCCCGGGCCGGGACCGCGAAAGGTCCCGGCCCGCGGGCGGCGGATCAGGCCGGCTCGCCCACCTTGTAGCGCGCGGCCGAGCGGTTGCGCGACAGGTTCGGCAGCAGCCTGGTCCGGGCCGCGTCATAGGCCGTGAAGTCGGCCGGGTCGGGCAGGGACGGGATGGTGATCAGCTCGCCCTGATGGAAACCGGCCAGGGCCGCGTCCACCATGTCGTCGACCTCCATCAGCCCGTTGGGATCCAGCGCCTCGGCGCCGCCGCTGCCCGAGCGGTCCCAGATCTCGGTGCGGGTCGCGCCCGGCAGCACGGCCTGGAGCCGGATGTTCGGGCTGAGCTGCAGGCGCAGGGTCTGGGTGAAGTAGGTCACATAGGCCTTGGTCGCGCCGTAGACGGCCATCTGCAGCTCGGGGGCCAGGCCCACGACCGACGAGATGTTGACGATCGCGCCGCGGTCGCGGGCCGCGAAGGCCTTGGCGGCGGCGTGGGCCAGACGGGTCACCGAGACGATGTTCAGCTGAATCATGCTTTCGACCCGCTCGATGTCCTGCTCGACGAACGGGCCGGCCAGGGCGACGCCGGCGTTGTTGATCAGGATGTCGATCGTCGCGTCGTCGGCCAGCCGGGCCTCGACCCGGGCCAGGTCGGCTTTGTCGGTCAGGTCGGCGGTGAGGATGTCGACCTTGACGCCCGTCTCAGCCTTCAGCCTGGCGGCCAGGGCTTCCAGCCGCGCGGTGTCGCGGGCCACCAGCACCAGGTCGTGGCCGGCGCGGGCCAGGCGGTCGGCATAGGTCGCGCCGATGCCGGTGGAGGCGCCGGTGACCAGGGCCGCGCCGCGAATGTCTTGCTTGCTCATCGTCTTCATCCCGAAAGGGTTGGGCGAGGACCCCATGGCCCGGCCGTGAGGCTGAAGTGGTAGGTAGCTTTCAAAATGCAAGTGATTGACTTTCGATTTGCTAGCGAGCGCCTATATTGAGGTCATGACCCGACGCGCCTTCGATCCTGGACAATGCCCCGTGGGCCGCACGCTGGAGCGGGTGGGCGACACCTGGAGCCTGATGATCCTGCGCGACGCCCTGCAGGGCCTGACCCGGTTCGACCAGTTCGAGAAGAGCCTGGGCGTGGCGCCCAACATCCTGGCCCAGCGGCTGGCCGCCCTGGTCGAGGCGGGCTTCCTGCAGCGCCGGCCCTATCAGGAGCGCCCCTTGCGCCACGAATACCTGGCGACCGACCTGGCGCGCGATTTCGCGCCGGTGATGACGGCGCTGATGGCCTTCGGCAATCGTCACTACGCGGTCGAGGGCGTGGCCAGCCAGATGGTCGAGGCGGCCACCGGCCTGCCGGCCGAACCGGTGCTGGTGGACCGCCGAACCGGCAAGCCGATGGACAGCCCGGACTTCGTCTATGCGGCCGGTCCGGCGGCCGGCCCGGTGGTGCTGGAGCGCGTGGCCCAGGTGGCGCGGCGGCGAGCCTAGCTGCGCCATTTCCGATTGCGGTGGCGGTTTTTCAGCCTTCGGGTGTAGGGTTTCGGTTCGGCCGCGCGGTCGTGGGACGATCCGGCGCGATCCAAAGAGGCGAAGACCCGCCCTGGGAGGGAGCGATGATCTTGACCCTGCTGTGGAAGTGGCTGCGCGACCTGTGGCGGGACGCCCATCCGGCGCCGGTCCCGGAAAGCGAGGCGGCGTCCGACTTCCGCAACCGATCCGACGACCAGAACAAGTCCAGCGTCGGCGTCTTCGAAGGCGACGGACCCCAGCCCGCGGCGTGAACCGCGGGGTCTCTGGGGGCCCGTCCTCGGATCAGCGCCAGGTCCCGGCCGAGGCCTCGGCCTGGGCCGGAAGGTCGTCGCCGTCGGTGGTGACCGACAGGTCGCGCCAGGCGTCGAGTTCGGCCTGCAGGCTGGCGATCTTGCCGCTGATCATCGCCACGGCGTCCGAGCCGGCGGCGAAGCGCAGGGGTGGATCGGTCCGGCCGGCCAGCTCGACCAGCACCCGGCCCAGCTTGGCCGGATCGCCGGCCTGGGCGTGGTTGCGCGCATCCCAGAACGCCTTCATCTGGGCTGAGATTCCGGCGTAGTCGTCGATCTGGCGCGAGCCGTAGCGGACCGAGCTGTCATCAAGGAAGTCGGTGCGGAAGAAGCCGGGCTCGACGATCGTCACGTGGATCCCGAACGGCGCCACCTCCTTGGCGACCGACTCCGAAAAGCCCTCGACCGCGAACTTGGTGGCGCAATAGAGCGAGCCGCCTTCGCCGCCCAGCAGGCCGCCGACGGACGAGATGTTGAAGATCCGGCCGGTCCGCTGGCGGCGCATGGCCGGCAGGACGGCGCGGGTGACGTTGTAGAGGCCGAAGACGTTGGTGTCATACTGCGCCCGGGCCTCGGCGTCGGTCGTCTCCTCGAACAGGCCCAGGTTTCCGTAGCCGGCGTTGTTGACCAGCACGTCGATGCGGCCGAAGCGGGCCAGGGCCGCTTCGACGGCGGCCTCGGCGTCGGCGTCGCGGGTGACGTCGAGGGCCAGCGACAACAGGGCGTCGCCGTCGGGCCCGAACGCGGCTTGCAGCGCCTCGCGGCGGCGTCCGGTGACCACGACGCGATCGCCGGCGGCCAGGGCGGCCTTGGCAATTTCGGCGCCGAGGCCGCGGGCCGCGCCGGTGACGAACCAGATCTTGCTCATGGGAAATCTCCTTGTCTGTAGGGACATTGAAGGCTTCCGACGCATCGAGGCGTTAGGGCGTTGCTCGCAAGCTCTTGCACGATCCGATCAGTCGAGGCGCTCGTGCTTGATCCGCGCGGTCGCTTGGACGCCTATGTCGGGCATGGACTCGCTGCTTGAAATCCGCGTGCTGCTCGACCGTCACGCCCGGGAGGGAACCTCGGAAACGCCGGTCCCGGGTCTGACGCTGTATCGGGCCAGCGCGCCGACCGAACCCATGCCGATCGTCTACCAGCCCCTGCTGTGCCTGATCGTGGCCGGGGCCAAGCATGCGGCGCTGGGCGACCGGCTGTTCCGTTACGACGCGGGCAAGTTCCTGACCGTGTCGGTCGACTTGCCGGTCTGCGGTCAGGTCGTCGAAGGACCCTACGCGGCGCTGAGCGTCGCCCTGAATCCGGTCAAGATCGCCCGGCTGGTTCTCGAGGCGCCTGCGCAGGCGTCTCCGGCGGCTTCGGCGGGCGGCCTGCAGGTCAACGAGGCGGGGCCGGACCTAGTGGATGCGATCCTGCGGCTGGTGCGCCTGCTGGATCGGCCCGCCGACATCCCGGTGCTGGCGCCGATGCTCGAGCGCGAGGTGCTGTGGCGGTTGCTGCAGGGACCCAGCGGGGCGACGGTCCGGCAGATCGGCCTGGCCGAAAGCCGCCTCTCGCAGGTCAACCGCGCCATCCAGTGGCTGCAGGCCAATTTCGCCGCGCCCATGCAGGTGGAGGACCTGGCCCGGCTGGCGGGCATGAGCCCGGCCTCGTTCCACCGCCATTTCAAGGCGGTCACCGCCATGAGCCCGCTGCAGTATCAGAAGCAGCTGCGGCTGCAGGCGGCGCGGACCCTGCTGCTGAGCCAGCCGGGCGACGTGGCGGGGGCGGGCTTCACCGTCGGCTACGACAGCGCCAGCCAGTTCAGCCGCGAATACGCCCGCCTGTTCGGCGCGCCCCCGGGACGGGACGCCGCCCGGCTGCGGGCGGCGCCTCGGGCCGCGTTCGCCGTGGCCTGAGGCGACGGAGGCCCGATCAGTCGACGCAGATCGCGGCCGTCGCCTTGCCGCCCACGATCTTGGCGTAGCAGCCGAACTGGACGTTGGTCTTCTGGCACTGGCCGGTCACGGCGCCCTGGGCTTCCAGGTTGCCCTCGGCGATGCAGGCGCCCTGACAGTCGGCCTTGTCCGAGCAGGTCTTGCCGGCGTCGGCATAGGGCACGACGCAGGTCGGGCGTTGCAGGCGGCCGACCGGCTGCATCGTTCCGCCGCGCGCGGCGCACGAGGCGTCGGCGCTTTGGGCGGTGGTCGGGGCGGGGGCCTGGGCGGCCGGGGCGCAGGCCGCCAGCAGCAACAGGGCCAGGCTCGCCGTGGCGAGCATAGGGATCGTACGCATGCTGATGGTCCTTTTAGGCCACGGCGCCCATGAAGCCCGGCAGCCAGGCCTCGTGGGCCGTGCGCAGGGTTTCCAGCGGGATGCTGAACAGGTCGGTCGAGGCGAAGACGTCGCCGCCGGCCGCCCCGGCCAGGTTGGCGTGGACGCCGGCCTCCTTGGCCGCGGCCAGCACCGCCTCCGGATCGGGCGTGGCCACCAGGTAGCGGGCCTGGTCCTCGCCGAACAGATAGGGGTGGGCGTGAGCGTGGCTGTTGGCGTTGAGGGTGACGCCGACCTTGGACGCCAGGGCGATGTCGGCCGCGGCGATCAGCAGGCCGCCGTCCGACAGGTCGTGCAGGCCCGCGACAAGGCCCGTGGGGATCAGGCCGCGCACGAAGTCGCCGTTCTTGCGCTCGACGGCCAGGTCGACCGGCGGCGGGGCGCCGTCCTCGCGGCCCAGGATCTCGCGCAGATAGATCGAGGCGCCCAGCTCGCCGTGGGTCTCGCCGATCAGCACCAGCGCATCGCCCTCGGCCACGTTGCCGAAGCCCATGCGCAGGTCGTAGTCATTGATCAGGCCCACGGCGCCGACCGTCGGGGTCGGCGGAATGGCGACGCCGTTAGTCTCGTTGTAGAGGCTGACGTTGCCCGACACGACCGGGAAGTCCAGCGCCCGGCAGGCCTCGGCCATGCCGTCGGTGGCGCGAACGATCTGGCCCATGGTCTCGGGCTTTTCGGGGCTGCCGAAGTTGAGGTTGTCGGTGATGGCGATCGGGGTTGCGCCGGCGGCCGTCAGGTTGCGCCAGGCCTCGGCCACGGCCTGCTTGCCGCCCTCGTAGGGGTCGTTCTGCACGTAGCGCGGGGTGACGTCGCTGGTCACGGCTATGGCCTTGCCCTTGCCGTGGATGCGCACGACGCCCGCGTCGCAGCCGGTGGCGCTGTCTTCCAGGGTGTCGGCCATCACGTGGCGGTCGTACTGCTCCCACAGCCAGCGCTTGGAGGCCATGTCGGGGCTGCCGACCACCTTCAGCACCGCGGCGTTCCAGTCGGCCGGACCGGCGATCTTGCCCGGGTCGAGGCGCGGATGCAGCGTCGGCTGGACCCACGGGCGGTCGTACAGCGGCGCGTCGTCGAACAGCGGGGCCAGCGGCACGTCGCAGACGACCTCGCCGTGGTGCTTGAGCACCAGGTGGCCGGTGTCGGTGGTGTGGCCGATGACGGCGGCGTCCAGGCCCCACTTCTCGAAGATGGCGTGGCCGTCCTGCTCGCGGCCGGGCTTCAGCACCGCCAGCATGCGCTCCTGGCTCTCCGAGAGCATCATCTCGTAGGCGCTCATGCCCTCTTCGCGCTGGGGCACCATGTCCATGTTCAGCTCGATGCCGACCCCGCCCTTGCCGGCCATCTCGACCGACGAGGAGGTCAGGCCCGCCGCGCCCATGTCCTGGATGGCGGCGACCGCGCCGGTGGCCATCAGCTCCAGGGTGGCCTCGATCAGCAGCTTCTCGGCGAAGGGATCGCCGACCTGCACGGTCGGGCGCTTCTCCTCGGAGTCCTCGCTGAACTCGGCCGAGGACATGGTCGCGCCGTGGATGCCGTCGCGGCCGGTCTTGGAGCCGAAATAGACCACCGCCAGGCCCGCGCCCGGGGCGGCCGAGTAGAAGATCTTGTCGGCGTCGGCCAGGCCCACGCACATGGCGTTGACCAGGATGTTGCCGTTGTAGCCCTTGTGGAAGTTGGTCTCGCCGGCGACCGTGGGCACGCCCACGCAGTTGCCGTAGCCGGCGATGCCGGCCACCACGCCGTCGACCAGGCGCTTGGTCTTGGGATGGTCCGGCTCGCCGAACCGTAGGGCGTTGAGGAGAGCGATCGGCCGCGCGCCCATGGTGAACACGTCGCGCATGATGCCGCCCACGCCCGTCGCCGCGCCCTGGTAGGGCTCGATGTAGGAGGGGTGGTTGTGGCTCTCCATCTTGAAGATGATGGCGTCGCCGTCGTCGATGTCGATCACGCCGGCGTTCTCGCCGGGGCCGCAGATCACGCGCGGGCCGGTGATCGGGAACTTTTTCAGCTGGTTCTTCGACGACTTGTACGAGCAGTGCTCGGACCACATCACCGAGAACACCCCCAGCTCGACCAGGTTGGGCTCGCGGCCCAGGCGGTCGAGGACGACGGCGTACTCCTCCGGCTTGAGGCCAAACTCGGCGGCCGTGTCGGCCATGGATTTCGCGGGGGCGGTCGAGGTGCTCATGGGCGGGCCTTCTAGCGTGGCCCGGGGGATTCCGCTAGATTTCCAAGACGAAGACGAGGTCTGAAATGGGCATCCAATTCCTCCCTGAGGAAATCGAGACCCTGGCGCGCGAAATCTCCGACGCCACGGGCGAAAGCGTGCCCGAAGTCTATCGGCAGGCTTTGCTTGAACGGAAGGAGCGCCTTTCCGGCGCGAACCTCACGTCCGAAGAGCGGGAAGCCCGCAAGCGGGCCTTTTTCGCCAAGCTCGACGCGCGGCCGAGGACGCAGGATCCTCGTACCTGGCGGGAAATCGAGCAGGAAGAACTTTACGACGAGTTCGGCCAGCCGTTCTGATGGTCATCGACAGTTCTGCTCTCATGGCGACCGCTCTGGATGAGCCTGAGCGTGCCGCGCTCTATGCCGCGATCGACAGCGTTTGGGTTCGGAAGATGTCGGCTGCTTCCTATGTCGAATGTGCGGAGGTCTACTTCCGTAAGATCGATCTAGAGCGCGGACAGGAGATGCTTGATGAAGATCTCGTCGATCTGAACATCACCATTGTCGCCGTGACAGCCGAGCAGGCGTTCCTCGCGGCCGAGGCTCGGCGGGTCTATGGCAAGGGGCGTCATCCGGCCGCCCTGAACTATGGCGACAGCTTCTCCTACGCTCTGGCGAAGGTCATGGGAGAGCCGCTGCTCTTTAAGGGCGACGATTTCACCCAAACCGACATCGAAAGCGCGCTTGCATGATCACCCGCCGCCACCTCCTGGCGCTCGCCGTCGCCCTGCCGCTGACCGCCGCCGGCGCCGCGCCCGTCCGGGTGCGGATGGTCACGGACCTGGGGCCGATCATCATCGAGCTCTATCCGGACAAGGCGCCGATCACCGTGGCCAATTTCCTGGCCTATGCCGACCGGCATCTGCTGGACGGGGGAAGCTTCTACCGGACCGTCTCGCCCAGGAACGACAACAACCCGGCTGTCATCAGCGTCATCCAGGGCGGGCTGAACCGCGACGACAGCCCGCTGCCGGCCATCGCCCATGAGACCACCACGGTCACGGGGATCCTACACACCGACGGGGTGATCTCGATGGCGCGCGACCAGCCGGGCACGGCGGGGTCGGAGTTCTTCATCTGCCTGGGCGACAATCCGGCCCTGGACTTCGGCGGGGCCCGCAACAAGGACGGCCAGGGCTTCGCGGCCTTCGGCAAGGTGGTCGAGGGCATGGACGTGGTCCGCAGGATCCACGACGCCCCCACCGTCGCCAAGGCCGACGATCCCTATATGAAGGGGCAGATCATCGAAAATCCGGTGCGGATTCAAAAGCTAAGCCGTAATTAAGGCAGCTTGGCGCTGGGAACGGGGCGACTCCCGAGCCGTTTTCTTGTCCGTGCGCGATCGGCGCGTTGTGCAAGGAGAAAGCTCATGGGCGACAACAAGACCCGAGGCCCGCAACAGCAGCAGAACGAACCGCAGCGACAGTCCCCGGGCCAGCAGCATCAGCAAGGCGAACGCGACCGCCAGAACGAGCAGGGCCGCACTCCCGGCGGCCCGGCCAAGCCGGCGGACCAGCAGCGCCGCGACCGCTGACGAACTCCGCTCCGTGACTGTGAAGGAGGGGCCGAAGGCGCAAGCCTTCGGTCCTTTTTCATTGTGGGGCTTACGGCCCCACTACCGGCAGCTCGATGAAGCTGGCCGTGTCGCCCGCGTGATAGACCCGCTGCGTCGCCTTCACGTAGTCGCCCGGCTTGGTGAAGAAGATGTTGGACACGAAGGTCTGCGGGTTGCGGTCGTAGAGCGGGAACCAGCTGGACTGCACCTGCACCATGATCCGGTGGCCCGGCTGGAAGGTGTAGTTCGCGGTCGGCAGGATGAACTGGTACTTCAGCGGCGTGTTGGGCTTGAGCGCCTTGGGCTCGCTGAAGCTCTCACGATAGCGGCCGCGGAAGATGTCCATGCCCACGGCCAACTGGTAGCCGCCCAGTTCGGGCTGGCTGGGGACCTCGTCGGGGAAGACGTCGATCAGCTTGACCACCCAGTCGCTGTCGGTCCCGCTGGTCGAGGCCGTCAGGTTGACCTTCGGCACGCCGGCGATCTTCAGCGGCGCGGTCAGGGGCTCGGACACGTAGCTCAGCACGTCGGTGCGGTCGGCCACGGCCCGCTGATCGGTCAGCAGCCAGGGCTTCCAGCGGTCGCCGTCGCCGAACTTCAGCGGGCGAGGGACGTAGGGCACGGGCTTGGCCGGGTCGGAGACGTATTCGTCATAGGCCGCCGCGCCCTTGGCCGGGGCGGGGGCGCTGAACGACAGGCCGCCTTTCTCGGTCAGGTACAGCGGCTTGTTCCCGCCCTGGGGCCAGCTCTTGTAGCGGTCCCAGCGGTTCTGGCCGGGGTCGTAGATCAACACCGGCGGAGTGTCGGCCTTGGGCGCGCCGTCCTTCAGGTACTGGTTGAAGAACGGCAGCAGCACGTCGCGACGGAACTGCAGGGCGGTGTCGCCGTCCCACTTGAAGGGGCCCAGGCTGGCGCCGTCATAGTTCACCTGGCTATGCCGCCAGGGGCCCAGCACTAGGTAGCTCTTGTCGTTGGCCGTGTCCTTGGGCTCGGTGGCGGCGTAGGCGTGCACCGCGCCCCACATGTCCTCCTGGTCCCACAGGCCCTGGATCCACATGGTCGGCACCTTCAGCGGCTGCTCGGCCATGGTCTTGTCCAGCGCCTGCTGGCTCCAGAACGGCGTGTAGGCGGCGTTCTCGGTCAGCTTCCTCCACCAGGGCAGGACGTCCAGCCCATTGGCCTTGGCGTAGTCGCCGGCCGAACCGGCGCGGCGGAAGTTCTCGTAGTCGTCGGCGCTCTGGCGCACGACGCTGTCGCCGGCCCCGCGCTTGGTGGTCTGGCCAGCGAAATAGTCGAAGTTCACCTGCCGGAAGGCCCCGAAATGGAACCAGTCGTCGCCCATCCAGCCGTCGACCATCGGGCTCATCGGCGCGGCCACCTTCAGGGCCGGGTGCGGATTGACCAGGGCCATCACCACGGTGAAGCCCTCGTAGGACGAGCCCAGCATGCCGACCTTGCCGTTGCTCTCGGGCACGTTCTTGGTCAGCCACTCGATGGTGTCGTAGGCGTCGGTGGCGTGGTCGACCTCGCTGTTGTTCAGCGGCCCCTTCAGCGGGCGGGTCATCACGTAGTCGCCTTCCGAGCCGTATTTGCCGCGGATGTCCTGGATGACGCGGATGTAGCCGTCCTTGACGAACACCTCGTCGCCTTGGGCCAGTGTGGCCAGCATGGACGGGCTGTCGTTGCGCGCCGTGCGCTTGGCGGCGTTGTAGGGCGTGCGGGTCAGCAGGATCGGGGCGTTCTTCGCGCCCTTGGGCACGACGATCACGGTGTAAAGCTTGGTCCCGTCGCGCATCGGGATCATGACCACGCGCTTGTCGTAGTCGTAGCCGGCCTTGGGCGCGACGTACTTGCCGTCGACGTCCGGCGTCAGGGCCGGCGTTTGGGCATGGACCGCGCCGGTGAAGGTGGTGAGGGCGGCGGCGGCCAGCAGGCCGGCGCGGAGGGTCGACGCGAGACTCATCGAAAAGCTCCCATAGGATGCGGGCACCTTAGGAGCGGTTTTCGCGGGGCGCTATAATATAACAGCGTTTCGGGGCCGCTAGCGCGTGTAGACGCCGTCGAAGCTCACCGACGCGCCACCGCAGCTTCCGCTGTCGGCGACGACCATGTAGCGGCTCACACGGCGCATATCGACGCTGCAGAAGGGCTCCGTGCCCGCGGGGTCGGCGTAGCTCGCCGTGACGCCCTTGACCTCCAGGCGGCCCTTGAAGGAACCCTCGTGCACCGAGGCCGGCCCTTTCCAAGTGGCTTCGCCCTCGGCGTGGAAGCCCTTCTTGTCGCGGGTGATCGTGATCTGGTTGTCGCCGAAGCGCCAGGCACCCAGCCAGTCGCCCTCGCCGGAGGGGGCAACGGCCGACTTGATCAGGTCCGCCATCTTCAGCCAGCCCACGGTGTGGCGGTCGCCGCGTCCGTACCAGGCGCAGGCCCAGCCGTTCTCGACCTTGCTGACCAGCACCTCGTCCTGGACGACCAGATAGCTTTTCCGCCGGCAGCTCGGCGCGCCGGGACAGCCCAGGCCATCGCCGTCGTCATCGTCGTGGAAGTAGGTCCGTCCGCCGGTCGGGGGCGAGACGTTGTAGGCGGCCACGCCGTCCTGGGCGAAATAGGCGAAATCGCCATAGCCGCAGCGATCGGGGACCTGGCCGGCGACCGCTATCGACGGTCCGGCGAGAAGGAGGGCCACGGTGATCGAGAAACGACGCATCGGAGCCCCCTTTGGCCTCGTCAGGCGCTGGCGAAGATGCTGCGGAACAGGATCGCCCCGTCCTCCGACCCCAGGTCGGGGTCGAACGAGCGGTCGGGGTGGGGCATCAGGCCCAGCACGTTGCCCTTGGCGTTCATGATGCCGGCGATGTCGCGGGCCGAGCCGTTGGGATTGTCCTGGTAGCGGAACACCACCTGGCCCTCGCCCTCGATGCGGTCCAGCGTCGCTTCGTCGGCGAAGAAGTTGCCCTCGCCGTTGCCGACGGTCATCACGGCCGAGCGCTGCTCGCCGAAGCTGGCGGTGAAGCGGGTCTGGCTGTTGACCACGTCCAGGGCCACCGGCTTGCAGATGTATTTCAGCTTTTCGTTGCGCAGCAGGGCGCCGGGCAGCAGGCCCGCCTCGCACAGCACTTGGAAGCCGTTGCAGATTCCGACCACCGCGACCCCGTCGTTGGCGGCCTTGACGACTTCGCGCATCACCGGGCTCTGCGCGGCCATGGCCCCGCAGCGCAGATAGTCGCCATAGGAGAAGCCGCCGGGCAGGACGATCAGGTCCAGGTCGTCCGGCAGGGCCGTCTCCTGGTGCCAGACCATCTCGACGCGGGCTCCTGCGGAGCGCTCGATGGCGACCTTGCAGTCACGATCGCAATTGGAACCGGGGAAGACGACGACAGCGGCTTTCATGGCGCGGGCCTGTAGCACCGTTCGCGGGGGTTGTCAGCGGGCGGGAGGTCTGATCGCGCCAATAGATTTGTCATCCCGGACGTAGCCCGACGAAAGCCGGGCGAAGATCCGGGACCGCCGGAAACGCCGAGTTCACGCGTCGGTCCCGGATCTCCGCGCTGCGCGCTCGTCCGGGATGACAGTCTTACCGGGATGACAGTCTTAGTTGGCTAAGCACACTCGTCCAGCACCGGCTCCACCGTCGCCTTGTCCGGCGCGGGGAAGGGGATCTTGAAGGTGAAGGCTTCCGGCGTTGGCCCGTGGGCCTCGAGCAGGGCCAGCTTTTGCTTGGCCTCCTCGATGGTCGGGCGGTGGCCGACCGGGACCCACCACAGGGCCATGTACAGGTCCATGTGTTCGAACCACTCGCGGCGGCGGCGCATGAACTGCACGTGGCCGCTGCGGTAGACATAGGCCCCCAGCGACGGGATGTCGGTCCAGACCGACATGTTGATCGCGATCATCGGGTCGTCGAACGGCTGCAGGTCGGTGGCGTTGTCGCCTTCGCCGGTCAGGCGCCAGACGAAGCCGGGCGAGGCCTCGGCCAGGGCGTTGATCGGACCCAGGTTGTCGAAGAAGTCCTTGATCATCGGGTGATCGATCGGCGCGCGCAGGCGACCGATATTGACCTGGGCCAGTTCGTACTTCGCGCTCATGGGGTCCCCTCCGTGTTTCCCGAACATGGGGCGTCGAGGCGGGAGCGGAAGGCGTGGCGCAAAGAAAAAGCGCCGCTCCCGGGGGAGGGCGCTTCGGATGCCGCGGGGACATGCGCAGGCGCATGTCCCCAAGTCTGTGTCAGGCGATCTCGACGCGGTAGCTTTCGATGACCGTGTTGGCCAGCAGCTTGTCGCACATGGCCTTGACCTCGGCCTCGGCCTTGGCGGCGTCGGTCTCCGTCAGGTCGAACTCGATGGTGCGGCCCACCCGCACGCCCGAGACGTCGGCCCAGCCCAGGCCGTGCAGGGCGGCTTCGACGGCCTTGCCCTGGACGTCCAGCACGCCGGGCTTGAGGAACACTTGAACCTTGGCTTTCAACTTCTTCTCCTCATCCGTGACCCGCCAGGGCGGCGAAGCCAAACGGGGGAGGGGGATCGCGAAGCGGTGGAGGGGGCGTCCCGTCCACGGCGATCGGGCGGTGCGCCCCCTCCGTCACGATGCCGCGCATCGCGCCACCTCCCCCGTTGCACGAGGGAGGAGATCCCAACTAGTGCACGCCGCCTTGGATGACGGTGGGCATTTCCTTCATGATGCCGAGGCGGCGGGCCACCTCGGTGTAGCTTTCGATGACATTGCCCAGGTCGCGGCGGAACCGGTCCTTGTCCATCTTCTCGTTGGTGGCCGAATCCCACAGCCGGCAGCTGTCGGGGCTGATCTCGTCGGCCAGGATCACGCGGCTGAAGTCGCCTTCATAGACGCGGCCGAACTCGATCTTGAAGTCGACCAGGGTGATGCCGACGCCGCTGAACAGGCCCGACAGATAGTCGTTCACCCGCAGGGCCATGGCCATCATGTCGTCGATCTCCTGGGTGGCGGCCCAGTTGAACGCGGTGATGTGCTCCTCGGAGACCATCGGGTCGCCCAGCTTGTCGTCCTTGTAGTAGAACTCGATGATCGAGCGCGGCAGCGGGGTGCCTTCGGTCAGGCCCAGGCGCGTGGCGATCGAGCCGGCGGCGATGTTGCGCACCACCACCTCGAGGGGGATGATCTCGACTTCCTTGATCAGCTGCTCGCGCAGGCTGAGACGGCGGATGAAGTGGTTCTGCACGCCGATGCCGTTCAGGCGAGTCATGATGTACTCGCTGATGCGGTTGTTGATCACGCCCTTGCCTTCGAGGACAGCCTTCTTCTGGGCGTTGAAGGCCGTGGCGTCGTCCTTGAAGTACTGGATGAGGGTGCCGGGCTCGGGACCCTCGTACAGGATCTTGGCCTTGCCTTCGTAGATCTTCTTGCGGCGGGTGGTCATGGCTCTCGTCGAGGCCCTTCTGGTTGCGGGCGCGCCCCTCCCGGAAAAACCGGCCGGAAATCTCCGGAGAAACGAAAAGCGCGCGCGGCGGATAGCTGCGCGCGGCGTCCGACTCAAGGCCGCTCACGAAAAATGTCGTCCCGAAACTAGCCGAACGCGGCCCCTGGCGCAAACGACCCTAGCCGGAACGGCGCGATTGTGAGCGGATCGGTGATGCTGCGGCGTTGCTTCCGATTGCCCGGCGGCTCGCCAGAGGATATGCAGCCGGCTCAGAGACTATTGGGGCTTTCATGACCACCTTCGACGAACGCGAACAGGGTTTCGAACGCAAGTTCGCGCTGGAGCAGGAACAGGAATTCAAGGCGACCGCCCGCCGCAACCGCCTGCTGGGCGAATGGGCGGCCGAGCTGATGGGCCTGGCGACGGTCGAGGAGTACGCCCGCGCCGTGGTGAAATCCGATTTCGAGCAGCCCGGCGACGAGGACGTGCTGCGCAAGGTCGCCGGCGACCTGAAGGGCTCGGGCGTCAATGTCGGCGAGGGCGAGGTTCGTCGCAAGATGGACGAACTGCTGGCCCTGGCCCGCGGCCAGATCGCCGCCGGCGAATAGGCCGAGCCGTTTCGGCGAAATAATCTAACACCGCCCGCGAGGCCCGGCCGCGACGCCCGTCGCCGCCGGGCCTTGTCGTTTGCGGCGGGCGTGCGATCGCCCTGCGCCGTGCACGGATCGTCTTCTCGCTTTGGTTGATAGAAAACAAGAAAACGCCCAAAGGTTTTGTTGGGTGTCCTCAACGCGCGGATGTATCACGCTCGCGTAAGGCGACCTGGACGGTCGCCAACGCAAGGAGGACGCACCATGGCCGATGATATCGGTACGCTTCACACCCAGCAGGCCGGCGACAAGATCGGGCTCTATTTCGTCAAGGCGGTGGTCGGCAATGTCGGCACGCCCGGCGCCCCGATCGTCAACCTGGCCCTCACCGTCCAGGCGGCCTCGGGCCATGTCAGCGGCATCGCCGAGGTCAACCAGGCGGTGCTGGGCGGCAATCATCGCTTCCCGGTCACCGGCCAGATCTATCAGACCGGTTTCGGCCCCAACCACCAGTTGGTCTCGCTGAGCGGCGAATTCGTCTACAGCGTGCCGCCGCCCGCCATCGGCTCGTTCCTGGCCAAGTTCACGGCCGCGCTGTCGGTCGACCAGGCCTGGAACGGCTCGGGCGGCTTCAACTACCTGAACACCCATGTCGAGCACGTGCCGGTCAAGCACATCGCCTGATCCGGACGGTTCGAATCGGAGGCCCGCGCCGCGCGATGCGGCGCGGGCCTTTTCACATCACCAGACCCGCGAGCGGGCTTCGGGCGGCAGGTAGTAGGTGTCGCCCGGCTTGACCCCGAAGGCCGCATACCAGGCGTCGACATTGCGGGTGGGGCCCACCACGCGGAACGACGACGGCGAATGCGGGTCGGACGCCATCTGCTGCTTCAGCGAGTCGGGGCGCGACTTGTCCTGCCAGGCCTGGGCGAAGGCCAGGAACAGCCGCTGGTCGCCGGTCAGGCCGCCGATCACCGGGGCCGGCTTGCCGCCCAGCGAGGCGTGGTAGGCGTCCAGGGCCACCTGCAGGCCGGCCAGGTCGGCGATGTTCTCGCCCATGGTCAGCTTGCCGTTGATGTGGGCGCCGGGCACGGGCTCGTAGGCGTCGTATTGCTT
The DNA here is from genome assembly GCF_900114015.1 of Caulobacter sp. UNC279MFTsu5.1. Classification (GTDB taxonomy): domain Bacteria; phylum Pseudomonadota; class Alphaproteobacteria; order Caulobacterales; family Caulobacteraceae; genus Caulobacter. Next base: position 4,884 of record NZ_FORN01000042.1, on the reverse strand, counting down.
GCCCAGCACGTCGGCCTGGGCGTCGAAGCGCTTGGCGTCCTCGGCGGTCCACCAGTCGCGCAGCTTGCCGGTGGCGTCGATCTTGCGGCCCTGGTCGTCGAAGCCGTGGCTGATCTCGTGGCCGATCACCGCGCCGATCGCGCCGTAGTTCACCGCCGGATCGGCGGCCGGATCGAAATAGGGCGCCTGCAGGATGCCGGCCGGGAAGACGATCTTGTTCTCCAGCCCGCCGTTGTAGGCGTTCACGGTCTGCGGGGTCATGCCCCACTTGCCGTGGTCGACGGGCTTGCCCAGGTCGCTCAGCGTATAGGCCCACTCGAAGCGCCGGCTGGCCGCGACGTTGCCGTAGAGGTCGTTCGCGTCCAGCTTCAGGCCCGAATAGTCGCGCCACTTGTCGGGATAGCCGACCATCACCTGCATCTTGCTAAGCTTGGTCAGGGCCTCGGCCTTGGTCGCCGGGCTCATCCACGGCGCCTTCTGGATCCGCGCGGCCATGGCCGTCTTCAGGTTGGCGATCAGCTCGATCATCTGGGCCTTGGAGCTGGGCGGGAAGTACTTGGCGACATAGGCCTGGCCGACCACCTCGCCCAGGCTGCCGTCGACCAGCTGCACGCCGCGCTTCCAGCGGGGCCGCAGGGTCGACTGGCCGCTCAGAACCTTGACGTACTCGAAGCGGCTGTCGACGAAGCGCTTGGACAGGTACGGCGAGGTCTCGGCCACGACGTTGAAGGTCTGCCAGGCCTTCAGCGTCTCCAGCGGCGTCTCGTCATAGACCTTGGCGATGTCGCGCACGGCGGTCTTCTCGCCTAGCACCACCTTGGTCAGGCCCGGCATGCCGGCCGCGGCCAGGTAGGGCGTCCAGGGGAACGGCGCATAGGTCGCCAGTTCGGCGGCGGTGGTCGGGTTGTAGGTCTTGTCGATGTCGCGGCGGTCGGCGACCGGCCAGCTGACCTTGGCGATCTTGGTCTCGAAGGCCACGACGTCGGCGGCGCTCTTGGCCGGGTCGGGATAGCCGGCCATCTTCAGGGCCCGCTCGATGAAGGCGGTGTAGGCGGCCAGCTGCGGCTTGAAACCGTCGGTCAGGTAGTAGTCGCGGTCGGGCAGGCCCAGGCCGGCCTGGCCGATATAGAGGGTGTTGATCTCCGGGTTCTTGGCGTCCGGATAGATGTCCAGCGAGAAGACGCCGCCGCCGAAGCCGCCCTGGGCCTGGCCCATGGCGACGGCGAAGTCGGCCTTGGACTTGATCGCGGCGATCCTGGCCAGGTCCGCCTTCAGCGGCTTGTCGTCGACCGCCTCGACCTTGGCCTCGTCGATGAAGCTCTTGTAGAGCGCGCCGATCTGGGTCGAGGCGTCGGCCGTCTCGATCAGGGTGCGCAGCTGGTCCTGCGCGCGGTTGTAGACGTCGTAACCGACGCCGGCCGAGGCCTGGTCGTCGGGAATCTTGGTGCGCGCCGCCCAGGCGCCGTTGGCGTATTTGTCGAAGTCGGTCCCCGGCGAGATCGACCGGTCGCCGGCGGTCAGGTCGACGCCCCAGTCGCCGTACATCGCCTTGGCCGGCGGATCGGCCGCCAGGGCGGTCGTGGACAGGGCGACCGCCGAAACGGCGGCCAGCAGGAAGATGCGCATAGGATAAGGTCTCTCCTCGGAACGCAGGATGCTGCCCTAGTTGCGGGGCGGACGCAGATGAAAATGCTGTAATGTGGCGACCCATCCTCGATCTGCTTTTCGCCCGCACTGCATCGGCAAGCTTTCCGAGGCCGCCGTGCCGGCTGCGAGGTTCGAGGGCGAGATCGAGGCGCTGGGCTTTCAGTCCTTGCCGATTAGGCTGACCCACGCCCGCGTCGCCGGTTCGTCGACGCTTCCGCACAAGGATCCTTTCGATCGCGTGCCGATCGCCCAGGCGATCGTCGAGAACACCTCGCTGGTCTCGAAAAAGGCGGTCTTCGACGGCTACGGCGTCAGCTGACTCTGGTAGGCAGGAAAGCCCGCAGGCCGTTCCAGAGGTCGGCCTTCTGCGCGAACGACCGCGCCGCGTGGGCGGGGCTGGAGGAGGGGAGGGCCAGGGTGGCGACGCGGCCGCCGACCAGCCGGCCGCCGAGCTTGGCCGCCGTGCCGCCGTTGAAGGCCACGGCGCGCAAGTCGGGCAAGGTCTCGACCAGGGCGAGCAGGTCGTTGGCGGCGGGATCGCGGATGGCGGCGTCCAGGCTGCCGGGCCGCTCGGCCTGCGCGATCACGTCCCACAGGCCCACGCCCCGCGCAAGCAGGGCGGCCAGCCGGTCGTCATAGGCCAGCGTGACCAGCGGCGTGTCGAGCACGCCTTCCATCAGCCGCCAGAAGGCGTTGCGGGGATTGCCGTAGTACTGCCCCGCGGCCAGCGAGGCCCCGCCCGGCAGGCTGCCCAGGACCAGCACGCGGGTGGTCGCGTCGACGACGGGCGGGAAGCCGGATTTTCGGGTCATGCCGGGCGCTCCAGCATCATGACGAACCGCTTCCTCGGCGTGTCATCCCGGACAAGCGCGCGGCGCGCCGAACCGGGACCGACGCCTGAGCGCCGAGTTTCCGGCGGCCCCGGATCTTCGCCCGACGTTCGTCGGGCTGCGTCCGGGGTGACAGGGGTAGGAAACGAATGAGTCCTCAGCCCTGCTCGCCGAACACCCGCTTGAAGATCACATCGACGTTCTTGGTGTGGTAGCCGTAGTCGAACAGCTCCTCCAGCTCGGCGTCGGTCAGGGCCTTCGACACGACCGGGTCGGCCTTCAGGAAGTCGATGAACCGGCCCTCGCCGCGCCAGACCTTCATGGCGTTGCCCTGCACGGCCGCATAGGCGTCCTCGCGGCTGACGTCCTTGTGGGTCAGGGCCAGCATCACCCGCTGCGAGAACACCAGGCCGCCCAGCTTGTCCAGGTTCCTGGCCATGTTGTCGGGATAGATGTTGAAGCGTTCGATCACCCCGGCCAGGCGGCGCAGGGCGAAGTCGAGGTGGATCGTGGCGTCCGGACCGATGCCGCGCTCGACCGACGAGTGGCTGATGTCGCGCTCGTGCCAGAGGGCGACGTTCTCCATGGCCGGGGTCACGGCCGAGCGGACCAGGCGGGCCAGGCCGGTCAGGTTTTCGGTCAGGATCGGGTTGCGCTTGTGGGGCATGGCCGAGCTGCCCTTTTGGCCCGGATCGAACGGCTCCTCGGCCTCCAGCACCTCGGTGCGCTGCAGGTGGCGGATTTCCGTGGCCAGGCGCTCGACCGATGAGGCGACCACGCCCAGGGCGGCGAAATAGGCCGCGTGGCGGTCGCGCGGGATCACCTGGGTCGAGACCGGCTCGACCGCCAAGCCCATCTTGTCGGCCACGTGCTGTTCGACCCGCGGGTCGACGTTGGCGAAGGTGCCCACCGCGCCCGAGATCGCGCAGGTGGCGATCTCGAACCTGGCCATCGCCAGGCGCTCCTTGGCGCGCTGGAACTCGGCGTAATAGCCGGCCAGCTTCAGGCCGAAGGTGATCGGCTCGGCGTGGATGCCGTGGCTGCGGCCGACGCACACCGTCATCTTATGTTCCAGGGCCCGGCGCTTCAGGGCGGCCAGGATCAGGTCGACGTCCTCCAGCAGCAGGTCCGTGGCCTTGCTGAGCTGCACGGCGAAGCAGGTGTCCAGCACGTCCGAGCTGGTCATGCCCTGGTGCAGGAAGCGGGCCTCGGGGCCGACGATCTCCGACACGTGGGTCAGGAAGGCGATGACGTCGTGCTTGGTGACGCGTTCGATCTCGTCGATCCGGTCGCTGTCCCAGACCGCGTCGCGGCCCTTCTCCCAGATCGTCTGCGCCGCCAGCTTGGGGATCACCCCCAGCTCGGCCATGGCGTCGGCGGCGTGGGCCTCGATCTCGAACCAGATCTTGTACTTGGTCTGGCTGGACCAGATGGCGGCGGCTTCGGGGCGGGAATAGCGGGTGATCATGGACGCGGGGTTTCCTCGGGTCCGGCGGGGGAGTCAAGGCTGAGCGGCCTGATGGTTCTCTCGGCGCGCGATTTTGGCTCCTCGTAGGTCCATATGGCGGCGAGGAACACGACGACGAACGCTAGGCCGATGACGACATGCGCGGTTTGCACGGCCAGCAGGAACAGGTTTTGGCCCTGGGCCAGATGCACGATGATCCGGTCATGGCGGCTGACCGCTATTTCGCGGTCGATCAAATCCCAAGCGCCGACCGGCGGTGAGATCTCGCGCAGGACGGCGTATGTCAGCCCTTGAGCGATCCAACTGACCAGCAGCGCCACGGCGAGGATCGCCACCAGCCGGAAGTTTATGTAGCGCTGGAGCATGGTCGAGCGTTTCCGCTCACGCTCCCATCAAGTCAAGAGGGGCGGATCTCCGTCTGGGCCGACGGCGGGGAATGACACCGGCCGCGGGGATGGGCATGCGTCTATCCCCGTGGACCGCGGGACAAACCGCAACAACTTCAAAATTCTACAAAATAAGTAGCGTCACGAGCGCCGCCGCGTTCAGACCGGCCGCATACTGCTTGCACCTGAAGGCACGGGGAGGGCGCACGTACGGCGACCGATGCGGCCTTCGGGGGTGGACGAGCGGGAAGGCTTGTCCGTCATGTCTCCGCGGAGACGTCCCAGGTCGGTTCGGAGCAGGTTCGCCTTGGTCGCGACGAAACTCCGGCGCCGGGATAGGCGGATCGAGCCAGCAGGCCTGGGCTGAAATCGCCCAAGCGGTCCGGGGCGCGCCAACACCCCGCCCGTCGGGGGCCTCCATCGGAGCGGGTTAAAAATCCGCGATCCGAAGGCTTCCGGATAACGGCTCCACGCGAAGCGCCTGACTTCGTCGAAACGGTACTTACAACTGCAAACCATCCGGGCGAGGCCCGGGCGCTTCGCACCCTTCCCA
>NZ_FORN01000102.1 GCF_900114015.1 Caulobacter sp. UNC279MFTsu5.1 | reverse complement strand
GCGGGCATTCCCAACGACTAGGGTCGAAAATGGGAATTGACGCTTGCGCCGGAAGCGGACCCTTGACGTCACCGCCTGGGAGCAGACCTTCCGACGGCCCGTTGTGGGTGGCTAACGGAAGTCCGCTAGCGTGCGGTTCTCCAAAACGTTAGTTGGCTTTGCTGCATGGCACAAAATCTCGATCGTTCGCGCCATAGCTTCCGGTGGAAGAAGCGATTGCGCTTCATCGCCTTCGCTCGCAACCGGCCCGCTTCCCTGTAGCATCTGGCCCTTCGAGTTCAGCACCAAACGGTAAGTTGGTTGGATTGTCTCGCGACTACAGGCGACGGATTGGAGCTCAACGATCTGTATGTGCTCGCCTTTCCCCGTAGCCGTATTCACCAGGATCGCACCGCGGGCAATAACCTCCGATTTTACCGATAACGTACCCATCACATAGAAATCCAATCGCCTGTCATCAACAGTCGCGAAGCCTACCGGGTAGAACGCCTGATACTCTTGCGCTGCCGCGTAGATGCTCACCGGTTCATCAGCTGCGTTCACCGGCCCGGCGATTGCAAAGATCAAACCTGCTGCGGCGGCCAGCTTCATTTTGCAATTCCTTTGTTCTTGGTCAGTTTGAGCTTGTACTCAGATATCTGGCCCCATCCTTTGCCAGTTCGGAAATGACCACAATGGGTCGGCTCCGAAACTTCGTGCCGATGCCGAAGGCTGCCCTTCAGCTTGGGCGCCCCGGGGCGGATGTTGGAAGCGTCAGCTAGGGGTGGGAAAGCCGCGCTTACCTCGTGGCCATCGGAAGCCGGAGGTGAGATAGAAACGAGCGGCCTGGGGATGAGGGCATGGACCGACAAAATGACGATCGCCTTGTGAAGCTTGTAGAAGGCTACAGGATCGCTGCGTTCTCTTGCTTAGTCATTGCCGCTGTTTCAGCATTCGCTGCTTACGGCTTCGCTCGTGAAGCTGCCAGCGCACGGTCAGTGATCGGCAGGCTAGAGCCCACCGTCCGCCGCTCGATGATCCCTGGCGATCAGGTCCTGATCTTTGCGGGAGAGAGCCGATGCACCGGCGATTGCAGCGGTCATTTCGCCGGCTGGCGCTGGGCTGTCCGCCGAAAGGTCACCAAGGCCAGCGAGTGCAGCAACCCGTCGCCGTCCTTTAGTTCGGGTTGCCAGACCTACCTCTGGGCAATAGGGAAAGGGGATCCGCCGGAATAGACGCCAGCGACTTCCGCTATGGGTCGGGAAGCGAACTTGGCGCCGGCTCCGGATTGAGACACGGCGAATGTCCGCTGTCCGGCCTGGTGCTGATGGTGACGTGACCCCCTGAAACTCGATCACGGTTCACGGAAGAACAGATCATCGGGATCCTGCGCGAGCAGGAGGCGGGCGTGGCGGTGGCGGACCTGTGCCGCAAGCACGGGCTGAG
>NZ_FORN01000069.1 GCF_900114015.1 Caulobacter sp. UNC279MFTsu5.1 | reverse complement strand
AGGATCTCGAGGTCGAGTACCGCACGCTCAGATCGGACGGCCAGATCGCCTGGATTCTGGCGCGGGGTCGAGCGGCGTTCGAGGATGGACGCGCCGTGCGGCTGGCCGGCGTCTCCCTCGACATCACCGCCCGCAAGACCGCTGAACAGCGCCAGCAACTGCTTCTCGACGAGGTGGATCACCGGGCGAAGAACACCCTGGCCAGCGTGCAATCCATCGCCTTGCAGACGTTGCGGCACGCCGAGCATCCCGCGGCCTTCAGCGCCACCTTCATCGAGCGCATTCACGCGCTGGGCCGGGCCCACGAGCTGTTGACCGAGGCGTCCTGGCAGGGCGCGGCCCTGGCCGATGTCGTCGACCGCACCCTGAAAGTGTACGCGCCGAACGAGCGGGGCGCGCGGGTCGCGTTGTCGGGCCCGGCGGTCCGATTGGGACCCAACGCCGCCGTCACCCTCAACATGGCGTTTCATGAGCTGGCGACCAACGCGGTCAAGTACGGTGCGCTGTCGACGCCGGACGGTCGCGTTGACGTCGACTGGACGGTCGACGCCGATGCGGGAACGGTTATCATCGACTGGCGGGAGTCCGGGGGACCGGAGGTGGCGATCCCGTCGCGTCGCGGCTTCGGCTCACGTTTGATCGAACAGGCCCTGGCGCGGGAAATGGGAGGCGAGGCCCGACTGAGCTTCCAACCGGAAGGCCTGTGGTGCCGTTTTCGCCTACCGTTTTCGACCAAGTTGCATCTGGTGATCTGAATAGGATGATGGTCACCTTGACGGGAGGGCGGTTGGCGCTCGTCGAGGACGTTCGACCAATGTCCGCATTCCGCGTCAAAGCCAATGTCGGCAACTGGCGCTGCTTTGACATCGCTGACCGGTCACTGCTCGTCGGCGCAGTGGACGCTGCGATGGTCAGGATTGGGGGACGTTCGGTCAATCGTCTCAGACAATGCTCATTTCTTGTGGGAAACATACCAAGAGCCCGGGGTTATGTAGTCCTAAGAGGATTGCAGATATGCGAGCCCATCAAATTCTTTTCGTCGAAGACGATGTGATTGCTAGCCTCGCTTCCTCGGATTTTCTTCGAGATCGCGGCTTCCGGGTCATAGAAGTGGCAAACGCGCCATTGGCGGCCACGATTATCAATCAACGTGGCTATCTTTCGGCCTTGGTGTGCGACATTGATCTGGGCCCAGGCGACGACGGCTTCCAAATCGCCCGCCAAGCGCGCATCGCGCATCCGGAACTTCCCGTGGTCTTCATTTCGGCGATGGCGGCGTCTCGACACATGATCGAAGGCGTGAATGGGTCGGTTTTTATCCAGAAGCCTTATCACCCTCGGCAGGTCCTTGAAGCGCTCCGCGCGCTGTCACCCAGCCGATCGGCCGCCTAGCCGCGAAGGAGGCGCGCGATGCACACCGAAGCCAAAGGCTTGGTCAAAGCGGACGATCGCTGGCGAAATCAGGGACGTGTTCAGAGGAGACGAAGGTCACGCGGCTGCGGGCGTTCCGCGTCGTGATGACGACCAGGCCGCTTTCCACGTCCGAGCTCAGTAGTTCAACACGACCGCGATATGACCGGTGTAATGGCCCACCCTGGCGCCGGACTGCCGCGCCAGGATGCGTGCATAGACGGTGATCGATTCCTTGAAAGGCGCGCCGGCGCTGGCGATCCCGGAGAAGGATCTGACGGCGCCGCCACCGCCGTCTCCCCAAGGGGTCGTTCTCGAAGGATCCAGAAACAGTTGATAGCGCAGGCGGTGAGGCCCATCGGTGAGTTCGCGATCAGAGAGGCCGCCGGAACGGGTTAGGCTGATCGATCCGTGAATGGGCGCGGGCGCCCCGTCGGAACTGGTGCAGGTCACGGTGATCGTCGCGGTGAAGTCGGCCGGCGCAGCCTCGTAGGGAACATATTGACCAAAGACGAGCGGCGTTGCCGACAGGGCGCAGGTTGCACGGCCCTCCGCCCAGGCCGGCGCGGCCGCCAGCGCCGTCGCCAGCCCCAGAGCCGGAACGCAGACCCGTCGAACGCCCTTTGACCGGTGGCGAGGCATCACTGACAAACCAGCGGGCCAATGAGCGGAATATCCCCCTTCACCGGCGCGTAATCGAAGACCAGGCTACAGGTCGTTCCGTCCTGCAGGACCACGTTCACGCGGTTTTTCGGCTTCAGCCCCGTCACATAGGCCTCGCCGTCATAACCCACCGGCTCGGCTTGCGCGCCCTCGACCTTGACGACCGACCCCAGCGGCAGCGGTTGGTCCGTGCGATCATGCAGCGTCAGCAGGGCCGCGGCCACCCTTCGTACGCCGAAATCGACCATCACGCCGGATCGATCGGCAGGACGCACCAGCACGAAGGTTCGTCCGACCTCTATGTCCGCGGGCAGTCTGGTGGCGTCGAGCGAGAGCCGATTGTTTTGGTAGGAGAGCAACGAAGGCACCAGCAGCTTGCCCCGAGCGTCGGTCGTGCCGAAGAGCCGGTTCTCGTACAACACAGGTACGCCCGCGATGTCGCCGGTGCTCACCACGGCGAAGCTGTCGAAAATCCGATCGCTCGCGAAGAGGCCGCCGCCGGCCAGGACGAGCGCGCCGCTGACGCCGGCGCGACCGGCGACCTGTCCTGCGGAATGGTCCACGCCGGCGGATACGCGACCCCAGCGGCTCAGCAACTCGCCCTCCGCCAACAGCTGAGTGTCGGCGCTTCCCGAAGCCCGCAGCCGGTAGCCGTAGTCGCCCGCTCGCACCGCGGGCTTGGCGGCGTTCGCCGACAATGCTGAACGCCCGCCCTCCCGGGAGGCCTCGACCGACGCAGAGCTGGAGGCGCCGAGCGGGAAACTGACGCCCAGGCTCAGGCCGAAGGCCCGCGTGCCGCGAAAATCCTTGAAGCCGGTGGCGTAGAGGGAAGCTCGACCAACATTTACGCTGTAGCTCGCCGTAACGAGCTCGACCCGTTGATCGGCGGCCACGCTTTCGTCGGGCTGCCCCCGGCCAGACTTCGCCGCTCGCGAGGTTCGACGGCTATAGGCCGCGCCGATATTTCCCAAGGCTCCGATCCGATATCCCAGGTTGGCGTCCAGCGTCGACTTCGGCGCCGGAGACCCCTTCTCTGAGGCGATGTCCTGGTAGGAGGTGGTCGAAAACCCGCCGCTGACGCTGAAGCTGGCGCGCCGCGAAACCCGCTGGAAGCTGGACCAGACCATGGCGCCAGGTTTTCCCCCGACACTGCCCGCCATCGCCACATTGACCACGCCGAGCGTTCCGATTAGCGAGGTGACGCCCCCGCCGAGCAGCGCCAGGCCGGCTGTGGCCTCGCCATGGCCTTCCAGCGTCAACCCGTCAGTCAGGCCGTAGCGGGCCGATCCGTTGGCGGCCCATCCTGAATAGCGATCGCCGGCCTGGCCGAAGTTCTGCCGAACGGCGCCGGCTTCGACGGAATAGCTGCTCAGCCCGCGCGCCAGAAGCGCTGTGCTGGCGTAGAAGGGCAGGTTGATGAGGGTTTCTCGGCCGAGGACGTCCACGACCGCGACCGACACCTCGCCCGCGCCCGTGACGACCGGAAGCGTACGCACGGTGAAGGGGCCGGGCTGCACCGACTCGCTAAGCTGGCGAACGCCGTTCACCACCACGCTGACGGTGGAAGGCACCGCGGCGGTCGAGCTGATCTGTGGCAGGAGGTAGGTGATCAGATCTGGGCGCAAGCCGAAGTCGCTGGCCACCTGGACGCCGCCGAGCCGCACGGCCCGAGTCCAGGGCAGAGTTCCCGACACGACGTCGCCGACCCGCCACCGGCGCAGCTTGTCGGATTGGGTGTTGGTGTAGGTGGTCTCAAGGCGAACGAGGCGCTTCTCGCGGGCGCCCGGCGCGAAGTTGACGAAACCCGTGCTCTGCAACAGTCCGTGCGGGCCGAAGCCGCGCCCGTCGAGCAGCGCGCCGCCGGTGACCCGCGCCCGGGCCAACGTGCCGACCACGTCATAGTTGAGGACCGCGCCGTAGTCTGGGCGCGACAGCGGCGCCAGAGCGGCGGACGCTCGGCCGGCAAGCTCGGTGGGCTGCAGCGCGGAATCGCTGGCCACCACCACCAGCGTCTGCCGCGCCTCGTTCACCTGCGCGCGGACGTTGGGCAGTGCGCTGAGCGGGATCGGCTCGCCGCCCGCCGCGACGTCCTGGGGCGCAACGAAGCCGAGCTCGCGCAATTCCGAAGGTTTGGCGTAGAGCACGCCGTCGCGATCGGTGAACTCGCCGACCCGGCCCGTGGCGCGGCCGTTCATCACCACCTCCAGGACCAGGGAGCGCTCGGCTCCCAAGGCCGCGCCAGCGGCCAGCAGGGCGGCGCCCAGGACGACGGCGCCCAGGGCGAGCTTCGGCTCAAGGCGCGAGGGCAAGAGTTTGCTCACTCTTGCCGTTGCGGCTGGTGACGTTGAGGCGCAGCGGGCCCGCCGGCATGCGGTGGCCGTCCACGACCCAATGGCGCTCGGCGCCGGCCAGGATGTAGGGATTCCTGCCGCGCGCCACCGCGGACCGCCGGCTGCCGTCGGCCAGGGTCACCGCGATCGCCTGCACGGCGTCGTAGCCCAGCCCCGCATTGGTCGCCGACAGCACGGTCTCGCCGCCGGGCCCGCGGTCGACCCGCCACTGGAGCCCTTTCGGGGCCGGCGACGCCGCCGCGATGATGACCGGCAGCGACGCGCGCAGCGCGATGACGATCTGCTGACCTTGGCTCGCGGCCGGCACCTCATCGAGCAGCAGCCGATAACTGCGCTCGCCGGCGACCGCCGCCCCACCTCGCGACAACAGCCTCAGCGTCTGAGATCCGCCCACGGGAACCGTGAAGATCGGCGGCGACAGGATGATGTCGCGGGTTGGCGTCAGGACGTCCTCGTCCCCTGCCTGCGCCCAGGCATAGGCGCGGACCTGAACCGCGGCGGGCGCATCGCCGCGGTTCCTGATCTCGATCGTCGTCGCGCTTTGACCAGCGGCGAGGCTGATGACGACCGGCGAGATCTCCAGAACGGCCGCCTGGGCCGTCCCGGAGAGCAGGCAACCCACGGACATCAGCGCCGCCAGAATAGGCTCAGGTCGCATTAAGCGTCTCCTTCGGCGCCGTCAGCCTCAATAGGTGAGGGTGACCTGAACCGTGTCCGTGTAGGGGGTGCCATTGCCGGCGACGAGGGTCTGACCAGTCGTGATCTGCCCGTACACCGTCAGGGTCTGCTCCACTGCCGTTCCGGTGCCGGAAACCAGTCCTGCGCCTGCATCGCCCCAGCGAGTGGTGTGAGTGTTTTCCTTGAAGAGGTCGTAGGCCAGAATATTGGCGCCGCTCACCAGGTTGCGCTGGGCGGCCACGTTATGCAGGCCGTTGCCGAGGCCGACGGTATAGTCGCCGCCGCCGGTGCAGGTCACGTTTACCGTGGCCGTGCCGGGAGTTGCGCCGGTGAGGGCCACTTCGCCGAACGCCAGCGCGGAGGAGTCCATGGTGCAGACGGTCGTCACGCTGGCGCTTGCGCCGATGCTGGATGTCTCCGTTGCCGCCGAGGCGACCTGGGCGACTGCCACGCCAAGAGCGGCGGTGGCAAAAAGAAGAGCGATTTTCATGACTAAGTTTCCTGATCGGAGGCTGTGACAAGTACCGTAAAATACATATGATCATGAGTGAATTTCTATCGAAAATCACCTGACAATCATCACAATGACAATGAGTGGATAATACTATCATAATATCGAGCTGAATATTATCTATGGTACAGCTTGTCTTTGCAATATTTTCGCGATGCGCGACAATTGGCCGCGATTCAAGAATTATGTCAAACATTCGCGCTCAGAACAGACTTATCGATGGATCGCCAAGGGCGCGGAAAGCTATGCTTGAGTGCGGCGCTTGGGCCGAGCGACGTGCGCGCCGGGATTTGATCGGCGAACCAATGGCCGCAGCGGGTGGTTGGCTGACGTTAGGTTAAAGGCGCGGACTATTGGACGACGACCAGCGCCATCCCCGTGAAGCGCAGGATCGCGTGATCGTATTCATCATAAACCTCGATGGCCTCGTACCCGGGCCAGCTTCGGATCTCTCGGTTTACGACATCGGCGAGTTCATCGCCCGGCTCGCTGAGCAATACGCGTAACTGCGGTGTCAGGCTTGAACGCATATGGATATAGCAAAAATACGGGCTCATTATTTCACTCCAAAGCCATGAGGCGGGAGTGACGACTGCGCGCAGCCGGAGCTCTCAGTTGCGGACGCCGCTTGGACATGCCCGCAATGGTAGAATTCTATACCTCTCCTGCGTCGAAGTCGATGTCCTCCCTTTGCGAACCGCCTGAGGCCAGTCGCAGAGCCGCTATTGGCGCGACCCAGAGGAGTTAAGACCAACGTACCGGGCGTTGTTCCAGGGCGCCGAGCAGTCGCTCGCGCGTTCCTCATCGAGGCGGCGCCGCTCGCGCCGCAGGACGCCGCGCGGCCACCGGCGCCGGCGGCTGACTGTCCGGAACCTGGAGCGACCTCAAGTTCCGGTTATGGCGCAATCCAGCCAGCAACCGAGACCTCAAGATTGGCTGGCAGGGCAGTTAACGGAGGCAGGCCGCTTTTGCCGCTGCACCAAAACGCAACCGCTTGAAGGAGTGGTAGTCGGCCGCTGTCCCATTGAACGTGCCTGATCGAACGCTCCAGCTCTGACCGGGCTCGCCCTCGAAGACATAGACGAAACGTGGAGAGGTGGGTTCGCGAACCGTGATCTCGAAAAGCCGGGCTTCGCGTCCATCGGGAAGCCTGAAAGGTCCGATGCTCTTCATCCAGGGGGTGTCCCCCCTCAAGTTGTAGGTCCAGTCCTCCACCGTGAAGTCGGTGGCGCCGCCGCTCACCCATATATCAGCGTTGGTTTCATGCGCCTTCTCTCCAGTCTCGACATCCACCGAGGCGCCGCGTTTGCAAACCCGGATTGGTCCAGTCAAATCCTGCGCGACCGGACGGAGAGGATGCATTTCGATGCGCGGTGACGGTAGGGGAGGAGCTATGGGAAGGTCGCTCCGATCGCGCTGCTGACCGGCCGCGGGATCGACGTCGATCCGAGTTTGACCAGGTTCACTTCCCGTCGCGTAGAGGGACGGCGCGAAAACGGCGGTCGAACCACCGGCAGGCTCGACAGATGCACATGCACTCACCGCTAGCACGGCTATGGAAAGGCAGCGCCAACGGCGCATGTGACGCTCCTCGCCTGCTTGGAAGAAAGAGTCTGAGACCTCGACAGATCGTCGTCAATCACGCGTCGAAATGGTTGAACGTCGCCTTCCTGGAGGCGCACCGACGTCGGCTTTTGGCGCACCCTCGCCCCAATTCCGGACGCGCCGATGGACCGGGTAGGGTGGGTTGCGGACCTTAGCCCGCGATCAGATAGATCTCCGCGCCTATTGGAACATCTGATTTCGTCAGTCCCCGAAGAAGGCAAACGTATCGGCGCTCATTTGGCGGTGGCGTCAGGAACATGTGTTCCAGCCCCAACTCCGCTCTCAACCATTTTCCATTGGGCAATTTGAGCCTCACTGGGAACTGACGCGGACCGCTGTACTCGGCCTCCAAGAGGCCAGGCACAACCACCAAGCCACGCCCTGTTATGTCGAAGGTGTCTGTGACGGTCAGAAACGGCGTTTCCATCCTTCAACCGTAGGCAATCTCCGCCAGAGTCCGCAACGGGTCGGGTGTCTCCGCTGGCTTCTTGCCCAGGTTCAGACATTGGGAGAATGTCCGGGTAGCGGACGCTCCGAAGTTCGGCACGGGGTCCCGAGCTTCACCTACGGGGGAGCTTAGTCCTGTTACCCACATTTCCAATGTCCGACTGGGGTGGAAACAGGCCTTCGCGATCGCCTGCTAAGGGGACAGGTACGGACGATCGCGAACTTGCCGGGCGACACGCCTCGCGCCCAAACCCAGCACACTTCAGTCGTCCCGGAAGGCGCATGGCGAGCACGCCTGGCGCTCAAATGTTGTCCATTTTTACCCGGGCAATATTGACGGCACCTTTTATCCGGGTAAATACCCTCCGGACTATCGCTCGCAGTTTGCGGGAGTTCAGGAGAAGCCGGCGATGAATCGCGTGGAAACCAATGGCGTCGAGTTGGCTTGCGAGGCGTTCGGGGCGCCCTCCGATCAGGCGATCCTGCTGGTCGCCGGAGTGGGTACGCAAATGATCCGATGGACCGTTCCCTTCTGCCTCGCACTGGTGGCGCGCGGCTATCATGTGATCCGTTTCGACAATCGCGACGCCGGCTTCTCGACGCACATCACTCACCGCGCTGCGCCGGATTTCGGCGAGCTGGCGGCCGCGCTCATGGCCGGACGAGCGCCGGACGTCCCGTATTCGCTTCACGACATGGCGGCGGATACCGTCGGGCTGCTTGATGCATTTTCCATCGACCGGGCCCATGTCGTCGGGCGATCCATGGGCGGCATGATTGCGCAGGTCATGGCGTGCGAGCATCCCGAACGTGTCGCGTCCCTGACCTCGATCATGTCGAGCACCGGCAATCCATCGCTTCCACCGCCTATGCCCGACGCCATGGCGATGATGACCAGCCCCGCTCCGGACCCCGCCGCTGACGAAGCCGGATACCTGGCCCATAGCCTCGCCTTCGCGCGTCGCATCGCCGGCAGCCGCTACCCGTTCGACGAGGCCGCAACGCGTGATCTCATTATCGAGGAGGCTCGCCGAGCCCACGATCGCAATGGCTTCGGCCGCCAGATCGCGGCGATCGCCGTGGGCGGTGATCGCCGGAGCCGGCTCGCGACCGTGAGCGCACCCACGCTGGTTGTTCACGGGAGCGATGATCCGCTCTTTCTTCCGGCCTGTGGCGAGGATACGGCCGCTTCGATCCCGGGGGCGGAGTTCATGCTCGTGGAGGGCATGGGCCATGATCTTCCGCCCCAATTGTATGGCGTGGCGGTTGAGGCGATCGACCGAACGGCGAGACGCCGCCCGTAGACTTGCGAGTTAGCTGCGCCGCCTGCGCCGCCGCATAGGGGGGCGCTCTATTAGCGAGGTCGCGCCGAAGGCCGTCGAGTGATGTGATGGCCGCCAACGTCCGCTCAGGGTCGATCATTGCCGATTGGGCGCCGGGCTGAAGGTCGTCTTTCCGGACCGACGCCAGAGTCCGGTAGTGGCGCTCCTCCGCCCTGGCGACACCGCTGCGCCGATGGCAACACGGCGGCCCGTCCAAGTCCAAGATCCAATGCCCCCCGCCGATCCCGCCGCAGCCGAGTTACTTAGCTTTGCCCTACTCGCAGCACTGCCACGAAGGCGCCGCCTGGCTCATTAACGAACCCTAATTATCGCTGGGAAGCCGCTTGCGCTAATACCGATACCATGGTTACGCGGCGCGATTTTTCTCTTCTGCTATCCGGCGGCTTGGCCGCGCCAGCGACAGTGGCTGCGGCCTCCGTCTCGACGCCTCGCCGCACGGAGGCCGCCCGATTACGCGAGTACGCCGAGACGACCCACCCGCGAGGTTGGCAAGCCGCTGCGGATCCGACGTGGCGGTCTGGTTGGGAGCGTCTCGAGGCCCAAGCCGATCACCTGACGACGGAGGCCTGGGTCATGGGGGTGATGGCTCGATTGGCTTGGTTCCGTGACGGGCACACGACTATCTACACGTATATGGTCAAGCTCCCAGGCTTCGACCTCAACCTGCCGATCACAGCCAGCCCCTTCTTCGACGGCCTCTACGTCACCGCCGTCAAGGCGGAGGGAGCGCCGTTGCTGGGCGGCCGGATCGTGCGGGTCGACGGTGTCCCTATCGAGCAGGTTCTGCGCGCTTTTGCGGCCGTATGGCCTGCCAACAACGCAGCCGGGTCCTATCACCACGCGGGTCTGGCCCTGAAGCCTGCGGTCCTGCGCGGGGCGCGACTGGCTGGGCCGGCAGCCTTGTCAGCGCCGGTCACCGTCGAAGCGGAAGTCGACGCGTCAGTCGTCAAGGTCGCGCTGACACCACGTCCGGATGGCGGCGACGCGCTGACCGCTCTGTCACGCAAGCCTTGGCCGGTCGAGACCTGGCGGCCGGGCGCCCAGCCTAACTTCGTCCATGCGGACAGCAAGGTGCTGGTCATCGCCTTCGACCGCCTGAGCGACAAGCGCGACTCTATCCTGACGTTTGTGCGCGACGCCTTTGCGGCGATGGAAACCCCTGAGATCGAACGTGTCGTGCTGGACCTGCGCCGCAACGACGGCGGCAACAACCTCATGGGCGAGGGCCTGAGGAGGTACCTCGAGCGGTCCCGGTTCAACCGGCCCGGCGGCCTTTACGTGCTCACCAGCGGGAAGACCTTTTCCGCAGCCCAGAACCTGACTTCGCGGATTGAGCGGGAGACCTGGGCGCTATTCGTGGGCGAACCCAGCGGCGGGGCGCCTAACCACTACGGCGATGCCACGCCGTTCCAGGCCGACGGGTTCCCGGCCTATGTCTCGACCCTCCCCTGGTTCGACTCCGACCCCTTGGACAAGCGCATCTGGACCATGCCCGACGTTCTGGTCCCGCTACGTTTCGCCGACTGGGCGGCTGGCCGGGATGCGGCGATGGAGGCCGCCTTCGCCCATATCGACAACCGGACTCTTGATGAGCTGAGCGAAGCGCGCACCCTATATTCCGACCGCCCCAGCCAGAAGACTGAGTGGAAGCCGTTCTGGATATGAACTTCAGGCTAGACCGACGACAAATAGTCCGCGGTAGAGGTCGATCCGAGCGGCGACCACCCAAACGTCTCGTGGTCTAACTTGGCCCGAGCGGCCATTCTCTGAATGTCTAGTTTCTGGAGTTGTGCCAACGTCAGCAAATGGCGCAGCTTTGCCTATGAGGTGCCGGCGGGAGTGGAAAGTCTTCTATCGATGCCTTAGCGCTAGCCACGGCTGAACGGGAGAATAGCGATGGCCCTTTCTTGGACGTCAACTCGCCGGATTGTCTTGGGCGGTGCGATGGGGGCGGCAGGATTTCTGCAGGCCGGCGCCGCAAGCGCCCGACCGCCCGTGCGCAATTGGTCCGTCCCAGCGGGATTTGACGCTGATCTGAAAACATTGATGGCCGCTGCTTGCGTTCCGGGCCTGTGCGCAATCCTGGTCCGCAATGGCAAGACCATCTGGGTTCGCGCTCTAGGCGTCACCAAGGTCGGGGGCGGTCAGCCTTTAAACCAGGACACCATGTTCGAGGCGGCCTCGATCAGTAAAGCGGTGTTCGCTTACATCGCCCTGCAACTTGCCGATCGCGGCACGCTCGACCTCGACAAGCCGCTCGTCGACTATCTGCGTCCGAACTACCTGCCGGATAACGCCGCGCTCGCGACGATCACGGCGCGTCATGTCCTGACCCATACCTCAGGCCTCCCCAACTGGGGTGAAGACAAAAACCCCGCTTCCCTAACGCCGCAGTTCACGCCGGGCACGCACTTCAGCTACTCCGGCGAAGGGCTCTTCTGGCTGCAACTGGTGGCCGAACACCTCACGGGCCTGGGGCTCGATGCGATGGCGCGCAAGATGTTGTTCGTACCGGCAGGCATGACGCGCTCGACCTTCGCGGCCTACACCGAGGACACCAACGTTTCATGGGGACACGTTGGCGGGCGGGTGGCGAAAAGGCAGGGCTGGCGCGATTGGTCCGCGTTCATCGGAGGATTGGCTCGGGATTGGGGCAAACCCGTTCAGGATTGGACACAGGCGGATTGGATTCGGGCAGGCGCCGCCTATGATCCCAAGTCGCCGCCTCCCAAACGGGTGTTGTTCGCCAACGCCTCAGCGAGCCTGGTTCTAAGCGCGCCCGACCTTGCCCGGTTCATGACTCTTCTCTCTCCTCGGCGTGATCGCGCGCCCTGGGAACTGAAGGAGACCACCCGAGCGGAGATGACGACGCCGGCGGTCGCGGTGCGTGAAGGTGTTCCTCACTGGTGGGGCTTGGGCGTCGAGATCGAGGAAGGGACGAACGGGCGTCGCGTAGGTCACGAAGGCAACAATGACGGGCGCTGCGCCACCTACTGCGGCGCTGAACTGGACACAGGCGATGCGCTGGTGATCATGACCAACGATGGCGCTGGTTTTGGCGTCTACCAGCGCATGGTGCGCGCGATTACCGGGCGCGACCAGTTTTCGTTTTTCGCAAACGAGAATCCTCCGATTCTCACCTAGGGGTGCTGGCTTCACTGCTACCATGATGGGATGGACGCCTGGGACTATTGCCGCCGCCTTGGGCGGTGTCGGTCATCGCGGCGGGCACTGAACGTCGCGTTCCCGGAGGCGCGCCAAGTTCCGTTCATGGCGCCCGTTTGCAACTCGTCATCGTGCCGCAGATCGTAGCTCCGCGACGAAGGGCTGGGCGCCCTCCGTGTCGACGATCTTCCAAGCGCGGACATAGTCTGGGCCGATCGGGAGGTCGGCGGCTCGCGCCGCATCCACCATCTCCGGTTGGCCGATGCGTCGATAGACTTCGCTTTGCAGCGCGATGAGGTGCAGATGATTTCGCGTCACGAGCGTTTCTTCTGCGTATTTACGAAGCAAAGCCGACCGTGAAGCGGCCTTGTCGCCGGCGCCCAGAATGCCTCGGATGTAGGTGTGCAGGGTTTCGTGGAACAGCGTGTCCACGAACATCTCGGGTCGGTCGACAAAGCGCCCGTTCGTGGCGCGCAGGAACAATCGCACATTGATGAGCAAGGGCAGGCTCATGCTGGCGAAGCCCGGGCACACGTGCACGGCCGCGACGGTCTCCCGGAAACCATAGGGCTGATCGGTGATCGCCTGGGCGGTCTCCAGTAAGCGCGGTCCGCTGTGCGCCCACAGCCGCCGGAATTCCTCTAGCCTGGTGACGATCTCTTCGGATGCGCCTGGCGGTGTCGGCGTGCCCACGGCCCGGCTGCAGAGGCGATCAAAGACGGGTGTGTAGTCAATCAGGACTCTGGGTGCGGGACGCGAGGCGGCCACGCCCGGCAGCAAGAAAAGTCCGATCAAAAGGGCCCCAAGACCGCGCATCGACGATGACTCCCGCGCTCGGCAGGGCGCCAAGTTACATCAGGCGCGCCCGCGCGTGTAGCACCGCCGAACGGCAGTAGGTCCGCGAGGGATCTTGGTCACGACCAGAGCCCTCGTGCGTTCAGCGCTTAGTTGCATCCGCGAGGCCTGATGATGTCCCAGCCGGTGAAGTTCGTCGATACGGAGTTTCTGCGCGTCGCCTACCTTGAGAACGGCCCCGCGGAGGGTTGGCCGGTCATTCTGGTGCACGGCTTTCCCTACGACGTACACGCCTTCGAGGCTGACGCGCGCCTGCTTGCGGCGGAAGGGGCGAGGGTTGTCCGGCCCTACGTCCGTGGCTACGGCCCGACGCGCTTTCTATCGAGCGAGACGATGCGCAACGGTCAGCAGGCGGCCCGCGGTCTCGACCTGATCCAACTTGCCCAGGCCCTTCAACTGACCGGGCCGATCCTTGGCGGGTTTGATTGGGGCGGGAACGCCGCTTGCGTCGCCGCCGCGCTGTGGCCCGACCAGATCGGCGGACTGGTCTCCTACGCGGGATACGACATCATCGATGTCGAGGCGCAGCGATTGCCCGCCGCGCCTTCGCTCGAACGCGTTTGCTGGTATCAGCATCTCTTCCAGTCGGAGCGCGGTCGAGCCGCCCTGAGGACGAACCGTTCCGAGATTGGCCGCATGCTGTGGCGCGAATGGTCACCCAGCTGGGCTTTTGACGCGGCGGCCTACGAGCGGACCGCACAGGCCTTCGACAACCCCGACTTCGTCGATGTCGTGATCCATGCCTACCGCGTGATGCATGGTCACGAGCAAGGCGATCCGGCGTTGCAGCCGCTCGAAGACAAGCTCGCGAGCTGTCCGCCGATCACAGTTCCCACGGTGACCATCGACGGCTCGGAGGACCCGCTCAAGCCGGGCGGGACCGCCGACCATGCGCGCTATTTCACCGGCCCGCACGAACACCGGACGCTCAGCGCCGGCCACAACGTGCCGCATGAGGCGCCCGGCGCTTTCGCCGAGGCGGTGCTGCAAGTCCGGCGCTGGCGAACCTAGCGCTTACCCGGTCCTAGGCTCGCCCCCGCGGGCGGAGAGCGAGGCGCTCCGAGGGGGCGCGCAGAGTGTTGGTGGATTCGTGCCAAACTGCATCACTTCGCCGCGTGCCAGCCCCGGATCATGAATGCCTGGAAGAACGCGATCGGGTTTATGAAGCCGGCGGCGCGCCACAAGGCCTCCGTTTCTTCGGGCGGCAGGACGCCCAGCGCTTCGCGCATCATGCCGGCGAGGTTCGCCAGCGACTGCGGAGTCGCTCCCATTAGCGCCTGAACCTTTTTCCAATCCTCCAGCATCGCCGGGAACTCCGGTGCGTCCAAGTCGCAGCTGATCTCGGCGCTCGCGAAGCGACCGCCCGCTTTCAGGCGATCATAGATGGCGGTGTAGAACGCCGGGCGGCGCTCACTTTTGATGAAGTGCGCGACGAGCAGGCTGACAACGGCGTCGAACGCTTGGCGGGGAGCGTCTTCGACATAGCCGTGAACGAGTTCACAGCGGTGCATGACGCCGGCCTCCTCAAGGCGCCGCCGTCCCACGGAGAGCATTTCTGCAGACGGGTCAACGCCGATGAAGAACCAGCCGGGATAGGCGGTGGCCAGGGAGAGGATTTCCGCTCCGGTTCCCACGCCCACGCAGAGCACCCTCGCGTCGACGGGCAGCTCTGCCAGGACCAGCCGGAGCAGGAAGTGGAGATTGTCCGAGATCGGCGTGAGCGCGTTGTTTCGACGGTCGTAGGCGTCAGCGACGTCCCGGTCGAAGAAGCTGGCGGTGGCGGGCGTGACCGGGGCTTTCATTGTTATATTGTAACGCCGCGCGAGCGGTCGCGCCAGCCGCCCAGTCCCTTACCGTCCGGCATCGGCGAGCGAATAGACGCCCGAGGCGCCGATGCCGACCCGGTCGGGAGGCACCTGCAGCATTCGGGTCAGGGTTTCGCCGCCTTGGGCGCGCATGCGAGCCCGCAGGTCGTCTGCGCCCGCGGCCCGAGGGTTGCGCTGCCAGGTGATCTGGCTGCTGGCCAGCATCATGCCCAGGACGGCCAGGCTTTCGTAGCTGGCCGTGCGCTCCGCCGCCGACAGCGACTGCAGGCCCGCGCCGTTGCTGCGGATGCGCTGGCGCATCTGGTTCACCAGCGGCACGTAGTACTCGTCCGGGAAGGGCTTGTTGTTGTAGGCCATCCAGGCGCCGGCGATCGCGCTGGCCAGCCCGACGCCCAGGTCGCCCGACGGCAGGCCGAACTTGCGAATGACCTGCTCGTGATAGCCGAAGGCCTGCCTGTAGGCCGCCCGGCCGGCGTCGGCCTGGTTCTTGGGCAGCTGTCCGACCAATTGGGCGATGCCCAGGCCGGTGGTTTGGGCCAGCGGCGGCGCGGCGGCGGTCGCCTTCTTGCGCTTCTGTTCTGCTTCGTACGCATCCCAGTGGTGCAGCGTCTCGTTCAGCTTCTCGTGCGTCAGCTGATTGGCGATGACATTCAGCGAGACGCCGTAGGGAACCTCGTATGCGTTGACGAAATCCTGCGCCCATGAGGGCGCGCCGCAAAGGGAAATGGCGACCCCCAGGATCGCAAACTGGATGCGCGCCAAGTTCTCCTCCAAGCTCGAAAAGGGATGGTCGATGCCCCGGCCGCCTAGGCATTAACGTCGCACCGGCGCTGGCTGCAAGCGCCACCATTCCGGCCGTACCCCTGGACATAATCGCCGGAGCCTTCAGGCGAGAGTGGCGGGTTCGATCATGGCTGCCCCTTAAAGGGTCCGCTCACGGTCGATAATCGCCTTGGAGAGCAGCGATGAACGTCGTGTTTCTGGAAGGGTTCGGGAGTCCGTTCTTGGCGCAGCTAGGCCATCTACACCGCCGTCATGCTCAGTAAGACAGAATGTGAGCGGAAGTGTTCAGCGCACGTCAACGATCAATTTCTCAAGCACGACGTTGTCGTCCAGGCGCCAGACCTTGACCATGTGAGAGCCCGCGGCGACCGCCGGGAAAAGGGCCTCGACCGTTTGGGCGTGGTCCTTGACCGCAGCGACCCAGGCGATCTGTTCGGGGGTCGAGGCCGAGCCGGCGGTCGGAACCAGGCTGGACGTCAGGACTTGAACGGGGCCGTCGTCAAGGGAGACGCCGATCCGCAGTCCCTTGCCGCCGCTGGTGTCCAGGGTCGGGGACAGGCGCAGGCGGATCCGGGCCGGTCCTGAGCGCGGAACCGACACAGCATAGTCAAGCCTAACTCCGTCGCTGACCTCAGTAGCGGGCCGCCCCTGCGGCAGGGCCACCACGGCGTCGCCTTGGCCCAGATCCGACAGCACCGTCCAGGCCAGCCCCTTCCCGCCCACCATGCGGTCGAACTTGGCGGCGTCGAGAGTGATCAGTCGAGGATCGGCGGGGGGCGAATGCGCGAACTGGACCTTCGCCGACAGCTTGTCGGGCGGGGTGTCGGCCGCCACTCGGGTGATGCTGGGCATCGACTGCTGGGTGGGGTCGTTCCAGATCACATAGCTCATGTGGACCTGGTTCATCATGCCGTCCCACTTGCCGCCGTTCAGGCCGTGGTATCGCGCGGTCAACTCGCCGTCGCGCTTGAAGGCCGTCTCCACCTGATCGGCGAAGGCGTTGGCGCGGGCGTCGTTGCGCGAGGCCAGTCGGCGGTTCCAGGCCGTGGCGTAGTACATCTCGTAGAGGTTGGAGAGCGCCAGGACGGGATATTCGACCAACTGGAAATAGGCGTCGCGCTGGTCTGGGCGTAGGCGGGTTTTGATCGCCTCGACCTTGCCGACCAGGCGGCGCCAGTCCTCGACGATCTCGCCAAACTGACCGCCGTCCAGAACCGGGCCCGTATCCACGCCAATGGGGAAGCTGTCCTGGTCGATCAACTCGGGCTTTCGTCGCGAGGCTTGGGTTCCGTAGGCGGCCATCACCGCGCCGATCTCCGGACCCAGCTCAGCCCCAAAGGTCTCGCTAGCCCATTGCCGGGGGAAGGCCTCAAGCGCCTTGGGCGTCATCGCCTCGGGGTTCCAGGCCATGCGCATGAAGAAGTCGAGCGGATATTCCAGCGGCTTGATGTCGCCGACGTTCACGATCCACAGGCTGCGCGCGCCGCGCTCGTAGGCCAGGTTCATCTGCTGCCAGGTCTTGGCCACTTGGTTGGTGTTGATCCACTTGTAGTTCCGCGGCGCCCCGACATAGTCGAAGTGATAGTAGACGCCGTAGCCGCCGGCCCGGTCCAGCGGGTCCTTGCCCGCCACCGGCAGGCGGCGGATCTGGCCCCAATTGTCGTCGGCGAACAACAGGGTCACGTCGTCGGGCACGCGCATGCCGTGGTCGTAATAGGCGAGCACCTCCTTGTAGAGAGCCCAGACCTGCGGGGTCTTCTCGGGCGGCTTGCCGGTGACCTCGGCGATGATCCGGCGCTGGTCGGCGACCACCTTTTCCAGCAGCTGGGTCGCCGCGCCCTCGGCCATCGGCTCGTCGCCGTCGCCGCGCATGCCCACCGTCACCAGGCTTTCGTAGGGCCTCCCGTCGCCCTTGGACATCATCCGCTCGATGCCGCCGCGCCAGAAGGCGCGCAGGTTGTCACCGTTGGTCGCGTAGTCCCAGCGGCCGCCAGTCACACCCTTGTCGGTGTTGCGATGCCACTCGCTCTGGGCCCGGGTCATCGGCTCGTGGTGCGAGCTGCCCATGACCACGCCCATCTCGTCGGCCAGGACCTTGTTGCGCGGATCGTCGTCGTTGAAGGCCTTGGGCGCCCACATGGCCGGCCACAGGTAGTTGCCCTTCAGGCGCAGGGTCAGCTCGAAGACGTGGGCGTAGAGATCAGCGTTGATGCCGCCGAACGTCTTCTTGGCCCAGCCGCTGAAGGCGGGGTCCTCGTCGTTGATGAAGAAGCCGCGATACTTCACGCGTGGATGGTCGGCCCGCGCGCCGGCGGTCAGGAACAGGTCGGCCTTGCGCGCCACCGGCACGTCGGCCCACCAGGCCCAGGGCGACACCCCGATACGCTCGGAAAGGTCGTAGGCTCCGTAGACCGCCCCGCGCCGATCCGCCCCGACGATCACCAGAGCGCGGGGCACATTGGCGAGCGGCCGCTCGACCACGACCTGTCGGAAGCCTTCCCACTGGCCCGCCAGGTCCCCGACCTTCAGCTTGCCGGTGCGGACAAGGCCGTCGATGACCGGGCTGGCGCCCAGCACGCCGACGATCACGGTTGGGCCGTCGGCCTTTGCGAGATCCGAAAGCTTGGCCGCCTTACCGCCGCTGACCCGTCCCAGATCGCCGCGTAGGCCCTCGGCGGCATGGCGCACCGCCGGATCGGCCGTCGCGTCGACATAGACCGAGGCAGACGTCCCCTTGCGGATCAGCGCCAGGCTTGTCGCCTTGCCCGTCGCGCAGACGCTGACCGGCGTGTCGCAGGCAAACGCGGCCGGCGCGACCAAGAGCGCCAGGGCCAGGCCGCAGGCCATGCGCGACAGAAACTCGTGGGCGCTCACGTTTCCTCCAGGACGGCGCTTAGATCGGCCGAAAATCATCTGACCAATAAGATCTAAAGGTCAGACCATAGAGAGGTGGCCCGTGCGCGCAATAGTTAGGTCGGAGCAAGACAATGCTTGCATCCAATTCCTCTCAGGGGCTGGTTGAACGTCCAGTTGCTGGAGGCCGACCAAGGTCCGGTCATGGCGCTTGGCCGACGGCCCTGATCTTCAAATCGGCAGGGCAGGGGTGAAGACAAGCGGTGGTGCATTCGCTCACCAAACATTGTTGAAGACGGCGTTTCCGATCTCGATCCGGCGCGCGAAGACCTGCTCCGTCACCACGAACGCGGCAGATGGGGAGGAGAACCAAGGATGCTATCTATCGTCTGGCGCAGCGAAATACGCCGTCGGAGTAGCGCCGAACGCCTTGTGAAAGGCGACGGTGAACGCGCCTGGTGTGGCGTAGCCACTCTCAAACGCGACCTCCGTAACGCTCGCTCCGCCGCCAAGCCGTTGAACCGCATGCATCAGGCGGGCTTGCTGACGCCAGCGGCCGAGCGAGAGGCCCGTTTCGGCAAGAAAAGACCGCTCAATTGTCCGACGGCTCGCGCCCGCATCGCGGCATAGCGACGCCAGTCCGGTTCGGGCGCCCGGATCACCTGCGAGCCGTTCGGCGACGCGGCGCGCTCGGGCGTCGGAGGGCGTCGGCAGTTCCAGGGCAAGCGCGGGCAGGGCGCGCAATTGACGCGTGAGCAGCGCGCTGACGTGGTGGTCGGCCCCATGGGCGCAGGCGTGAAGGATGAGTTCCTTGACGAGATTGGACACGGCGACGACGCAGCATTTGCGTGGCAATCCGCGAACAAGGGCGGGTCGAAAATAGAGTGTCCGCATGGCGACATGCCCCGACATGGCGATTGCATGCGGAACGCCGGCCGGAATCCAGACCGCTCGGTGCGGCGGCGTAACCCATGTCCCTTCCCCGGTGCGAACGGTCATTACGCCCGCTGAGGCATAGACCAGTTGGTCGCGATCGTGCGCGTGCGTCGCGACCATTTCGCCCGGCGCGTAATCATGCGCGAAGCTCGTCACCCCCGGGACCTGCGCGGCCATGTGTTCGCGGTGCGCGGATTGGCGAAAATTCGACATTACTTGTCAATCTATCGAGAGATTGCCGCATCGAGAAGCGTAGCATCGACCTCGCGAGGAGATAATGATGGCGATCTTTCGAGGTGCATTGCCGCGCCGGACGATGTTGCGTGGGGCGACCGCGGCGGTGGCGCTGCCGTTCCTGCAGGCCATGGCGCCGCTCAGCGCGTCGGCCGCGGCGCGCGGCCGGCCCAGAAAGCCAAGATTGCTTGCGATCGAGATGGTCCACGGCGCGGGCGGCAGCACGGCATATGGCCGCTCCCGCAATCTCTGGTCGCCTGAAAACGAGGGGCGCGGCTTTGCGTTCACGCCGAGCCTTGCGGCCCTCGCCCCCTTTCGCCAGCAGGTGACGATCGTCAGCAATACGGAACTCCGGCCCGCCGGGTCCCTGTCGCCGGACGAGGACGGCGACGGTGTGGATCATGCGCGTTCGTCCGCCGCTTTCCTGACCGGTGCGCACCCGGTGCGGAACGTCGAGGGAAAGGTCCATGCGGGCCCCTCGATCGATCAGATCTTCGCGCGTTCGTTGCGGGGGAAGACGCGCATCGGCTCGCTCGAATTGACCGTCGAGGATCTTGGCGAGCCGCCCGACCCGATATGGCCGCAGGGCTATAGCCCTTCCTATCGGCATGCGATCAGCTGGATCGACGCTCGTACCCCGGCGATGCCCGAAGTCTCGCCGGGAAAGGTCTTCGCGAGCCTGTTTGGCGCGGTCCCCGGGAGCGCGGCGCAAGGCGCCAGCGTCCTCGACGCGGTGATCGATCCCGTTCGGAAACTTCATGGCGACCTGGCCGGCGAGGATCGCCATCGGCTGGCCGCGCATCTCCAGGACATTCGCGATCTTGAGCGGAGCATCCGCGATTTCGAGAGCGTGAAGCAGGGCGCCGCAAGCGGAGAGACCGGAGATCCGCCCTCATTTCCGGATCATGTGCGGATACTCGGCGATTTGATCCGCTTGGCGTTCGCCGGCGACCTCACCCGCGTCGCCACCCTCAAGCTCGGCCTGGATCGCAGTCAGCGCATCTATCCCGAAAGCGGCGTGATGACCCCCTTCCACACGGCCTCACACCATCGCCAAGAGCCCGAACGGATCGAGGCCTTTACACGGCTCAACGCCTTTCATGTCGCGCAAATCGCCGACCTGATTGGTCGGTTCGACAGGACCGGCGATGGCGAGGCGAGCCTGCTCCAACGGTCGCTGGTGCTATACGGCAGCCCGATGGGCGATTCTCATATCCATGCCCATAGCCACTTGCCCGTTTTCCTGGCCGGCCGCGCCGATGGTGCGATGGAGGGAGGGCGGCATGTGGTCTGCGCGCCCGGCACGCCCTTTTCCAACCTGCTGCGCACGATCATTGCGCTCCTCGACGTGCCGGTAAAGCAGATCGGCGACAGTGATGGCTTCGCGCCGGTCTAACGCGGAGGAGTCGGTCTGAGCGTACAGCCGACGCGGAGCGGTTCAGTTGGTGGGGACTTTGATCTGGCGTCGTCGATCAATGGTGAGGGTACATGCGAAGCGTCGTTCTGATCATGACTGCGTCCATCGACGGCTATGTCGTCGCGCCGAGCGGGATGGCGACAGGCGCCCAACCCGAACCTCCCGAGCTGAAAGCTTGGAAGCTCAACCGCATTCGACAGGCCGGAACGCACATTATGGGGCGCGTGAGCTACGAGGAGATGGGGCCGTACTGGCAGGCGTCGGACGACGCCTACGCCGCGCCGATGAACGATATCCCAAAGGTCGTCTTCTCGAAGACGCTGCGCACCGCAACATGGCCGAAATCGACGATCGCGAGCGGTGATCTTGCGGAGGAGATAGACAAGCTGCGCCGGCGGCCCGGCGGCGAGATCATCGCCTGGGGCGGCGCACGCTTCGCGCAAGCGCTAACGGCCGCCGACCTGGTGGATGAATATGTCCTTATCACCCGGCCCGTGGTCTATGGCGCGGGCAGGCAGATTTTCGAAGGCCGATCGACGGCGCTCGGCCTCGATGTGCTGGCCGCGAGCTGCTATCACGGCGGCTTGACTTTGCACCAGTACCGTCCGCGACAGACGAGCCGGTCGCTCGCCTAGGTGTCGTTTCCAAGAAGGTTGTTCACACGCTGCCAGGGTGTGAGGCCTTTGATGCCGGAGTGCGGTCGGGCGAGGTTGTAGCTGTCGGTCCAGGGCTTGATGGCCTTGGCGCGATCATCCGAGCAGGCGTAGGGGCGGCCATAGGCCCATTCGCGCAAGCTGGTCTGGATGAAGCGCTCGGCCTTGCCGTTGGTCCTGGGCGTGTAGGGGCGGGTTCGCACATGCCGGGCCCCGGCGGCCTGCAGGGCCCTGGCGAACAGCTTGGAGCGATAGGCCGAGCCGTTGTCGGTCATCACCCGCTGGACAGTGACGCCGTGGCGGGCGAGCCAGG
>NZ_FORN01000040.1 GCF_900114015.1 Caulobacter sp. UNC279MFTsu5.1 | reverse complement strand
TCCACTTCCCACGACATCGCCGAGGCTCCCTCCTCTTCCTTGGAAGGGATGGGGGAGCCTGCCAACAGAATCCCTCCACTTCCCACGACATCGCCCAGGCTTCCCTCACCCGTGCAGCGGAGGAGGAGAAAACGCTATGCCCCCACCTTCTCGCCGCCTTCGCGACACGCTACTCTGCGCGCTTCTTTCCAGTTCTCGCTTTACGATGGACCGCATGGCCCAGACCAATCCGCCTGAAGACCTGATGCAGTACGAGGCGATGGCCCAGGACGCCCTGCGCGGCGTCGTGAAGGCCGCGCTGAAGAAGGCCGCCGCGCCCGGCGGCCTGCCCGAGCCGCACCATCTGTATATCACCTTCAAGACCCAGGCGGCGGGCGTGTCGGGCCCCCAGGACCTGCTGGGCAAGTATCCCGACGAGATGACCATCATCCTGCAGCACCAGTACTGGGACCTGGCGCCCGGCGAGACCTTCTTCTCGGTGACCCTGAAGTTCGGCGGCCAGCCCAAGCGGCTGTCGATCCCCTATGCGGCCGTGACCCGGTTCTACGACCCGTCGGTGCAGTTCGCCCTGCAGTTCGAGGCTCCCGAGATCGCGCCGCAGGAGCCCGAGCCCGAGCCGGAACCCGAAGCGGCCGTCACCGCCGAGGGGGGCGAGGAAGCGCCGAAGATCATCTCCCTCGACCAGTTCCGCAAGAAATAGCCGCGTGAGCGACATCGCCCCAAGCGACCTGGTCTCGGAAACGCCGCAGGCCCTGACGGACGAGGCGATTCTCGCGCGCTTTCACGCCTCCAGGAATCCGCCGGGCAGCGCCCGCACCCTGGGCTTCCACATGCTGGCGGTCAGCCAGGCCGAGCGCCGGGTCGAGGTCGCCTTCGCCCCCTCGGTCGAGGCGGTTGGCAATCCGATGGGCCAGGTCCAGGGCGGATACGTCTGCGCCATGCTGGACGAGTGCATGTCGGTGGCCGGCATGATCGCCTCGGGCATGACCTGCGTGGTCCCGACCCTGGAGATGAAGACCAGCTTCCTGCGCCCGGCCATCCCAGGCCCGCTCAAGGGCGTCGGCTGGGTGGTCAAGTGGGGCCGGACGGTCTGCTTCCTGGAAGGCGAGCTCTACGACCCCGAAGGCCGGCTGCTGGCCAGGGCCAGCGCCACGGCGATCCCCACGCCGCTCTCGAAGTTCAAGACGTAACGGGGCCATGCGACGGTTCGCAAGCCTGGTCCTGGGTCTGCTGCTGCCACTGCTCCTCGTCGCGCCCGCCCGGGCCGCCCAGGCTAACGGCTCGCCGTTCGCCGACTGGGCCGCCGTCGTCGTGGCCGGCGACTGGCGCGCCCATTCGGGCGGCCCGACCGAGGCCTTCGACAACGCCCGGCGCGACGTGAGCCTGACCTTGGCCGGGCTGGGCTTCTCGCCGGACGCCATCCGTCAGTATTCGGTGCGCCCCAAGCGTTATATGGCCGTGAAGCCCCGCAAGACCGACCTTCGCGCCATTCACGCCGACCTGAGCGCCCTAGCGGCCACGCATCCCGCCGGGTGCCTGGTCTATCTCACCAGCCACGGCGCGCCGGAGGGCGCGCTGCTGGACGAAGACCTCCTGCCGCCCACCCTGCTGGCGGCCGTGGTCGACGACGCTTGCCCGGCCCGTCCGTCGATCGTCGTGGTCTCGGCCTGTTTTTCGGGGGTCTTCGTCAAGCCGCTGCAGCGCGACGACCGGATGATCCTGACGGCGGCGCGGTCGGACCGCACCTCGTTCGGCTGCAGCGAGGACGACAAGTACCCCTATTTCGACGACTGCTTCCTCTCGTCGGCGCCCGCCGTCCACGACTTCGCCGCCCTGGGTCGGGCGGTGCAGGCCTGCGTGGCCCGGCGCGAACACGACACGGGCGCCGAGCCGGCCTCGGAGCCGCAGCTGTGGATCGGCGCCGGCCTGCGACCGCTGCTGCCCCTCTACGCCTTTCCGCCGCGAGACCCCGCCAAACCCACCGCGTCCCTCAGGCGCCGCTGACCGATCAGGCGTCCACGGGAAAGACGCCCGGGCGGGGCCACATCCCCTTTGATCCCTGGCCGGGGCGCCCTAGAAGTCTGCTCACCCTTATTTCTCATAAGCTGGCGAGGTCTTGTTCGTGACGCTGCGTCTTTCGTTCAGGGCCGTTCTCTCAGCGGCAGTCATCGGCTGCGGCCTGTTTGGCGCGACGATGGCTGAGACCCAGGACGTCGCCCCGGCCCCGCGGTCGCCCGCGGCGACGCTCGCCACCCTGCCCTCCGCCCCGATCCCCTATACGTCGACGGTTCGCCGCCGCCGCGCGCCGCGCCCCCGCCCCGCCGCGCCGACCGCCCCCGCCGTCGCCCGAACCGCCACGACGCCGACGTCCGCGCCGGCGGCGTCCCCGGTGGCGAGGCCGGCCGCGACGCCCGTCGCCACCGCGCCGAACGCCGCCCCCCCGCCCCCTCCTCCGGCGCCCGCCAGCGCCGCCGCCCCGCTGCCCGTCGCCGACCTCGAGGCCTATGTCGACGGCGTCGTGCGCGACCGCATGGCCCGCGACCACATCGCCGGCGTGACCATCGCCGTCGTCCAGAACGGCCAGGTGGCACTGAAGAAGGGCTATGGCGTCGCCAGCCTGAAGGACGGCCGGCGCGTCGATCCCGACACGACCCTGTTCCGCGTGGGCTCGATTTCCAAGACCTTCACCTGGATCGCCCTGATGAACGAGGTCGAGGCCGGGCGCATGCGCCTGGACGCCCCGATCAACGTCTACCTGCCCGAGAAACTGCAGCTGAAGGACCAGGGCAAGAAGACCCCGGTGCGGCTACGCGACCTGATGACCCACACCGCCGGGTTCGAGGACCGGGCTCTGGGCCAGCTGTTCGAGCGCGACCTGCGCCGCGAACGGCCGCTGGAGCTGTATTTGCGTCAGGAGCGCCCCAACCGCGTGCGCGAGCCGGGCCTGCTGCCGGCCTATTCCAACTACGGCGTCGGCCTGGCCGGCGCGGCCCTGGCCAACGTCACCGGCCAGCCGTTCGAGAAGGTGATCGCCGACCAGGTGATCCTGCCCGCCGGCCTGACCCACACGACCTTCCGCGAGAACCATCCGTGGCGCGACGACCTGCCCGCCCCGATGGCCCCGGCCCTGGCCGCCGACCTGTCGGACGGCTTCCGCTGGACCCCGCTGGGCTTCCAGACCGAGGCGCCGGAGTTCGTCGGCCACATCGCCCCCGCCGGCGCCGCCTCCAGCACGGCCGGCGACATGGCTCGCTATATGACCCTGCTGCTGAACGGCGGGACGATCGACGGCCGGACGGTCTTCTCGCCCCGGACCAGCGCCCTGTTCCGTACGCCGATGTACCGCCCGGCAGAAGGCGCGCCGGGCTGGAACGCCGGCTTCATGGACATCCCCCTGCCCGGCGGCAAGCGCGGCTTCGGCCATGCCGGCGCGACCCTGTGGTTCCACTCCAACCTGGTCATGGTTCCCGAGCTGGGCCTGGGCGTATTCGTGGCGGTCAACACCGACACCGGCGCCGACCTGCCCGCCAGTCTGCCCGCAACCATCATCGAGCGCTTCTACGCTCCGCGTCCGGAGATCCCCGCCGCCAGCCGGATCACCCACGACGAGGCCCGCGCCTACGAGGGCCGGTTCCTGACCACCCGCCGCGCCTATGGCGGGCTGGAGGGCTTCATCGACCGCCTGATCGGCGAGGCGACCGTGCGCGCCGCGCCGGACGGCCGCCTGACCCTGACGATCGACGGCAAGTCCAGCCAATGGTCCGCCACCGACCAGCCCGACACCTTCGCGCCCGCCAGCGGCGCGGGCCTGCTGGTGTTCCAGCGCGAGGACGGCAAGGTGGCGCGGTTCTTCTCGCCGATGGGCGGGGCGGCGTTCGAGCGCATCGGCTTCCCGTACCAGCGCGGCCTGCTGACCACCATCGCCGCCCTGGCCGGCCTGGCCGCCCTGGCCACCCTGGTCGGCGTGGCCACCCGCGACCGCCGCGAGGCGCGCCAGACCCCGACCCAGGCCCGCGCCAGCCTGCTGCAGACCATCCAGGCCATCCTCTGGCTGATCGCCCTGATCGGCGTTGGCGTGTTCGCCAGCGGGGCCGGCGACCTGGCCAAGGTGTTCTACGGTTGGCCCAGCGGCTGGCTGCTCAGCGCCTCGGCCTGCGCCTTCGTGGCCACCCTGCTGACCATCGCCACCCTGGCCATGCTGCCGGTGGTGTGGCGCGGCGGCCGGCGGGTCGACAGTTGGACCTCGCTGCGCAAGCTGGCCTTCACCTGCACGACACTGATCTTCCTGGGCTTCGCCCTGCTGCTGGCGGCCTGGGGCTTCCTGGAGTTCTGGAACGCCTAGGGACAGCGAAGACCCCCTCCGGCCCTTCGGGCCACCTCCCCCAGAGGGGGAGGATCTAGTCCGAGCAGGTGCTCCCCCTCCGGGGGAGCTGTCGCGAAGCGACTGAGGGGGTCTCACCGACGCGCCCGCCGAGAGGGAGGCCTCAGCCCTCCAGCGTCCCCCGCAGGAAGCGCGACTCCAGCCTGCGCACCACGATGACGATCCGCTCGCGCTCGGCTGGGCGGCGCTCGACCAGCAGCCGGGCGACCTGGGCGTCGTCGTGGAAGGCGTAGCCCTTGATCGCGTCCAGCAGGGCCTTGGCCAGGTTGTCCAGGTCCATCCACGGCGGCTCGCCGACGAACTCCATGCCGATCTCGACCGAGAACTCGCCCCAGGCGGGGCGCGAGCCACGCCAGACCTTGCGGAAGAACTCGTAGATCAGCGGCTTGTAGTATTTGGCCTGGGTGGTCAGGCCGTCGACCACCAGGGTCAGTTCGCCGTCGTCCTCGCGGGCCCGGACCTTGCCGTGATGCGTCCAGCCGTCATCCATGTCAGGCCAGAGGCTCGACCTTCACCGCCGTGCCGTAGGCCAGCACCTCGGTGATGCCTTCCATGATCTCGTTGGCGTCGTAGCGCATGGCCAGGATGGCGTTGGCCCCCATCTCGGCCGCGTGGGCCACCAGCAGGTCGTAGGCCTCCTTGCGGGCGGCCTCGGCCAAGTCGACATAGATCGACAGCTTGCCGCCGAAGATCGACTGGATCGAGCCGCCGATATTGCCGATCACGCTGCGCGAGCGGACGGTGACGCCGCGCACCAGGCCCAGATGGGCGACGATGCGATGGCCGGGCAGATCGTTGGTGGTGGCGACGAGCATGAGCGGTCTCCTGAGGCGCGAGAGCATTCTCGAGCGCCCCGCCCCTATATCGGACCGCTCGCCGCCCCGCCATCGCTAGAGCCGCAGATGGATCCCGCGCCGGTGCAGAGGCGCGATCGCCGCGGTGATCAGGGCCAGGATCGCCAGGGCGCAGAGGAACGAGGCCAGGTAGGGATCGGCGGTCAGGCGCTGGGCCGTCTCGAAGCCGAAGCCCTGGGGCGTGAGGTCTGGAAGCCCGGCCCGGTGCGTCTGCAAGGTCAGGCCGGCGCAGGCTCCCAGCACCTGCGACATCACGAACGCCAGGATGGCGTTGCCGCCCAACACCTTCAGCGGCCAGGCCGCGAACCGGGCCGCGCGCGCCTTCAGGACGATCTGCAGCACGATCAGGGCGACCAGGGAGGCACCGCTGCTGAACAAGGCGAAGCTGGGCGTCCAGAGGCGCTTGTTGACCGGCACGATCGGGTCCAGCGCCAGGCCGGCGACGATCAGCGCCGCGCCCAGGACGAGCAAGGCGGCCAGGACGCGGCCCTGTCCCTGGCGCCCGTTGTTGGCCTGGGCCAGAAACACGGCCGCGACGGCGCCCAGCAACACGTTGACCGTGGCCGGAAACGTCGAGAGCAGGCCTTCCGGATCATAGGTCACCCCAACGCCCTCGGTCGTGCCGTAGGGCCACAGGTGGGGGATCGTGAAGACCGCCCGGTCGATGAAGGCCGGCAGCGCCCCTTGCGAGTCCCAGCGGTCGACGCCGAACCCGGGCACGGGCGTGAAGGTCAGCAACGCCCAGTAACCGACCAGCAGCCCAGCGACGGCCAGGACGACGACGACGACGTTCAGGCGCAGCCGGCCGTCGGCCTCGGCCTGGGCGGACAGGATGCAGATGGCGCTGGCCAGGGCGTAGCAGAGGCCGATCCGCTGCAGGACACCCGGAATGCGCAGGTGGGCCAGGTCGAAGCTGGGCAGGGCGTTGAGCACCAGGCCCAGCAGGATCAGCAGCGCCGTGCGCCGGGCGATCTTGCTCCACAGGGCGGCTGAGGTCCCCTCTCCGACCCTAAGGCGCGGGATGGACAGGCCGATCGCCACGCCGACGCAGAACAGGAAGGTGGGAAACACCAGGTCGGCGGGCGTCCACCCGCGCCAGGCCGCGTGCTTGAGCGGCGCATAGGCATAGGCCCACGCCCCCGGGCTGGTCACCAGAATCATGCCCGCGACGGCCAGTCCTCGCAGAACATCCAGCGCAACGATCCGTCCACCACCCGCCTTCGCCGAGTCCATGGCTTACCTCCCCCTTTTTGTCGGCGGGACCTTGCCACAAAAGACAGCGCTGTCAAATCGCATTGTCCAGATGACGGAGGCCGATCCGCTACGCCGGCGGCGGGCCGAACGCAGGATGCCTTGGGAAACCCGTCGCGGACTTCAGAGCCCCGCCATCGCCGCCAGCTTGAGCACGGTGTTCCAGTTGCGGGCGGTGCCCAGCGGCGCCCGCTTGGTCTTCTTCCAGTCGCGGTCGAGCATCGAATGGCCGACGTCGTCGGGGTAGTCGATATAGAGCTCGCGCGTTCCGGCCTTGAAGGTCTCGGGACCGGTGATCGCCGCGCGCAGCGTCGCCTCGTCCCCGTCCGGCAGCGGCCCCTTCATGAAATGCACCAGCAGGTGGTTGGGGTGGCTCCTGGCCTCGTCCGGATAGGGGTTGGCGTCGATGATCGCCCTCAGTTCCGCCGGCGTGCGGACGAAGAACTCGGTGCGCAGGCCCATGCGCTTCTCCAGCCCGTCCTCCAGGCGTTGCTCGATGTCGGCGTCCGAGCCGCCCCTCCCCCACAGCACCAGGTTGCCGCTGGCCAGCAGGGTCTTGGCGTCGTCGAAGCCCAGGTCCTTGGCCAGGCCCAGCAGGTCGTCCTTCAGCACCTTGCGGCCGCCGACATTGACGCCGCGCAACAGGGCGATGTGAGGGCTCATCGGGCGAACTCCGTTCCGTGATTGTTCCCGTCGTAATCCGGCCGAGCCCTGATCGCAACCCGCGAGCGTTGCCCTGGGCGCGCCTTGGGTCTAGACCCCCGCTCGACCGTTTTTCCGGGAGACCCGCCGCATGACCGCCACGCGCAACGAGACCGACACCTTCGGCCCGATCGCCGTCGAGAACGACAAGTACTGGGGCGCCCAGGCCCAGCGTTCGCTCGGCAACTTCAAGATCGGCTGGGAGAAGCAGCCGCTTCCCGTCGTCCGCGCCCTGGGCGTCGTCAAGCGCGCCGCCGCAGAGGCCAACCTGGCCCTGGGCAAGCTGGATCCCAAGATCGCCGAGACCATCGTCGCCGCGGCCAACGAGGTGATCGAGGGCAAGCTCGACGCCCACTTCCCGCTGGTGGTCTGGCAGACCGGCTCGGGCACCCAGTCGAACATGAACGCCAACGAGGTGATCAGCAACCGGGCGATCGAGATGCTGGGCGGCGAGATGGGCAGCAAGAAGCCCGTCCACCCCAACGACCACGTCAATATGAGCCAGTCGTCGAACGACACCTACCCGACGGCGATGCACGTGGCCTGCGCCGAGCAGATCGTCCACGACCTGCTGCCGGCCCTCAAGCATCTGCACGAGGCCCTGAAGGCCAAGTCCGACGCCTGGGCCAAGATCATCAAGATCGGCCGCACCCACACCCAGGACGCCACCCCCCTGACCCTGGGTCAGGAATTCGGCGGCTACGCCCAGCAGGTGGCCAACGGCATCGAGCGCATCGAACAGACCCTGCCCAAGCTGATGCAGCTGGCCCAGGGCGGCACCGCGGTCGGCACGGGCCTCAACGCCCCGATCGGCTTCGCCGAGAAGGTGGCCGAGCAGATCGCCGCCATCACCGGCCTGCCCTTCACCACCGCTCCCAACAAGTTCGAGGCCCTGGCCGCCCACGACGCCATGGTCTTCAGCCACGGCGCGATCAACACCGTCGCCGCCAGCCTGTTCAAGATCGCCAACGACATCCGTTTCCTGGGCAGCGGCCCGCGCGCCGGCCTGGGCGAACTGAGCCTGCCGGAAAACGAGCCGGGCTCGTCGATCATGCCGGGCAAGGTCAACCCGACCCAATGCGAGGCCCTCACCCAGGTCTGCGTCCAGGTGTTCGGCAACCACGCCGCGGTCACCTTCGCCGGCAGCCAGGGCCATTTCGAGCTGAACGTCTTCAACCCGGTGATGGCCTATAACTTCCTGCAGTCGGTGCGCCTGATGGCCGACGCGGCGATCAGCTTCACCGACAACTGCGTGGTCGGCATCGAGCCGCGCGTCGACAACATCAACAAGGGCGTCGAGAACTCGCTGATGCTGGTCACCGCCCTGAACGGCAAGCTGGGCTACGACATCTGCGCCAAGATCGCCAAGGCCGCGCACAAGAACGGCACCACCCTGCGCGAGGAAGCCGTCGGCGGCGGCTACCTGACCAACGAGGAATTCGACCAGTACGTCCGCCCCGAGAACATGATCTCGCCGGGCTAAACGCATTCCACCGAAGTGGACGCCGGTTCGGCGATCGGAATGCGCGCCAACTAGGAGTGCCCATTGATCCAGCTGATCCGGATCCTCGACGACCTGCCGGACGGCTTTCCCGCCCTCCTCGCCGACGCCGCGAGCGAGGGCGTCGGCAACATGGCGCGGCTGGCCGACGGCTGGGCCAGCGGCGACCAGCGCTTCGACCGCGACGGCGAGGCCCTGCTGGGCGCGCTGCTGGCCGGCGAGCTGGCGGGGATCGGCGGCCTCTCCCTCGAACCCGCCGCGGCCGAACCCGCCCGCCGCGTGCGCCGGTTCTACGTCCGCCCCGCCTTCCGCCGCCACGGTGTGGCGCGCGCCCTGGCCTCCGCGCTGGTGCAGGAGGCCCTCGACCAGGTCGACCTCCTGACCTGCAACGCCGCCGCCTCCCCCGCCGCCGCGCCGTTCTGGGAGGCGCAGGGGTTTTCGTCGAATGGTTCGGGGCCTTGGACGCACGTGCTGCGACGGAGCGCGAGCTAGAAACCTCGCTTTCCGCGCCTGTCAGGCCGGCAAAGCCCGTGTTAGCCTCCGACCATGGGCAAGGTCGAACTCGACATCGGCATCGATCCGGAACTGCTGGCGCAGGCCAAGCGGCTGGGCATTTCCGTCGCCGGCATGAGCGAGACCCAACTGCGGCTGCATCTCCAAAAGATCGACCCCGCCGGAGCCGAAGAGCGCGCGCGGCGGTGGACGGAAGAGAACGCCGAGGCGCTGAAGGCTTATCGCGAACGGGTCGAGAAACGCGGCGTCTTCGGAGACGACCTGCGGACGTGGTGATCCGGCAGTTCGACGTTTTCCCAAACCCGTCGCTCCGCAGCCGCGAAGACGCGCCCTACGTCGTTGTCCTGCAGTCGCAATACGCTGGAGATCTGGCGACCGCTGTCGTAGCGCCTGTCTATCGGGCTGAGGTCGCCGAAAGGTTCACGAACCTGACCGTGCACATACAGCTCGACACTTGGGATTTCGTTGTTTCCATTCCCGAACTCGTCGCGATGAACTCAGCGAGGCTTCGTGGCAAGATCACAGACCTCCTTGCCCACGAAGACGACATCCGCCGCGCCGTCGACCGCCTGTTCACCGGCTTCTGACGCCCTACGGCTTGACCACCACTGTCCGCCCGATCGGGGCGATGGCCACGATGGCCAGCTGCAGGTCCTTGATCGCGAACGGGATGCCGATGATCGTCACGGCTTCGGCGACGGCGATCATCAGGTGCGACAGGGCGATGTACCAGCCGCCCAGCACGAACCAGATCACGTTGAGCACGCAGCCCAGGCCGCCGGTCCCGAGGTCGCCCTGGCCGGTCACCATGTCGCGCGGCAGGATCTCCTTGCCGAACGGCCAGAAGGCGAAGCCGGCGATGCGCCAGGCCGCGCCGGTATAGGGCAGGCCGACGACGGTGATGGCCAGCAACAAGCCGCCCAGCAGCCACAGCAGGCCGCTGATCCATCCGCCCAGGACGAACCACAGGATGTTGAGCAACAGGCGGATCATGACGGTCTCCGGCGAAGCCCGCTCCAGGGGCGCGACCTAGGCGTGCGACGAATCGCGATCGATGTCGAGCTTCGCCTTTCGCGCCGCTCGGACGTGACCTTGCCACAAGCTATCGCTATGTGACGGTCGAGAAACAAAAGCCGCCGCGTCCGATTCCGGGCGCCGCGCCGTCACGAGGGCATGATGAGTCTGTTCCGCAAGAAGAAGCATCAGGCGATCTCGCTGCCCGTCGGCGTCGCCCCGATCCCCGCCTCGGTGAAGTTCCGCGGCTGCACGTTCCGCATGCCCGACCACTGGGTGATCACCAAGCAGCTGCTGGACGGCAAGGACTACGAGCCCTGGGTGCTGGACTACTTCCTGCAGACCCTCAAGCCCGGCATGACCGTGCTGGACGTCGGAGCCAGCTGGGGCGCCTTCGCCCTGCCGGCCGCCCGGAAGGTCGGCCCCGCCGGCCGGGTGATCGCCATCGAGATGAGCCCGGGCAACGGCCGGGTGATCCTGGAGAGCGCCAAGACCAACGCCATCGACAACATCCGGCTGATCCTGGTGGGCGTGTCCGACACGCTGGAGACGGCCTTCCTGCGCCGCCAGACCATGCACAACAACCACCAGCTGGAGCCGGCGGGCCAGGCCGCGCCGGACGACCTGAGCGACTACGACTTCGCCCCGGTCGTGCCCATCGACCTGCTGCGCGGCGAGCTGGGCCGGGTCGACGTGATGAAGATCGACATCGAGGGCATGGAATATCGCGCCTTCATGGGCGCCAAGGCCTTCATGGCCGAGCAGAAGCCGATCACCTTCCTGGAATATTCGCCGCGCTTCCAGGCCGAGACCTCGCGCGCCGAGGGCTCGGCCCTGCTGAGCTTCTTCCTGGACCTGGGCTACGGGATTGAGATCCTGCACCGCAAGAAAAAGCGCGAGGCCGTGAAGGGCGCGACGCCGGCCGAAGTGATCGCCAAGGTCGACGCGGCCTGGAAACGGCATGTCGAGGACGACAACGGCACGCACCTGGACCTGTGCTTGAAGGCGTAGGGCTAGCGGCTGTCGCCGTGCGTCCTTCGAGGCCCGCCATGCGGGCGCCTCAGGATGAGGAACGTTGTTGCTGACGCCTCTTCCTGAGGTGCGAGCCGCGGGCGAGCCTCGAAGGACGCACGGCGCGGCCGCCTACTTGATCAGCTGCCACCGCTTGGCCCACCGACCCTTGCCGAAGCGCGTGAGGATCAGCAGGTACAGCCCAGCGTAGATCACCGTCCCCACGCCGACGACGGCCATCGCCCACGGCCCCGGCGCATGCCAGGGCGGAAGCGCCAGCCAGTCGTGCGGCGGCGCGGTCAGCTCCAGCCACAGCCCGCCCACCCAGGCCAGCGAGAACAGCAGCACGGCCGGATAACGCAGCAGCGGGCTCTTCTGGACCAGCAGCAGGAACTGGACGAAGGCCACGGCCAGGCCAGCGGCGACAGCCGCGCCGGTGGTCAGCCAGCCGTTGTGCGCCAGCGCCTCGACCCGCACCGCCGCCGACACGGCCGCCCACAGCGGGGCCCATAGCACCGGACCGAACATCAGCAACAGGACGCCGAAGCCGATCACCACGCCCAGGCCGCCGCCGATCACCTTGCCCGCCGCTTCGCCGGCCTGGTGGGCGTGGCCATGCGGATCGCCGCTGGGATTGTCGGGCGTGGTCTTCAGGACGGTGTTCAGGGACGGCAGCGGTCCTTCCGGCGAGCGCGGAAGCATGTTGCCGGCCTTGGATCCCCCGGCCCGCGCCATCAGGCCCGCCGGCTGACCGCGAAGTCGGCCAGGCTCTCGAGGCTGGAGCGCCAGTCGTTGGTCGGGAAGCCCGACAGCGCCGCCTTGGCCTTGTCGGCATAGGCCGCGGCCAGGTCGAGCGTGGCCTCCAGCGCCCCGGTGCCGACGATCAGCTCGCGGGCCCGGCGGAAGTCGGCCTCGGTCTGCTCGCGGCGGCCGATGGCCCGCTCCCAGAACTCGGCCTCGCGCGGACCCGAGCGGGCGATGGCCAGCAGCAGCGGCAAGGTGGCCTTGCCTTCTCGGAAGTCGTCGCCGGCGTTCTTGCCCAGGGCCTCGGTCGTGCCGCCGTAGTCCAGGGCGTCGTCGGCCAGTTGGAAGGCCAGGCCCAGGTTCATGCCGTAGGCGCGCAGGGCGTCCGACTGGGCCGCAGACACGCCGGCCGAGACGCCGCCGGCTTCCGACGCCGCGGCGAACAGCTCGGCGGTCTTGGCGGCGATGATTTCCAGATACAGCGCCTGCGACAGGTTCAGGTCGTGGCTGCGGGTCAGTTGAAGCACTTCGCCTTCGGCGATGACGCGGCTGGCCTTGGCCAAGATCTCCAGCGCCTTCATCGAGTTGGTCTCGACCATCAGCTCGAAGGCGCGGGCGAACAGGAAGTCGCCGACCAGCACGCTCTGCGCCGCGCCCCAGATCAGGTGGGCCGCGACCTTGCCGCGCCGCAGCTGGCTGCCGTCGACCACGTCGTCGTGCAGCAGGGTGGCGGTATGGATGAACTCGACGGCGGCGGCCAGCTTCAGGCAGGCAGCGTTGTCCGACCCGGCCAGGCGCGCCGCGGCCACGGTCAACAGCGGACGCAGGCGCTTGCCGCCGGCGGCGATCAGGTGCTCGGCCAGGGCCGGAATGACCGGCACTTCGCTCTGCATGCGCGCGGTGATCAGGGCGTCGACCCCGGCCATGTCGGCGGCGGCCAGCCGCACGAGACGATCCACCGATCCCGGCTCCCGGGCGAGGGTCGCTGCAGCTGCGTCCAAAACCATACTCTCCCTGGCTGACGCCCGCCGGCGGTCGGCGTACGCCTCGCGTCCCTTGGGCTTGATCAGCCGTTGCGAGCGACAATGGTGGCGGGATAGGTCAGGGTCAAGGCGAGCACAAGGCTTGAAACGTTGCCGAACGAGATACCCGCGCCCACGAGCCCCCAAAGCTTCACCGAAGACGCCGTCCTGAACGGCCGCGTGCGGCTGCGCCAACCCGTGGCGGGCTATCGGGCGGGCATGGACGCGGCCCTGCTGGCGGCGGCCTGCGACGCGAAACCGGGCGACCGGGTGATCGAGGCCGGCTGCGGGGTCGGCGGGGCGCTGCTGGCGGCGGCGGCGCGGCGGTCCGGCGCCCGATTCGTCGGGCTGGAGCGCGATCCCGCCGCCGTCGATCTGGCGCGGGGCAACGTCGCATTGAACGATCTGGCCGACCGCGTGGAGATCTTCGGCGGCGACGTCGAGCGCGGTTTCCGCGCCCTGGGCCTGCCGGTGTTCGACGCGGTGATCAGTAATCCGCCGTTCTTCGACGATCCCGGCGCCCTGCGTGCACCCGCGCCGGAGAAGGCCGGCGCCTGGATGGCCGACGGCGGGCTGGCGGCCTGGACCGCCTTCTGCCTGAAGGCGGTGCGCGAGGGCGGGACGATCACCCTGATCCACCGCACCGACCGCCTGGTCGACATTCTGTCGTTGCTGTCCCCCAAGGCCGGCTCGTTCAGGATCCGCCCGATCGCGCCCTTCGCCGACGTCCCGGCCAAGCGGGTGGTCGTCCGGGCGATCAAGACCGGCAAGGCCCCGCTGGTCCTGTTGCCCCCGCTGGTCCTGCACGACCGCGAGGGGACGGGCCATTCGGCGGCGGCCGAGGCGATCCTGCGGGGGGATGCGGCGCTGGGGTGGGGTTAGGCATCCGTTCGGGCGGCGATCACCTGCCCCCTACTGGCCTTCGGCCGTCTTCCCCCATAGGGGGAAGAGCCTGCGGCGGGAGGCTCCGCCCCCTATGGGGGCGGACAGGCGGCGAAGCCGCCAGGTGGGGGCAAGTGGGCGCCCCCTACTCCGCGTACAGCGCCAGCGCCTCCAGGCACATCTCCAGGCCGGTCAGGTCGTGCAGCGGGTCGTCGGTGATGATCACGAACAGTCGGCGGGCCTCGGCCCACAGCATCAAGGTCTCGGGCAGGCCGAAGTCCTCGACCACGCAGCCGTCGCCGTCCCGCCAGACGCCGTGCTCGTCGCGCTGGGCGCCGACATGCACCTCGACCCGGTCGACATATTCGGCCTCGCTCTCGTCGGCGACGTTGACATAGGCCATCACCGGCCGCCCCAGCCCGGCCAGCACCCCGGCCTCGAACGCGGCGGCGCTGGCGCAGGACGGACCGCGGAACGGCGTCAGATTGATGATCCCGGCGTCGGCCTGCCGCAGCTTGGCCATCCTCTCGGCGTAGAGTTCGCGGGCCTGGACCTCGACATTGTCGGCCTGGGTCTCGACGATGGCCGGCGCGGTCAGGCCGGTGAAGCCGTTGTCCGCGCAGAAGGCGCGTTGGCGCGCGGCTTGCGCCTCGGCGTCGGGAAGCCAGGGCTCGGGGCCGGCCAACCAGATGGAACGTACGGGTCTCATGCCCCTTAGAACTTGCCGAACCGGGACGCTGTCAACCGCCTTGAGGACCATGGACGTTTTAGATCGCAGGACCCTGATCGCCGCGACCGCCGCCGCCCTGGCCGCGCCCGGCCTCGCCAAAGCCGCCGCGAGCGACCCGTGGCTGGCCTACGACCGCCGCCTGCGCCGTCAGCTGGCCGACAGCCGGGGCGATTTCGACCCCGATTTCGAGACCGACCTGCGCGACCTGGGCGACCTTTTCCGGCGCGGCCGGCGCCTCCCCGGACTGGCGCCCGATCCCGGCCTGACCCTGGCGGCCCGCGCCCACGCCGCCGACATCGCCCGCACCGACGTCTTCGACCACATGACCCGCGAGGGTTTCGGCCCCGCCGCCCGCGTGGGCCTGCTGGCCCGCGACCTGGTCGGCGCCCCGGCCGAGAACATCGCCGAACGCCTGAACGCCAGCGGCTCCGTGCGCCCCGACCAGATCATGGGCCAGTGGAAGACCAGCCCCGGCCACCGCGCCAACCTGCTGGCGCCGGGCTTCACCCATGTCGGCTACGGCGTGCTGCGCCGGGGCCGCGAGGTGATCGCCGTCGGGGCCTACGCCGAGGTCTCCGCGCGCCTGGCCGCCCCCGCCCCGCTGCGGGTGGCGTCGGTCGCGGCCATCGCCTCGGTCCTGGCCAACGCCGTCCCGCGCATCGACCAGTTCTCGGTCTCCGAGCCCGGCGCCGAGGCCCTGGTCGAGACCTATGTCGAGGCGCCCGGCGCCCGGACCCTGCCGCCGGGCGCCTGGCAGCTGCGTCCGCACCTGTCGACCGGGGCGCGGAA
This sequence comes from Caulobacter sp. UNC279MFTsu5.1, assembly GCF_900114015.1. Lineage (GTDB taxonomy): Bacteria > Pseudomonadota > Alphaproteobacteria > Caulobacterales > Caulobacteraceae > Caulobacter. The sequence goes on along the minus strand of NZ_FORN01000040.1, from coordinate 40,149 downwards.
GTACCAGGTGGCCTGGGGGCCGGTGTTCGTGCTGGGCTGAGGCGCCCAAATCCGCTCTCCCCGACGAATGCCGGGACCCGGATCCCGAAGCGGGGCCGGATTGGAAGGGCGCGCCAGAGTCATTCCATTCGCCGGACGAGCAGTCCGACGGCTCGCTGTGAAAACGAAAAACGGCGGGCTCTTTCGAACCCGCCGTCCATCGTTCGATCAAGGCTCAAGGCTAGTCGTCAACCGAAGTCGGCCACGGAAATGGCGGCGCGGGGGGATTGGGCGTCGGCGGTGGCGGGCCTTGGGTCAATTCGCAAGCGGTCACATTCTGATCGAAGCAGGCGTTCCACTCCGGTGTGAAGCGCTCGAAACGCGGGTCGCAGCGCGACCAAGCCCATTGGACGCAGACCTCGGGGCGCGCCTGCGCCGCCGTGGTCTGAACCACCGTGCCGGCCACCAGAGCGGCGACTGCGGCTCCAAGACGAAGAACTTTGGAGAAAGACATACAACCTCCAGCCTAAGGCGCGCGAGATCGCGCGCCCATTTATGTGACCTAAGATTGTATCAGCCGTCAATTGAGTACGAACGACGGAAACGAAAAACGGCGGGCCCTTTCGAGCCCGCCGTTCGTCGGTTCAGCGATGAAGCCGAAAAGCCTAGTTCTTGGCCACGTCCACCAGCTTGTTCTTGGCGATCCAGGGCATCATGGCGCGCAGGCGGCCGCCGACTTCCTCGATCTGGTGCTCGGCCGCGCGGCGGCGGGTCGCCTTGAAGCTGGGCTGGCCGACCTGGTTTTCCAGCATGAAGTCGCGGACGAACTTGCCCGACTGGATATCGTCCAGCACGCGCTTCATCTCGGCCTTGGTTTCCGGCGTGATGATGCGCGGGCCGGTGACGTACTCGCCGTACTCGGCCGTGTTGCTGATCGAGTAGTTCATGTTGGCGATGCCGCCTTCGTACATCAGGTCGACGATCAGCTTCAGCTCGTGCAGGCACTCGAAATAGGCCATTTCCGGCGCGTAGCCGGCTTCCACCAGCACTTCGAAGCCGGCGCGGACCAGTTCGACCGTGCCGCCGCACAGGACGGCCTGCTCGCCGAACAGGTCGGTCTCGCATTCCTCGCGGAAGTTGGTCTCGATGATGCCCGAGCGGCCGCCGCCGATGGCGCTGGCGTAGGCCAGGCCGAGGTCCAGCGCGTTGCCGGTGGCGTTGTGGTGCACCGCGATCAGACAGGGCACGCCGCCGCCCTTCTGGTACTCGCCGCGCACGGTGTGGCCGGGGCCCTTGGGGGCGACCATCAGCACGTCGATGGTGTCCTTGGGCTCGATCAGGCCGAAGTGGACGTTCAGGCCGTGGGCGAACAACAGGGCCGCGCCGTCGCGGATGTTGGGCGCGATGTCGGTCTTGTAGATCGCGGCCTGGTGCTCGTCGGGCGCCAGGATCATCAGCAGGTCGGCCCAGGCGGCCGCCTCGGCCACGGTCATGACCTTCAGGCCTTCGCCTTCGGCCTTCTTGGCGGTCGGCGAGCCGGCGCGCAGGGCGACGGCGACGTTGGTCGCGCCCGAGTCCCGAAGGTTGAGGGCATGCGCGTGCCCTTGCGAGCCATAGCCTACGATCGCGATCTTCTTGTCCAGGATGCGGGCGAGGTCGGCGTCGCGATCATAATAGACGCGCATGTTTTTTCTCCAGGACTGGTCGATATGGCCGCCCCGCGCAACGGCGGAGCGACAAAGGCCGGGCGTTTGAGCGTTTTTTTGCCGTTTCGTCAAGGCGATGACGACAGAACGTTGTGACCCGCGTGCCTCTGTGGCGACGTTTTAGACGTTGAGGCCTTCCACCGCCATGGCCAGCCTTCAAGAAGCCGCCGCCAACGCCCTGATCTTTTCGCGAGGACCGCGTCCTGCGGGGCGGCTTGAAAGGGGATGGGGACGCCCGCATGCGGGCGTCCCCGGCCGCGTCACCCGCTACCAGAACAGGTCGTAATAGACGCTCAGCACCTGGCCGCTCCAGACGTCGACCAGCACCGCGTCGTCGCCGACCCGCACCCACTCGCAGCCGATCGGCGGATACGGCAGGCCGTATCGCCAGGCGTCCAGATAGTAGGATTGGCCGTACCAGCCGCCCGGCAGATAGTCGCCGAACGCCCAGTGGCGCACGTAGAAGCCGCGCGGATAGCGGTAGGCCGGGACCCGATAGCGCTGGATGGCGCGATAGGACGGCCGGTAGCGACGCTGGTCGTAGCGCTGGCGATCGTTGTCGCGGTCGCGCCACTGGCCGTCGTGGCCCGGACGACCGTAGTCGGGTCGGCCCCAGTCGCCGCGCCCGGGGCGGTTCCAGCCGCCGTTCCGGTCGCCGCGATCGCCGCGATCGCCACGGTCACCACGGTTCTGGTCGCCGCGGTTCTGGTCGCCGCGATCCCAACCGCCGCCGCGGCCGCCCCGCTCCTGCCAGCCGTCCCGGACGCCGCCTTCCCGCGGGTTCCGGGGCTGAGGCGCGGGCGGCGGTTGCGGAGGTTGCGCGGGCTGCTGCGCCTCGGGCGCCGGCCGGCCGCCGCCGTTCCAGTCGGGACGGCCGCCGCGATCGCCACGGTCACCCCGATCGCCGCGTTCGCCGCGTTCGCCGCCGGACCGACGCCAGCCGCCGCGGTCGCCGTCGCCCGAAGGCTGCTGTTGCGGCTGGGCCTGCTGCTGTCCGGGTTGCTGATGTTGCTGGCGCCAGCCGCCGCCGTCGCCGCGTTCGCCGCGACGGTCGGGGCGATCCGGGCGGTCCTGCCCGGCCCCGGCGGCCTCCGCCGCGGCCCCGCCCAGCAAGGACAGGATCATCGCGGCCGTGATCAGACGTTTCATGTCTTTCCAAGTGCTCCAAGAGGCCTTGTGCAGGCCCCGTCGCTCATCCCTTGTAGGGAAGTGTCGGCCTTGCTCCATGAACCGCGTTTGAACGACGACGCCCATCCAACATTGCAAAAAGGGGGATCCGCCATGACCGCCAAACCACAGGACGTGCTGGGTTTCTGGACCGCCGCCGGCCCCGGCAAATGGTTCGCCAGGTCCGACGCCTTCGACGACGCCATCCGCCTGAAGTTCGAGCCCGTCCACCTGGCCGCCGCCCGAGGCAAGTACGACGCCTGGGCCGCGGACGCCGAGGGCGCCCTGGCCCTGGTGATCCTGCTGGACCAGTTCCCCCGCAACCTCTTCCGCGACAGCGGCCACGCCTTCGCCACCGACGGCAAGGCCCGCGCGATCGCCGCCGCCGCCGTGGCCGCCGGCCACGACAAGGCCGTCGCGCCCGAACTGCGGCCGTTCTTCTACCTGCCCTACGAGCACTCCGAATCCCTGGCCGACCAGGAAACCGGCATCGCCCTGTTCGAGGGCTTGCTGAAGGACACCGGCGACGCCGACAGCCTCAAATGGGCCATCGCCCACCGCGACATCATCGCCCGCTTCGGCCGCTTTCCTCATCGAAACAAGGCCTTGGGCCGGGTCACGACCACGGCCGAACAGGCGTTCCTCGACGAAGGCGGCTTCGCGGGCTGAGGCGAGCTTGGCCGAGCCGCCCGCGCACGCTAGGGTTGGCGCTCGAAATCTGGGATTGCTGGGAGCACATCATGAAACTGCTATCGGGCCTGCTGACGGCCAGCCTCACGCTGTCGATCATCGCGCCGAGCGCGGCCTTGGCCCAGGCCAAGCCGAGCAACGCCCAGAAGCTCCAGACCCAGGCCGTCGCCGAGATTCCCCACTGCGCCCGCAAGCTGGGCACCCTGTCGATCATGGACGGCGACGATCCGCGCGGCTGGATGCAGTACAACCTGGCCTCGCCGCAGAAGCTGCTGAAGGCCATGGTCCAGAAGTCGGGCTGCTTCAATCTGGTCGACCGGGGCGCGGGCCTCAACGCGGCGCAGATCGAACGCAACATCGGCGGCAATCTGGGCCTGCAGCGCGGTTCCAACGTCGGTCAGGGCCAGGTCAAGGCCGCCGACTACGTGCTGGTCGCCGAGGTCCAGGCCAGCGACAGCAACGCCGGCGGCGGCGCGGTGGCCGGCGCCATCGGCGGCCTGATCGGCGGTCGCGTCGGCGGCTTGGTCGGCGGCATCAAGACCAAGAAGCTGGAAGCCAACACCGTGCTGTCCCTGACCAACGTGCGCACCACCGAGACGGTGGCGGTGCAGGAAGGCTACGCGGCCAAGAACGACATCGGCTGGGGCGCGGGCGGCGGCATCGGCTGGGGCGGCGCGGTCGGCGGCGGCTACGAGGACACCGAGATCGGCCGGATCATCACCCTGTCGTTCATCAACAGCTACACCAAGCTGGTCACCGATCTTGGCCTGCTGTCGACGACGACCACGGCGGCGGCCGCGGCCCCGGCCAAGACCTTCGTGGCCACCCGCGTGACCAACATGCGCGCCACGGCCGCGGCCGGCGGCAAGCTGATCCGCGCCCTGCCCGCCGGCGCCATCGTCTATCCGACCGGCGAGAAGAACGGCCTGTGGTGGGAAGTCGCCGACGAGAACGACAATGTCGGCTGGGTGCTGAACACCGGCCTCGAGCCGGCGCGGTAAGACTCCGCGCCAACGCGACGACGCGCCCCGCCCGAGGTCCTCGGGCGGGGCGTTTTTGTGATTGGCTATCGCGGCGATTCGCGTAGGACAATCGCGCCATGAACGCCGTCGCCGCCATCCATGCCGAGCCCGCCGCCGCCGACCATCCCGAGCGGCAATATCTGAACCTGCTCGCCGACATCCTGGAGAACGGCGTGCAGCGCGGCGACCGCACGGGCACCGGCACGCTGGGCGTGTTCGGCCGGCAGATCCGCTTCGACCTGTCGAAGGGTTTCCCGGTCCTGACCACCAAGAAGCTGCACCTGCGCTCGATCATCGTCGAGCTGCTGTGGTTCCTGAAGGGCGACACCAATGTCCGCTACCTGCAGGAGAACGGCTGCAAGATCTGGGACGAATGGGCCGACGAGAACGGCGACCTGGGCCCGGTCTACGGCAAGCAGTGGCGCTCGTGGGCCGCGCCGAACGGCCAGTCCATCGACCAGATCGCCAACCTGGTCGAAGGCCTGAAGACCAATCCCAACAGCCGCCGCCACATCGTCAGCGCCTGGAACCCGGCCGATGTCGAGGACATGGCCCTGCCGCCCTGTCACTGCCTATTCCAGTTCTTCGTGGCGGATGGAAAGCTGAGCTGCCAGCTCTACCAGCGCAGCGCCGACGTCTTCCTGGGCGTGCCGTTCAACATCGCCTCCTACGCCCTGCTGACCATGATGGTCGCCCAGGTGGTGGGGCTGAAGCCGGGTGAGTTCGTCCACACCTTCGGCGACGCACACCTGTATCTCAACCACCTGGATCAGGCCCGCGAGCAGCTCCGGCGCGAACCCAAGCCCTTCCCCACCCTGAAGATGGCCGACAAGCGCGAGCTGTTCGCCTTCGAATACGAGGACTTCCAGTTGGAAGGCTACGAGGCCCACCCGCACATCAAGGCGGCGGTCGCCGTTTGACCTGGGCGGCCGACCGGCTCGACTAGATCAAGGGCGGCGACGTCCGCCGGGCTTGTCCGGGATGACAGCTGTTTTGGCGGTCACTCCATCTGCGATTGCCTTGGGTGGCCGCGGGGCGCGACGCAGGGTAAACCTGTTCCCATGTCCGTTACCCTTACCGTCGGCCCCGTGGCCCGTTCGCTCAACGGCGTCATCGGCCGCGACAACGACCTGCCCTGGCGGCTGAAGTCCGATCTCCAGATCTTCAAGGCCTGCACGATGGGCAAGCCGGTGATCATGGGCCGCAAGACCTGGGACAGCCTGCCCCGCAAGCCCCTGCCCGGACGGATGAACATCGTGCTGTCGCGTGACGGCTCGTTCGAGCCGCCCCAGGCCGTGGTCTGCGAGAGCTTCCTGGAGGCCGTGCAGATGGCCAAGGAGCAGGCGGCCGAGGACGGCGTCGACGAGGTCTGCGTGATCGGCGGCCGCGCCCTGTTCGAGACCGCCCTGCCCAAGGCCAGGCGCCTGTACCTGACCGAAGTGCAGGCGGAGGTCGAAGGCGACGTCAGCTTCCCCGCCTTCGACGAGGCGGCCTGGACGGAGGTGCGCCGCGAGGCGCATCCTGCCGGTCCCGACGACGACCACGCCTTCGTCTTCCGTGTGCTGGAGCGCCGATGATGCGTCCGCTGACCGCCCTCCTCTGCGTCCTCGCCCTTTCCGTCGGCGCGGCCCACGCCGCCCAGGCCGACATCAGCCTGGGCCAGAGCGACAGCCTGGCGCGGGCCGCGGCCACCGACGTGGTGGTGTTCAACGTGGTCAAGGTGCGGCCGCTGGACGGCGGCGAGGTCGCCAGCTGCAGGGTGTTCGGCCGGGCGATCCGGGCCGAGCGCGGCAAGCGCTTCCGGCCCCGGCAGTCGGTGCGCCTGACCGTCCCCTGCGCGACCCAGGGCTCGGACGCCTCCGACGCCACGCCCAAGTGGGTGGACCGCGAGGCCCTGGTGCGCTCGGCCCACGGCCGGGCCTTCCTGGGCGGCGACGGCGGACTGATCGCCTACGAGCTCTACGACCTGAACTGAGGCCATGCGTCCTTCGAGGCGCTTGCTCATCCATTTAAACGACCGTTTACTCCCAGGACGCGCCCGTCAGAGGCGCCATCCCAGGGAGAGAGACGCATGGAGCTGGAACTCGTCACCGAGGGCCTGCGATTTCCGGAAGGGCCGGTCGCCATGGCCGACGGTTCGGTGATCCTGGCCGAAATCCAGGGCCAGGTCCTGACCCGGGTGCGTCCCGACGGCCGCAAGGAGACGGTGGCTCAGGTCCCCGGCGGCCCCAACGGCGTAGCCGTCGGCCCGGATGGGGCGCTCTATGTCGCCAACAACGGCGGCAGCTTCCAGTTCATCGACATGGGCGGCCTCAACGTGCCTGGCCCCACCCCGCCCAGCCACCAGGGCGGCTCGATCCAGCGGGTCGATCCGGCGACCGGGGCGGTGACCACGCTCTACACCGAATGCGACGGTAAGCGGTTGGTGGGTCCCAACGACCTGGTCTTCGACCGGCAGGGCGGTTTCTGGTTCACTGACCACGGCTGCAGCACGCCGGACGGCCGCAAGCACGGCGCGCTCTATTACGCCCTGCCCGACGGCTCGAAGATCGTCCGCTGGCGCGACCATTTCGTCTCGCCCAACGGCGTGGGCCTCTCGCCCGACGAGAAGACCCTCTACATGGCCGACACGATGCTGGGCCGGCTGTGGTCGTTCGAGGTGGTCGAGCCGGGCGTGCTGGCCGATCCCGCGCCGCTGCAGCCGGGGAACGTAGTCTGCAACCTGCCGGGCTACCAACTGCTGGACAGCCTGGCGGTCGCGGCCGACGGCAAGGTCTGCGTGGCGACGATCATCAACGGCGGGATCACCGTCTTCTCGCCCGACGGGACGACCGAGCACCACGCCGCGCCCGACGTGATCGTGACCAATATCTGCTTCGGCGGGGCCGACATGCGCGACGCCTGGATCACGGCCTCGGGAACAGGCAAACTCTACAAGGCGCGCTGGCCGCGACCGGGGCTGAAGCTGAACTTCAACGCCTGAGTTCGATCGACCTGTGAATTGAAATCACAAGCCATGTGCCTGCGCCGGCATGGCTCGGCTGCTTCCGCGTCCCTAGCTAGGAGCTCGCAAGCACAAGGAGTCCCTAGATGGATCTCAAACTCGAAGACAAGACCGCCCTGGTGACCGGCTCGACCGCCGGCATCGGCCTGGAAATCGCCCGCGCCCTGGCCGTGGAGGGCGCCAAGGTGTTCGTCGTCGGCCGCAGCCAAGCCAAGCTCGACGCGGCCGTGGACAGCATCCGCGCCTCGGGCGGCGCTAAGGTCGAGGGCGTGCTGGCCGACGCGGCCACCGCCGAGGGGGCGGCTCGACTGCTGGATGCCGTTCCCCAGGTCGACATCCTGGTCAACAATCTCGGCATCTACGAGATGAAGGCCTTCGCCGACATCACCGACGAAGACTGGCTGCATCTGTTCGAGGTCAATGTGATGAGCGGCGTGCGTCTGTCGCGCGGCTATTTTCCGGGCATGCTGGAGCGCAACTGGGGCCGGGTGATCTTCATCTCCAGCGAAAGCGGCCTCGCGATCCCCGGCGAGATGGTCCACTACGGCATGACCAAGAGCGCCCAGCTGGCGGTGGCGCGCGGCATGGCCCAGCAGACCAAGGGCACGGGGGTGACGGTCAATTCGGTCCTGCCCGGCCCGACCCGCGCGGCGGCCATCGCCGACTTCCTGAAGAGCGTGTCCAGCAACCCGGAAGGCACGACCCAGGAACACGAGGTCGAGTTCTTCACCAAGCACCGCTCATCGTCGCTGCTGCAGCGGATGATCGAGCCGCAGGAAGTGGCCAGCCTCGTGGCCTACGTCGCCAGCCCCCTTTCGGCGGCGACCAACGGCGCGTCGCTGAAGGTCGAGGGCGGGCTGGTCACGACGATCGCCTAGCGGGCCGGGCAGGTCCTCCCCCTCTGGGGGAGGTGGCCCGGAGGGCCGGAGGGGGTCGGCGCGGCCTGGGCCAAAAGGCCCCCTCAGTCGCTCCGCGACAGCTCCCCCAAAGGGGGAGCATCTTGGCCCTAGTACAGCACCCCCAGCGCCGACCGCTCGAAGCTCTTCAGCTCGTCCGCGCGGCCGTCGCGGATCTTCACCACCCACTCGGGGTCCTGCAGGATCGCGCGGCCGACGCCGACCAGGTCGAACTCGTCGCGCTCCAGGCGCTCCAGCAGGCCGTCCAGCGAGGCGGGCTGGCTGCCTTCGCCGCCGAAGGCCGCGATGAACTCGCCCGACAGGCCCACCGAGCCGACGGTGATGGTCGGGGCGCCGGTCAGTTTCTTGGTCCAGCCGGCGAAGTTCAGGTCGCTGCCCTCGAACTCCGGCTCCCAGAACCGGCGTTGCGAGCAGTGGAAGATGTCGGCGCCGGCGTCGGCCAGCGGCTGCAGCCAGGCCTCCAGCAACTGCGGGGTCTCGGCGTTCTTGACCGCGTAGTCCTGCTGCTTCCATTGCGACAGGCGGATGATCACCGGATAGTCCGGGCCGACGGCGGCGCGGACAGCCCGCAGAATCTCGGCGGCGAACTTGCTGCGCTCGGCGATCGAGGGCCCGCCGAACCCGTCGTCGCGGACATTGGTGCCGTTCCAGAAAAACTGGTCGATCAGGTAGCCGTGGGCGCCGTGCAGTTCGATGGCGTCGAAGCCCAGCGCCTTGGCGTTGGCGGCGGCGCTGGCGAAGGCGGCAATGGTGTCGGCCACGTCCTCGTCGGTCATCGGTTCGGTGAACGGATTGCCGCCCGGCTTGGAGATGCCCGAGGGGCTGTCGATCTTGCCCAGCACGTCCTTGCCCTTGGCCGAGCCCACATGCCACAGCTGCGGGGCGATCAGGCCGCCGGCGGCGTGCACCTCGTCGACCACCTTCTTCCAGGCCGCCAACTCCTTTGCGCCATGGAAGCGCGGGATGTTGGCGTCGTTCAGCGAGGCCGGCCGGGCCACGCCCGTGCCCTCGGTGACGATCAGCCCGACCTGGTTCTCGGCGCGGCGGCGGTAGTAGGCGGCGACGTCGTCGGTGGCCACCCCGCCGGGCGAGAACGACCGCGTCATCGGGGCCATGACCACCCGGTTGGGCAGCTTCAGCGACTTGAATTCGAACGGCTTGAACAGGGCGTCGAGGGCCATGAGGCGGCTCCAGGGGAAACGGTTGTTTGAAAGCTTATGCAGTGGGTTGCGTTTCAAAACCACGCAGAAAAACTGAAACGGGGATTGTGTCCCGTGGAGCCGCTGGACGCCCCCTCCGTCGGCTTCGCCGCCACCTCCCCCGTTTCACGGGGAGGAGAAGCTGCATCCTCCTCACCTGCGCAGCGGGGAGGTGGCGCGCTGCGAATACGCAGCGGCAGGCGAGCAGGCGAGATCCAAGGCTCCTACTCCACCGCGTCGAGATATTCGATCTCGGGCCGGCCGGCCATGAACGGCCCCATGGCCGCGCCGGCGGCCTTGAAATAGTCGCTGGCGCCGTGGGCCTTCAGGGCGTCTTCCGAGGCGTAGAGTTCCAGCACCTTGTAGGTCCCGGCCTCGGCCTTGCTGCGGGTCAGCTGGTAGACCAGGCAGCCCGGCTCGTTGGCCTTCACCTTGTTCTGCAGGTCGAGGAACACCGCTTCGAAGTCGCCCGCCTTGTCCGGCTGCACCTTCAGCACCGCCACCACGCCGATCATGTCGTCCTCCCGAGGCTTTCAGCCAAACATTTGTTTGAAGACAATGTCGAGGAAGCCGCAGCGGAGAGCAAGGGGTCTAGATTCCCCCATTGCCGTCAAAATGAGATCGATGCGGGAAGCGCCCTATCGCCGCTCGTTCCAGCCGTAGGCCACCCACGAGTGGCCGCCCATGTGGCGGGCCTCGATCAGGCCAGGGTCGCCGCTGGGAGCGGCGGCGTGCGCGGCGCGGCCTCGGAAGGCGAAGGCGGCGAGACCGAGAAGGGCGGTGGCCATGAAGCCGATGACCACCAGGGTGGCGGCGAACACCACCGCGATCACGGCCGCGGCGGCGACGGCGATGGAGGTCGCCACGGCGCCGGCCAGCGTGGCCAGGCTGCGCCAAGCGATACCGGTAGCCTTACCTGTCTCCATGGTCGTCCTCGCAGGCGTGCCCCGCCCGATGAAATCAAGATGGGGCGCCAATACTGAACGTCAACTGAACACCCGGCCGATCGTTCCGTAAAATGAATTCGGCGCTAACCGTGGCGATTTGGCGGCCTCAGTTCGCCGCCAGACCGGCCAATTCACGGCGTTCGCGCATCACCGTGCTGAAGGCGGCGTTGATGGCCGCCGACTTGGCCTCGGCCACCTCGATGAACTCCAGCGGCAGGCCGCGGGCCCGGGCGCGGTCGGGGTGGGCCTCCGACATGGCCGCCCGCCAGGCCGAGTGCACCACCGCGTCGTCGGCGTCGGCCGGCACGTCGAGGATACGGTAGGGGTCGTCCGGCTCGGCCCCGATGTGAGTCGCGGTCAGGCGGCGGAACGACAGCGGCGACATGCCGAACAGGTCGGCCACCCGCTCCAGGTAGCTCAGCTCCTCCTGGGTCACCGCCCCGTCGGCCTTGGCGATGTGGAACAGGCCGTCCAGCACGTCCTCGAGGATCTGCGGGCAGGTGCGATAGCGCTTGGCCAGACGCTTGGCGTAACTCTCGAAGCCGTGCGTCGTCTGGCGCGCCAGGTCGTACAGGCGGTGGATGTTGTTCTCCGACTCGGGGTCGGGATGGAACACCTCGGCGAAGGCGGCGTATTCGTCGCCGTCGGCCGAGCCGTCGGCCTTGGCCAGCTTCGCGCCCAACGCCGTGACCGCGGTCGAGAAGGCCGGATCCTGCCCAGGCAGGCCGGGCGGACATTCCTGGCACTCGGCCATGTCCAACCGGCGCGCGGCGAGGGTTGCGATGTTACGCCAGAAGGTCATGGCTATGACGAAAGTCCAGAAGCGTGGCGGAGTGATGACGGCGGAGATACGTCCCCCGCCTCTCAACGGATCACGCTCCCGTTTTGCCTTCTAGCACAAAAACGTCATGCCCCCACCCGCTGCCTGCTGCGGCGCACATTGAAACTTTGTAACGTGCGGCGGCGCCGCCGACTCGCGCAACGCCCGGCTGCGCACAGGAATCTTTGCCGCCGGCGGGAGCGTTTTGGGTGATCCAGCCGTTATGGCGCCGCTTGGTCGACGGCGGTGCAAAACGGCCGACTGCCATGCTCCGGTCCCAATGCGGCCGGAAATGCTCTATTCGAACGCGACCGACTCTCTGAGCGACGCCCTACAAAGAGGACCTCCGCCCGCATGGCGACCGCCTTTCTTCTCGCCCTGGCTCTGATCGCCCAGGACGCTCCAGTGTCCACCGCGCCGACCGCTTCGGCTCCCCCGCCCCGCACCCAGCCCGCCGCCACCGCCCCGACCGACGACTACGGCTATGTCGGCTGGTGCTACGGCGCCCTGGGCGGCTATGTCGAGCTGTACGACAAGGTGATGCCGGAGGTGACCCGCATCGAGAAGACCTTCCCCGGCCCCGATGGCTTCAACGCGGCCATGAAGGAATATCCGGCGATGCGCGAGCAGGCCAAGAAGGACCTCGCGGTCTACCGCTCGGCCATCGTCGCGGCCGAGAAGGCCAGCCCCCGCCCGATCTCGGAATATGGCGCGGCGGCGATCAAGAAGGGCCATTCGGTCTGGACCGGCGCAGATCAGATCGACAAGGCGCGCCTGGCCCAGGTGTGGATGAGCTGGAGCCCGCCCGGCGACTGCGACACTCGCGCCAAGGCCCTGGAGACCAAGTCCAACCTGTTCGGCCAGGCCCTGAACTACAACGTCAAGAAGGGCGCCGCGTCGACCGCCAGGACCACGGCCGCGGAGCCCGCGCCCAGCGCCGTGGAAACCGCCGCGCCGACGGCCGAGCCTGAGGCGCCCGCGCCCGCGCCGGTCGCGGAGACCCCGCCGGCCGAGGCTCCCGTCGCCGAGGCTCCGGTCAAGACCCCGGCCGCCACCAAGCCGAAGGTCCAGCCGGCGGCCAAGCCCGCCGCCAAGAAGACCGCCGCCGCCCTGACGCCGATCGGCGCCAAGCCCGCGGCCATGCCGCTGGCCGCCAAGGGCGAGGTCATCATCGACCCGAACGACCCCAAGCCCTGCGCCGGCAGCCTGGTCCCCGCCAAGCGTGGCGGCAAGAACGTGCTGATCTGCAAGGCGGACTGAAGTCTCGCCACGGCTGGGGACACGCCCATGTGCGTGTCCCCGATCGCCTCTAGCCCGTCGGCAACATCCCCGTCGTCGCCACGTTCTTGAACCAGCCGTACGACGCCTTGGGCGTGCGCACGCCGGTCGCGCGGTCCATCGCCACCAGGCCGAACTTCGACGTGTAGCCGATGTCCCACTCCCAGTTGTCGATCAGGGTCCAGGTGAAGTAGCCGCCGATCCGCGAGCCGGCCTCCATGGCGCGCTTCACCGCCTCGATGTGCCGGCGCAGGTACTGGATCCGAAAGCCGTCGTCGATCACGGCCGGGCCGCTCCCGAACGGGTCGGAGCAGCCGTTCTCGGTGATCAGCACCGGCGGGTCGCCATAGTCGCGGCGGACCATCTCCAGCACTTCGACCAGGCCCGACGGGTCGACCTGCCGGCCGAAGGCGTCCAGTTCGGCGCCCCTCGGCGGCGCGCCCGCCGCGATGTGGCTGGGGCTGGCCAGGTCCAGTTTCACATAGGCCGGGGCGTAGTAGTTGACCCCCAGGAAGTCGATCGGCTGATGTATGGCCGCAAGGTCGCCGTCGCGGACATGGCCCTTGAGGAACTCGTCCATCAGCGCCGGATAGGTCCCCTTCAGCAGCGGATCCAGCCAGGCCCGATTCCATAGGCCGTCCAGGCCGTCGGCCGCGGGACGGTTCCAGAACGCCAGGGCGCCGCCCGATGCGCGACACGGCTGCAGCGCCTGGGTCGTGCCGATCCGCAGGTCGCCCCGAGCCGCGCGCAAGGCCTGGATCGCCAGACCCTGGCCGAGGTTCATGTGATGGGTGGTCGGCCCCAGCAGGGCGATGTCCTTCAGCCCCGGCGCATGCTCGCCCAGCACGTGGCCGAACACCGTGTGCACGGCCGGCTCGTTCAGGGTGATGAAATGCTTGAGCCGGTCGCCCAGACGCGCGGCCACGGCGGCGGCGTAGTCGGCGAAGCTCCTGGCGGTGTCGCGCGCGCTCCAGCCGCCCTTGTCCTGCAGGGCCTGCGGCAGGTCCCAGTGGAACAGGGTGGCGTAGGGCGTGATCCCCTTGGCCAAGCAGGCGTCGACCAGACGGTCATAGTGGTCCAGGCCCGCGGCGTTGACCGTCCCTTCCCCCGTGGGCAGCACCCGAGACCAGGCGATCGAGAAGCGGAAGGCCTTCAGCCCCGCCCCAGCGATCAGGTCGACGTCCTCGGCGTAGCGGCGGTAGCTGTCGGTCGCGAGGTCGGCGTTCGAGCCGTCCTTGATCCGCCCTGGCTGTTTCTCGAAGCTGTCCCAGATGCTGGGGCCGCGACCGTCCGCGGCGGACGAGCCCTCGGTCTGGAAGGCCGCCGTCGCCACGCCCCAGACGAAGTCCTTCGGGAACTGACGGGACTTCACCGTCGCCTCGGTCGGCCCGACGCGGCCGCAGCCGCCCAGACCCACGCTCGCCGCTCCGCCCATCGCCAGCGCGCCCAGCGTCCTGCGGCTGATGCCGTTGTCCACCTTCGCCCCCTATCCCGCCGGAGGTCGAACGCCTCCGTGCGATCTCAGGATGAACGCAAAGCGCGAGCTTTGGCTAGACTCTCACGACCGCCTCACTTCCGAGGGCGGAGGGCTTTCAGGTCCGGCCACCCGCGATGTAGGCGTCGATTACGCCCTCCAGTTCGGTCAGCGGGACGTTGCCGCCCATCACCACCGCGTCGTCGAAGGCGCGCAGCTCGAACCGAGCGCCGAGCGCGGCCTGGGCCTTGCTCCGCAAGCGGACGATTTCGCTGTGCCCCACCTTGTAGCCGCAGGCCTGGCCCGGCCAGGCGCAGTAGCGGTCGACCTCGCCCTGCACCTCCGCGCGGGTCGAGCCGTTGGTGGTCACGAACCAGTCGATCGCCTGGTCGCGGGTCCAGCGCTTGGCATGGATGCCGGTGTCGACCACCAGGCGGCAGGCCCGGAAGGCGATCGACTGCAGGTAGCCCAACTGGCCCAACGGATCGCCGTCATAGGCGCCCAGCTCGTCGGCCAACTGCTCGGCGTACAGCGCCCAGCCTTCCGAATAGGCGTTGAAGGCCAGCAGCGAGCGGACCAGCGGCAGCTTGTAGGTGTATTCCCCCTGCCAGATGTGGCCCGGCAGGCCCTCGTGATAGGTCAAGGTCGGCAGGCCGTAGCGCGGCCACATGCCCGTGTCGCGCAGGTTGATGTAGTAGTTGCCTGGCACGGTCCCATCGATCGAGCCGGCCGCCGCATAGCCGCCCGGCGCCCCGTCCTGTATCTCGACCGGCACCCGCTTGATGACCAGATTGCCCGGCACGAGGGTGGCGAAGGCGCGCGGCAGGCGGGTGCGGATGTCGGCGACCCGGCCGTTCAGATAGGCCAGGATCTGGGCCCGGCCTTCGTCGGTGTTGGGAAACAGGTTCCGGGGGTCCTCGCCCAGGGCCTTCATCCGCGCCCCGACGCTGCCCTGGGTCAGGCCCTGGGCCTTCAGCAGGGTATCCATGCGGGAAAACAGCGCCTTCAGCTGTTCCTGACCCATCTGGTGGACCTCGTCCGGCGCCATGCGGCTGGTCGTGCCGGCCCGCAATGCCCAGGCGTAGTAGGCCTCGCCCTCCGGCAGCTTCCAGGCGCCGGCGTCGGAGGTCGCCCTGGCGCGGTGGGCGGTCAGTTCGGCGATCTGGCGGTCCATGGCCGGGGCGATCCTGCCTTCGACGATGGCGGCGGCGCGGCGCGCGTGGTTGCCCGGGATGTCCTTGGCCTTCCTGGCCAGCGAGGTGACAAGGCCCCACTCGGCGATCGGCTGGGCGCGGGCGCCCTTCTGCTGCTTCAGCGTCTTGTCCAGCAGGAAGTCGGGGGCGATCACGCCCAGCGCGCCGTCGTGCCTCAGCCGCGCCGTCTCGCCGTCCAGCTGGGCGGCGTAGAGCTCCAGGCGGTGGAGATAGGACTCGACGTCGGCCGCATTGGCCACGCCGTGCAGGCTGTCCAGGAAGTCCGGCGTCTCGACGAAGGCCCCGGTGTTCTGGGCCACCACATAGGGCGCGTTGCGGTAGGACCACTGCGACGACAGGCCGATCGCGTCGCCATAGGGAAAGTCGAAGCCCTCGACGGCCAGGTCGTGGGCGGTCTGGACGACGCCCAGGTCGAGGGCGGCAGCAGGGCTCAGCCCCTTGCGGTCGACCGCCCTCATCTTGGCGACCCGCGCCCGGGCGGCGGCGGCCAACTTGCCGCGACCTTCCAGCGAGCGGTCGGTCAGGCTGGACTTCAGGGCGGCCCGCTTGTCCTTGTCCAGGCCCAGGGCCGAGGCGTTCTCGGGATATTCCCGCATCAGGTCTTCGGCGACCTGGGACAGCAGGGCCTCGGCGGCCGCATCGCCCGAAGCGCTCTTGGGCGCGGCGGCGGCCAAGGCCTGACCGCTCGCGCCCAGGGCCACGGTCGCGGCGCCCAGCGCCAGAACGTCACGTCGATTGAACTGGCTCACGCAGCGCCTCCCGGATTCGCCGGGAAACCTAGCCGAGTTCGACGGGGACGCCCACGCCCTCGCGGGCGGGGCGTCCCCTTTCGGATCAGAAGGTGCTGATCCCGAACGCGTCCGCCAAGCCCTCGTCGCTGCCCGAGCCGGCCGGCGCCTGCCGGACGCCCGACAGATCAACCGTGCCCGTGCTGGACAGGCGCGACAGCACGAAGCGCGCCGAACGCGCCTCGGCCACCGGCAGCAGGAAGCCCAGCGAGAAGATCAGGATCAGCGCGTTGGTCAGACTGAGCACGATCAGTTCGACGGCCGTCACCTTGATGGAGAAACGGGCCCCGTCCAGGCGGATCGCCCCGATCACGGCCCGCATCACCGCGGCGTAGTAGGCGGACGAGGCCAGCACCACGAGCACGATGTAGACCAGCAGGAAGGCGTAGAGCCGGCCGATCAGCGCCAGGTCGGGCGCGCCGCCGGCCTGGGCGGCCATCGACGGGACCATCATGGCGATCAGGCCGACATAGCCGCCGATCCCCACCAGCCAGGCCAGGGTGAACGGGCCGTAGAGGCCTTCCTTGTCCGAGCGCTGCCAGTCCAGCTTCTTGTCGCCGTACGCCAGGCCGCCCCAAAGCTTTCCCGACAGCCGCATCGTCATGGCCGGCGAGAACCAGCCCAGGGTGACGAGCATCAGCAGGAAATAGCCCAGATAGGACCAGCCGAACCTGGCCGGCGAGCCGATCAGCTGGAACCGCGTGCCCCGCCAGCGCGTGCGGCCGGCGATGTAGCGGAACGCCATGAACACGGCCGCTCCCAGCGCCACGATGAAGCCGAAGTACAGCGGGAACATCAGGAGGAGGAAGAAGTGGTTGACCATCGTCAGGATGACCACCGCCACATAGGGCACGAGCAGGACCGCCATGCCCAGCAGGAAGCCGAGGAACAGCTCCAGCCCCTTGCCAGTGTAGCTAAAGGCCTCGCCGTTCAGGCTGACCTTCTCCCAGATGCTTCGCCGCGTCGCGGTCTTGCCCCAGAAGCTGTAGACGCCGAACGTCACTAAATTTAGCAGGCCGTTCTTGATCCCCAGCCCGACGAAGTCCGACGACTTCAGCGTCTGGCCGAACGTCAGCGTCTCGCCCGAAGCGGGCGCGGTCGCGTCCGTCATGAATTCCCCCGTTAGGTCTCGAAGCGCCACTGCGCGCAACGTAGGAGTGGGCGGATTGCAACTTCGGGTCAACCGGTCGTGTCGCGAGGGCGGACTGTCGCCCGCCCCGCCGCTGGGACCCTACGCCGCCAGGCGCTCGATCTGCGCCTGGGCGCCTTCGACCGATTTGGTGCGCTGCTCGTCGCCCAGGGCCACGCCCTCGGCGCGGATGAAGCGAACGTCGGTGATTCCGAAGAAGTTGAAGACGCCCTTCAGGTAGGTCTCCTGGTGGTCGAGGAACGCGGCCGGCGTGCCTTCACCATAGAAGCCGCCGCGCGACGAGGCGATGATCACCGTCTTGCCGCCGGCCAGGCCCTCGGGCCCGTTCTCGGTGTAGCGGAAGGTGCGGCCGGCGATCGCCAGGCGGTCGATCCAGGCCTTGAGCTGGGTGGAGATCGAGAAGTTGTACATCGGCGCCCCGACCACGACGATGTCGGCGGCCAGGAACGCGTCGAGCACGGCCGCGCCGTCGGCGATGTCGGCGGCCAAGGCCGCGTCTTCCGGCACGACGCCCTGGCCGGCGGCCAGATGAGCGCCCGACAGGTGGCCGACCGGCTGGGCGGCCAGGTCGCGATAGCTGACCTGCAGACCCGGGTTCTGCGCTTGCTGGGCGGCGACGATCGCGGCCGACAGCGTGCGGCTCACCGAGCCGGCGCCTAGGATGCTGGAATCGATGTGAAGCAGTTTCATGACCTTGGAACTCCGAAGCGCCCTCTGGCGCGACAGGGGATTTAGGCCTTCCCAATCCAGCGCATCAGCCTATATGATTAGATAAGATCCATCGTTAGAATCGATACATGCTGGACGGCGTCACTCTCGACCAGATGCGCACCTTCCTGGCCGCCGCCGACGAAGGCAGCTTCTCGGCGGCCGGCCGCAAGCTGGGCCGCGCCCAGTCGGTGGTCAGCCAGACCCTGGCCAATCTGGAGGGCCAGATCGGCGTGCGCCTGTTCGATCGCGCCGCCCGCCTGCCGGTGCTGACCGAGGCCGGCCGCGCGCTGGTCGTCGAGGCCCGCGAGGTGGCCGGCCGCATGGACGCCTTCAAGGCCCGCGCCGCCAGCCTGGCCGGCGGGTTGGAGCCCGAGGTGTCGATCGTCGTCGACGTGCTGTTCCCGATGGCGGTGCTGACCCATGCGATCGGCGACTTCCAGCACCATTTCCCCGATACCGCCCTGCGCATCCATGTCGAGGCCCTGGGCGCGGTGCTGCAGCCGGTGCTGGACGGCCGCTGCGCGTTCGGAGTGTTGGGCTCGCTGCCCGACGCCCCGCCGGAGCTGGTGCGCGAGCGGCTGATCACCCTGCGGATGGTCCAGGTCGCCGCCGCCGGCCACCCGCTGGCCGCCCTGCCCGGCCCGCTGTCGCCGGAGGACGTGGCGGGCCACCTCCAGCTGGTGCTGACCGACCGCTCGCCCCTGACCCAGGGCCGCGAGTTCGGAGTGTTCTCGACCCGCACCTGGCGGTTGGCCGACCTGGGCGCCAAGCACGCCTTCCTGCGCGCTGGCCTGGGCTGGGGCGGCATGCCCTGGGACCGGGTCGAGGCCGAGCTCGAGGCCGGGACCCTGGTCGAGCTGAAGATGCGCGACGCCCCGACCGGCGGCTACTTGATGCCGATGTCCGCCGCCCACCGCGCCGACACGCCGCCCGGCCCGGCGGGGCGGTGGCTGATCGAACGACTGAAGGACACGGCCGAGCAGTGCCCGAGCCAGGGATGACGGCCGCGGGCTACCGGTCCGTCGAGGTGTTCGAGGCCGACGCCGAGGTGCCGGCGCTGCTGGCGCCGGCCCTGGCCATGAGGCTGGCGGACCTGCTGGCCTGACCCCCTCCGGCCCTCCGGGCCGCCTCCCCCAAAAGGGGGAGGAACTAGAACGCCTAGATGTTCCAGCTCTGGGGGAGCTGTCGCGTAGCGACCGAGGGGGCTACGCCGCCTCGCCCCGCGTCCGCGCGGCCGGGTCGTAGTTGAGGATCGGCGACAGCCACTTTTCGGCCAGGGCCACGTCCCAGCCCTTGCGACGGGCATAGTCCTCGACCTGGTCGAGGTCGACCTTGCCGACGCCGAAATAGTGGCTCTGCGGGTGGCTGAAATAGAAGCCCGACACCGCGGCGCCGGGGCTCATGGCGTAGCTCTCGGTCAGGATCATGCCGGTGGCCGCCTCGGCGTCCAGCAGCTTGAACAGCGTGCCCTTCTCGGTGTGGTCGGGCTGGGCCGGATAGCCGGGCGCGGGGCGGATGCCCTGGTACTTCTCGGCGATCATCACGTCGACGTCCTCGCGCTCGTCGGGGGCGTAGCCCCACAGCTCGACGCGGGCCTTGTAGTGCAGCCACTCGGCGAAGGCCTCGGCCAGGCGGTCGGCCAGGGCGCTGGCCATGATGGCGCTGTAGTCGTCGCCGGCGTCCTTGAAGCGCTTGACGACCTCGTCCTCGCCGTGGCCGGCGGTGACGGCGAAACCGCCGATATAGTCGCCGCCCTGCCCGATCGGCGCGACGAAGTCGGCCAGGGCCAGGTTGGCCTTGCCCTCGGACTTGTCCATCTGCTGGCGCAGGGTGAACAGCCGGGTCAGCTCGGTCGAACGGGATTCGTCCGTATAGAGAACGATGTCGTCGCCGTCGGCCTGGGCCGGCCAGAAGCCGACCACCCCCTTGGCCCCGAACCACTTCTCGGCCACCACCTTGTCGAGCATGGCGCGGGCGTCGCGATAGAGGTCGGTGGCGGCCTGGCCGACGACGTCGTCCTCCAGGATCTGCGGGAAGCGGCCGATCAGCTCCCAGCTGGCGAAGAACGGCGACCAGTCGATGAACGGGACCAGTTCGGCCAGGGACGGCTCGAAGGTTCGCGTGCCGACGAAGGTCGGCTTGGGCGGCGCGTAGCCGGTCCAGTCGATGGCGTATTTGCGCTTGCGGGCCTCGCCGATGGCGGTGCGGGCCTTGGCCGTCTGACCGCGGGCGTACTGTTCGCGCACCTTGACGTATTCGGCCCGGGTCTCGGCCACCACCCGGTCGCGTTCGCTCGCCGACAGCAGCGACGAGACCACGCCCACCGCCCGGCTGGCGTCCAGCACATAGGTGGTCGGGCCGGCGCGGTAGGACGGCTCGATCTTGACCGCCGTGTGGGTGCGGCTGGTGGTGGCGCCGCCGATCAGCAGCGGCATGGTGAAGCCCTGGCGCTCCATCTCGGAAGCCACGAACACCATCTCGTCCAACGACGGGGTGATCAGGCCCGACAGGCCGATCATGTCGACGTTGTGCTTCCTGGCCTCGTCCAGGATCCGGTCGGCCGGGACCATCACGCCCAGGTCGATGACCTCGTAGTTGTTGCACTGCAGGACCACGCCGACGATGTTCTTGCCGATGTCGTGGACGTCGCCCTTGACCGTGGCCATCAGGATGCGGCCGGCCTGCTCGCGCGGCTTGCCGGCCTTCTCGGCCTCCATGAACGGCTCCAGCCAGGCCACGGCCTGCTTCATCACCCGGGCCGACTTGACCACCTGCGGCAGGAACATCTTGCCCGAGCCGAACAGGTCGCCGACCACGTTCATGCCGTCCATCAGGTGGCCTTCGATCACATGCAGCGGCCGCTCGACCGACAGGCGGGCTTCCTCGGTGTCCTGATCGATATAGTCGGTGATGCCGTTGACCAGGGCATGGGTGATGCGCTCGTTCACCGTGCCCTTGCGCCATTCCAGGTTGGCGGTCTGGACCTGGCTCTTGTCGCCCTTGTAGCGCGGGGCCATGTCGACCAGGCGCTCGGTGTTGGAGACGTTGGTCCGCTGCGGGCGGTTGAGGATCACGTCCTCGACGGCCTCGCGCAGCTCCGGATCCAGGGTGTCGTAGACCGGCAGGTCGCCGGCGTTGACGATGCCCATGTCCATGCCCGCCTCGATGGCGTGGTACAGGAACACCGAGTGGATGGCGCGGCGCACCGGCTCGTTGCCGCGGAAGCTGAACGACACGTTCGACACCCCGCCCGAGATCCGGGCGTAAGGGCAGCGCTTCTTGATCTCGCGCGCGCCCTCGATGAAGTCGACGGCGTAGTTGTCGTGCTCCTCGATCCCGGTCGCCACGGCGAAGATGTTGGGGTCGAAGATGATGTCTTCCGGCGGGAAGCCCACCTTGTTGACCAGGATGTTGTAGGCCTTCTCGCAGATCTCGATCTTGCGGGCGGCGGTGTCGGCCTGGCCGACCTCGTCGAAGGCCATCACCACCACGGCCGCGCCGTAGCGCAGGCACAGGCGGGCCTGCTCGATGAACTTGGCCTCGCCTTCCTTCATCGAGATCGAGTTGACGATCGCCTTGCCCTGCACGCACTTCAGGCCGGCCTCGATCACCTCCCACTTGGAGCTGTCGATCATCACCGGCACCCGGGCGATGTCGGGCTCGGCCGCCATTAGGTTCAGGAAGGTGATCATGGCCTGCTTGGAGTCCAGCAGGCCTTCGTCCATGTTGACGTCGATGACCTGGGCGCCGGCCTCAACC
Source organism: Caulobacter sp. UNC279MFTsu5.1 (assembly GCF_900114015.1). Taxonomy (GTDB): domain Bacteria; phylum Pseudomonadota; class Alphaproteobacteria; order Caulobacterales; family Caulobacteraceae; genus Caulobacter. Next base: position 18,324 of record NZ_FORN01000040.1, on the reverse strand, counting down.
TGCTGGCGGGCCACCGACAGGGCCTCGCCATAGTTCCCCTCGACGACCAGCTTCTTGAACCTGGCCGATCCGGTGACGTTGGTGCGCTCACCGATGTTGACGAAGACAGGTCTCATGGGCGGGCGCTCAAGGTCGTTTGCAGGGCGGCGATCTGGGTGAGCCACGCGTCGTGGTCGTCACCCTCCTGCCAGAGTTCGTCGAGTTCGGAGGCGGGCGCGACCACGCGGGCCAGGGCCGAGCGGGCCAGGGCCACGGCGCCGTCCGGCGGTGCGCCCAGGGCGGCCTTCAGCTCGCGATGGCTGTCGGGCAGGATCGTCGCCTCGCCGACGGCGGCCGCGACGATGGCGGCGGCGGCCACGGCGATCTCGCCCTCCGGGGCTTCCAGATAGCCCGCCGTCTTGGTGACGTGGTCCAGCATCCGCACGATCGCGCGCCAGTCCGGCGCCTCGGCCAGGTCGGCGACGAAGTCCATCGCCTCGTCGTTGTCGAACGGTCCGTTGGCCCAGGTTCCCATGGTCAGGCCGCCTTGGCCTGGGCGCGCGCGACCGCCAGGGCGATCTGGCCGTCCAGGAAGTCCCTGAACGCGATGCCTTGCGCCTTCAGGGACTTGGGATACAGCGAGGCCGCCGTCATGCCTGGCAGGGTGTTGATCTCCAGGAAGATCGGGCCGTCCGGGGTGACGATGAAGTCGCTGCGCGAATAGCCGCCGGCCCCCACCGCCTTGTGGGCTTTGAGGGCGGCCTCCTGCATGGCCGCGTTGACCTCGGGCGCGAAGGTGGCCGGGCAGATCTCTTCGGTGGTCTTGGCCAGGTACTTGCCCACATAGTCGAAGGCCCCGTCGGCCGGGCGGATCTCGACCGGCGGCAGGGCGAACACCTGGCCGTCCTGCTCCAGCACCCCGCAGGTGGCCTCGGCCCCGGCCACGAACGGCTCGATCACATAGGCCTCGCGGGCGGCGGCGGCGGCCAGCCTTTCCAGGTCCGCGGCGTCGTTGACGAAGATCAGGCCGTAGCTGGAACCGTCGGCCACCGGCTTGGCGACTAGCTTGCCGTACTTCGCGAGCGCCGCCTCCGCGTCGGCCAGTTCGACCGTCGAGGGCGTGACGACGCCGGCCTTGGCCACGGCGGCCTTGGTGGCGATCTTGTCGAAGGCCAGGCGGCTGGACTTGGAGTCCGAGCCGGTGAAGGCCACGCCGCGCGCCTCGCACAGAGCCGCCAGGTCGCCGTTCTCGGCCGCGCCGCCGTGCATGCCCAGGACCAGCACGCGGTCCTCGGCCTTGGCCTTGTCCAGCGCGGCCGCGATCCCGCCGATCGGCGCGCCTTCGGTCGGCAGGTCGATCTCGAACGGCCGCTCATGAGCCTGCAGCGCGGCGTCGCTGGCCACATAGACCTGGTCGTCCGGCGCCCAGAACCACAGGTCGGCGTCCGGCAGGGCCGTGGACAGGGCCTTGGCGCTGGCCACCGAGACCAGGCGCTCGCGGCTCATGCCGCCGAAGAGAAGGGTTGTACGCATCGGACTCTCTAGGCCAGTTCGAACGGTTCCAGGCCCGCCAGGCGCATGGCCTTGGGGCGCTCGGGGATGGGGCGCGGGGTCAGGCCGCGCACCTCGTCGGCCACGTGCCGGATGTGGTCCGGCGTGGTGCCGCAGCAGCCGCCCAGGATGTTGACGATGCCGTCCTTGGCCCATTCGTGCAGCTGGTGGCCGGTCTGGTGCGGCTCCTCGTCGTACTCGCCCATGGCGTTGGGCAGGCCGGCGTTGGGATAGGCCGCGACCAGGGTGTCGGCGATGCGCGCCATCTCGGCGATGTGCGGCCGCATCAGGTCCGCGCCCAGGGCGCAGTTGAAGCCCACGGCGAACGGCTTGCAGTGCTTGATCGAGTTCCAGAACGCCTCGGCCGTCTGGCCCGACAGGGTGCGGCCCGAGCGGTCGGTGATGGTGCCGCTGATCCAGATGGGCAGCTCCTCGTGGCCCTCGTCGCGCAGGTCCATGATCGCCTTGATCGCGGCCTTGCAGTTGAGAGTGTCGGTGATGGTCTCGATCAGGAACAGGTCGACCCCGCCCTCGTACAGCGCCGCCACCTGCTCGCGATAGGCCTGGTAGACCTGGTCGAAGGTCACCTTGCGCGCGCCCGGATCGTTCACGTCCGACGACATCGACAGCATGACGTTCAGCGGCCCGATCGAGCCCGCGATGAAGCGCGGCTTGTCCGGATGCTCGGCCAGCCAGCGGTCGGCGACCTCGCGGCCGATGCGGGCCCCCTCGTAATTGATGTCGCGCACCGTGGCCGCGTCCAGGCCGTAGTCGGCCTGGGCGATGGTGGTGCCCGAGAACGTGTTGGTCTCGGAAATGTCGGCGCCGGCGGCGAAATAGGCGTCGTGCAGTTCGGCCACCAGATCCGGCCGGGTCAGGCACAGGATGTCGTTGTTGCCCTTCATCTGGCCGTCGTAGTCGGCGAAGCGCTGGGCGCGATAATCGGCCTCGGTCAGCTTCTTCTTCTGGAACATCACGCCCCACGAGCCGTCGAGGATCAGGATGCGTTCCTTGGCGGCGGCCTTCAGCGCGGCGATGCGGCCAGCTCGGGTGGTGAGATCGGTCATGGTCGGCTCCTGCCGGAGAGTCGGCTCCGGCCGTTCGGGTCTTTCTAGAGCGTTCCGACCTGATTGCATCAGGCCGGGCGCTCTAGATCTTTGTTTTGGCGCATTTTCTTCACGCGACCGGTGTCCGCTTCGTTCGAAAATGCTTTAGCGCTTCGCGAGGAAGCGGGACTCAATTCCGCGTGCTCGCGCCTATGTCACGGCTTTCGGGCGGCTTGCTGGCGGGCCAGCTCCTTGTCGAAGGCCTCCTCCGACGCTGTGGCGTAGCGGGCGATTTCGCTGGGATCGACGAAGGCGTTGACGTCGCCGGCCAGCATTTTCCTGCGCTTGGCCAGCAGGTTTCCCTGCTCCTCATGGCTGGGCAGCATCACGTCGGTGGGCAAGGCCTTCAGGGCGGCGAAGGTGAAGCGGTAGTCGGCGACGATGTTCTTGTAGGTCTTGTTGCCCACCAGCACGTTGCCGGCCACCGAGGCCGAACAAGGGAAGGTGACGTTCAGCGGGCGCCCCCGATCGATCACCTGGGTGGTCCAGGTGGTGCAGCCGATCGTGTGGCCCGGCGTCAGGTGGGCGACCAGGGTGGTTTCGCCCAGCTTCAGCTTCTGGCCGTCGCCGAACGCCTTGTCGACCTTGACCGGCGCGAACGGCGTCAGCCCGTTGTCGTTGTCGCCGAAGTGCTGCCCCTTCTTCAGGGCCGGCTCGTCCGGACGCGAGGCCCAGACCTTGGCGCCGGTGTCGGCCTTCAGCTGGGCCAGCCCGCCGGCATGGTCGAAATGGGCGTGGGTGTTGATCAGGATCTTCACGTCAGAGAGCTTGAAGCCCAGGGCCTGGATATTGGCCTCGATCAGCTTGGCGCCAGCTGGCGAAGGCCCGCTGTCCAGCAGCACATGGCCTTCCGACGACGAGATCAGCCAGGCCGACAGGCCTTCGGAACCGACATAGTAGATGTTGCCGACCACCCGGTAGGGCCGGATCGGCTTTGACCAGTTGGCCGGATCGTCGGCATGGGCCGCGCCGGCCAGGGCCAGGCTCAGGACCGCCAGGAAGATCGGCGCCGCGCGTTTCACGCCGCGGCCTCCGCCGAGACCGGGGACGGCGCCGACGCGGCCTCGCGCACGCCCAGCACGCGGCAGATCGCATAGACCAGGTCGGCCCGGTTCAGGGTGTAGAAGTGGAAGTCAGAAAAACCCTGCTCCTGCAGCTTGGCGCACATCTCCGAGGCCACCGAGCAGGCGATCAGCCGGCGGGTGTCGGCGTCCTCGTCCAGGCCGTCGAACAGGTTGGCCAGCCAGCCCGGCACCGCCGTCTGGCAGGCGGCCGACATCTTCACCAGGCCTTTGAAATTGGTCACCGGCATGATGCCCGGCACGATCGGGATGGTGATCCCGGCCTTGCGCACCTTGTCGACGAACCGCAGGAAGGCGTCGGTGTCGAAGAAGAACTGGCTGATGGCCAGGGTCGCCCCCGCGTCGACCTTGGCCTTCAGCACCTCGATGTCATGCTCGATCGACGGGCTTTCGGGATGCTTTTCCGGGTACACCCCGACCAGCACGTTGAACGGCGCGATCGCGGTCAGGGCCGAGGTCAGCTCGGTGGCGTTCCTGTAGCCGTCCTCGCGCGGCACGTAGACGCCGCCGATGCCGCCTTCGCCGGGCGGCGGGTCGCCGCGCAGCGACACCACGTGGCGCACGCCGGTCTCCCAGTATTCGCGGATCACCTCGTCCACCTCGGCCCGGCTGGCGCCGACGCAGGTCAGGTGGGCGGCGGGCTTGAGGCTGGTCTCGTCCAGGATCCGTTTGACCGTGCGGTGGGTGCGCTCGCGCGTCGAGCCGCCGGCGCCATAGGTCACCGAGACGAAGGCCGGGTCCAGCGGGGCCAGGCGCTTGATCGCTGCCCACAGGTTCTCTTCCATCTGCTCGGTCTTGGGCGGGAAGAACTCGAACGAGACGCGGGGGCGGTCGGTGCGCTCACCGGCGCGAGCGACCGGACCCAGAACGCGGCGGAGGGGCGGAAGGGTCATGCGGCGCTTCTTTCGGCAGTCTTGGCGGCGTTATGGACCGCGGCCAGGTCGTGGGGACGACGCGCGGTCCAGATCTTGACGGTGAGGCCCTCGTCGGAAATCGGCGGCAGGGCGATGTTGGCGTCCAGGACCAGGCCGGCGGCCTCGATCCAGGCGATGATCTCGGCGTCGGCGAAGCCCAGGCGCCGGTGCTGGTGGCTCTCGCGCAGGAATTCGTGGTCGTGGGGCGCGAAATCGGCGATCAGCAGCAGGCCGCCCCCGGCCACCAAGCGCGCGGCCTCGGCCACGGCGGCGGCGGGATCGCCCAGATAGTGCAGCACCTGGTGCACGGTCACCAGGTCCGCGCAGCCTCCCGGCAGGCCGGTGGCGAAGATGTCGCCGTGGCGTAGCTCGCACTGGACCAGACCGGCCTTGGCCACCTCGTCGCGGGCGATGTTGAGCATCTGCTGCGACAGATCCAGCCCCAGGGCCGCGCCGGCCCGGCGGCCGAAGAGCGTCAGCATGCGCCCCGCCCCCGCGCCCAGGTCGACCATCTCGTCGAAAGGCCCCTCGCCCGCCGCCTGCAGGATGGCGGCCTCGACCTCGGCCTCGTCGACGTACAGCGAGCGGATCTCGTTCCAGCGCGCGGCGTTGCGGGCGAAATAGGCCTGGGCGCCGGCGGTGCGCTCGGCGCGCACCATGGCCAGCCGTTCGGCGTCGCCCTGGGTGACGGAATCCTGCGGATCGATCAGGTCCAGGGCCCGTTCGATCACGGCCCGCCCCGGCGATTTCAGGGCCAAGCGGTAGAACACCCAGGCGCCGTCCGGAAATCGCTCGACCAGGCCGGCCTCGGCCAGCAGCTTCAGGTGCCGCGAGACGCGAGGCTGGCTCTGGTCCAGGATCCGGCACAGCTCCAGCACCGAAAGCTCTTCGGCCGCCAGCAGGGCCAGCACCCGCAGGCGAGTCAACTCGCCCGCCGCGCGCAGCAGATCCACCACCTGTTCGAACGACACCTTCATAGGGATATAAAGATATCTTTATGTCCAATTTGGCAAGTTAAATCCGAACCGGCGGGGTCGCGAAACGACGCATCCCGAGCGGCCCGACGCGGCAAACTATGCCTCGGAAGACGGCTTGGAGGGCTCCCAGAGCTCAATCTTCACCCCGGCCGGATCGATCAGCCAGGCGAACCGGCCCATGTCCTCGTCCTGACGCCCGGTCGGCTGCACGCCCTCGGCGGCGGCCTTGGCCAGCAGCCCGTCCAGGTCCTGGACGATGAAGTTGATCATGAACGGGGCTTGGGACGGCTCGAAATAGCGTGTTCCGGCCTCGAACGGCGACCAGTTGGTCGAGACGCCCTTGGGGTTCTCGAACACCACCCCGCCCCACTCCGACACGTCGAAGCCCAGCACCCGGGCGTACCAGCCACGCACGGCGGCCGGGTCGTCCGCCTTGAAGAACACGCCGCCCAGGCCCAGCACCTTGCCCATGTCATCCCTCCTCCAGCGCCCAGTTCCACGGCCCAAGACTGCGACCAGGCCTGAAGCGGCGCAAGGCGTCCAGCCGATGGCCGCCGCGCTCTTCCAGCCCTAGCCGCAGTGATCGGAGACCTTGGTCCAGGTCTCGCGGACCGACACCGTCGGACCGCCGGACGCCGCGCCGCCGCCCATGCCGGCCTTCAGGGCCGCCAGCTGCTGCTTGGCGGCCTCGGCTTCCTGCGGCGGACCCGAGCGGATGGTCTCCTCGATCTGGGCGATGACGGGGGCCATGGCCGCCGTCGTGCGGGGATCCATAGCGGCCGCCGGCGCGGTGATCAGCTGGGTCTCGAGCGTATGCTCCCAACGCCCGTCCGCCAGCCGTCGCCAGTTGGCCGACAGGGTCTGGCCGCCGGCGCAGACCGCCTCCTGGCTCGAGCCGCCGCCCGGCAAGGCCTCGAACGCGCGATTGGCGCAGGTCGCCGCGCCGGCCGGCGGAGGTCCCGATCCCGAGCAGAAAAGGTTGGGTCCTCGCCCCGGATAGTCCTGGCGCGCCGTGGTCCCGTCGCCGGACGATTGCTCCACGGTGACGGCGCCCGTCGCGCCGTCGATCCGCTGCACGGACCGCAGGACGACGGGTCCCGCGCGCGAGATCGTGGTCGTCTCGGAGTCGATCCGATACTCGCCCGAAGAAGGATGGGTCGCATCGGCCGCCAGCACCGCGGCGACCGACACCAGCGCGATCACGCCGCCCAGGCCAAGCGCCTTCATGCGGCTACGCGTCCACCGGCGAGGCCAGGGCCTCGCTCCTGAAGAACCGCCGCAGGTTCTCGACGGTCAGCCCGACCATGGCCGGAATGCTGTCCAGCGTCGCACCGGCGGTGTGGGGGGTCAGCACGGTGTGCGGCACACCGATCCAGCGCGAGGCCGGGGTGGGCTCGTGGTCGAACACGTCCAGACCCGCCATGCCCAGCCGGCCGTCCCTGAGCGCGGCGATCAGGGCGTCCTCGTCGACCAGCGAGCCGCGGGCGATGTTGACCAGCAGGCCCTGCGGTCCCAGGGCCTCGATGACCGCCTGGTTGATCATGTGGCGGTTGGTGGCGTCGGGACGGGCGCAGACCACCAGGATGTCGCTGTCGCGGGCCAGGTCCATCAGGCTCTTGGCGCGCGGGCGCTCGGTCTCCTTGGGGCGCGGCGCCCACCACGAGACCTTCAGTTCGAAAGCCTCAAGGCGCTGGGCCACCGCCTCGCCGATATGACCCAGGCCGACGACGCCGGCCTTGCGGCCGCGCAGGCTGTGGCGAGGGCTCATCCGCTCCATGTTGGTCCAGTGGCCGGTGCGCAGCTTCTGGTCGCCCTCGACGATGCCGCGCCAGGCGGCCAGCACCAGGCCCACGGCATGGTCGGCGACGTCGGCGGCGTTGAGGCCGGTCGAGTGGGTCACCGCGATGCCGTGCTGCTTGCACCACGGCACGTCGACGCCGTCGTAGCCGACGCTGACGCAGGCGATCAGGCCCAGCCTGGGCATCTCCGACAGCAGATCCCTGGCCAGCACCATCTCGCCCGCGTGGACGATGGCCCGCACCTGCCGCCCCGGACCGTCCAGGAACGCCAGATGGTCGGGATAGTCCCACAGCCTGTGCACCTGGTACGCCCCCTCGAGCAGCGGCTGCAGCGGCATCAGCATCTCGTGCGAAAGGACGATGTGGGGTTTTTCGGCGAGCGTTTGGGGCATGCTCTTCTCCATCCCGGACGACGCGCGCGGCCCAGGCGGGCCACGCCACCGCGACCTGTCCCTAGAGATCGGGATCAGTTTCGCCAGATCAAGCTACTCCAGTTCCCGGCGAACGCCATTGGCCGCCGGCTCCCGGAAGCGTGATCGCGCAAGGCCTAGCGCGGTCCTAACCCGGTCGCGCCGCGAGCGGTTCCGAACCCGGACCGCCGCGGCTCAAAAAGCCAAGCTGTGAACCGCGAGCGCGACTGGGGGTTTCTCTTGGCGACGCGCCGCGTCGGCGCGCCAGGCCTGGAGAATAGTCCCATGATGATCAGAACGCTCGCCGCCGGCGTCGCGCTGGCCGCGCTTGTCTCGGGCGCCGCCTCGGCCGCGCCGCAAGCCAAGGCCAAAGCCTCCGCCGCCGTGGCCGGTCCGTCGCAACCGATCCCCTACGCCCAGCTCGACGCCTACCTGAAGGCTTCGCCCAAGCAGCGGGCCAGCAAGGACTGGTGGAGCGGCTCGGCTTCGACCGGCATGTCGACCGACACCTCGGCCACCACGCCCGCGACGCCGACGACCACCGACGGCTCGGTGAACCCGCCGACCTCGTCGACCATGCCCTCGGACTCCTCCACCAGCATGCCGGCCACCCCGCCGCCCATGCCGGACGCCGCGACCCCGGCCCCTGGCGCGAACCTCCCCGGCTCGACCCCGACGCCGGGCGCGCCAACGGAACCGAAGTAGGCTCGGGCCCAAACGACGACGGGGGCGCCCCTTTCAGGCCGCCCCCGTCTTGCATTCAATCAGTTGATCTCGGGTAGGATGCGAACCTCGACGACAGCTTCGCCTTCCTCCAACCGGGCGACGACATCCGCCCAGGCGCGGCGGACAGCGTCGTACAGCGCGGCGTTCGCGCAATTTCCGACGCGTAACCTGACGAGAGCCGCGCTGGCTGCTCCACGCGCGGCAAAGCTGATGAAATCGCTGTCCTTGCTGACAATCACGGCCCCGAGCGAGACGGCCATGCGCCAGATGTGATGATCCGAAGCCGTCGACAGCCCCAGTCGCTTCACGTGCAGCGCTTCGTGACCAAGACGTTCCAGCACATCCAGCAGGCCGACAGGCAGGTTCTGATCGACTAGAAACCTCAAGCGGCGGCGGTCACCGAAGCGTGGTCCAGTTCCCGCGCCGCGTAGGCCAGGCTGGCGCGGATATCGTCCGCCTCAAGCTCCTCGTAGTCGGTCAGGATTTCGGCTTCCGACATTCCCGCCGCAAGCCAGCCCAGAATGTCGCCCACCGTGATACGCATCTGGCGAATGCAGGGGCGTCCACCGCGCTTGCCGTCCTCAATGGTGATGCGGGACAAGAGATCGCTCATGCCCCGCACCCTACACTACCGCGCGAACTTCTGGAACTTGATGCGCTTGGGGATCAGGCTGTCGGCGCCCAGGCGGCGCTTCTTGTCTTCCTCGTACATCTCGAAGTTGCCCTCGAACCATTCGACGTGGCTGTCGCCCTCGAAGGCCAGGATGTGGGTGGCCAGGCGGTCCAGGAACCAGCGATCGTGGCTGATGACCACGGCGCAGCCGGCGAACTCCTCCAGCGCCTCTTCCAGGGCCTGCAAGGTCTCGATGTCCAGGTCGTTGGTCGGTTCGTCGAGCAGCAGCAGGTTGCCGCCGGTGGCCAGGGTCTTGGCCAGGTGGACGCGGTTGCGCTCACCGCCCGACAGCAGGCCGACCTTCTTCTGCTGGTCGCCGCCCTTGAAGTTGAAGCTGCCGACATAGGCGCGGCTGTTGATCTCGCGCTTGCCGACGATCATCACGTCAGTGCCGCCGCTGATCTCTTCCCAGATGGTCTTGTTGGCGTCCAGCGCGTCACGCGACTGGTCGACATACGAGAGCTTCACGGTCTCGCCGACCTTGACCGTGCCCTGGTCGGGCTGCTCGCGGCCGGTGATCAGCTTGAACAGGGTCGACTTGCCGGCGCCGTTGGGACCGATGACGCCGACGATGCCGTTGGGCGGCAGCTTGAACGACAGATCCTTGAACAGCACCTTGTCACCGTACTCCTTCTCCAGGCCGGTGACTTCCAGGACCACGTTGCCCAGGCGCGGGCCGGGCGGGATCTGGATGTGGGCCTGGGTCTGGGCGGCGCGGGCGTTTTCCTGGGCGGCGACCATCTCCTCGTACGAGGCCAGGCGGGCCTTGGACTTGGACTGGCGGGCCTTGGGCGAGCTGCGCACCCATTCCAGTTCGCGGGTCAGGGCGCGCTGGCGGGCCTCGGACTCCGACTGCTCCTGCACGACGCGCTTCTGCTTCTGCTCCAGCCAGCCGGAATAGTTGCCCTCGTAGGGGATGCCCTTGCCGCGATCCAGCTCCAGGGTCCACTTGGTGACCTGGTCCAGGAAGTAGCGGTCGTGGGTGACTAGGATCACGCAGCCCGGGAACTCTTCCAGGTGGTGCTGCAGCCAGGCCACCGACTCGGCGTCCAGGTGGTTGGTCGGTTCGTCCAGCAGCAGCATGTCCGGCTTGCTGAGCAGCAGGCGGGCCAGGGCGATGCGGCGCTTCTCGCCGCCCGACAGGCTTTCGATATTGGCGTCGTTGGGCGGGCAGCGCAGGGCGTTGATCGCCATCTCGACCTTGGAGTCGATGTCCCACAGGTCCTTGGCGTCGATGATCTCCTGGAGCTTGGTCATCTCCTCCATCAGCTCGTCGGAGTAGTCCTCGCCCAGCTTGACGGCCAGTTCGTTGTACTTGTCGAAGACCTTCTTGTCCTCGCAGTCGGCGATGACGTTGCCCCAGACGTCCAGGGTCGGGTCCAGCACCGGCTCCTGCGGCAGGTACCCGCGCTTGACGCCGTCGGCGGCCTTGGCCTCGCCCGAGAATTCCTTGTCGAGCCCGGCCATCACCTTCAGCAGGGTCGACTTACCCGAGCCGTTGACGCCCACGACGCCGATCTTGGCGTCGGAATAGAACGACAGCCAGATGTTCTCGAAGACCTTCTTGCCGCCGGGATAGGCCTTGGTCAGGCCTTGCATCTGGAAAATATATTGCTGAGCCATGGGGGGCGTCGGCCTCTTCGGTATTCGGGATCGGGGGGTCGGGCGCTCAGATAGCCTCCGGGGCGGGATTCCGCAATGTTTCGAGCGCTGTCGCGCGATCACTGGCCGCGGGGGTCCGGTTCAGGCTAAGCCGCCAGGCCGAGGAGACCCAGCCATGTCCGCCCCCCTGTCCCGCAACGACGACCTGCGCCGGGCCGTGAGGCTGGTGGCGGCCCTGAACCTGGCCTATTTCGGCGTGGAGTTCGCCGTCGCCCTGCACATCGGCTCGGTGTCGCTGCTGGCCGACAGCGTCGACTTCCTCGAGGACGCGGCGGTCAACTTCCTGATCTTCGCCGCCCTGGGCTGGAGCCTGCGGCGGCGGGCCCGGGTGGGCATGGCCCTGGCGGGCCTCCTGCTGGCCCCCGCCCTGGCCTTCCTCTGGGCCCTGTGGCGCAAGGTCGCCGACCCGACGCCGCCGGAGGCGTTCTCGCTGACCCTGACCGGCGCCGGCGCCCTGGCCGTCAACCTGTTCTGCGCCTTCCTGCTGGCGCGGTTCCGCGAACGCTCGGGCAGCCTGACCAAGGCCGCGTTCCTTTCGGCGCGCAACGACGCCCTGGCCAATCTGGCGATCATCGTCGCCGGCGCCGTCACGGCGGTCACGCGCTCGCCCTGGCCCGACATCGTGGCGGGCTTGGGGATCGCCGCGATGAACGTCGATGCGGCCAAGGCGGTCTGGCGAGCCGCGCGCGAGGAGCATCGCGACGCTTCGGCGGACCTCGCCCCCTAGTCGCCCAGACGGCCCCCACCGTCATCCAGTCGTCGCCGTTCCGTCGGAAACCCGACACCGAACTGTCGGCGCGCTGTCGTCGAGCGCTGTTACCGCAGCTCCCCAAGCCGGCGCCGCTCCCCTTGAGCGTCGGCGTGGGGATACAAGCATGAAACGACACCTGATGCTGGGCGGGGCCTTCTGCGCCTTGCTGTTGGCCGCGCCGCACCTGGCCCTGGCCGCCGAACCCGCCGCCGCCGCCGCGCCGGCCGACACGGCCCCCGCCGACGCCAACGCCGTCGACGCCGTGATCGTGCTGGGCCAGGGCCAGAGCCGCCAGGTCCAGACGATCAACACCACCCAGATCGAAGTCCTGGCCGCCGGCTCCAGCCCGCTGCGCGCCGTCGAGAAGCTGCCCGGCGTCAGCTTCCAGTCGGCCGACGCCTTCGGCGCCTACGAGTGGTCGACCCGCGTCGCCATCCGCGGCTTCGACCAGAGCCGCCTGGGCTTCACCCTGGACGGCGTGCCGCTGGGCGACATGAGCTACGGCAACTACAACGGCCTGCATATCAGCCGCGCCGTCGCCAGCGAGGATCTCGGCAAGGTCGAACTGGCCCAGGGCGCCGGTTCGCTGTCGACCGCCTCCACCTCGAACCTGGGCGGCACGCTGCAATTCTTCTCGCGTGCCCCGTCGGAAGAGTTCCACGTCCAGACCGACGCCACGGCCGGTTCGGACTCGATGCACCGATTGTTCGGCCGCATCGACACCGGCGCGATCGAAGCCTTGGCCGGCCTGCGCGCCTACGTCTCGGTCGTCGACCAGAAGTCCGACAAGTGGAAGGGCGGCGGCGAGCAGAAGCAGCGCCAGTACGACCTGAAGTTCGTGCTGCCGATCGGCGACGTCGGCTCGATCACCGCGTTCTGGAACCATTCCGAGCGCCGCGAGCAGGACTACCAGGACATGTCGTTCGACATGATCAAGCGCCTGGGCCGCGACTGGGACAACTTCCAGCCCGACTGGAACAAGGCGATCGGCGTGGGTCAGGCGCTGAACAACCCGGCCAACTACCTGTCGGGCCAGCTGGACCCGTCCTCGGGCTACTGGACCGGCGTGGGAACCAACCCCTACGCCGCCTACGGCGTGGCCAATCCCGACGACGCCTACTATGCAGGCGCCGGCATCCGCGACGATGATCTCTACGCCGTCACCCTGAAGCAGAATGTGGGCGACAAGGTCCGCGTCGACCTCACCGCCTACGGCCACAAGAACCGGGGCCAGGGCCTGTGGTACACGCCCTACACGGTCAGCCCGGGCTACGGGACGACCGGCTCGACCGCCGCCCCGCTGTCGATCCGCACCACCGAGTACGACATCGACCGGGCCGGCCTGATCGGCGACGTCTACGCCGACCTGGGCGCCCATGCGCTCAGCGCCGGCTTCTGGATCGAGGACAACGACTTCCACCAGGCCCGCCGGTTCTACGCCGAGACCCTGGCCAAGCCGTCGCGCGATCCGCTGGACTTCCAGTCCAACCCGTTTAAGACCTCGTGGGAATACCGGTTCAACACCAGGACCACGACCGGCTACATCCAGGACGTCTGGACGGTGAACGACGCCCTGAAGGTCAATTTCGGCTTCAAGGCCCTGAAGGTCGAGAACGAGGTTTCGACCATCGCCGGCAGCCCCATGAGCGGCAAGATCGAGTCCAAGGACAGCTTCCTGCCGCAGGTCGGCGTCGTCTATGACCTGAACAACGGCGTCGAACTGTTCGGCGGCTACACCGAGAACATGGCCGCCTATGTCTCGGCCGCCACCTCGGGCCCGTTCGCCTCGCAGAACCAGGCGGCGGTGAACTATGTCCGCGACAACCTGGAGCCGGAAACCGCCAAGACCTTCGAAGGCGGCGTCCGCTACAAGAACGACCGCTTCCAGGGCGTGGCCGCGCTCTATCACGTCGACTTCGAGAACCGCCTGGCCAGCGCCAGCACGGCCCCGCCGATCCTGGGCCTGCCGGCGGTGCTGTCGAACGTCGGCGCGGTCGAGACCAAGGGGATCGAGCTGGCCGGCCAGTACCGGATCACCGACGCCTGGTCGCTTTACGGCTCCTACGCCTACAACGACTCCACCTACAAGGACGACGTCCCCGGGGCCGGCGGCTCGGTGGCCATGCACACCAAGGGCAAGGACGTGGTCTTCACGCCCAAGAACCTGGTCAAGGCCACGCTGGCCTACGACCAGGGCGGCTTCTTCGCCAATCTCGGCGTCAGCTACACCAGCTCGCGCTGGTACACCTTCGAGAACGACGGCGGCAAGGTCGACGGCTTTACCGTGGCCGACCTGACGGTGGGCTACCGCTTCCAGGCCGAACAGGGCCTGCTGCGCGGGCTGGAGGTGCAGGCCAATGTCACCAACCTGGCCGACGAGGACTACATCTCGACGGTGGGATCGGGCGGCGCGTCCAAGGCCGACCGCGGCGGCACGGCCATGACCCTGCTGCCGGGCGCCCCGCGCCAGGGCTTCGTGACGATCCGCAAGCAGTTCTAGCGGCTTAGGATCACACGGAAATCGAGGCCGGGCGGCGAAAGCTGTCCGGCCTTTTCTTGTCCGGACAGGATTTTGCGGCCGTCCCGACAAGGCTTTCCTGGCGTCTTGCGGTGATGCGGCGCGTCCTTCGGGCATGACCGATACAGCTTCCCCTTCCCGCGCTCCCGCCCAACCCGGCCTTCGCCGCGAGGCGATCGACATCGCCCGCACCACCGGCCTTGGCCTGGCCATCGCCCTGACCTTGCGGATCGTGGTCTTCCAGCCCTTCACCATCCCCTCGTCCTCGATGGAGCCGGGCCTTGTCACCGGCGACTACATCGTGGTCTCCAAACTGGCCTACGGCTGGAGCCGCGCATCGTTTCCCCTCAACCCGCCGGTGTTCGGGGGACGCCTGCTGGGTCGCACCGCCCGGCGGGGCGACGTGGTGGTGTTCCGGCTGCCGCGCGACCCGCGCCAGACCTGGATCAAGCGCGTGATCGGCCTGCCCGGCGACCGGGTGCAGGTCCGCGACGGCCAGGTCTTCGTCAACGACCAACCCCTGCCGCGGACGCCCCTGGGCGTGACGCGAGACCACGACGCGCCGGGCCGGCCGGTGCTGGCGGTCGGCGAATCCGCCCCGGACGGCCGCGCCTACGTCACCTACGATGGCGGGCCCCGCCAGCCGGGCGACGACACCGACCGCTATGTCGTGCCGGCGGGCCAGTACTTCGTGATGGGCGACAATCGCGACAACTCGCTGGACAGCCGCTGGCCGCGCGAACTGGGCGTGGGCCTGCTGCCCGCCGAGAACCTGGTCGGCAAGGCCGGCTTCGTGCTGCTGTCATGGCGGCCGGGCGCGACGATCCTCAAGCCCTGGACATGGCTGGACCTGCAGTTCGACCGCTTCCTGAAGCCCATCCGCTAGGTCTGGGCGCGGCCGCCGTCAGCGCCGGCTGAATTCCTCAACGCTCAACACCCCGTCGTGGTTGGCGTCCAGACGGTCGAACGCCGCCTGGGCTCGGATCGGCCGGGCCAGCGAGGGGGCGGCGACCGCGCCGACAGCCAGGCCGGCCAGGGCCGCGGCCAGCACGCGCCAGACCAGGTTGGGCCGGCGGGGCTTGCCGGTCCGGCCATCCAGTTCCTGCTCGATGAAGACGCGGACCGCTTCGCTGGCGGTGCGGCGCGTCTCACGGCAGCGCGCCATGAACGCGACCTTGGTCGCGTGGGGCAGACGGACCTCGAGCATGTCGCTCTTCTTGGGCGGTTTGCCGGCGCTCATCGGACATCCTCTCAGGCCTCGGCCAAGAGCTAGCATCTTTCCGATCGCCCAAAAAGAAAGCCCGGCCAAAAAGACCGGGCTGAAGTTCATTAGGGAGGAAACGCCCAGGAAGGGCAGAGGCGCTCGGCGCCTCACGGGCTCCTGTTAGCGCTAACAGCGGCGTCATGGCAAGTCTTTCCTTCGCAGCGCGGCGAGCTGACGCACCTTTCGGCCCGCCGGCCTGGCGGGAAGGGCCCTGAACTTCCCTGCTGACAACGGCCACGCTCGCCTCTAGCGTCCCGCGCCATGATCAGACCCTCGCTCCTGGCCATCACGGCCTGCCTCGCCCTGTCGTCGCCGGTTCTGGCGGAAAAACTCACCCCGGAGCGAATCTTCGCCGACCCGGCCCTGAACGGTCCCACGGCCAAGGGCGTGGCCCTGTCGCCGGACGGCAAGCGCGTCACCTATCTGAAGGGCAAGGCCGAGGCGGCCAACGTCCAGGACCTGTGGGCGGCCGACGTCAAGGGCGGCGAGCCCTACCGCCTGATCGACTCGGCGGCCCTGTCGTCGGGCGGCAAGGAGCTGTCGGAAGCCGAGAAGGCTCGCCGCGAACGGGCCCGCGTCTCGGCCCGCGGCATCGTCGAATACAGCTGGGACGAGGAAGGCCGGTTCATCCTGGTGCCGTTGGACGGCGACCTCTATCTGGACAGCGTCGCCGACGGCAAGGTCACCCGCCTGACGGAGACCCCCGGCGACGAGGTCGACGCCAAGGTCTCGCCCAAGGGCGGCTTCGTCTCCTATGTCCGCGACCAGAACCTCTACATCAAGCCGGTGGCCGGCGGGCCGGAGAAGGCCCTGACCACCCAGGGCAAGGACACCCTGTCGTTCGGCACGGCCGAGTTCGTCGCCCAGGAGGAGATGGACCGCTTCACCGGCTACTGGTGGAACCCCGGCGAGACCAGCATCGCCTACACCCGCGTCGACGAAAGCGGCGTCGACGTCGTCCCGCGCGCCGACATCGGCCCGGGCGGCGCCACAGTGGTCGAGCAGCGCTATCCGCGCGCCGGCCGTCCCAACGCCGTGGTCGACCTGTTCGTCCAGGACCTGGCCACCGGCAAGATCGTGCAGATCGACCTGGGTCCGAACAAGGACATCTATGTCGCCCGCGTCGACTGGTCGGAGGACGGCAAGACCCTGTACGTCCAGCGCCAGACCCGCGACCAGAAGACGCTGGAGCTGATTGCCTGCGACCCGGCCACGGGCCAGGGCAAGACGATCGTCACCGACACCGACGCCCACTGGATCGAACTGTCCGACGACTTCAAGCCGCTGAAGGACGGCGGCTTCCTGTGGTCGTCCGAGAAGTCAGGCTACAAGCACCTCTACCGCTACGCCGCCGACGGCAAACTGATCGCTCAGGTCACCAAAGGCGACTGGCCGGTCAACGCCCTGGAGGGCGTCGACGAAGCGCGCAAGGTCGCGATCTTCAGCGCCTCGATCGACACCCCGCTGGAGCGGCGGATCTACGAGGTCAGCTACGCCAAACCCGGCAAGCCCAAGGCCCTGACCCCGGCCGGCGGCTGGTGGACCGCCAAGGTCGCCGAGACCGGCGGCGCCTTCACCGCCGGCTACAGCGATCCGAAGACCCCGCCCCAGACCGCGCTCTATGACGCCAGCGGCAAGCGCGTGCGGTGGATCGAGGAGAACAGGCTGGCCGAGGGCCATCCCTACTGGCCCTACGCCGCCACCCTGCCCGTTCCGGAATACGGCACGCTGACGGCGTCCGACGGCGAGGTGCTGCACTACGAGATCCTCAAGCCGATCGGCTTCGACCCGGCCAGGAAGTATCCGGCCATCGTCTCGGTCTATGGCGGCCCGCATGCCCAGACCGTCAGCCGGTCCTGGCAGAAGGTCGGCGAGCGGCCCTATCTCGAGGACGGCTACGTCGTCTTCAAGCTGGACAACCGCGGCAGCGCCAACCGCTCGGCCAGGTTCAAGCGGGCGCTCGACCGCCGCATGGGCACGGTCGAGGTCGAGGACCAGCTGGCCGGCGCCCGGTTCCTGCGGTCGCTGCCCTATGTCGACGCCGACAGGCTGGGCGTGATGGGCTGGTCGTACGGCGGCTTCATGACCCTGATGCTAATGACCGCGCCGGACACCCCGTTCAAGGCCGGGGCCGCCGGCGCCCCGCCGACCGAATGGGGCCTCTACGACACCCACTACACCGAACAGTTCATGGGCAAGCCGGACGAGAACAAGGACGGCTACGCCGCGTCCGACGTGCTGGGCCGCCTGAAAAACCTCAAGCCCGACAGCCTGCTGCTGCTGCACGGCATGGCCGACGACAACGTCATCTTCGAGAACAGCACCCGCCTGATCGCGGCCCTGCAGAAGAACGCCATCCCGTTCGAGATGATGCTCTATCCCGGCGAGCGCCACAGCGCGCCCGGCAGCAAGACCAAGGGCCTGCACGTGCTGAAGACCCACCTGGAGTTCTTCGATCGGCAGTTGAAGGGGCGGTAGCATCGGCCGGGGACACGCCCTTGCGGCGTGTCCCCGTCAATGCGACGACCAAGCCGCTGAAATCGCGGCGCTAAAACTTTAATCCCCGCACCCTCTCGGACCGGCCGTATCCTTTACTCACCTCGACGCAGGGAAAGGGCGCATGGCCAGCGACCGATGCGGCGGCGGGGGGCGATCGAGCGGGACTGGGCTGGAGGGGGTTACTCCAGCGTGTCCGGGGCCTTCCATCGTTGGGGAGCCCGCCCGCCGTCGGCGTCGAACGGGGACAAAGCGCGTGAATTGCCCATAGGCCCGCGCCCCCGGCGTCTGGTTTCTCCCGAAAGGGATCGAGACCGGGTCCGGCTAAGCCTCAACAGGGCTGCCCACCGGACGCTGGCGGAAAACGACCGCGCGGAGCGATCGGCTTCGTCGAAACGGTATTTATCAAAGAACTC
>NZ_FORN01000036.1 GCF_900114015.1 Caulobacter sp. UNC279MFTsu5.1 | reverse complement strand
CGGGAAGGCTTGTCCGTCGTGTCCCACAAGGACGTTCCAGGTCGGTTCGGAGCAGGTTCGCCTTGGTCGCGACGAAACTCCGGCGCCGGGGATAGACGGATCGAGCCAGCAGGCCTGGGCTGAAATCGCCCAGGCGGTCCGGGGCGCGCCAACGCCCCGCCCGTCGGGGGCCTCCATCGGAGCGGGTTAAAAATCCGCGATCCGAAGGCTTCCGGATAACGGCTCCACGCGAAGCGCCTGCACTTCGTCGAAACGGTACTCAAAACTGCAATCATCCGGGCGAGGCCCGGGCGCTTCGCACCCTTCCCATCAAGCTCGCAGCTTTGGCGCGAGATCACACCCACTTGCTCCCACCTGACCGCTGCGCGGTCTGTCCGCCCCCGTAGGGGGCGGAGCCTTCGCGCCGCGCCAGCCAAGGCGCTCTTCCCCCTCTGGGGGAAGACGGTCGCGCAGCGACCCGTAGGGGGCAAGCGGCGTGAGCCGCCGCCCGTCCACCCAATCCGCCCACCTAACTTATCATTGTTCCCTTAGGTTCGAACGGGTGTTTGCATCGTGCTCCAGCCTGTGCTTTCTCCTAAGGAAACGCGCTCGGTCAGCGAAGCGCGATCACATACCGGGAGAGTAACGATGACCCAGGCCGCCTCCGCTTCCATCGGCGCGCCCGCCCCCTCGATCCCCTGGCCCGCCATGTCGGTGAAGCAGGCCTACGCTCTGATCACCGCCCCCGGCTCGCCCGGCGAGATGGAGGAGATCGAGATTCGCGGCGTGAAGACCCGGGTCTGGAAGCACTGCCCGCCGACCCTGCGCGACACCCTGCTGGTCGGCCGCACGCACGGCGACAGGATCTTCCTGGTTCACGAGGACGAGCGGGTCAGTTTCGAGGCCTTCTACCGCGCGGTGACGGTGTTCGCCGCCGAGCTGGAGGCGGCGGGGGTGAAGAAGGGCGACCGGGTCGCCCTGGTCATGCGCAACCTGCCCGAATGGCCGGTGGCCTTCTATGCCGGCCTGACGCTGGGCGCGATCCTGACGCCGCTGAACGCCTGGTGGACCGGCCAGGAGCTGGAATACGGCCTGGTCGACAGCGGCGCCTCGGTGGCGGTGATGGACGTCGAGCGCTTCGAGCGCCTGGCCGAGCATTTCGACAATTGCCCCGAGCTGAAGCGGGTCTATGTCAGCCGTTCGAAGGAAGAGATCGCCCACCCCTACGTCAAGCGGCTGGAGGGCGTGATCGGCTGTCCCAACGACTGGATCAAGCTGGACGAGAAGCCGCTGGCGACCGTCGAACTGGGTCCCGAGGACGACGCGACGATCTTCTACACCTCCGGCACCACCGGCAAGCCGAAGGGGGCCCTGGGCACCCATCGCAATGTCAACAGCAACATCTTCGCCACCGCCGCGGCGGGGGCCCGCAGCTACCTGCGGCGCGGCGAGATCCCGCCCCAGCCCGATCCCGGCCTGCCACAGAAGGGCTCGCTGATCTCGGTGCCGTTCTTCCACGCCACCGGCTGCTTCGCGGTGATGAACCCCTCGCTGTTCGCCGGCGCCAAGATGGCCATGATCCGCAAGTGGGACCCGGAAAAGGCCATGCAGCTGATCCAGGACGAGAAGCTGACCCAGATGGGCGGCGTGCCGACCATCGCCTGGCAGATCATCGAGCATCCCAGCCGCCCCAACTACGACCTGTCGTCGCTGGAGACCGTGGCCTATGGCGGCGCGCCCTCGGCCCCGGAGCTGGTGCGCAAGATCAAGGAGATCTGGCCCAAATCGCTGCCCGGCAACGGCTGGGGCATGACCGAGACCTCGGCCACCGCCACCAGCAACTCGGCCGAGGACTACGAGAACCGTCCCGACAGCTGCGGTCCGGCCGTGCCGGTCACCGACCTGAAGATCATGACGCTGGAGGCGCCGTACCGCGAGCTGCCGATCGGCGAGGTCGGCGAGCTGTGGTGCAAGGGGCCGCAGGTGGTGAAGGGCTACTGGAACAAGCCCGAGGCCACCGCCCAGACCTTCATCGACGGCTGGGTGCGCACCGGCGACCTGGCGCGGCTGGACGAGGAGGGCTTCTGCTACATCATCGACCGGGCCAAGGACATGCTGATCCGCGGCGGCGAGAACATCTACTGCATCGAGGTCGAGAACGTCCTCTACGACCATCCGGCGGTGATGGACGCGGCCCTGGTCGGCGTGCCGCACAAGACCCTGGGCGAGGAGCCGGCCGCCGTCGTCACCCTCAAGCCGGGCGCCCACGCCGACGAGGCCGAACTGCGCGCCTTCGTCGCTGACCGCCTGGCCGCCTTCAAGGTGCCGGTGAAGGTGATCTTCTGGCCCGAAACCCTGCCGCGCAACGCCAACGGTAAAATCATGAAGAACGAGCTGAAGAAGGTGTTCGTGGAGGGGTGAGCGGCGCAGTGCGTCCTTCGAGGTTCGGCTTCGCCTCGCGCCTTAGGATGAGGACTTCAGCAAGAGTTCCTCATCCCGAGGCGCCCGCGCAGCGGGCCTCGAAGGACGCAACACGCTAGCCGACACTGACCCCCGGCCGCCGCCACGCCCACGGCTGGGCCGCCTCCAGCTCGTAGGCCAGCTCCAACAGCGTCCGCTCGCCCCCGGCCCGGGCGGCGAACTGCACCCCGACCGGCAGGCCGTCGGCCGTCCAGTGCAGCGGCACGCTCATCGACGGCGCGCCGGCCACGTTGTGCAGCGTCGTGTAGCCCACATAGGCGTTCAGCCGCTCGGTCAGGTCGGGGATCGACACGGTCGGCGCCACCCAGCCCAGTGGCGCGGGCGGCTTGCCCAGCACCGGCGACAGAATCACGTCGTAGCGGTCGAACCAGCGGTCATAGGCCCGGGCGTCGGCGTCGAGACGGGCCACCGACTGCGCCAGCCCCCCGGCGGGCAGGCCATGGAGCAGCTCGGCCAGGGCCAGGGTGAACGGCTCCAGCAGGGTTTCGTCGGGCTGTCGGCCGACGGCCTGGGCGACGAACTCGACCAGTTCGCCCGCGGCGCTGGCCCAGACCGCCAGGAAGTCCAGGGCGAAGACCGGGCCGTTCGTCGGCCACTGGGCGGGCTCGACCTGGTGGCCCAGCGACTCCATCAGCCGGGCGGCGGCCTCGGCCCCGGCGCGGACCTCGGGGTCCGGCTGGACCCCCAGCTGGGTCTCGGTGACCAGCCCGACCCGCAGGCGGCGCGAGCCGGGTCCGGTGACCATGCCGACCGCGGGGAGGGGGCCATTGGCCTGCTCGGTGGCGGCGAACAGGGCGGCGCTGTCGCGGACGCTGCGCGACACGCAATGCTCGACCGCCAGGTCCAGGGCCCGCAGCGGCGGCCGGCTGGGCGGCATCCGGTGGCGCGACGGCTTCAGCCCGAACAGGCCGCAGCAGGACGCCGGAATGCGGATCGAGCCGCCGCCGTCATTGGCGTGGGCGAAGGGGACGACGCCGGCCGCGGTCGCCGCCGCCGCCCCGCCGGACGAGCCGCCGCTGCTGCGCTCCAGGTTCCAGGGGTTGCGGGTCGGCGGAAAGGCGACCGGCTCGGTGGTCGGCAGGAAGCCGTATTCCGGCGTCGCCGACTTGCCGATCACCACCAGCCCGGCCCGGTCGAAGGCGTCGCAATAGGCGTCCTGAGCGGCGGCGGGCGGCTGGCCCAGCATGGACCGCGAGCCCGACCGGGTGGGCAGGCCGGCATAGTCGTTGAGGTCCTTGACCAGGAACGGCACGCCGGCGAACGGCGCGGCCTTGTCCGCCTCGCCCTGGTCCAGGCGGCGGGCCTTGTCGAGCGCCCGGTCGAAGTCGGCGGTGACCAGCACGCCGAGGGCGGGATCTAGGGCCTCGGCGTCGCGCACGGCCTTTTCGACCACCTCCACGGCGCCGACCGCGCGGGTTCGGATGCGTTCGGCGATTTCGGTGGCGTCGGGCGTCCAGGACGCTTCCGAAGCGGGTGCGGCGGCGGTCAGGCCATGGCGAGTGTCCATCAGGTTTCCTCGGGCGTCCCGACGTCTCGGGCGCGTCGGTGAACGGCGATCACTGTGAACCGGAAGGCGCGGCGCCCGCAAGTCGTGCTACAGGCGGCCGATGACACGCAAGCGCGCCGACATCCTGCTGGTCGAGACCGGCCTGTTCGACAGCCGGGCCAAGGCCCGCGCCGCCATCGAGGCCGGGGCCGTCAAGGCCGACGGCAAGGTCGTGACAAAGCCTTCGCAGGAACTCGAGACGACGGCCGTGCTGGAAGGCGTCGCCGCCTTCCCGTGGGTCGGGCGCGGCGCCCTGAAGCTGGCGCACGCCCTGGACCTGTGGCCGATCGCCGTCGAGGGCCGGATCGCCCTGGACGTCGGGGCCTCGACCGGCGGCTTCACCGAGGTGCTGCTGTCCAAGGGCGCGGCCAAGGTCTACGCCGTCGATGTCGGGCGCGAGCAGCTGCATCCGCGCATCGCCGCCGATCCGCGCGTGGTCGACCGCTCCGGCGTCGACGCCCGGGTGCTGGACGAGGGCCACCTGGACGACGCGCCCCGCCTGGTGGTCAGCGACGTCAGCTTCATCTCGGTCGAGAAGTGCCTGCCCGTGGCCCTGGCCCTGGCCGCGCCGGGCGCCGACCTGGTCAGCCTGATCAAGCCGCAGTTCGAGGCCGGCCGCGACCGGGTCGGCAAGGGCGGCCTGGTCAAGGACCCGCAGGTCATCGCCGACTGCATCGCCTCGGTCCGCGCCTTCGTCGAGGCGGCGGGCTGGACGGTCAAGGGCGTCGCGCCCAGCCCGATCACCGGTGGCGACGGGCAGGTGGAGCACCTGCTGTGGGCGGTGAAGGGCTAGCTTTTCAACCGCTCATCCCGGCGTTCGCCGGGAAGCGGGGCGAAAAGAAAAAGGCCGCCGACGCGAACGCCGACGGCCTCAAGAAGATCGAATGAGAAACGGGCAGGCTTAATCGACGACCTGGTAGCGGCCCGAGGCGTCCGGGCAGACGCGGACGAAGCGCTTCTGGGTGCGGCCGTCGGGCAGGTAGATCGGGCTTTCGGCCAGGGTGCAGCCGTTGGCGTCGGCCCGGCCGTCGGTCACGCTGTACGAGCGCTCGGACTCGTAGGTGTAGCCGTCGCGGCGGTCATAGTCGCGGTCACGGTCGCCGTAGCGGCTGTCGCGGTAATAGCCGTCGTCCGGACGGTCGTAGCTGTTATAGGCACCCTGGCTGTAGGACGGCGGCGGGGGCGGCGGCGGATTGGCGCCGGGCGAGCAGGCCGCCGAGTTGCGGCCGATGGCCGAACCGGCGATCGCGCCCAGCACGCCGCCCAGCACAGCGCCTTCGGTGCGGGCGCCCTTGGCGGCCACGCCGCTGCCGATCGCCGCGCCGATGCCGGCTCCGGCCAGGCCGCCGCCCGTGCCGCGCTGCGTCGTGCTGCGGCGGCAGGGATCGTAGTAATAGCCGTTGCTGTCATAGTTGCCGCCGCCGTACGCGCCGGCGTTGCCATAGGCGCCATAGGCCTGGGCCGAGGCCATCGTCGGAGCCAGCGCGCCGGCGAGGGCGGCCGCGGCGGCGACGCCGAGAACGGTCTTGAACATCATGAGAAACTCCTCCGACCGGGGCCGCCGAGAGTCGGACCCACCTTACGATCTAAACTGCCAAGCCCTTGATGAACGGCTGTTGAGCGACCCGTTCATCTTCGTTCACGCGCATTCGCTCGGAATACGCTATGAGCATCCGAAATCTTGTCCGTGCCGATCGTGGCGCGGGCATGGCGGGCGTCGTCCCGAAAAATCATCACAGAGAATGGCCGAGCCCCGGTGAAGGTTCCGCCAGACGAATTGGACTGTCCATGCGTGAATTGAGGATCCAGGCGGTCGGCGCCCAGGGCGACGGCATCGCCGAGGGCTCTTTCGTCCCCCTGACCCTGCCCGGCGAGCGGATCACCGCCGAAATGACCGGCAACCGCGGCGAACTGGTCGAGGTGCTGGAGCCCAGCCCGGATCGCGTGATTCCGCCATGCCCGCACTTCGGCGTCTGCGGCGGCTGCGCCTTCCAGCACTGGGACGCGGCGCCCTATCTGGAGTGGAAGCGCGAGCAGGTGCGGTTCCAACTGGCCCGCGAGGGGCTGGAGACCGAGGTGCTGCCGACCTTCGCCTCGCCGCCGGCCTCGCGCCGCCGCGTCGCCCTGCATGCCCGGGGCGGCAAGGGCGGCGCGCGGCTGGGCTTCAAGGAGCGCCGCTCGTGGAACCTGGCGCGGATCGAGACCTGCCCGGTGTCGCATCCGAAGCTGGTAGCGGCCTTTCCTGCCCTGGCCCGCCTGGCCGCGCCGTTCCTGGAGCATCCCAAGTCGGCCCCGACCCTGCACGTCACCCTGACCGCCACGGGCCTGGACATCGACGTCACCGGCGTCGAGGCCAAGAGCGGCGGGCTGTCGGCCGACGCCCGGGTCCGCGCCGCGATGATCGCCGGCGAGCACGACTTCGCCCGGGTCACCATGGCCGGCGAGATGATCTACATGGCCCGCCAGCCGATGGTGAAGCTGGGCCCGGCCGTCGTCTCCCTGCCGGCCGGCAGCTTCCTGCAGGCCGTGCCCCAGGCCGAGAAGGCCATGGTCGAGTTCGCGGTCGAGGCGGCCCAGGGCGCGTCGCGGATCGTCGACCTGTTCAGCGGCGTCGGCACCTTCACCTTCCGCCTGGCGCAGATCGGCGGGGTCTACGCCGCCGACAGCTCCGCCCCCGCCATCGCGGCCCTGAAGGGGGCGCTGGGCACGGCTTCGGGTCTCAAGGCGATCACCGCCGAGGCCCGCGACCTGACCCGCCGGCCGGTGCTTTCGACCGAGCTGAACAGGGTCGATGTCGCCGTGCTCGACCCGCCTCGGGCCGGGGCCTTCGAGCAGCATGTCGAGATCGCCAAGTCCAAGGTGGCCCGCGTGGTCGGCGTTTCGTGCAACCCGGCCACCTTCGCCCGAGACGCCAAGGTGCTGACCGAGGCCGGCTTCCGCCTGGAGCGGGTCTTGCCGGTGGACCAGTTCCTGTGGTCGCCCCATATTGAGCTGGTCGGCGTGTTTTCGCGCTAGGACGAGTCCTCTCCTCGGGAGGGGCCGTCTGGGAGACGGTCATGGACGAGCGATCCGCCAAGCCGGGCGAGCCCCGGGAAACCCTCCCCAAGAGCCGTGGCGCGTTCGCCCTGGACGGCGCCGGCCAGCGGGCCAGGGCGGCGGTCAAGGCCGCCTGGTGGACCGCCGCCGGCGGCGTCACCCGCGCCCTGGCCCAGCCGACGCGCGGCGAGGCCAAGACCCGGTTCGAGCCCCAAGGGCCGCCGGTCTCGGCCGCCCGGCTGCGCAGGGCCTATCTGACCGCTTTCGACAAGGACGCCGCCGACGTCGCCGCCGGTCTCTATCCGCCGACCGGGGACGGGCCGCGCAATCCCGCCGACGCCTTTCGGGAAGCCCTGGACGTCATCGCCGACGCCCGGGCCGTCGACCAGCGCCGCCGCCGCGGAGACGGGGTCGAGGTGCGCGAGGCGCCGGGCACCGAGGGCTATCCCAACTATTACCGGCAGAACTTCCACTACCAGTCGGGCGGCTGGTTCACCGACGCCAGCGCCCGCCGCTACGAGGCCCAGGTCGAGGCGCTGTTCTCCGGGGCGGCCGGGGCCATGCGCCGTCGGGCCTTGTCGCTGCTGGCCCGCCACTGGCGCGGCAAGGACCAGCGGGGCCTACGGATCATCGACCTGGCCTGCGGCTCCGGCGCCTTCCTGGCCGACCTGGGCGCGGCCTTTCCCCGCGCCGCCATCGCGGGGCTGGACCTGTCGCGCGCCTATCTGGCCGCCGCCCGCAGCCGTTCGGGCCGGGGCGGGGTGCAGGCCAACGCCGAGCGGCTGCCGTTCGCCGACGCCAGCCTGGATGCGGTGACCTGCGTCTACCTGTTCCACGAACTGCCGCCGCGCGTGCGGCCGGTGGTGGCCGCCGAGATCGCCCGGGTGCTCAAGCCCGGCGGCGTTCTGGCCTTCGCCGATTCGGTGCAGCCCCTCGACGAGCCCGACCTGTCGCGGCTGCTGGAGGCCTTCCCGGCCTATTTCCACGAGCCCTATTATTCGACCTACGCCCAGACCGACCTGCCGGCCCTGTTCGGCGCGGCGGGGCTAAGCGTGGCCGGACAGGACCAGGCCTTCCTGACCAAGGCGCTGCTGCTGGAAAAGGCCCGGTGATCAAGCTTGTGATCAACCGGCTCATGGCCATTGCCTAGCGCGGCGGGCTCCTGTATTCGAACCGACCTCTTCGCCGACGCAGCTTGCGTTGACCCGGATGGCCCGGTGGCGGAGTGGTGACGCAGCGGATTGCAAATCCGTGCACCCCGGTTCGATTCCGGGCCGGGCCTCCACCTTTCTTTCCTTTGTGATTAGAGCGGATCGGCGTTCAGCCGCACTCCCCAACGAGTCCGTCATTCTCGCCCTTGTGGCGAGAATCTCTGGTTCAGCCGACGGAGAAATGCCTTGGCGCGCCGGCGCGCCACACTCCCGCACTTGCGGTGGATAGAGGGGTTCCCGCCACAAGGGCGGGAATGACGGATCAAAAGGAGGGCTTGGGTGATACCGAGCCGCCCAAGAGAGCTAAGGGGTCCGCTTTACCCCTTCAACAGGGCCCTCAACTGCTCCAGGCCCCGCTCGGGCGGGCCGCCGTAGCCGATCGGCTCGACGAAGCGACCCTTGGCGTCGAACAGGTAGATCGCCGAGGAATGGTCCAGCGTGTAGCCGCCGCCGTCGGTCGCCACCTTCTGGTAGTAGACGCGATAGGCCTTGGCGGTCCTGGCGATGGCGTCCGGCGTACCGGTGAAGCCCTGGATGCGGCGGTCGAAGTTCGACAGGTACAGCTTCAGCTGCTCGGGCGTGTCGCGTTCCGGATCGACCGAGACGAAGACGACGTTCAGCCTGTCGGCGTCCGGCCCCAGCGCCTTCAGCCAGGCGGTCATCTCGGCCATGGTGGTCGGGCAGACCTCGGGGCAATAGGTGAAGCCGAAGAAGATCGCCGTCGGCTTGCCCAGCAGGGTCTTCTCGGTGACCGGCCGGCCGTTCATGTCGACCAGCTGGAACGGGCCTCCGATCTGGATCGTCGAACCCGGGCTGCTTGGGGCGGCGGGCCTGTCGCAAGCGGCGAGGGGCGCGCAGGCCAGCGCCAGGGCGACCGTCGCGGTTTTCCAGGGCTTCATCAGTGATGCTCCATCGACATGCCGGTCATGGCCGGCATGGGAGCCGTCTTGACCGGCGCGGTCACGGTGACCGGAGCGGCGGACTTGAAGCGCAGGGTCAGGGCGACCTTGGCGCCGGGCGTCAGGGCGATCTTCGGCCCGATCAGCATCAGGTGTTCGGCGCCGGGCTTGAGCGCGACGGGCTTGCCGGCCGGCAGGGCGACGCCGTCGGCCAGCTTGCGCATGCGCATCACCCCGCCGTCCATCGACATGGTGTGGACCTCGGCGCGGGCGGCGGCGGCGGTCTCGACGGCGACCAGGCGGTCGTCGGCGCCGGCGGTCAGGGTGAGGTAGCAGCCGCCGGCCAGGGCACCCCTGGGCGCGGCGCGGCACCAGGCGTCGGCGACTTGGATGGCCGGCGGTTTCGGGGCGGCGGCGGCGAGCGACGGGATCGCGAAGGCGGCGACGGCGAGGGCGGCAAGGAAGGGCTTCATGGTCAGGGTCCTATGGCGAGAGGCGGGGATCAGAACGACACGGTGACGCCGCCGAACACCGAGCGGCCGTCGCCCGGCCAGACGGCGGCCGTGGCCGGGGTCCAGGTCGTGGCCGCCTGGACGTTGGAGGCATAGGCCTTGTCGGCCAGGTTGCGGGCGTCGAGGAACAGCGCGATCCGGTCGCTCAGCGTCCAGCCGGCGTTGAGGTTGAGGATGGCGTAGGACGGGGCGGCCTTGGTGTTCCTGTAGTCGATCCACGGGTCGGTCGCCGACCACTCCACCGACGGGGCCACGAACCAGCCGCGGGCGTCGTCGTAGCGCAGCTCGGCGCGGTAGAAGGATTTGGGTACGATCGGCAGGCGGTTGTCGCCGTACTGGGCGTCGCCGTCGAAGCGGAAGTCCGACAGGGTCCAGCTCTGGCGCAGCCGCCAACGCGGAGCCAGCTTCCAGTCCAGCGCCGCCTCGATACCCTGGTGCACGGTCTTGTCGGCGTTGAAGGTCGAGGCCGGGTGCTGGCTGTCGACCGCGAACTGCAGCAGCTCGTGCTGGAGATGGGCGCGGTAGAGCGTGACGTCGTAGGTGAACGGCCCGCGATGGCCGCGCGCTCCGACCTCGCCCGTCCAGGCCTCCTGGGCCTGCACCGGGGCGAAGCCGACATTGGTCGGCGACAGGGCGCCGAAGTTGGGCGGCTCGACCGAGCGGGTGACGTTGGCGAAGAGCTGCGAGCCGTCGTCTCCCTGCCACAGCAGGCCCATGCGCGGCGAGACCCAGGCGTAGTCCTTGCCGGCGGCCAGGTTGAAGGTAGTGGCGACGCCGGGGACGGCGAAGCTCTGGTAGTCGCGCTTGGCGGTTCCCCAGGTCAGGCCGCCGACCAGGGCCAGATGCCGGGTGGCGAAGACCCGGCCCTCTGCGAAGACGTCGGCCGCCTTGGCGTTCTGCCGGGACAGCGACTGCAGGGCGCCGCGCGCGCCCCTGAGGTTGGTGTAGAAGGCCGAGTCCAGGTCGCCCTGGCGGTACCAGGCGCCCAGATAGGCGTCGGCCTTCAGCCCGCCCAGCACGCCCTCCCAGTCCAGCCGCCCGAAGGCGCCGTAGTTGCGGCTCTGCTGGTCGATGACCTGGAAGATCGGGTGGTCCAGGTCCTTCCACACCGCATAGATCGCGCCCTCGAACACGGTGTGGTCGCCCAGCCGCCAGGACGTGCGCAGCGAGCCGCGCAGGCCGCGCTGGTTGCGGCCCTGGTCGTTGGCGGCGCTGGCGGCGGCCGTCTGGCGCGGATTGGCGGCGAACTGGGCCAGGGTCAGGGAGCCGGGGATCTCCTGGTTGACGTTGGAGCCGTTGACCACGAAGCGCACCTCGCGGTCCTGGCCGAAGCCGCGGCCGATGTTCAGGGAGCCGAACTGGAGGTTCTGCTGGCTCTGCGAGCGCCAGCCCTGGCCGGTCTGGTTGGTGGCGGCGGCGTAGACGTCCCAGTCGCCCGACTGGCGGGCCAGGGCGAGGTGCTCGCGCAGCAGGCCGTAGGAGCCGCCGTCGATACGGACCTGTTCCTGGAAGCCGGCGTCCTTGCCGGTCGGCGTGACCATGTTGATCGCCCCGCCCAGCAGGGCGCCGCCGAAGCGCAGGGCGTTGCCGCCGCGATAGACCTCGGTGAAGCGGGTGTTGAGCGGGTCGGCCACCTGGCTGTCGCCATAGCCGTCGGCCTCGTTCAGCGGCACGCCGTCCTGGGCCAGCAGCAGGCCGCGATTGTGGCTGGCGTTGCCGATGCCCGAGCCTCGGATCGACAGGCGCACGTCGCCGCCCCACTTGCGCTGGGCGTAGACCCCGGGCGCGTCGCGCAGCATGTCGTCCAGCGCCAGGGCCTGGCGACTGGCGTAGGATTCCTGGGAGATCACCGAGACGCCGCCGGGCGTTTCGGACAGCCGCCGGCGCGCGGCGGCGACCACGGGCGGGTCTTCCGGATCGGGGCGGGCGGTGACGATGACGGAACTGACTTCGCGGGCGGCTTGATCGTCGTCCGGGGCGGCGAAGGCGGAAACGGGCAGGGCGAAGAGGGCGGCCGTTGAGGCCAGCAGAAGGGACTTCATGCGATCCGGGTCCTTGGGCGCGCGGCGGGGCGCGGCCGTGGGCAAGCTGAACTGGGCGAGGGGCGCGTGCGAGAACAGCGACCGGACGGAGTCCGGGCGCGGCGCGCGCGAGCGGATCCGGCCGTAGGACGGCCGGACGCTAGATCAGCAGGCTGGGAGGACCTCGGGCCGGTAATGGCGGCGCGGCCAGGCCGCGCCCTGGGACCGGATCGACCGCGCGCGTCACGGCCGTCGGTCGATAGGCGACGAACTCGACCTGGGCGACCGCCAGCGGGCTGGGCGGCGGGGCCGTCGCGCCCTGGCTGGCGAACGGGCAGGGCGCGTCGTGGCCCGGCTTTTCGGCGGGGGTCTTGTCGTGATGGTCCAGGGCGTCGCCAGGCTGGACGACCAGCGGGCCCTGGCCGGTGCAGAGGACCAGCGCGAACGGCAGGCCGTTCTTCGGCTCGGCCTGGGTCATGAAGCCCGCGGGCACCATGACCTTCAGGGCGAGCGCCAGGATCGCGAGCGCCAAGAAGACGCCGCGTGTCCAGGTCCGGCCAAGGCTTGGCGAGCGAGTCACGCGCCGGCTTTATCGCAAGCGATCGGACAAGGCTACTAAGGGGTGATCCTGACCATCACCACGCCATGTGACGGGACGGGCTCAGCGGGCCGCCTCGTCATCTTGCTAGTTGAGCCGGGGCTTCTTCAGCAGGGCGTTGCGATCGACCGAGCGGATCTCGACCTCGAAGACGTCCTGCTCGCGCTGGATCCGCAGCGGGACCGTGACGCCGGCGGGGCCCTGGTCCCACAGGGCGGTATAGAACTCGGCCAGGTCGGAAACCTCGTCGCCGGCCACGGCCAGGATCAGGTCGCCGGCGCGCAGCTCGGCCCGCGCGGCCGGGCTGGCGGGCGACACGCCGACCAGCACGACGTGGGATTCGGTCTCCTGGGCGAAGACGCCCAGCCAGGGGCGGGGCGGATGGGCGGGCTTGCCGCGCGCCAGGTCGTCCAGGATCGGCGGCAGCAGCTCGGCGGGCACGAACATGTTCATCGGCTTGGCGCGGCCGTCGGGCGATTGTCCCGCCAGGCTCAGCGAGCCGACGCCGACCAGTTCGCCCTGAGCGCCGATCAGGGCCGCGCCGCTCCAGTGCGGGTGGGCCGGCTCGGTGATGATCGCCTCGTCCAGCAGATATTCCCAATAGCCGGCGAAGGGCATGCGGGTCAGGACCCGGCCGGCGGCGGCGTGGGCGCGTCCGCCGGCCCCGGCGATGACGACCGGGCTGCCGGCGTCCAGGACCTTCGAGGCGCCCAGGCGCAGGGCCGGCAGGCCGAGGGGCTCGAGCGCCTGCACCAGGCCCAGCCCCGTCTGGCCGTCGAAGCCCAGCACGTGGGCCTGGACCTGCCGGCCGTCGTTCAGCGTCAGCACGACCTGGCTGGCCTCGGTGATCAGATAGGCCATGGTCAGCACCAGGCCGTTCTCGCTGATCACCACGCCGTTGCCCAGCCGCTCGGTTCCCAGGATCCGGGCGGTGAAGGCGTCGGCCGGAACCTGGGCCTCCAGGGCGACCACCGAGGACAGTGCGCGATCGAGGTCGAAGGGGTAGGCGCTGGCGGCGGGGCGCAGCCGCGCCTCGACCTCGTGCCCTTGGAACGGTGAAGGCAAGTCGATCTCCTACAGGAGACTCAAATCTGGGGCCGGACGGCGCGGGAACAAGGGGGGGAGAGCCACGCACGGCCTTGAATGTCGATCCGCTCTAAGCCGCCAGGGCGGGAGGATCCGCGGGGCGTTCTTGGCGGCCGCGGCGCCAGCGGCTGGGCGTCTGGCCGACTAATCCGCCGAAGGTCCGGCAGAAATGGGCCTGGTCCGAGAAGCCGCAGGCCAGGGCGATCTGGGCCAGGGTGTCCCGCGTGCTCAGCATCAGCTGCTTGGCCCGGGCGACGCGCCGCTCGATGATGTAGCTCTTGGCGGATTGGCCGAAGGTTTCCTTGAAGGCGTGCGAGAAGTAGCTGGGGCTCAGGCGGACCGCCGCGGCCACGTCGCGGACCTGCAGGTTGCGGTCGCGGTTCTGGTCGATGAAGGCGGTCGCGGTGCGCACCTGCCAGGGCGCCAGCTTGCCGGTCTGCGGCTCGCGGGTCAGGCGCCGGACCTCGGCCTCCAGCAGCTGGCTCGCGCGATGCACCAGCGCCCGCGCCGTGTCGGGATCGCGGTCGAAGGCGCGCGAGGCGTCGGTGACCAGGCGCGCCAGGATCAGGGTCTGGTCACGGGGCAGGGTGGAGGTCTGGGTCGCGTCCGAGGAAGTCATGTCCAGCTCGCCGCCTCTTTTCCGAAACCTTCCGCGCAGGGTCGCGTCAGGTTCAGTTTCGATTCTGCTAGCATTGGTTGCGCCGCGCCGCAATGGCGCAGGCTAAAGACCAGCTGTAGTCAAGCTTCTAGGCGTCCGGAATTGCGCGATGTCTTGTCGTTTTGCGCAACTGTCGGGATGCTTCTCCTGGGGGAGACCAAGGTTATTTGAGTCTTGGGTGATGTTTTCAGCAATCAATGATGGTTGTGACCGAGGGCTTGGATCGAGCGCCGCCGCCCCGCGAATCCGCGAAGCGGCGGCTCCGTCTTTGATCAGGCGTCGCCGTCGGCGATGTCGGCCAGGAGGCCGTTGATCGGTTCCTCGTTGAAACTGGTGACGTTGTGGCCCGTGTCGATCACGCCGACCTTGGCGACGTGCGGCGCTTCGACTTCGGGTTTTTCGTCCTTGTCTTCCGGCTTGGTGGTCATGGGAGCCTCCCGATGCGAGGGCCGGACGCCCTTCGCCCGACGCGCCTCGCGGCGAGCTTGGCACGAACCCGCGCGGCTGTCAGCGAAAGCGATTGCGATGCGCGTACAGCGGGACGAGGCGCCTCGAAACCGCTCGATCCCGTCGGGTCACGGACATTTGCGTTCTTGAATTGTTCTCTTTGGCGGTTCATGATCGAGCCATGGTCGCTCCCGCCAATCTTCCCGGTCACCCGCCTTCTAGCGCGCGGGGGCGCGGGGCTAAGTCCAATCGCACCGGCCGCTTCGAATCCCAGGTCAACGAAGCCTTCGACGACGGCTGGGGCGAGGAGGAGGAGCCGGCCCAGATCGCCACCACCCTGCAGCCGATGAAGTCGCGGACCATCATCGCCCGCAACGACAGTCCCGACGTCGGCTTCGAGAGCTCGATCAATCCCTATCGCGGCTGCAGCCATGGCTGCATCTACTGCTACGCCCGGCCGGCCCATACCTATCTGGGCCATTCGGCGGGCCTGGACTTCGAGACGAAGATCTATTTCAAGCCCGAGGCCGGCAAGCTCCTGGAGCGTGAACTCTCCAAGCCCAGATACGTCCCCAAGGTCATCCATATCGGCGGCGACACCGATCCCTACCAGCCCGACGAGCGCAGGCTGCGGGTGACACGGGCGGTGATCGAGACCCTGGCGCGGTTCCGTCACCCGTTCTCGATCATCACCAAGTCGAACCTGATCACCCGCGATCTCGATATCCTGGGGCCGATGGGGCGGGCGGGGCTAGTGCGGGCGGCGGTGTCAATCACCAGCCTGGACCACCGGCTGTCGCGCAGCATGGAGCCGCGCGCCGCCACCCCCAAGCGCCGCCTCGACGCGCTGCGCCAGCTGACGGCGGCCGGCGTGCCGACCACGGTGATGTTCGCCCCGTCCATTCCGTCGCTGAACGACCACGAGATGGAGGCGGTGCTCGAGGCCGCCGCCGCCGCCGGGGCGACCACGGCCGGCTATGTGGCCGTGCGCCTGCCGTTGGAGATCAAGGACCTGTTCGAGGAATGGCTGGCGGCCGAGCATCCCGACCGCGCCCGGCGGGTGATGTCCCTGGTCCGCCAGATGCGCGGCGGGGCGGCCTACAGCACCGAATGGGGCAAGCGAATGACCGGCGAGGGGCCGGTGGCCGAGGTGATGAGCCAGCGCTTCAGGCTGGCGCGGACCCGGTTCGGCCTCGACCGCAAGCTGGCGCCGCTGGATCTTTCCCAGTTCGCCGTGCCGCCCAAGGCGGGGGATCAGTTGTCGCTGTTCTAGGGCGTGTTCTCGGCGGAGTTGGCCGTCAGGCGCAGGCCGTCGGTGTCGATCGCGACGCCAAGGTCCGAATAGTCGGCAAGGGCCGGGTGGACCGTCGCGAACGGATGGCGGTGCGTTGCGGTGATCACGACCACGTCGGCGCCGGCCGCTTCGCCGGCGAGCAGGCCGGCCGGAGCGTCCTCGAACACCAGGCAGGCGTCGGCCGTCATGCCGAGGCGCTGGGCCGCCAGGGCGTAGCCGTCCGGCGCGGGCTTGCCGCGCGACACGTCTTCGGCGGTGACCAGCACGGCGGGGATCGGCAGGCCGGCGGCCTCCATTCGCCGCAGGGCCAGTTCGCGCTGGGCGGAGGTGACGATGGCCCAGCGGTCCGCGGGCAGGGCGCGCAGGAAAGCCTCGGCGCCCGGGATCGGGATCACGCCCTCCACGTCGGCGACCTCGGCCCGCAGGATCGCCTCGGTCTCACCAGCGAGGTCGATGTCCGCCAGGTTCTGGCGGCGGATCGTCTCTTCGGCCCGCACCCCGTGGATGGTCGGCAGGAAGGCCTCGACGTCCAGGCCGTGGCGCAGGGCCCAGTCGCCCCAGACCCGTTCGGCCACGGCGATGGAGTCGAGCACGGTGCCGTCCATGTCGAACAGGAACGCGGCGTAAGCCTTATCGGGGGTCTTGGTCGGGGTCATGGGCCGCCGTATGCCACGCTTCGGGCCGCTAAGTCTCGGCTTGACCTGCGCCGCGCCGGATCGGAAGCAAGGCCCATGATCACCGTCGTCCTGCCCACCCGCGACAGCGCCGCCCGCCTGGTGCACGTCCTGCCCCTGCTGGTGCCCGCCGCCGTCGACGGCCTGGTCAAGGCGGTGGTGTTCGCCGACGCCGGCTCGACGGACGCCACCCTGGCCATCGCCGAGGACAGCGGGGCGCGGGTGGTCGCGGCGACGGGCGACGCCGGGGCGCGCTTGGCGGCCGGCTGCGCGGCGGCCCGGAGCGCCTGGATCCTGGCGCTGGGCGAGGACCTGGTCCTGCCGGAAGCCTGGCGCACGCCGGTCGAGGCCCACCTGGCGGGCGGCGGCGGCAAGCCGGCCTGGATCGGGGAGAAGGGGCTGTTCGGCCTAGCCGGCCGTCCCCTGGCCGTGCTGGCCTCCCGCGACGCCTTTGAGGCGGCCGGCGGCTTCAAGCCGGGCGGCGATCCGTTGAAGGCGCTGCTGGGGCGCGTGAAGCCGAGGGCCGTGCGGCTGCGGGTTTGAGTTCGCTCTTCAAAATACGCTCGTCATTCCGGGCGGGCCTCGCGCCCGGAATCCCTCCTTCCACAGCAAGTGCGGGAGGGGGTGCTGGCGAACCGCTTGCGCTTCACATGCGAACTGAACCTGGGGTTCTGGGCGCAAAGCCCGGAATGACGAATGAAGGGGGTAACTTACGCCCCTGAGCGGACGTTGGGAGCGTCCGCTCTCGGGCGGACAACTTGCAGGGCGATACTTAGAGCGACCTATCAGATCGACCATTCTGGGATAGATTGACCTCGCTAGAGCCTTGGCTTGTCTCCAATGGTCTCCTTGGAACTCGATAGGTCAGACAGGCGTTCGCTGTGGCCAGCGAAAATGCTCAGCCAACAGATCGGACGTCAGCGTGCCGAAGAAGATCGATGCGGGCGGCGAACTCGGGCCTTCCGCCTACGAACACCTCGTCCGATCCGTCATCGACTATGCGATCTATATGATCGATTTGGAAGGCCGGGTCGCAAGCTGGAACGCCGGCGCCGAGCGCATCAAAGGTTACGCAGCCGATGAGATCATCGGCGACCATTTTTCCCGCTTCTATACGCCTGAGGACTTGGAGGCCGGTGTACCGCAACAAGCCCTCAAGACGGCGGCCTCAGAAGGTCGCTTCGTGGCGGAGGGCTGGCGACTTCGCAAGGACGGCAGTCGATTCTGGGCGATGGTCGTGATCGACGCCATTCGCGTTGACGGCGAGTTGATCGGCTTCGCGAAGATCACGCGCGATATCACCGAGCAACAAGAAGCCGCGCGCGCGGCGCTTGAGACAGAGCGTCGATTCAGGCTGCTCGTGCAGGGCGTAACCGACTACGCGATCTATATGCTCGACCCGCGCGGCGTGGTCTCCAACTGGAACACGGGCGCTCAGCAGATCAAGGGGTACACGGCCGACGAGATCATTGGTCAGCATTTCTCCCGGTTCTACACCCCTGAAGATGTCGAAGCCCGAGTGCCTTGGAAGGCGCTGGAGACGGCGACCAAAGAAGGCCGCTTCACCGCAGAGGGGTGGCGGCAGCGGAAGGACGGCGCTCGATTCTGGGCCAGCGTGGTTATCGATGCAATCCGAGACGACGATGGCCAGTTGATTGGCTTCGCGAAGGTCACACGGGACCTGACCGAACGGCGCGAGGCGCAGCTTGAGCTTGAACATTCGCAGCAGGCGCTGTTTCAAGCACAAAAGATGGAGGCGGTCGGCCAACTCACCGGCGGGCTGGCGCACGACTTCAATAACTTGCTGACCGGCATCACCGGCAGTCTGGACGTCATGCGCGCGCGCCTCGCGCAAGGCCGCATCAACGAGCTCGAACGCTACATAACGGCGGCCCAAGGCGCCGCCTCGCGCGCCGCCTCGCTCACGCATCGACTCCTTGCCTTCTCGCGTCGGCAGACGCTTGAGCCGAAGGTCGTGGATGCGAACCGCCTGATAGCCGGCATGGAGGATTTGATCGGGCGCACCGTCGGCCCCGCCATCTCGCTGGAGGTGGTCGCCGCGGTCAGCCTGTGGCCCTGCCACTGCGATCCCAATCAGCTCGAGAGCGCCATCCTCAACCTCTGCATCAACGCGCGCGACGCGATGCGGGACGGGGGGCGCATCACAATTGAGACCGCCAACACCTGGATCGATCAAGCTGGAGCGATCGAGCGCGACATGCCGTGCGGACAGTACGTCGCTGTCAGCGTGACCGACAATGGTTGCGGCATGGCGCCGGACGTGCTGTCGCGCGCGCTAGACCCGTTCTACACCACCAAGCCTATTGGCCAGGGCACGGGGCTTGGACTGTCGATGGTCTATGGCTTCGCCAAGCAGTCCGGCGGGCAGCTGCGCCTATACTCTGAGGTGGGGTTGGGAACGACGGTCAAAATCTATCTCCCGCGTCACCACGGGAAACCAGATCAGCCTGAAGAAGAGCAGGCGCGGCGCCAACTTCCCCGAGCTGAAGGAAGCGAGACGGTGTTGGTTGTCGATGATGAGCCGACAATCCGGATGCTGATCGGAGACACCCTTAGTGACCTCGGCTACCAAGCCATTGAGGTAGGAGATGCAGCATCCGGCCTGAAGGTCTTGGATTCAGATGCGGAGATCGACCTAGTCATCACTGATGTCGGCCTGCCGGGCGGCATGAATGGCAAGCAGATGGCGGACATTGCACGCACAAAGCGACCCGGCCTGAAGGTCCTCTTCATCACTGGCTATGCTGAGAACGCGGCTGTGTCGAACGGTCACCTTGAACCTGGGATGCAGGTGATGAGCAAGCCGTTCGCGATGGATCAACTCGCAGCGCGCATCCGATCCATCATTACAAGCGCCTAGGGCTACGCCAGAAAGTGCTTGGGCAATGCGTCGGCCTCCGACCAACGGTCGTTTCTCTAAGCAGCGAGTGTCCGCTCCAGCAGACGTTTGAAAGGTCCGCTGACGGAAAGCCCTAGCAGAGCGCCCGCTGTGTCACAGCCTACTGATCCAGCCGGAAATCGATCACCCGCGCGCCGCTGGCCACGGCGTCCAGGGTCTTGGTCTCCGCGCCCATCAGCTTGCGATAGGTCCAGTACGAGGCCATGACCTTTTCGACATAGTTGCGGGTTTCCTGGGCCGGCAGGCTCTCGATCAGCAGCAGGGGGTCGCAGTCGGCGCCGCCCAGCTGGGCCTGGGTCTTGATCAGGGTGCCCGGGCCGCCGTTGTAGGCGGCGACGGCGCGGAACAGGTCGGGGCTCTGCAGGCCGCGGTCCATCAACCAGGTGAAATAGTCCTGGCCGACCCGCAGGTTGAAGCTGGGGTCGAGCAGCGGGCTGGTGTCGGCCAGCAGCTTGTCGTCGCCGGCGGCGCGGGCGGCGGCCACCGGCATCAGCTGCATCAGGCCCACCGCCCCGGCGCCCGACATGGCGTAGGGGTCGAAGCGGCTTTCCTGGCGCACCAGGGCGTAGACCATGGCCTTGTCGATGGTGAAGCCGCCCTTGGGCTCCAGCGGGGGCAGGGGATAGTCCTCGCCGCCGACCCGCTTGACCGCGCGCCCGGCGTTCAGCGGGGCCTTCTCGTTGAGAGCCAGGGCCAGGTCGGTCCAGTCGCCCCGGGCCTTGGGATCGTCGCTGGCCAGGGACAAGCCGGCGCGCAGTTCCTGGCCGGCCTCGGCCCAGCGGCCGATCTGGGCCAGGGCGGCGGCGCGGCGGGCGCGGGGATCGGCGGCCAGCAGGCGGGCCAGGGAGGCGGTGTCGGGCCCTTCGTAGGAGACCTTGGTCAGCAGGGCGGCGATCGGGTCGTCCTGGGCCAGGGCCTGGCCGGCCAAGGCCAGCTGGCGGGCGGCGATCATGCCGTAGAAGGTGTTGGGGGCGCGGGCGGCCTGGCCGAGCAGGTCCTCGACGTCGCGCGACTGGCCGCCCGAGGCCGCCGAGCGCGCGGCCCAGAAGGCCGCGGCCGAGCGCAGCCATTCGTCCTGGCCCTCATCGTTGGCGACGCGCTCGAAATAGGTCCGCGCCTGGGCGAAGGACTGCAGGCGGAAGGCGGCCAGGCCGGCGATCCAGGGCTCGCCCGCGGCCTGGGCCAGGGTCAGGGCCTTCTTCACGTCGCCGGAATAATAGGCCTCGCGGGCGGCGCGGGCCCGGTCGGCCGGGGCGGGAGTCTTGGCGCCGGCCACGAACAGGGCCGGGACCTTCGGGGCGGGGACGCGGGCCGGCTTGCGCTTGACGGCCAGGGCGTAGACCCGCTCGGCGCCGGCCTGGTCGCCATAGGACGCCAGCCAGCCGGTCAGCTCGTCGTAGCTGGCCGCGTGGGCGGTCGGGTGCATGATCCTGGCGAAGTCCAGCGCGCCCCGCAGACTCTTGTCGCGGGCGTTGGCCTGGGCGGCTTCGGCGGCGTCGAAATCACCGTGGTCGGCGGCGGCGAAGGCGGCGCGGTAGAAGCGGGCGTCGGCTTCGGACAGCGGCTCGAGCGCCGAGGCGCGGACGCTCGTGGCGGCGCCGAAAGCGGCCGCGAAGCACAGTACGAAGGCCGAGAGGACGGCCAGAGGGCGAGCCAAAAGCTGCAATGCGTTTTGCGCGCCCTTGCCCCGATGGGGCTCCCCGACGCGTCCCGTGTCCAACTGGTCGCCCGAATCTCTAATTGGGACGCTCGGGGCGATCAAGCCTCTCGCTGAGCATAAGCATGTCGGCCCAGGCCTTCTTCTTGGCCGCCGGCTGGCGCAGCAGGAACGCCGGATGCAAGGTGGGCAAGGCTGGAAGCTCGGTCTGACCGTCGCTGGAGGTCCATTCGAACCATCGTCCGCGCAGCGACAATATGCCTTCCTCGCGCTTGAGCATGCTCTTGGCCGAGGCGCCGCCGACCAGCAGCAGGATCTTGGGCTGGACCAGCGCGACCGCCCGTTCCAGGAACGGCGCGCAGGTCGCCTGCTCCTGCGGGGTGGGCGTGCGGTTGCCCGGCGGGCGCCAGAAGACGGTGTTGGTCACGAAGGCGCGGTCGAGCACCCCGGCGGCCTTCAGCATGCGGTCCAACAGCTGGCCGGCCCGACCCACGAACGGCGCGCCCTGCAGATCCTCGTCGGCGCCGGGCGCCTCGCCGATGATCATCAGCGGCGCGTCGGCCGGCCCGCGCGAGACCACGGCTTGGCGGGCGCCCTGGGTCTTCAGCGGGCAGCCGTCGAATGCGGCGATGGCGGCGGCCAGGGCGGGCAGGTCGACGCATGCGGCGGCCAGGGCCTTGGCCTCGGCGACGGCGGCGCCCAGGTCGGGGCCGCGTCCGAAGGCCGGCGCCGCGACGGGGGCGACGGCGACCGGGGCGGGGGCCTCCCTGCGGGCCCGCAGCAGGGCCGCGCCCTCGGCCAGGCGGTCGATCGGATCGTCCGCGTACGACGCCTCCACGCCCGCATCGGCCCAGAAGGCGAGCAGGCTTTCGACGGCGCGCGGATCGACATCAGAGGCCATGGGGCGTTCCATCCGCTTCTCTTAGTACGAAGTTTCGCCGGTCGCCACGCCGGGGCCGCGCTGCATCGCAGCAAAACAGTCGTTTATTCTTGACCACCCCGGCGTCACGTCGGGATAAGCTTCGACTCAAACAGCAAGAACGCGGGCAGCGTGCGCCCGGGCGGGAGATGTTATGGGCGAAGAGCTCG
Organism: Caulobacter sp. UNC279MFTsu5.1; assembly: GCF_900114015.1. GTDB lineage: Bacteria > Pseudomonadota > Alphaproteobacteria > Caulobacterales > Caulobacteraceae > Caulobacter. Next base: position 39,660 of record NZ_FORN01000036.1, on the reverse strand, counting down.
AACGCGAGTCGATGGAATATGACGTCGTCATCGTCGGCGGCGGCCCGGCGGGCCTTTCGGCCGCCATCCGGCTCAAGCAACTGGCGGCCAAGGCCGGGACCGAGGTCTCGGTGGCGGTGCTGGAAAAGGGCTCGGAAGTCGGCGCCCACATCCTGTCGGGCGCGGTGATCGATCCCGAGGGTCTGGCCGAGCTGTTCCCCGACTGGAAGGACCGCGGCGCGCCGCTGGAGACCCCGGTCAAGACCGACCGCTTCCGGCTGCTGGGTCCGCAAGGCGACCTCAGCCTGCCGATGTTCGCCATGCCGCCGTTCATGCACAACCACGGCTGCTACATCGCCTCGCTGGGCAACGTCTCGCGCTGGCTGGCGACCCAGGCCGAGGCGCTGGGCGTCGAAATCTATCCGGGCTTCGCCGCCTCGGACCTGGTCTGGAACGCGGACGGCTCGGTGAAGGGCGTCGTGGTCGGCGTCGTCGGCGTGGCCAAGGACGGCCACCACAAGCCCGACTACAACCCCGGCATGGAGCTGCACGGCAAGTACGTGTTCATCGCCGAGGGCGTGCGCGGCTCGCTGGCCAAGCAGCTGATCACCAGGTTCGACCTGTCGGCCGGCAAGTCGCCGCAGAAGTTCGGCATCGGCATCAAGGAGCTGTGGCAGGTGCCGCCCGAGAAGCACCAACCGGGCCTAGTCGAGCACACCACCGGCTGGCCGCTGGACAACCAGACCGGCGGCGGCAGCTTCATGTACCACTTCGGGGACAACTACGTGTCCATCGGCTACGTGGTGCACCTGAACTACAAGAATCCCTGGCTGTCGCCGTTCGACGAGTTCCAGCGCTTCAAGCATCATCCGGCGGTCAAGCCGCACCTGGAGGGCGGCAAGCGCATCGCCTACGGCGCGCGGGCCATCACCGAGGGCGGTTATCAGTCGGTGCCGAAACTGACCTTCCCGGGCGGCGTGCTGATCGGCTGCTCGGCCGGCTTCGTCAACGTGCCGCGCATCAAGGGCAGCCACAACGCGGTCAAGACCGGCATGCTGGCCGCCGAGGCCGCGTTCGAGGCCCTGGCCGCCGGCCGCGCCGGCGACGAGCTGGTCGCCTACCAGGATCTCTACGAGAAATCCTGGGTGGCCAAGGAGCTGAAGGTCGTCCGCAACGCCAAGCCGCTGATCGGCAAGCTGGGCACGGCCCTGGGCGGCGCGGTCAGCATGTTCGACATGTGGTGCGCGCACCTGTTTGGCGGCTTCTCGTTCTTCGGCACGATGAAGCACGAGAAAACCGATGCCGAGTCGACGGGCCTGGCCAAGGACTACAAGCCGCTGGTCTATCCCAAACCCGACGGCGTGATCAGCTTCGACAAGCTAAGCTCGGTGTTCATCTCGGCCACCAACCACGAGGAAGACCAGCCGGCCCACCTGAAGCTGAAGGACCCGACGATTCCGATCGCGGTGAACCTGCCCAAGTACGGCGAGCCGGCCCGGCTCTACTGCCCGGCGGGCGTCTACGAGGTGCTCTATAACGAGCAGGGGACCGATCCGCGCTTCCAGATCAACGCCCAGAACTGCGTCCATTGCAAAACCTGCGACATCAAGGACCCGTCGCAGAACATCGTCTGGACCACGCCCGAAGGCGGCGGCGGGCCGAACTATCCGAACATGTAGCAAGGCGGATCCGCGGGCGCGGTTCGGGCTTTCGGGCCGCGCCTTTCGCTTGCGATGCGCGTGGAAACCGATGAGGGTGCGGGCATGACGCGCACCAAGCTTCTCCTCGTCCTGCTCTCGGCCTCGACCCTGACCGCCTGCGCCGCCGCCAAGCCTGGCCCCGACCTGCGCGGCGAGCTGGCCATGGGATCCGCCTGGGGCTCCAGCCGCTCGGCCTACGGCCAGTTCCTGGCCGGCCAGGCGGCGCTGCAGAACGGCTCGAACGCCCAGGCCTCGACCTATTTCGACGAGGCGCGCCAGCTGGACGAGGACCCCGGCGTCCTGGCCGACCGCGCCTTCACCGCCGCCTTGCTGGCCGGCGACGTGCCGCGCGCCGCCGCCATCGCCCCGCGCGGGACCGACGCCAACGAGCAGGTGCGCCGCCTGGGCGTCCTGACCCGGGTGGTCGAGCTGATGGCCGACGGCAAGGGCCGCGACGCCCAGACCCTGCTGAAGACCGAGACCCTGGGCTTCCCCCATCGCCCCGCCGCCGTGCTGCTGGCGCCCTGGCTGGCCGCCGCGGCGGGCGACGCCAACGGCGCGGTGGTGCGTCCGGAGCTGCAGGGCGACCGGTTCGTGCAGTATTTCGGCCAGCTGAGCCAGGCGCGGCTCTACGAGCGCGCCAAGCGCTATGACGAGGCCGAGACCGACTACAAGGCGCTGATGGCGATCGAGAACGCCCGGGCGCTGTTCATCGAGGACTACGGCGCGTTCCTGGAGCGCCGCAAGCGCCAGGCCGAGGCCGTGGCGCTGTACGATCAGGCCCTGGCCCGCGATCCGGACGACCAGGGCCTGCAGAGGGCCCGGGCCCGGGCCGCCGCGCGCGGTCCCGCGCCGGCCATGCCCACCGACAAGCAGGGCGCGGCCCACATGCTGGTCGCCTGCGCCGCCAGCTTCGCCAGCGAGCGCCAGAGCCAGTTCGGCCTGGCCTATCTGCGCCTGGCCCTGCGGCTGGACCCCAAGCGCGACGACGCCTGGCTGCTGGTCGGCGACCTGCTGGCCCAGGACGACGACGCCGCAGGGGCCCGCGAGGCCTACGCCAAGGTGGCGCCGACCTCGACCCGCTACGTGGCGGCCCAGTCGAAGCTGGCCTGGAGCTTCCAGACCGCCGGCGACAAGGACAAGGCCGTCGCCCTGGCCCAGCAGGCCGCCGCCGCCGCTCCCAAGGACCGCGACGCCCAGATCACCTACGCCGACCTGCTGCGGGCCAACGAGCGCTGGGCCGAATCGGCCGCCGCCCTGGATCCGCTGATCACCGGCGAGGGCGACAAGCCCGACTGGCGTCTGCTCTACATGCGCGGCATCGCCCTGGAGCGGGCGGGCCGCTGGGACGACGCCGAACGCGACCTGCTGACGGCGGTCAAACTCAGCCCGGACGAGCCCGACCTGCTGAACTATCTGGGCTATTCCTGGATCGATCGCGGCGTGCATCTGCCCGAGGCCATCGCCATGGTCCAGAAGGCGGTCGACGCGCGACCGCAGTCGGGCGCCATGCTCGACTCCCTGGGCTGGGGCTACTACCGCCAGGGCGACTACAAGACCGCCGTGGCCAAGCTGGAGCAGGCCGTCGAGCTGGAGCCGGGCGATCCGGACGTCAACGGCCACCTGGGCGACGCCTATTGGCGGGTGGGGCGGCAGATCGAAGCCCGCTTCCAGTGGCGGCGGGTGCTCAGCCTGGAGCCGGACGCCAAGCAGAAGGCCGAGGCCGAGGCCAAGCTGAAGGACGGCCTGGGTCCGAACGGTCCGGCGGCCTCGACCTCGGTGGTCAAGGCGGGGTAGGGGGCTCTTCGCTCCAGTCCCCCTGCAAGGGTAAGTCATGCGCCTCGACGCCTTCGCCCCGGCCAAGGTCAATCTGTTCCTGCACGTCGGCGGGCCCGACGCGGCCGGCTATCATCCGATCTCCAGCCTGATGCTGTTCGCCGACGTCGGCGACCGGGTCAGGCTGCAGGCGGCCGACGCGCCCGGCTTCGAGGCGACGGGGCGGTTCGGCGGCCAGATCCCGCTGGACGGCGGCAATCTGGTGGTGCGGGCGGCTAACGCCCTGCGCGACCGCCTGGGCGGGCCGGTCCCGCCGTTCCGCCTGATCCTCGACAAGGCCCTGCCGATCGCCGCCGGCCTGGGCGGCGGCTCCAGCGACGCGGGAGCCGCCCTGAGGCTGCTGCGCGAGGCCCTGGCGCCCGACCTGCCCGACGGCGACCTGGAGGCCGTGGCCGCCAGCCTGGGCGCCGACGGCGCGGCCTGCCTGTGGGGCGCGCCGGTGATGGCCCAGGGCCGGGGCGAACGCCTGTCGCCCGCGCCGGCCCTGCCCGAGCTGCACGCCGTGCTGGTCAATCCGCTGGTTCCCTCACCAACGGGCGCCGTCTATCGCGCCTATGACGCGGCCGTCGCGCCCGACGGGGAAGCGCCGCCGCCGCTGCCGGACGGGCTGGCCAGCATCGAGGAGGTCTGCGCCTGGCTGGCTGGCTTTACCCGCAACGACCTGCAGGCGCCGGCCGTGACCCTGGAGCCGCGCATCGGCCAGGTGCTGGACCTGCTGGCCGGCGAGCCCGAGACCCTGCTGGCCCGGATGTCCGGCTCCGGCGCCACCTGCTTCGCCCTGTGCGCCGGCGACATCGAGGCCGAGGGCCTGGCCGAGCGGATCGAGCGGATGCGGCCCGACTGGTGGGTCCGGCGCTGCCGGCTGGGCGGGCCGTTCGCGTGACGGTCGCCTTGCTCGGCGACGAGCGGGACCGCGCGTCACGGCGCAGCTCATAGAGAAAAGGCCCGGAAGCCGAAGCTTCCGGGCCTTCCTTTTGTCGTCCGAACCCCAGCCTTAGCTGTGGTAGGCGCGTTCGCCGTGCTCGGAGATGTCCAGGCCTTCTTCCTCGGATTCCGGCGAAGCCTTCAGGCCGATGATCAGCTTGATCACGAAGAAGACGATGGCCGAGGCGACGGCCGACCAGACGATGGTCACGCCGACGGCCTTGACCTGGCTCATCACCTGGGTGGCCAGGCTGTAGACGGCCGTGTCGCAGGTCGAGATGTCGCCGTCCTTGGCGCAGCTGGCGTAGTCGACGACGCCGGCGCCGCCCCACTTGGGATTGACCAGCAGGCCGGTGCCGATGGCGCCGACGATGCCGCCGATGCCGTGGATGCCGAAGGCGTCCAGGCTGTCGTCGTACTTCAGCGCGTTCTTCACGACCGAGCAGAAGAAGATGCAGATCGGCGAGACCACCAGGCCGAGGATCAGCGCGCCCATCGGGCCGGCGAAGCCGGCGGCCGGGGTCACGGCGACCAAGCCGGCCACGATGCCCGAAGCCAGGCCCAGGGCCGACGGCTTCTTGCGGGTGACCCATTCCACCACGATCCAGGACAGGCCGGCGGCGGCGGTGGCGACGAAGGTGTTGATCATCGCCAGCGAGGCGTAGCCGTTGGCTTCCAGGTTGGAGCCGGCGTTGAAGCCGAACCAGCCCACCCACAGCAGGCCGGCGCCGACCAGGGTCAGGGTCAGGGAGTGCGGGGGCATCGGCTCCTTGCCGTAGCCTTGGCGCTTGCCCAGGATCAGGGCGCCGACCAGAGCGGCGATGCCGGCGTTGATGTGGACGACGGTGCCGCCGGCGAAGTCGAGGGCGCCGAAGCTCCAGCTCAGGCCGGCCTTGATCGGGTCGGTCGGGTGCAGGGCGATGGCGTCAGGACCCGGCCACCACCAGACCATGTGGGCGATCGGATAGTAGGAGAGCAGGGGCCACAGGACGGCGAAAACCACGGCGGCCGAGAACTTGAAGCGCTCCACCAGCGAACCGACGACCAGGGCGGCGGTGATCGCGGCGAAGGTCGACTGGAAGACGATGAAGGTCAGCTCGGGGATGACGACGCCGGTCGAGAACGTGGCGACCACGCTCGACGGGGTGACGCCGGTCAGGAACAGACGGCTGAGGCCGCCGACGAAGGTGTCCCAGCTGCCGCCGTCGGTGAAGGCGAAGCTGTAGCCCCACAGCACCCAGGCGACGATGCCGATGATGGCGACGGTCGAGACCTGCATCATGACCGACAGCATGTTCTTCGAACGGACCAGGCCGCCGTAGAACAGGGCCAGCCCCGGGATGATCATCAGCAGGACCAGCAGCGACGAGACCAGCATCCAGGCGTTGTCGCCCTTGTCCTGCTTGTCGACGATGGTCGCCGGAGCGGCCGCGGCCGGAGCCGGAGCGGCGGCCGGCGTCGCGGCGGGGGCGGGCGTGGCCGCGGCCGGGGCGGCGGCGGCCGGAGCCGCCGTGTCCTGGGCGAAGGCGACGGCGCCCAGCGGAGCCCCCGCCAAGGTCGCGGCGAGCATCAGCCCGGCCAGCGGTTTAAAGTGCAGTCTCATCGTTGGTATCCCCTTTTCCCCGACGAATTACAAAGCGGCCGGGCCGGTTTCGCCGGTCCGGATGCGAACGGCTTCCTCGACATTGAGGACGAAGATCTTGCCGTCGCCGATCTTGCCCGTGGCCGCCGCGGCCTTGACCGCCTCGACCGCCTTGGCCGCCGACGCGTCGTCGACGACGGCTTCCAGCTTCACCTTCGGCACGAAGTTCACTTGGTATTCGGCGCCGCGATAGATTTCGGTCTGGCCCTTCTGACGGCCGTAGCCCTTGACCTCGGACACCGTCAGGCCTTCGACGCCCGCGGCGACGAGCGCCTCGCGGACCTCGTCGAGCTTGAAGGGTTTGACGATCGCTATGATCAGTTTCATCCGCCTTGCTCCGACCCGCCGACTGAGCGGGCTCCCCTTAGAATTGGTTTTAGAGCGCGTTGCTCACTCGACACCGCGACGCAGGCTCATGAGTCCGCATCGTTTCCCCGGCGTCTTCACGCTATCGGTCGCGCTTCCCCCATGGCTGTCGCACGGTAGGGAATTGGAAACGAAAGGGACGTGGCGCCTTTATTTTAGGCATGGGCGACCTTTGGCGCCGAAAAAGTCGGCGTTTCAGCGTTCGAAAGGACCGGTTGGCTCAGCTTGTCGCGAACCGTATACAATCGCCGGCCTTCGTCGCGATCTGGAGTTTCCACCGCCCCATGCCTTCCGTCTTGTTCAAGATCGCGCCCTGGTGCCTGCTGATCGCCTCGAACGTCTTTATGACCTTCGCCTGGTACGGCCACCTGAAGAGCCGCACGACGACGATGCTGATGGCTATCGTCACCAGCTGGCTGATCGCCTTGCCGGAATACATGCTGGCGGTGCCCGCCAACCGCCTGGGCCACAACGTCTACACCACCGCCCAGCTGAAGACCGGACAGGAGGCGATCACCCTGGTCGTCTTCACGCTGTTCTCGGTCTTCTACCTGGGCGAGGCGATCAGCTGGAAGACGCTGGTCGGGTTCGGCTTCATCTTCGTGGGCGTGGCGATCGTGATGTTCTTCAAGTAGAGCGTTCACGACCCCGTGATCCGCGCAACGGAGTCCAAGGCCGAAACGCTGTTGTGGCTGTATTCCTCCAGAAGGATCAGCCCCATGTTTGTGCGTATCGCCACCGCAGCCGCCGCCCTGGCGCTGATGTCCGGCGCGGCCATGGCTCAATCGACGGCGCCTCAGACCACGACGCCGCAGACCATGCCAGGCGTCCCGGTGAACCCGGACCCGACCGCCGCGGCGCCGGCCGACCAGACCCTGCCTCCCGCCCCCGCGGCCACGCCGCCGACCGACCCGATGACCTCGATGACGGCGCCGACCGGCACGGCCACCGACACCGCCGGCCGCGTCTCGTCGATGCCGGCCGAGCAGCAGGCCACGCTGAAGGCCGGCGACCCCAACGTGACCTCCAATCCGCCGATCGCCGACACCCCGCAAAACCGCAAGCTCTACGGGGCGCCGCTGTCGAACGCCGGCAAGCGCTCCGCCGCCAGGGGCAACTAAGCCCTCCGACGGTCCAACATCGCTTGAAGCGCCAGTCGGCGGGCCCTATGGTCCGCCGACTTTTTTCTGGCCCTGTTCGGACCCTGATGCCCGCCGCGAAAACCCAAGAAAAACCCAAATCCTTTCAGGACCTGATCCTGACGCTCCACGACTATTGGAGCGCCCAGGGCTGCGTGATCCTGCAGCCGCACGACGTCGAGGTGGGGGCGGGGACCCTGCACCCGGCCACGGTGCTGCGCGCGCTCGGCCCCAAGCCCTGGAACGCGGCCTATGTCCAGCCCTCGCGCCGTCCGGGCGACGGCCGCTATGGCGAGAACCCCAACCGCCTGCAGCACTATTACCAGTACCAGGTGATCCTGAAGCCGAACCCGCCCAACATGCAGGACCTCTATCTGGGGTCGTTGGAAGCCATCGGCCTGGACCTGCGCACCCACGACATCCGCTTCGTCGAGGACGACTGGGAAAACCCCACCGTCGGCGCCTGGGGCCTGGGCTGGGAGGTCTGGTGCGACGGCATGGAAGTCAGCCAGTACACCTACTTCCAGCAGGTGGGCGGGCTGGACGTCTCGCCGGTGGCCGGCGAGCTGACCTACGGCCTGGAGCGCCTGGCCATGTACGTGTTCGGCGTCGACAACGTCTACGACCTGCCGTTCAACGATCCCGACGCGCCGCTGGGCCACCTGACCTATGGCGACGTGTTCCTGGAGAACGAGCGCCAGCAGTCGGAAGCCAACTTCCACGGCTACGACGTGGCCGTGCTCAAGCGCCAGTTCGAGGACATGGAGCAACAGGTCCCGCTGATGCTGGCGCGCTCCTACCAGGGCAAGTCCCTGGTCCTGCCGGCCTACGACATGGTCCTCAAGGCCAGCCACCTGTTCAACCTGATGAACGCCCGCGGCGCGATCGCCGTCGCCGAGCGCGCCAGCTACATCGGCCGCATCCGCGACCTGTGCAAGCTGTGCGCCAGCGCCTGGGTCGAACAGCAGGACGCCGCCTGATGCGCGCGCTGTTCTGCGTGGGCCTGGCCGCCCTGGCGCTAGGGGCCTGCGGGCCGGCCCAGACCGCGCCGTCCCAGGGGCAGGGCGAGGGACAGGCTGTCGCGGCCGAGGACCAGATCGTCAATTTCGGCGCGGACGACGCCGAGATGAACGCCGCCATCGCCGCGGCCCGCAAGACGCTGCCGGTGTTCTGGAACCATCTGCGGACCAAGCCCGGCGAGCCCTCGTCGCTGAAGGTCGGCCTAGCCACGTCGAACGGTCACGAACACATCTGGGTGTCCGACATCGAGGCCAAGGGCGACACGATCACCGGCCGCCTGGCCAACGATCCCGACAACCTGCCGGGCCTGAAGCTGGGCTCGCCGGTCACCTTCACCAGGGCCCAGATCTCCGACTGGGCCTACGAGAAGAACGGCAAGCTCTACGGCCACTACACGACCCGCATCGTCATCAAGCACATCGACCCCGCCGAAGCGGCGCAGGTGCGCGCGATGCTCTCTGAAAATCCTGTCGAGTCCGACGCATCCTGATGCCCCAACTCCTTCTCGAACTGTTCTCCGAAGAGATCCCCGCCCGCATGCAGGCCGGCGCCGCGCGCGACCTGGAGCGCATGGCGCGCGAGCACCTGGCCGCCGCCGGCTTCCTGCCCGAGGCTCTGAAGACCTTCGCCGGCCCGCGCCGCCTGACCCTGGTGGTCGAGGGCCTGCCGATCGCCCAGGCCGATCGCAAGGAGGAGCTGAAGGGGCCGCGCGTCGGCGCCCCGCCGCAAGCCCTGGAAGGCTTCCTGCGCAAGGCGGGCCTGACCCAGGATCAGCTGGTCGAGCGCGACGGCGTCTGGATGGCCTTCATCGAGAAGACCGGCCGCCCGACGACGCAGATCGTCGCCGAGATGGTCGAGGCGATCATCCGCGGCTTCCCCTGGCCCAAGTCGATGACCTGGGGGGCGTCCAAGCTGCGCTGGGTGCGGCCGCTCAAGCGCATCCTCTGCGTGTTCGACCGCGAGGTCGTGCCGTTCGCCATCGAGGGGATCGAGGCCGGCGACGTCACCGAGGGCCACCGCTTCATGCGCGTCGGCTACGGCTGGGGCGGCCAGCCGTTCAAGGCGCGCGACTTCGACGAATACGCCAAGGGCCTCCTCGACCACTTCGTCGTGCTGGACGTCGAGGAGCGCAAGAGCCGCATCCTGGAAGGCTGCAAGACCCTGTGCTTCGCCCGGAACCTGGAGTTGGTTGAGGACCTGGGTCTGCTCGAGGAAGTCGCCGGCCTGGCCGAATGGCCGACCCCGGTGCTGGGCGACATGGACCCAGCCTTCCTGGACCTGCCGGGCGAGGTGATCCGCACCTCGATGCGCACCCACCAGAAGTATTTCGCGGTCCGCGACCCGGCCACTGGTGGCCTAGCCCCGCACTTCATCACCATCGCCAACGTCCAGTCGGCCGACGGCGGCAAGGTGATCGCCGAGGGCAACGCCAAGGTGCTGTCCTCGCGCCTGTCCGACGCCCGGTTCTTCTGGGACGAGGACGTCAAGGTCGGCTTCGAGCCGTGGCTGGACAAGCTGAACGGCGTGACCTTCCACGCCAAGCTGGGCACCATGGCCGAGCGGGTGGAGCGCATCGTCGCCCTGGCTACTTGGATTGCGCCGCAGGTGGGCGCCGACGTTGAAAAGGCCAGAGAAGCCGCGCGCTTGGCCAAGGGCGATCTCGCCTCACAGATGGTGGGCGAGTTCCCTGAACTACAGGGTCTGATGGGCGGCTACTACGCCCGCGAATTTGGCCTCGACGCTGACATCGCCGGCGCCATCCGCGACCACTACAAGCCCCAGGGGCCGTCCGACGCTGTTCCGGCCGCACCGCTTAGCGTGGCGGTGGCTCTGGCGGACAAGCTCGACACCCTGGCCGGCTTCTTCGTCATCGACGAGAAGCCGACCGGCTCCAAGGACCCTTATGCGCTGCGTCGCGCCGCCCTAGGTGTGATCCGCACGATCCTGGATGGCGGCCACCGCTTGCCATTGTTATTCGCGGGGGGCAGCGCGCTACTGGGTTTCGTACGTCTCTTCAAGTCGGGCATGCTCAACGTATCGCTTCGGCCTGACGCGCCACTGCCGGAGGACGAAGATTCACGCGCCGCCCGGGCGGTAGTCTACGACCTTCTCGCCTTCTTCGCTGACCGCCTGAAGGTCACGCTCAAGGACCAGGGCAAGCGTCACGACCTCGTCGACGCCGTGTTCGCGCTCGGCGACGACGACCTGGTGCGCATCGTCGCCCGGGTCGAGGCGCTGGACGGGTTCCTCAAGACCGATGACGGCAAGAACCTGCTGGCCGGCTACAAGCGCGCCTCCAACATCCTCAAGGCGGAGGAGAAGAAGGGCTGGAAGGCGCAAGGCGGCCGCGAGATCCTGCCCGACGCCTCGGCTCCGGAGGTGCAACTGCACGACGCCCTGCGGATGATCGAAAAGCCGCTGGCCGACGCCCTGGCCGCCGAGGACTTCACCGCCGCCATGCGGGAGCTGGCCGGCCTGCGCGGCCCGGTCGACGCCTTCCTGGACGGGGTGTTCGTCAATTCGGACGTCCCGGCCGAACGCGACAGCCGCCTGAAAACCCTGGCCGCTGTCCGCGACGCCATGGGCCAGGTGGCCGACTTCTCGCTGATCGGCGGGTAGGGGGCCGGGCTCCGAACCCACCACCGATCGTCATTCTCGCCCTTGTGGCGAGAATCCCTTTGTCCGCCGCACGGGCAGCGGTGTGGCGCGCCGGCGCGCCAAGGTGACGCCCTTGCGGGCTGAACCAGGGATTCTCGCCACAAGGGCGAGAATGACGGAGGGTTGGGTTTGGCTAGACCTGTCGCGGAACTGGCGTCCACTCGAACACCGACGCGTATAGATCGTCCCAATGTGGATTGTCGGCCTCGATCAGATTGATCTTCCATTGGCGGGGATAGCGCTTGAGCGAGGTCTCGCGCTGAATGGCTTCGGTCATCAGGTCGTGAACCTCGTACCAAACCAGGCGCGTAAGCCCATAACGCTTGGTGAAACCGCCTCGACCTTCGCGATGCTGGATGATGCGGCTGTGAAAATAGGCGGTGACGCCAGTATAGAGCGTGCCGCGATAGTGATCCGCCATCATGTAGACAGCGATCCAGGCTTCACGAGGAACCATGACGACGTCCTAGACAAGGGAGTCGTCAGCCAAACTTAGGGTCGACCGTCGAGGCAACGCGAGAAATCGTCGTCTTCGACTTTTATCGCCCCACCACCCTAAGCGACGGCCGTTCCGTCCGCGCCCGGCGCAGCGGGGCCTCGAAATGGAAGGTCGAGCCGGCGCCGGGCGTGCTGTCGACGCCGATCACGCCGCCCATCAGGGTGACGACGTCGTGGCTGATCGCCAGGCCCAGGCCCGAGCCCTCGTAGGCGCGGGTCATGGAGGTGTCGAGCTGCGAGAAGATCTTGAACAGCCGGGGGCGATGCTCCGGCGCGATGCCGACGCCGGTGTCGCGCACCTCGAACCGCAGGCCGGTTTCGGAGGCCCGCACCTCGACCCGCACCGAGCCGTGGTGCGTGAAGTTGACGGCGTTGGCGACCAGGTTGCCCAGCACCTGCCGCAGGCGGATCGGATCGCCGATCCAGGCGCCTTCGCAGCCCGGCGCCACCGCGAAGCTCAGGGCGATGCCCTTGTTGGCGGCCGCGCCCGAGAACAGGGCGCAGGTCGCCTCCACCAGGACCGGCAGGTCGAAGGGCTCGTCGCGCAGGCGAACCCGGCCGCTCTCCAGCCGCGCCATGTCGAGAATGTCGTTCAGCAGGGCCAGCAGCGCCTGGCCGGACTGGTGGATCAGGTCCAGGCGGCTGCGTTGGTGGTCCGGCAGCTGGTCGGCCTGCATGACCTGGGTCATGCCCAGGACCCCGTTCAACGGCGTGCGGATCTCGTGGCTCATATTGGCCAGGAACTGGGTCTTGGCGACGTTGGCGGCCTCGGCCTCCTCCTTGGCCGCGATCAGGGCGCGACGGCTGTCGGCCAGCTTGTGCAGGGCGTCGGTGACCCGCAGGAACAGGACGACGGCCGCGGCCAGCAGCGCGACGAAGACCAGAACGATCCAGGGGGCTCCGGCCTTGAGCAGCGAGGTGCCCGGATCGTGCGCCGTCCAGCTGAGCGCGCCGATCGGCTGGCCCCGGATGTCGTGCAGCGGGATGCTGGTGTCGCTGGACCGGCTCTCGGCGATCAACGACAGGCCCTCGATGCCCAGGTCCTGCCGCAGGCCGCGGGTGTAGGCCGTGCTGATCCGGCGCGCGGTGACCACCACCGCGGGCGGCGTTTCCCGCTGGGCGGCCGCGAGCGGGGCGGTCTCGGCGATCACGTCGGCGGCCGCCACCAGATAGATCTCGTCGCCGGACCGCACCAGGCCGGCGTCCGTGGTCGAATTCGCGAGGCCAAAGCGGTTGGCGCGGTGCACGGCCTGGGCCTTGGCGGCGACCCGGGCGATCAGCGGCGCGGCGTCGGCCGGCAGCGCGCCCAGGGCGTCGGCGGACACCCGGGCGCCCGCCAGCGACCCGTAGATCATTCGGCCGTCGCGTATGACGAAGGTCAGGTCGTGCTGGAAGTACTGATGGTAGTAGGCGCCGGTGTTGATGTCGGCCCAGGCCAGGTCGACGGGCGGGCCCATGGCCTTGGCGGCGTCGTCCCAGACCGTCGCCGAGGTCAGTTCGCGGGTCGTGCGCTGCAGGTCGCGCTGGATCGTGCGCTGGACCAGTTCGCGCTCGTCCTGGCTCTCCAGGCGGTCCAGCGAGCGGGCGGCGAACAGCATCAGGGCGACGCTGCCCAGGACCGAGACGGCCACCAGGACGATGGTCGCGCCGACGATCCAGTGCAGGGATCGTACGCCGCGCGTCACGGAGGAGGGATTGAGCCACGTCATGCCGCAGTCCTACCGCATTCCGGATCGCGACGGCGGAGGGCGCGGCTTTTGGTCACAGCGGCGTTTCGACTCGCCCGGCGCGGTCGCATCGCCGCCGTCGATCTGCTCTGCAACCGGCCCCGAACCCTAGCTTCACCATGGCGAGAAGGGGCGCATGGCGCCGGCCCCAAGACTCGGCGCGATGTTCGTCGATACGGGTATTCGCGCAAATCTCGGTCAGGACAACGTTGTCATTGGAAGAATTTGCCGAAATTTCGGTTTAGACTGCGAACCGCAAACCGTCGGTGGACGGCTTCTTTGACAAGATGCTACTGAACGCCCGGATATTGCAGTGCGGGATGGGCGTTACGCTCATTGTCCCAAGCCAGGACGGTTCCATCAGAGAGCCGCCGGTTTTTCACTATCGCAGGGTGAACAAGATATGCCGGTTGATACGCTGACCACGACGCAATGGGTCTATTCGTTCGGGGGGGGCGGCGCCGACGGCGACGCCAAGATGAAGAACCTGCTGGGGGGCAAGGGCGCCAATCTCGCCGAGATGTCGTCCCTGGGCTTGCCGGTGCCGCCGGGCTTCACGGTGACGACCGAGGCCTGCGTCCACTACTACGCCAACGGCAAGCAGTACCCGGCCGAACTGGCCGACCAGGTCAAGGCCGGCCTGGCGACGGTCGAGCAACTGACCGGCAAGCGCTTCGGCGACGTGGCCAACCCGCTGCTGGTGTCGGTGCGCTCGGGCGCCCGGGCCTCGATGCCGGGCATGATGGACACCGTCCTGAACCTGGGCCTCAACGACGAGACCGTCGAGGGCCTGGCCCAGCTCTCCGGCGACCGCCGGTTCGCCTATGACAGCTATCGCCGCTTCATCCAGATGTACTCCAACGTCGTGCTCGACCTAGAGCACCACATGTTCGAGGAGATCCTCGACGACCACAAGGACCGGCTGGACGTCACGGTCGACACGGCCCTGACGGCCGACGACTGGGCCGGGGTGATCAAGGACTACAAGGCCGCCGTGCGCGAGGCCCTGGGCAAGCCGTTCCCGCAGGACGCCCAGGAGCAGCTGTGGGGCGCGATCGGCGCGGTGTTCGCCAGCTGGATGAACGACCGGGCCAAGTTCTATCGCCGCATGCACGACATCCCCGAGGCCTGGGGCACCGCCGTCAATATCCAGTCGATGGTGTTCGGCAACATGGGCGAGACCTCGGCCACGGGCGTGGCCTTCACCCGCAACCCCAGCAACGGCGACGGCCGCCTCTACGGTGAGTTCCTGATCAACGCCCAGGGCGAGGACGTGGTGGCCGGCATCCGCACGCCGCAGTCCCTGACCAAGGCCGCCCGCGAGGAGATGGGCGACACGGCCCCCTCGATGGAAGAGGCGATGCCGACGGTGTTCGGCCAGTTCAAGACCGTGGTCGAGACGCTGGAGCGCCACTACCGCGACATGCAGGACATCGAGTTCACGGTCGAGCAGGGCAAGCTCTACATGCTGCAGACCCGCAGCGGCAAGCGCACGGCCAAGGCCGCCCTGAAGATCGCCGTCGACATGGCCGCCGAGGGCGTGATCAGCCGCGAGGAGGCCATCGGCCGCGTCGAGCCGGCCTCGCTGGACCAGCTGCTGCACCCGACCATCGACCCCACCGCCCATCGCGAGCTGATCGCCAAGGGCCTGCCGGCCTCGCCCGGCGCGGCCACGGGCAAGATCGTCTTCGACAGCGACGCCGCCGAAAAGGCCGCCGCCGCCGGCGAGGCCGTGATCCTGGTGCGCGAGGAGACCAGCCCCGAGGACATCCACGGCATGCACGCCGCGCGGGGCATCATCACCGCCCGGGGCGGCATGACCAGCCACGCCGCCGTGGTGGCGCGCGGCATGGGCCGGGCCTGCGTCAGCGGCGCGGGCGATGTGGCCATCTTCCCCAAGGAAGGGCTGTTCCGGGTGCGCGGCCGCGAGTTCAAGGCCGGCGAGACCATCACCATCGACGGCTCGACCGGCGAGATCCTGGTCGGCGCGCCCAAGATGATCGAGCCCGAGCTGACCGGCGACTTCGCCACCCTGATGGAATGGGCCGACGCGGCGCGCAGGATGAAGGTCCGCGCCAACGCCGAGACCCCGCTCGACGCCCAGACCGCCCGGCAGTTCGGCGCGGAAGGCATCGGCCTGTGCCGCACCGAGCACATGTTCTTCGACGACACCCGGATCGCCGCCGTGCGCGAGATGATCCTGGCCGACGACGAGGCCGGCCGCCGCGCCGCCCTGGCCAAGATCGCGCCCTTCCAGAAAGCCGACTTCGTCGAGCTGTTCACGATCATGGAGGGCCTGCCGGTCACCATCCGCCTGCTGGACCCGCCGCTGCACGAATTCCTGCCGCATACGGAGGAAGACGTCGCGGCGGTGGCCGAGGCCACGGGCCTGGACGCCGGCAAGCTGCTGCGCCGGGCCAAGGAGCTGCACGAGACCAACCCGATGCTGGGTCACCGCGGTTGCCGCCTGGGCGTGTCGTATCCCGAGATCTACGAGATGCAGGTGCGGGCGATCCTCGAGGCGGCCTGCGACATCGCCAAGTCCGGCAAGGCCGCGCCGATTCCCGAGATCATGCACCCGCTGGTCGCCAAGGGCGAGGAGATGAAGTACCTGCGCGACCTGACCGACCGCACCGCCAAGGCGGTGCTGGAAGAGCAGGGCGTGGATCTTCAGTACACGGTCGGCACCATGATCGAACTGCCGCGCGCCGCCCTGCGGGCCGGCGACCTGGCCGCCAACGCCGCGTTCTTCAGCTTCGGCACCAACGACCTGACCCAGACCACCTTCGGCATCAGCCGCGACGACGCCGGCAAGTTCCTGGGCGCCTATATCGACAAGGGCATCTTCGACAAGGACCCCTTCGTCAGCCTCGACCAGGAGGGCGTCGGCGACCTGATCCGCATCGCCGCCGAGCGCGGCCGCGCGGCCCGTCCGGACGTCAAGCTGGGCATCTGCGGCGAGCACGGCGGCGACCCCGCCTCGATCACCTTCTGCGAGAGCGTCGGCCTGGACTACGTGTCCTGCTCGCCCTACCGCGTGCCGATCGCTCGCCTGGCGGCGGCCCAGGCGGCGCTGAACGGCAAGTAGCGATCCCGCGACGTCGACAAGGAAAGGGCCGCGCGATGCAGATCGCGCGGCCCTTTCTGCGTTCGAAGGGTCAGCCCACCTTCTCGCTCCACAGGTCCAGGTCGCTCTCGCGGCCGATCAGGGCCAGGCCCGAGGCGATGGATTCGAACTCGCCGCCGCTCTCGATCTTCGCCGCGCCGAAGCGGCGCAGGAAGATCTCGCGCACGGCCGGGACGAACGAGCTGCCGCCCGTGAGGAAGACGCGGTCGACGCCGTCCGGCCCCAGGCCCGAGCGCTCCAGCGCCTGGTCGACGGCGGTCTCGATGGCCTTCAGCTCCGGGGCGATCCAGCCCTCGAAGTCCGTGCGCCGGACGGCTTTCTCGATCAGCACCGAGCCGGCCTCGAAGCGGAACGTCGCCTCGTCCCGGCTCGACAGCGCCTCCTTCAGGGCCGAGACGGCGCGGTAGAGGGCGTAGCCGTGGTTGTCGTCCAGCACTTCGATCAGGCGGGCGATCTTCTCGGGCTCCATCGCCGTGCGCTCCAGGGCGCGGATGTCGCGCATGTCCTTGGAGGCGCGCAGCAGGGCCAGCTGATCCCAGCGGGCGAAGGCGGTGTAGTAGCGCTGGGGGATCGGCAGACGGTTGTCGAACGCCTTGTAGAGGCTGCCTTTGCCCAGCTCGGGTGAGACCAGCTGGTCGATGATCCGGTAGTCGAACGCGTCGCCGGCCACGCCGACCCCCGAGCGGGCCAGGGCGGTGGAGCGCAACTTGTCGCCCCCATTTTCAGAAGGGACCCGCTCGAACCGCACGATCGAGAAGTCGCTGGTGCCGCCGCCGAAGTCGGCGACCAGCACGGTGGCGTCCTGCTTCAGCTGGCGGGCGAAGAAGAACGCCGCACCGACGGGCTCGTAGGCGTAGCGGATGTCGTTGAAGCCCAGGCGCCGGAAGCCGGCCTCGTAGCGCGCCAGGGCCAGGGCCTCGTCCGGATTGCCGCCGGCGAAGGTCACCGGCCGGCCGACGATCACCCGCGGCGGCAGGGTGTCCATCGCCGCGCCGCCATGGGCCTTCAGCTTCAGCAGGAAGTCCGACAGCAGGTCCTCAAATAGGTAGCGCTTGTTGAGGATCTTGGTCTCGGTGAAGGCGGCGCTGGCGGCGAAGGTCTTGAACGACTGGATGAAGCGGGTCTCCAGCGGGTCCTCGACATAGGCCTCGATCGCCCAGGGGCCGGCCTCGGTCACCAGTTCGTTCGGCCGGCCGTTGACGCCCATGACGGCGTGGAAGCTCAGGGCCGAGCGGAAGGCGAAGATGTCGCCGCCCGCCGCCGGGAACCTGACCAGGGTGGCGGGGCCGTCGCCATGGGTCATCGAGACCACGGTGTTGGTCGTGCCGAAATCGATGCCGATCGTCGTTTGCGGAACGGACGTCATGGGAGCGCCTGGGCGGGAGGAGGGCAGGGTTCCTAACCTCCCAGGCGCTGGCGTCAAGCGCGGGGCGGCGCATTCGACAAAGACGCTTGGCGGTTCGCGCTTGGTGGCCGAGCCTTGGGCATGCATCGCAGACGATTCCTGGCCGCCGCGGGCGCCGCCGCCGTTCCCGCCTTCGTCCCCCACCGGGCCCGCGCGGTCACGCCGGACGGGACCTTCCTAGTCGACAGCCGCGTGCTGGGCGGCCAGCGCCGGGTCAATGTGGCCCTGCCGCCGGGCTATGCGGACGGCCAGGAGCGGTTCCCAACCCTCTACCTGCTCGACGGCGGGGTGGTTCAGGAGGATTTCCCCAAGATCACCGACTTCGTCTCGCAGATGGTCGCCGCCGGCGCCTTGGCCCCGATGATCGTGGTCGGGATCGAGGGCGTCGACCGCAAGCACGACCTGACCCACCCGGCGACCTTCGCCGACGACGTCAAGCGGCTGCCGCAGTCCGGCGGTTCCGCGGCCTATCGCCGTTTTCTCGTCGATGAACTGCGGCCCTGGGTGAAGGCGCGCTACCGCGTCGACGGCCGCAGCGGGTTGATCGGCGAATCCCTGGCCGGCCTGTTCGTGGTCGAGACCTTTCTGCGCGAGCCCCGGGCTTTCGACGCCTATCTGGCCGCCAGCCCCAGCCTGTGGTGGGACGACCAGAGCCTGTCACGCCAGGCTCCGGCCCTGCTGAGGCGGGGCGGGTTCAAGGGGCGCCGTCTCTACCTGTCGATCGGCGACGAGGGGACGACGATGCAGGCGGGCGTCGATCGCGTGGTCGCCGCGCTCAGGGCCGCGCCGCCCAAGGGCCTGGCCTGGCGCTACGACCCCATGCCGAACGAGCACCACGGCACGATCTACGACCCGTCGACCAAGGCCGGACTGCCCTGGCTGTTCCCGCCGCATTGACTTCCCGGCCGGCCTCCTGTCGATACGCCGCTCAAGAGAGAGGGCGTGGGCCTTGGAAGATTTCGACGTCGTGGTGCTGGGCGCCGGCGCGGCCGGCATGATGTGCGCCATCGAGGCGGGCAAGCGCGGCCGCAAGGTGCTGGTCGTCGACCACGCCAAGGCCCCCGGCGAGAAGATCCGCATCAGCGGCGGCGGCCGCTGCAACTTCACCAACGTCAACACGGCCCCGGCCAACTTCCTGTCGGCCAATCCGAAGTTCTGCGTCTCAGCCCTGCGCCGCTATCGGCCAAGCGACTTCATCGCCCTGGTCCAGAAGTACGGCATCGCCTTCCACGAGAAGACCCTGGGCCAGCTGTTCTGCGACGGCTCGGCCCGTCAGGTCATCGACATGCTGCTGGCCGAGATGGAGCAGGCGGGCGTGACCCTGCGCCTGGAGACCGAGGTCAAGGGCGTGGCCAGGGACGGGGAGGGCTGGCGGGTCAGCTTCTCGCACGGGCCGGTGACCTGCCGTTCGGTCGTCGTCGCCACCGGCGGCAAGTCGATCCCCAAGATGGGCGCGACCGGCCTGGGCTACGAGATCGCCCAGCAGTTCGGCCTGGCCATCGTCGAGACCCGTCCGGCCCTGGTGCCGCTGACCTTCGAGGTCAAGACCCTGGAGCGCCTGGCCCCGCTGTCGGGCGTGGCCCTGGACGCGGTGGTCTCCAGCGGTAAGACGAAATTCGCCGAGGCCATGCTGTTCACCCACCGCGGCCTGTCCGGACCCTCGATCCTGCAGATCTCGTCCTACTGGCGCGAGGGGGGCGAGATCAGCGTGAACATGGCGCCGGGCGTCGACGTGTTCCAGGCGCTGCGGACCGCCCGGACCGCGACGCCCAAGCGGGCCTTGTCGACCGTGCTGGGCGAGATGCTGCCCAAGCGCCTGGCCCAGCTGATCGCCGAGGACGCCGGGGCCTACGGCAACATGGCCGATTGCTCGGACGTGCTGCTGCGCGGCGTGGCCGCGACGGTCAACGCCTGGACGTTCAAGCCGGTGGGCTCGGAAGGCTACCGGACCGCGGAAGTGACGCTGGGCGGGGTCGACACCGACGGCCTGGACTCGCGGACCCTGGAGGCCAAGGCGGCGCAGGGGCTGTATTTCATCGGCGAGGTGGTGGACGTCACCGGCTGGCTGGGCGGCTATAACTTCCAGTGGGCCTGGGCGTCGGGCTGGTGCGCGGGGCAGGCGGTTTAGGCCGCGCCGCCCCCTCCGGCCCTTCGGGCCACCTCCCCCAGAGGGGGAGGATCTACGCTGTGCAGATGCTCCCCCTCTGGGGGAGCTGTCGCGAAGCGACTGAGGGGGTCTTCACCCCCTCCGCCTCAAACTACTTCTTCTTGAACGGCGCCTTGCCGCCCGGCTTCTTGCCGAAGGCGGGCTTGGGACCGCCGAACGCCGGCTTGCCGCCGAAGTCGCCCCCGCTCTTGAAGGTCTTTGGGGCCTTGAACGGCTTGGGACCCTTGAACGGCTTGGCCGGGGCCGCGCCCGCGTCGGCGCGGGGCTTGCGGAACGGCTTTTCGGGCGTGGCGGCCGGATCGTAGGGCACGCTCTCGCGATCGGTGCGCGGGGCGCGACGCGGAGCGGCTTCGGCATGGGCGCGGGGCGCTTCGTCGCGCGGCTTGAACTCGCGCTTGGGACCTTCCGCGCGGGGTTTGAAGTCGCGCTTGGGCGCTTCGTCCCCTCTTTGATGGTCATTGGCGCGCGGCTTGTAGTCGCGCTTGGGCTCCTGGCCGCGGTCATAGGGCTTGGCGTTGCTCACGCCGTCGGCGCCGAACGCGGACGGACGAGGCGTATGGTCGCGCGAGCCCGGGGCGTTGGCGCGCGGACCGCGATCGTTGTCGCGCGGCGGACGCGGGGCGTACTCGCGGCGCGGCGCGTCGCTGTCGTCACGCGGCGGACGCGGGGCGTACTCCTTGCGCGGACCGGCGTCCCGGGCGGCCGGGGCCGTGGTCGGGGTGATGGTCACGTCGTCGCGCACGGTGGCCTGGACGGCGGCCCCGAACTTCACTTCCGCCTCGGCCGAGATCTCGAACTTGGTGTCGTAGTCGAAGATCCGGATCGAGCCGATGTCCTTCTTGGTGATGTGGCCCAGGCGGCAGATCAGCGGGATCAGCCATTTGGGGTCGGCGTTGTTGCGGCGGCCGGTGTTGAGGCGGAACCAGGCCGAGTTGGTCATGTCGGCGCGCGGTTCGCGTTCCGGGCGATCCCCGAAGTCGCCCCGGGGCGCGAAGTCGCGGTCGGCGAAGCGGTCGCCCCGATCGTTGGAGCGTTCGCCCCGGACGCGCGGGCCCGGATCGGCGCCATGGCGCGGGTCGTCGTAGATCTCTTCCGGGGCCGGCAGCTTGGCGCGGCGGGCGCGGATCAGGGCGGCGGCCAGTTCTTCCGGCGTGCGCTTCTCCAGCATGGCCGCGACCAGGCCGGCGTCGTCCTCGTTCGAGGCCTCGGCGAAGATCGGATCGTCCAGCAGGCGCTCGGTGTCCTTGACCCGAATCTCGTCGGCGGTCGGAGCGCCGCCCCACTGGCCTTCGACGCCGGCGGCCATCAGCAACTGCTCGGCCTTGCGGCGGCGAGTGTAGGGCACGACCAGGGCGCTGACGCCCTTCTTGCCGGCCCGGCCGGTGCGGCCCGAACGGTGCAGCAGGGTGGCCTTGTTGACCGGCAGCTCGGCGTGGATGACCAGGCCCAGGTCGGGCAGGTCCAGGCCGCGGGCGGCGACGTCGGTGGCGACACAGACGCGGGCGTGGCCGTCGCGCAGGGCCTGCAGGGCGTCAGCCCGTTCGCGCTGGCTCAGCTCGCCCGACAGGCCGACCACGGCGAAGCCGCGCTCGCGCAGCTTGCTGTGCAGGGCGCGGACGCTTTCGCGGGTGTTGGCGAACACCAGGGCGCCGGGGCTTTCGAAATAGCGCAGCAGGTTGACCACCGCGTGTTCGACCTCGTTGGGGGCCACGCGCACGGCGCGGTATTCGATATCGCGGTGGGGTTCGTTGCGGCCGATCGTGTCGATCCGCAGGGCGTCGTCCTGGTAGTTGCGGGCCAGGGCGATGATTTCGCGCGCCAGGGTGGCCGAGAACAGCAGGGTGCGGCGTTCCTTGGGCGCGGCGTCGAGGATGAACTCCAGGTCCTCGCGGAAGCCCATGTCGAGCATCTCGTCGGCCTCGTCTAGGACGGCGACCTTCAGCTCCGACAGGTCCAGGTGGCCGCGCTCGATGTGGTCGCGCAGGCGGCCGGGCGTGCCGACCACGATGTGGGCGCCGAAGTTCAGGGCCCGCTGCTCGCGGCGGGCGTCCATGCCGCCCACGCAGTTGACGACCACGGCGCCGGCCTCGGCGTAGAGCCAGGTCAGCTCGCGATTGACCTGGATGGCCAGTTCGCGGGTCGGGGCGATGACCAGGCACATCGGGGCGCCGGCCTTCTCGAACCGGTCGGCGTCGCCCAGCAGGGTGGGCGCGGCGGCCAGGCCGAAGGCGACGGTCTTGCCCGAGCCGGTCTGGGCGCTGACCAGCAGGTCGCGGCCGTTGGCGTCGGCTTCCAGCACGGCGGCCTGGACGGGGGTGGGCTCGAGATAACCTTGAGCGGCAAGAGCCCGCTCAAGAGCGGGGTGGGAGGCGGGGAAGGGCATACGGGTCCAGTTCGGTTCAAGCGAACGGCGCACACACAAACGCGCGCGGTCCGCACCACGACCAAATACGACCCCCAAATGGACCGTGTTCTTGGTCAATATCTTCAGAGAATAGACCTTTTTCGCCGGGATGCCGATGAGGGCGCGGTGAAACTCGGTCCGATGGGCCGCCTAAGGAGGCCAAAACCGTCCGGAAAGCAAGGGGCCTGGGGAAAGAATGCTGCGGTGCGGCGAAATGGCCGCGCGCCGACGAAGACCCGAAACGCAAAACGCCCGAGGCGGGACCCCGGGCGCTTCGCCGACCTCTCCTTCGAGCGGGAGAGAATAGAAGCCAGGAGCGCCCACCTGATTGCATCAGGTCGACGCTCCAGATCTTTGCTTTAACGCATTTTCTTCACGCGAACCGGTGTCCAATTCGCTCGAAAATGCTCTAGCGGCCGCGGACGCCGGTGACGGTCAGCGAGGCCTGGTTGTTGTTCAGCTGGGACCTGGCGCCGGCGACGGCGTCGCGGTGGCAGGCCGAGGCGGCCACGGCGCGCTTGACCTCCACGAAGCTGTGGGTGTCGGCGCCGCAGGCTTCCAGCGCGGCGTTATCGATGCGGCGCATCAGCACCCGGGCGTCCCGCGGATTGTCGAGGTTCAGCTTGGCCTTGGAGACCGGAATGCTGACGGTTTGCATATCGGCCGGCGCGGCGACGGCCAGCGGGGCGCCGGCGAGCAGGAGGAGCGCGGCGGTCGAGGCGAGGAGGGTCTTCATGGAACGACTTCCCTGGTTTCGGCGACGTCTCGGGGCGTCGCTCGGCTAGACGTCGCGCCGGATCCGCAAGCGGTTCGACGCGAAATCGAGTTCAGGACCTTGCATCTGCCTAAAAAGCGTCCGCGAAAAGCGAAAAAGGTCGACAAATCGGTCAAAAATCGAGCGATTTCGATTTTCGAAACGCGAAAAGTCGAATTCATTTGGGGGTTTAGCGACGGTTGAGCGCCGCCAAACTGAAATGTCAGATTCTTTTATAGGTCGCGCCAAAACGCCCGAAAATGACCCGCCCGATCCCGCGGAAGGATCGGGCGGGCGTTTGGCTAGAGATCCAGGTCGTCGGCCGCGAACTCGGCGTTTTCCTGGATGAAGCGGAAGCGCAGCTCGGGCTTGCGGCCCATCAGGGTCTCGACCAGGGCCTCGACCGCTTCCTCAGAGCGGGGAAGGGTGATCTTGGCCAGCGTCCGCACGGCCGGGTCCATGGTGGTCTCCTTGAGCTGGGAGGCCATCATCTCGCCCAGGCCCTTGAAGCGGCCGATCTCGGGTTTCTTGCCCTTGAACGTCGTGGCCAGCAGCTCGTCCTTGTGGGCGTCGTCGCGGGCGTAGGCGCTCTTGCCGCCATGGCTGATGCGGTACAGCGGCGGCAGGGCCAGGAACAGGTGACCCTGGCGGATCAGCTCGGGCATGGTCCGGTAGAAGAAGGTGATCAGCAGGCTGGCGATGTGGGCGCCGTCGACGTCAGCGTCGGTCATGATGATGATCCGCTCGTAGCGCAGATCCTCTTCCTTGTACCGATTGCCGCCCTGGGCCCCCAGCGCCAGCATCAGGTCGCTGAGCTCCTTATTGGCCGTGAACTTCTCGCCGCTGGCCGAGGCCACGTTGAGGATCTTGCCGCGCAGGGGCAGGATCGCCTGGTTCTTGCGGTTGCGGGCCTGCTTGGCCGAGCCGCCGGCCGAGTCGCCCTCGACGATGAACAGCTCGGCGCCGTCCACGGCCCCGGCCGCGCAATCGGCCAGCTTGCCGGGCAGGCGCAGCTTTCGGGTCGCCGAGGCGCGCTGGACTTCCTTGTCCTTGCGGCGCTTGAGGCGCTCCTCGGCCCGCTCGATCACGAACTCCAGCAGGGCTTGGGCGGCCTTGGGGCTGCCGGTCAGCCAGTGGTCGAACGGGTCGCGCAGGGCATTCTCGACGAAACGCTGGGCCTCGGACGACGACAGCTTCTCCTTGGTCTGGCCCTGGAATTCCGGGTTCTTGATGAACACCGAGATCAGGGCGCCCGCCTGGGCGATGACGTCGTCGGCGGTGATGATCGTCGCGCGCTTCTCGCCCTTAAGCTCGGCATAGGCCTTGAGCCCCCGGGTCAGGGCGGCGCGCAGGCCGCTTTCGTGCGTGCCGCCCTCGGGGGTCGGCACGGTGTTGCAGTACGACTGCATGAAGCCGTCGTGCTCGCCGAAGCCGCGCGGGGTCCAGGCGATGGCCCACTCGACGGCGCCGGCCTCGCCCTGGCGTTCGATGCGGCCCGAGAAGCTGTCGGGCGTGACCATCTCCAGCCCCTTGGTCCGCTCGGCCAGGAAGTCGGCCAGGCCGTTGGGGAAGTGGAAGGTGGCCTCGGCCGGGGTCTGGTCGTGGATGCGCGAGGCGTCGCAGGACCATTTGATCTGCACGCCGCGGAACAGATAGGCCTTGGAGCGGGCCATGCGGTACAGGCGCGCCGGCTTGAAGGCGCAGCCCTCGCCGAAGATCTGGTCGTCGGGCTTGAAGCGCACCTGGGTGCCGCGCTTCCGGCTGGGCTGGATCTTCTCGACCGGACCCAGCGGCTTGCCGCGCGCGAAGCTCTGGCGGTGCTCGAAGCCGTCGCGCCAGACGGTGACCTCGACCAGCTCCGACAGGGCGTTGACGACGCTGGCGCCGACGCCGTGCAGGCCGCCGGAGGTCTCGTAGGCCTTGCCGCTGAACTTACCGCCCGCGTGCAGGACGGTCATGATCACTTCCAGGGCCGACTTGCCCGGATGCTTGGGGTGGGGGTCGACCGGCATGCCGCGGCCGTCGTCGCGCACCGACAGGAAGCCGTCGGCGTCCAGCTTGACCTCGATGGTCTTGGCGAAGCCGGCCACGGCCTCGTCCATCGAGTTGTCCAGCACTTCGGCGAACAGGTGGTGCAGGGCGCGCTCGTCGGTGCCGCCGATGTACATGCCCGGGCGCATGCGCACGGGCTCCAGGCCTTCCAGCACCTCGATCGAGCTGGCGTCGTAACCGTCGGACGACGGGGGCGCGGCCGGGGCGCTGGGCTTGGCCGAGGGCGGGGGCGGGGCGGCCGCCCGCGGCGCGGGCTCGGGATGCGGCTCGCGGGCCGGGAAGGGCGAGGCGGGAACCGGGGCGAGGGCGTCGTCGCCGAACAGCGAGAAGTTGGGATCGTCTTTGGAGGACATTAGGGGAACATGCGTCGATTCGGCGGGAGCGCCTCGTATGGGCTCTGCGCCGTCTCCTGAAAAGGGGCTGCGTGCCCGCACGGCGATCGTCCCGGAAACCCGGAACAGCTTGAGGTTGGCGCATGCAACCGATCAGGGTTTGCCCGCCGCGGCGAGGACGTGGCAATCTTGGGCCTTCGATCGAAAAGGAGCCGGTCATGACCCTGCGCAGCCTGTTTTCCGCGCTCGCCGCGCTCGTGCTGCTGGGCTGCACCAGCCCGGGGACCGACCAGCCGGCGCCGAATCCGCCCGCGTCGCACGCCCGCACCCCGGTGGCCGAGGGCGGCATGTGCGGCGGCTTCGCCGGCTTCCAGTGCGCCTCGGGCCTGGTCTGCCAGAAGCCGGCCGGCCAGTGCCAGGTCGCCGACGGCGCGGGGACCTGCCGCAAGGCCCCCCAGGTCTGCACGATGATCTACGCCCCGGTGTGCGGCTGCGACGGCAAGACCTATCCCAGCGCCTGCAACGCCGCCGCTCAGGGCGTCAGCGTCGCGACCCAGGGCGAGTGCAAGGCTTAGGGCAGGCGGCTGAGCTTGGGCTTGTAGGACCAGGTCTCGACCTCGACGCCCTGGACCAGGGCCGCCGCCCGGGCCTGGTCCGGGCCGGCGCCATGGGCGGCCGCGATCAGGCCCGCCAGGTCGGTCGGGCGGCGGGCGAGGTCGGCCCAGGACCGGCGCGGGACCAGCACCATGTAGCCGCCCAGGGCGCCGCCGCCCGCCAGGCGGTACCAGGTCCAGGCCAGGTCGCCCTTGCCGGTCCCGCCGGCCCGGACCGAGGCCAGCAGGGCGGTCTCGAAGGCGGCGACGTCGCCGGGCGAGACCTGCAGGGTGTAGACGTCGAGCACCGGGCCGGGCTGGCGGGCCTCCAGGCTGCGGACGGTGCTCAACTCGGGCCACAGGACGTGGGCCGAATAGGCGCGGGCCTTGGCGTAGGGCAGGACGCGGGCTTCCATGTCGGCGCCGTCGCCGGCCGGGTCGGGGCGAGCGTCCATGGCCGCGAACGGGACGCCGAAGGTCCCGTCGACGAACAGGCCGGTGCGCGGGCCGCTGGTCACGAACCAGCCGAACCAGGGCAGGGCGTCGCCGTGGGCGGCGTGCCATTGCAGGTGCGCGGCGTAGCCGGCCTCGAACGCCGCCTCCTGTCCGCGATCGACGTCATAGGTGAACAGGAAGGCCGCCTGTTCGGTCTGGGCGCGGGCCGGGCCGCCCGCCAGACCGGTGGTTGCAAGGGCGATCGCCAGTGTCGCGTGTCTCCAGGTCATCGGCGCCTCCTTCGGTGGAGCCAGACCTAGCGTCGAACGGCATCTGGCGATATTTCGAACGGAAGCGGCCTTCGTTCTGGATTTCGAAACGATGCGACATGTCGATCTGCGACGGGCGGCGGTGTTCCATGCGGTGGCGGCGGCCGGCGGCATCGCCGCCGCCAGTCCGCGCCTGGGCAAGTCGCCCCCGGCCGTCCACCACGACCTGAAGGCCTTCGAGCGCGAGATGGGCCGGCCGCTGTTCGAGCGGGTGGGGCGGGGCCTGCGCCTGACCGCCGCCGGCCAGGCCCTGTTCGAGAGCGTCGGCCGCGCCCTGGACGAGGTGGAGCGCACCCGCGAGCGCCTGAGCCGCGCCGACCCGGCCCTGCGCCCGCTGCGCCTGGCCGTGGTCTCGGCCTTCGGGCGCTACCGCCTGGCGCCGCGCCTCTACGCCGGCCTGCCGGCGGACCGGCCGATCGAGCTGACGTTCGGCGCGCACGAGACGGTGCTGTCGGCGGTGGCGACCGGCGCCGTGGACCTGGGCGTCACCTACCGGCCGGTCGTCGCCGCGCCGGTGCAGTCGACCCCGATCGCCCGGGAGGAACTGGTGCTGGCCGCCTCGCCCCGCATGGCGATTTCGCAAGACCTGACCGGCCTCTCGCGCACGACCTTCGCCACCTATGACGAGTACGAGTTCGTGTTCGGCCGCTGGTTCGAGACCGTGTTCGGCGCCCAGCCGGACGCCCTGCGGCGGCTGGACCACGCCGGCGAGATCGAGGAGGCGATGGAAAGCTGCGCCGCCGGCAGGGGGGCGATCATCGCGCCGCTGGACCTGGTCCGCTCGGCCCCTTGGCGCGACCGCGTGCGGATCGTGCGTCCGGCGGGACGGCCGCCGTGCTTCAACGCCCTGCACCTGCTGGGACTTGGCGCGGCCCTGGCTTCGCCCGATGCTGACACGATCCGGTCCCTGCTGGCCGACAATGGCGAGGGGGAGGAACCCTGATGCTGTCACCCGATATCAAACGACGCGCGCTGCTGGCGGGCGGACTGGCCCTGGCGGCCGGCGCCGCGCCGTCGCTGACCCAGGCCAAGGAGAACAAGGCGATGTACGGACTGATCGGCCAGATGAAGGCCGCGCCCGGCAAGCGGGACGAACTGGTCGCCATCCTGTCGGAGAGCACGGGAGGCATGCCCGGCTGCCTCAGCTACGTCGTGGCCACCGACGCGACCGACGCCGACGCCCTGTGGATCACCGAGGTCTGGACCGACAAGGACAGCCACGCCGCCTCGCTGAAGCTGCCGGCGGTGCAGGCCGCCATCGCCCGGGCCCGGCCGATCATCGCCGGCTTTGGGCACCGGTTCGAGACGACGCCGGTGGGCGGGGTGGGGCTGGGCTGAGCTGAGCGCCAGCGCTCGTGTCCGCTGAGGATCGAACTTGGGCGCGCAAGGGACGCACGCTGGAGATAGGGCTGGCGTTGCGCCGGAGCGGCGCTAGGTGACGCGGAGGGCGCGGATCAGGGCGGAGAGCGCCGCCGATTGATGGCGACGGCCCGGATAGTAGATGAAGAAGCCGGGAAAGGATGGCGACCAGTCTTCCAGCACCCTGACGAGCTTGCCCTGGTCGATGTAGCCGGCCACCTGATCTTCATAGGCCAGTCCGATGCCCAGGCCGGTCAAGGCCCCCTGGATGACGAGGCTCGTGTCATCGACGACGAGCGGCCCGGTGACCGTGATTGTCACGGGGACGCCGCCCTTCTCGAACTCCCATCGGTACGGGCCTCCTGGCAGGCGGAGCCCGATGCAGTTGTGGGCGCTCAGGTCCCGCGGGTTCAGAGGGAGGCTCCGTGCCGCGAAATATCCGGGTGAAGCGACGGCGGCCAGCCGCAGCTCCGGGGTCACGCGCGCGGCGATCATGTCCTTCTGAATGAATTCTTCAAGTTGGATGCCGGCGTCGAACCCGCCCCCGACCAGATCGACCTGGCCCGTGCAGGTGGACACATCAAGCACCACCTCGGGATAGGCGGCGGCGAACGCGGGCAGTTTGGGCAGCAGCACCGAGAGAGCGGCGGATTTCGAGACGGCAAGACGAAGTCGGCCGGTCGGCCGATCTCGCGCGGTGCGAACCTCGTTGAGCGCGCGATCGATCTGTTCGAGCGCTGGCGAGAGACTCTTCAGGAGCGCGGCGCCCGCCGAGGTCGGCGCCACGCTCTTGGTCGTCCGAGCAAGGAGCTGCAGTTCCAGCCGACGCTCCAGGTTGCGGATCGTGTGACTCAGCGCGGACTGCGTGACCCCAAGCCGGGCCGCGGCCCTCGTAAAGCTTCGTTCAGTGGCGACGACAGCGAACGCCGCGAGATCATTCAGTTCGCTCTTCATGAAACCAGCTCATGGGTCCTATGCGGCTATATGCGCTTTCCTCATATATAAGCGCGATCTAGAATAATCTCCATGGCGACTGGGAGAGAACGTTCCAGAACGGAAGAATGGGTCCCGCCGCCCTCGCTCTCGAAGCAATCTCCGACACCAGGCAGTGGGTAAGTCTATGAATAACGATGAATATACTTTACGATCCATGGCTCAAATCTATTTCGATGCTGCGTACGACATGGACGCGGAGCGGTTTCAGGCGATATTTCATCCCCTCAGTGCTGTAACCAGAATTGGCGATGACGGCGAGGTCAGCGTGATGCCGATCGCGACTTGGCTGGCCGGCGTGCGCAATGCGACCGCGCCGCGAAAACTCGAACTCGAGCGCAGGGACGAGGTCGTCGCCATCGATGTTTCGGACAATCTCGCCCTGGTGAAACTGAGGCTTCAGATGCCGCCGCGCTACTTCACGGACCTGCTGTCGTGCCTGAAGGTGCAGGGCGCCTGGAAGATTGTTCAGAAGGTGATGTCGGTCGACGTCCGGCCCATCTGACTCTCGGCGGCGCCGCTCGGCTTTGTCGCGGCCGGCATGGGTTTGGCCCGCCGCCGCCAGAACCACCGACCAGGAAAAAGGCCCGCGGATCGCTCCGCGGGCCTCGTCCTTCGTCCTAAGCCGTAAGGCCTAGCACTTGTAGTACATGTCGAATTCGACCGGGTGCGGGTGCAGGGTGAGGCGCATCACCTCTTCCATCTTCAGCTCGATGTAGCTGTCGATGAAGTCGTCGTCCATGACGCCGCCGGCCTTCAGGAAGGCGCGGTCCTTGTCGAGGTTCTCCAGAGCCTCGCGCAGCGAGCCGCAGACTTCCGGGATCTTCTTCTGCTCGCGGGGCGGCAGATCGTACAGGTTCTTGTCGGCGGCCGCGCCCGGATCGATCTTGTTGTTGATGCCGTCCAGGCCGGCCATCAGCAGGGCCACGAAGGTCAGGTACGGGTTGCCCATCGGGTCGGGGAAGCGGGCTTCGATGCGCTTGGCCTTCGGCGAGTCGACGTGCGGGATGCGGATCGAGGCCGAGCGGTTGCGCGAGCTGTAGGCCAGCTTCACCGGGGCTTCGTAGCCGGGCACCAGGCGCTTGTAGGAGTTCGTGGTCGAGTTCGAGAAGGCGTTGATCGCCTTGGCGTGCTTGATGATGCCGCCGATGTACCACAGGCACATGTCCGACAGGCCGGCGTACTTGTCGCCGGCGAACAGCGGCTTGCCGTCCTGCCAGATCGACTGGTGCACGTGCATGCCCGAGCCGTTGTCGCCGAACATCGGCTTGGCCATGAAGGTGGCGGTCTTGCCGTAGGCGTGGGCCACGTTGTGGATCACGTACTTATAGAGCTGCATCCGGTCGGCCATGGTGACCATGGTGTCGAACTTCAGGCCGAGCTCGTGCTGGGCCGGCGCCACCTCGTGGTGGTGCTTTTCCGGCTTCATGCCCAACTCGCCCATGACGGCCAGCATTTCGCCGCGCAGGTCCTGGCAGCTGTCGACCGGGTTGACCGGGAAGTAGCCGCCCTTCGGGCCCGGGCGGTGGCCCATGTTGCCTTCCGGATATTCCTTGGCCGAGTTGCCCGGCAGTTCGACGGAGTCGAACGAGTAGGAGGTGTTGCTCGACGAGGTGTTCCAGCGGACGTCGTCGAAGATGAAGAACTCGGCTTCCGGGCCGAAGAACACGGTGTCGCCGATGCCCGACGACTTGACGTAGGCCAGGGCGTTCTTGGCGATCGAGCGCGGGTCGCGGTTATAGGGGGTGCCCGTGTCGGGGTTCACCACGTCGCAGAACAGCGCCAGGGTGGTCTGCTGGTAGAACGGGTCGATGATCGCGGTGGTCAGGTCCGGACGCAGCTTCATGTCCGACTCGTTGATGGCCTTCCAGCCGGCGATCGACGAGCCGTCGAACATGGTGCCGTCGTTGAGGAAGTCGTCATCGACCAGATCGATGTCGAAGGTCACGTGCTGCAGCTTGCCGCGAACGTCCGTGAAGCGGACGTCGACGTACTTCACGTCCTTTTCCTTGATCAGGTCCAGGATCTGCTTGGCGGTGCTCATAGTTTATCCCCTTTGAGCGTTAAGCGGTTACGGTCCGGGCCTAGACGGCGGACGGGCCGGTTTCTCCGGTGCGGATGCGGACGACTTCCGTGATTTCGGACACGAAAATCTTGCCGTCGCCGATGCGGCCCGTGCGGGCGGCGTTGGTGATGGCTTCGAGCGCGGGCTCCAACTGGCTGTCTTCGACCACGACTTCGACTTTGATCTTGGGAAGGAAGTCGACGACGTACTCGGCGCCCCGATAGAGCTCGGTATGGCCCTTCTGGCGGCCGTAGCCCTTGGCCTCCAGGACGGTCATGCCCTGCACGCCCATCTCCTGAAGCGCCTCTTTGACCTCATCCAGCTTGAACGGCTTGATGACGGCTTCGATCTTTTTCATCAGACTTCTTTCACGCCCAAACGGCGCGGGCGCCGCTGACTGAGCGGCACGGAGCACGCCGGCCCGCCGGCTCACAAGCGGGCTGACGCGCTTTATTGCGCGAGGCCTGTCGAGTTTTGCTCATTGATCGATATTTGAGCACTTAAAGCCTGCGTAATGGTCAGTGCGCGTTTGGGCGGCCAAATCGGCTCGCGGGCGGCGATTGGCGACCCGGGATCGTCGAAACGGCGGTTTCGGCGGCGGAGAATGAGGCTTGAGCCGTGCTGTTCGCGTCCGGCGGGCGCCGGGATCGTCTCGTGGAGATGGCGAAAAATGCGCCGTCGATTCGGAAGCTGCTGAAGATTGTGGCGAAATCCGAGCCGGCGAGGAGGATGGCGGCGGGGTCGGTTTTTGCGCGTTCGCAGGTTTCGATGGCGGGCGGCGCCCGTGCGTGGGCCGGAAGCGTTGCAACACGGCCCGGCGGCGGCGCTCGATCGGGAAGATCTTTCGAGGTGCGAGGAAGCCGATGACCGCATTCACCTGATCCGCCACGGCCGCCCTGCCTCGACCTGGGGCGCCGCCGGCGTGGAGCAGGCGAGGGCGGCGGCGAGAGGGTGACTGTGTTGGATCGGGTCGACGGCGCGTCGATCCTGGTCGACAAAGGCCGCGAGGCTTCCACCCAGGTTCTGTGAGAAGAGGAGCAGCCGTGCCGCGCCAGATCATGACCGTCGCCGAGATGACCGCGGCGGACCGCGCGGCCGTCGCGGCGGGGACCCCGACGATCGTCCTGATGGAGCGGGCCGGCGCGGCCGTCGCCGAGGCGATCCGCGCGCGGTACGCCCGCTGCCCGACGGTGGTCTGGTGCGGCCCGGGCGACAACGGCGGCGACGGCTATGTGGTCGCCCGGCGCCTGCGCCGGCGCGGCTGGCCGGTGCGGGTCGAGGCGCTGGGGCCGCCCGCCAGCCCGGCGGCGCAGTGGGCGGCCGCGCGCTGGAAGGGCGAGACCGGGCCGCTGGCCTCGGAGCCGGGCTCGGCGGCCCTCTATGTGGACTGCCTGTTCGGCGCGGGCCTGTCGCGGCCGCTGGAGGGTGAGGCCGATCGCCTGGCGCGGGTCATGCCCGGCGCCGCGCGGATCGTCGCCGTCGACGTGCCCAGCGGCCTGGTCGGCGATACGGGACGTCCGCTCGGCGAGCGGGCGCTGAAGGCGCAACTGACCGTCACCTTCCATCGCCGCAAGCCGGCCCATGCGCTGGCCCGGGGCCGGGCCGCCTGCGGCGAGGTGATGGTGGTCGACATCGGCCTGGAGGAGACCGGGCAGGGGCGGCTGTTCGAGAACGAGCCTGGCCTGTGGGCCGAGCGCTTCCCCTGGCCGGCGGTCGACGCCCACAAGCACGCCCGCGGGCGGATGATGGCGGTCAGCGGCGAGGCCTGGAGCACCGGGGCCGCCCGGCTGGCGGCGCGCGGGGGCTTGCGGATCGGGGCCGGGGTGGTGACCGTGCTGTCGCCGCCCGGCGCCCTGGCCGTCAACGCCGCCCACCTGGAAGCGGTGATGCTGGCCCCGTTCGAGAGCGAGTTCGACCTGCAGACCCGGGCCGAGAAGGCCGACGCGGTGGTGATCGGGCCGGCGGCGGGCGTGGGGGAGGCGACGATGCGGCATGTCTTCGCCCTGGCGCGCAACGGCGCGGCCCTGGTCGTCGACGCCGACGCCCTGACCAGCTTCGCCGACGATCCGGCGGCCCTGTTCTCGGCCCTGGACCGCGACGACGTGCTGACCCCGCACCCCGGCGAGTTCGAGCGGATCTTCCCCGGCCTGCTGGACGCCTCCCCCGAGCGCATCACGGCGGCGCGCGAGGCCGCCCGGCGGGCGGGAGCGGTGGTGCTGCTGAAGGGATCCGACACGGTGGTCGCCGCGCCCGACGGGCGGGCCGCGGTGGGGCTCAACGGCGCGCCCTGGCTGGCGACGGCCGGGGCTGGCGACGTCCTGGCCGGCTTCATCGCCGGCCTGATCGCCCAGGGTATGGAGAGTTTCGAAGCCGCCTGCGCCGCCGCCTGGATCCATGCCGAGGCCGGCGCGGCCCACGGGCCCGGCCTGATCGCCGAGGACCTGCCCGACCTGGCGCCGTCGGTGCTGCGGAAGCTGTGGGAAGCTAGGCTCTAGTTGTCCTGGCGGATCAGCACGACCTGGCTGCGCACGCCCTCGTCGAACAGGGTGTTGCTGATGGCCAGCGCCGTCTGGAAGGTTCGCTCCTCGACGGTGTCGATGAACAGGACCCTCGCGCCGTGCCGCACGGTCCAGCCCTTTTCACCTTCGACGACTTCAATGATTTCCATGGCGCGCTCACTGGACGTACTCAGACGCAAACCCGTCCGAGGCCAGATTGTTCCGCTTGGGTTGTATTTTTGAGAGTGAAACATCGGCCCGGGCGTCAGTCGGGGGGGCATGGCCCGGGCCGATGTAAATCCATGGCGTTCTGAACGGCCGCGGACCTCTGCATAACCGGTTGGGTGGAGAGTCGTTCCCGCCTGACGGGCGAAATAATTCACCTTTCGCGAGCGATCGCCGGACGTTGGGCGGCCTGGCGGATCGCCTGACGACTTGCCAAGCCGCCCGGGCATGTCTAACCCGCTCCGGCGCATCGTGCGGATGTGGCGAAACTGGTAGACGCACCAGATTTAGGTTCTGGCGCTGAGAGGCGTGGAGGTTCGAGTCCTCTCATCCGCACCACTTCGCCGGGCTTTCGCCCGGCGGGGCGCACCACCCCGCTTGGCTTTCGCCCGGCGGCGCGCATTTTCAGCGGGACTTTCGTCCCGTGAGGGCGCCAATGCCCTTGGATGGTCGCCAAACGCGTGACATAAGGGCGCTCTTTCGCCGCCCCGGTGACGTGGGCGGCTTTGATGTTTTGACCCCTGGGGCGGACGACGGGCGCGGGCGCCCAAGAGCCGAGAAGCTAAGAATGTCGATGCAGATCGTTGAAAAGTCGGGCGAAGGCCTCAGCCGCGTTTATGGCGTGACGGTGCCCGCGAGTGAACTCGCCACGCGTCTCGAAGCCCGGATCGCCGAGGTCGCGCCCCAGATGAACGTCAAGGGCTTCCGCCCTGGCAAGGTGCCGACGGCCCACGTTCGCCGCCTCTACGGCAAGGCCCTGATGGGCGAAGTCATCGAGGCGACGCTGAACGAAGGCGCCCAGAAGGTGCTGGACGACAACAAGCTGCGCCCCGCGGGCCAGCCGGACCTGAAGCCGTCGTCCGACATGGACAAGGTGCTGGCCGGCGGCGAGGACCTGGCCTTCGAACTGGCCGTGGAAGTGATGCCGGAATTCGAGCCGATCGACCCCGCGTCGATCGAGCTGACCAAGCCGGTCTACAAGGTCTCGGACGCCGAGGTCGACGAGGCCCTGGCGGACCTCGCCAAGCAGGCCCGCACCTATGAGCCGCGCAAGGGCAAGTCCCTGAAGGCCAAGGACGGCGACCAGCTGCTGATCGACTTCGTCGGCACCATCGACGGCGTGGCCTTCGACGGCGGCACCGCCAACGACGCCGAGCTGACCCTGGGTTCGGGCCAGTTCATCCCCGGCTTCGAAGAGCAACTGGTCGGCGCCAAGCCGGACGACGTCGTCACCGTGAAGGTCACGTTCCCGGCCGACTATCAGGCCGCCAACCTGGCCGGCAAGGACGCCGAGTTCGCCACCACCGTCAAGGAAGTGCGCGCCCCGGTCGACGCCGAGCCGGACGACGAGCTGGCCAAGCGCCTGGGCCTGGCCGACCTGCAGGCCCTGAAGGACCTGCTGAAGTCGAACCTGGAAGGCCGCTACGGCAACAGCTCGCGCTTCAAGCTGAAGCGCGCCCTGCTGGACGTGCTGGACAGCAAGCACGACTTCGCCCTGCCGCCGCGCATGGTCGACGCCGAGTTCGCCGGCATCTGGCAGCAGGTCCAGGCCGACAAGACCCAGGGCGGCCTGCCGCCCGAGGACGAAGGCAAGACCGAAGACCAGCTGAAGGACGAGTACAAGAAGATCGCCGAGCGCCGCGTGCGCCTGGGTCTGGTGCTCGCCGAGATCGGCCGCAAGAACGACGTGGCCGTCACCGAGCAGGAACTGGCCGACGCCATGATGCGCGAAGCCCGCCAGTACGGCGCGCAAGCCCAGCAGGTGTTCGACATGTACCGCCAGCGCGCCGACCTGCAGGCCGCCCTGCGCGCCCCGATCTACGAGGACAAGGTCGTCGACCTGATCTTCGGCAAGGCCAAGATCGAGGAAAAGGAAGTCTCCAAGGAAGAGCTCCTGGAAGAAGACGACCTGCCGGAAGGCTACGGCGGCTAAGCTTCCGTCGACCGACCTGAAGAGGGCGCGATCCGCGAGGGTCGCGCCTTTTTTCATGGCCCGAGCCGCGGCCCGGCTCCTTGCAACCTGTTAAGCGCCACGCGATATGCGTTGGCGACGGCGCGCGGGGGCTGATTCGCGTTCGCGCCGCCCAGACACATTGAAAAGGGCGATCCCTATGTATGATCCGATGGCGACGGCGATGAACCTCGTGCCGATGGTGGTCGAACAGACCAGCCGCGGCGAGCGGGCGTTCGACATCTTCTCCCGTCTGTTGAAAGAGCGGATCATCTTCCTGACCGGTCCCGTCGAAGACGGGATGGCCAGCCTGATCTGCGCCCAGCTGCTCTTCCTGGAGTCCGAGAACCCCAAGAAGGAAATCGCCATGTACATCAACTCGCCGGGCGGCGTGGTGACGGCGGGTCTCGCGATCTACGACACCATGCAGTACATCAAGAGCCCGGTCTCGACGGTGTGCATGGGCATGGCCGCCTCGATGGGCAGCCTGCTGCTGACCGCCGGCGCCGCCGGCCAGCGCATCGCACTGCCGAACGCCCGCATCATGGTCCACCAGCCGTCGGGCGGCTTCCGCGGCCAGGCCTCGGACATCGAGCGTCACGCCGAGGACATCATCAAGACCAAGCGCCGCCTGAACGAGATCTACGTCAAGCACACCGGCCGCACCTATGAGGAAGTCGAAAAGACCCTCGACCGCGACCACTTCATGAGCGCCGAGGAAGCCAAGGCCTGGGGCCTGATCGACCACATCAACGAAAGCCGCGACGCCTCGGAAGACAAGGCGTAAGGGCTGCGTCCTTTCGCGCTGAATTCAAGCCGCCGGCCGAAAGGTCGGCGGCCTTTTCATGATCTTGCCGCCGAGGCTGGAGCGGCCTCGGCTTTCTGGGCTGACGCCATGGGCGGAAAGCGGACGCGACGACGGTCGGTTCCCGGGAGGGCAAGCTCAACGTCCCTGATGGGCTCGAAAGTGGCCCCCTTGAAAGCTTGGCCTTTCTGCCGCATTTGTCCGACAGGGGGCGCTTATGGCTTTGAAAGTTTCGTTGGTTTCGGCGTGCGTGCTCGTCGCCACTTCGGCCTTTGCTCAGTCACAGGAGATACGGCGTGGTCCGGTCCCGGCTTGGGCGGTCGCATCCTCGCCGATGCCCGTGCCGGAGACCGCTTCGGGGGCGATGTTCTTTCGTCGCCAGGATGCGGAAATCCATCTGAACGGAGAGGGTCAGGCGCAGTACCTCGGTTATCGCGTCAGGATTCTCCAACCCAGCGCACTTCAGCTTGGCAATATCTCGATCGCTTGGGACCCGTCAGCTGGAGCTCCGGTTGTCCACGGCATCAAGGTTTTTCGCGACGAGCAAGTCATCGACGTTCTGAAGGACGCCACCTTCGAAATCCTGCGCCGTGAGAATCAACTGGAGGCGGCCAAGCTGGATGGGATGCTGACGGCGGTTCTTCGCGTTCCCGACCTTCGCGTTGGCGACGAGTTGGAGGTCGAGCTGACGACGTTCCAGCATAGTCCTGCCCTCGGGACCCATGAATCTGGCCTGCTGCTGCTTGGGGCCAGTCCGTCCCCGGGCCGGTATCGTCTCGGGTTGAGCTGGGACGAGGGCCGCAAGCCCGACTTGAAGGTGACGGCCGACATGACCGCGGCCATGCGGAGCACTGAGCGCGCCGTCGATTTCCAGTTCGACAATCCGCCAGTTCAGTCAGCACCGACCGACGCGCCGATCCGCTACCAATGGCAGCGCGTCGTCGAATACAGTGATTTTCACGACTGGGCGGTTCTTTCCCGGCATTTCGCGCCGCTGTACGCGAAAGCATCGACCCTCGCTCCAGACTCTTCGCTCAAGCTCGAAGCCGCCCGCCTCCGCGCCGCCCACGCGAACTCGTTAGATCGCGCCAGCGTGGCGCTGAAGTTGGTTCAGCAGAACGTGCGGTACATCTACGTGGGCCTCAATGGCGGCAATCTGGTCCCCGTCTCTGCGGACGAAACCTGGAAGCGCCGCTATGGGGACTGCAAGGGGAAGACCGCGCTCCTGCTGGCCCTGTTGCGTGAGCTGGGCATCGACGCGGAGGCCGTGCTCGTGAATTCCAGCGGCGTCGACGACGGCTTCGATCAGCGCCTGCCCATCCCGCAGTTGTTCGATCATGTGCTCGTGCGCGCCCATATCGACGGCAAGGTCTACTGGCTGGACGGCACGCTGCCGCCGGTGGCTTCGCCCAGTCCACAGCCCGTTTTCCCGGTCAGATGGGTCCTGCCTCTGACCGCACAGGGCGGCGACCTCGAGCGAATGGAATGGCGCCCAGCCGCGGCGCCCGAGGAGATCAGTCTGTTCGAGATCGATGCGCGCGCGGGTTTCGACAAGCCGGCGCGGATCGTATCCACCGAAATTGTTCGAGGTGTCCCCGCCCTGGAACGGCAGGTGCAGTTTTCTTCGGTTAGCGAGGGGCAGTTGCTTGAGCTCTTCCGCCAGCGCGCCATTGGCGGTGTTTGGCAGACGATCGACGACGTCAAGTGGCGCTATGATCAGAGGGCGGGCGCGAGCATCCTGACGATCAGTGGCACGGGGGCCATGGATTGGGACGACGACGGCCCCGGT
Source organism: Caulobacter sp. UNC279MFTsu5.1 (assembly GCF_900114015.1). Lineage (GTDB taxonomy): Bacteria > Pseudomonadota > Alphaproteobacteria > Caulobacterales > Caulobacteraceae > Caulobacter. The sequence goes on along the minus strand of NZ_FORN01000036.1, from coordinate 888 downwards.
GAAAAGTCCCTGGCGCTTCCTGGAGGCGGGTTCAACCCTCCTGAGCGGCGGGCAAGGGCGGATCACAAGGACGTGCCCTTCTACACCAAGCCGGAATACAGCTGCCACGTCACGACGGTGCGACTGCCGAGCTCGACCCAGCCGAACCAATGGTCTTCCGAGAAGAGCTACGATACGCGCATCTTCGGTCGCAACTATCATCGCGCTTGGGAACTGCGCGATGGGGCAATTCGCATGATCCGCGGATCGCGGGTCGAGCAGCCGGAGATCGATTCCGCCACCGCCCAGCGCGACAACGGACGGATCGCCGCGTTCGATAACAGCATGGGCTGGATCTTCTATCGCCCTTCGGCGCGCAAGAGCGCCGTGGGGAGTGGAGAGAACGTCCCCGCAACCTATGACTTCGACTGGACGGCCGACGACGTGCCCTGTGTGTCCACTCCGAAGACCTGAGCTTCCGACGACGAATCAGGACGAATCCCGCCACCACCGGTTCGCGCGGGGGCGCTGCTTCTGGCGGTGATGTGCTGGGTGATCGCGCTTCCAATCCTGATGATGAATCTGATCGGTCAGGTTCGGGGGCTAGAGAAATCGTTCGTCCGGCGAAAATTGGACGAAAAAACTTCTTCCCATCGCTCCCGGCGTGTTTTTCCAACAAAAACAACACTCCGAAATCACTTATCCTCCCCCTCCCGCGCCGCCGTATGATCAACTCACCTCGAGGCGATGGGGAGGGCGCTAAGGCCTGCGACCTTCGCGGCCTTGGGGTGCGGTCGAGCGGGAAGCGCTCGTCGGCGGCGGTTCCGCGAGGGGCCGCGACTTTCGTCCATCTGGTGCTGGCCGAGCCCGGAACACGGATACGGCGTTGGACGAAGGGCCGGCGAGGGC
>NZ_FORN01000068.1 GCF_900114015.1 Caulobacter sp. UNC279MFTsu5.1 | reverse complement strand
CGAACCGCATAGGCGTGACGGATGTCTTGGTAGTTCATCCAAGACGTGAAAGTGACCCAGAAGAGGGAGAAGGGAAGCAAGAACCAGCCGATCCGGCGTATGCGATCAGAAGTGTCACCCTGCCCGCGTTTGACAGACCGAAGGATAATGACGGCCACCACCAACATCCCCAATCCAACCACGGCAAATAGCGCGTCGAACCAGAAGGCGGGTTTGATTTGGTTGAGGGAATGGGTGAGGTCGAAAACTTCCAAAGTGTCCTACGCGCGACGGTTGCTAATGGAGCTTCGCAATGTCGGACAACGTCCGCAACGGGTCGAACGCGGACAGGAGCCCATCTCTTTCTAGAGCCCTACCAAGCCCCCAGTTCCCGCAACTGCCGGGCCAGATCGGCCGGCATCTCAGCCGCTTCGGCTTCCGTCAGGTCCGGCGGAACATCCTCGTGCCTCAGATAGCGCCAGCCCTGGAACGGCCGGCGGGGCGTGGGCGCGACGCGGACGATGGTGGGATCGACGGTCACCTCGCAGCGCGAGGCCTGGCCCTCGCCGACCGTATCGATCTTCAGGATAGTCTGGCGGCAGAGGATCTGGCCCTTCATCACCCGGTACAGCGAGCCGCCGTCCAGAACCTCGTCGATGCGCTTGGGCGTCATGCGGGTGTGCATGATCCACGGCCGGTCGGCCTCGGCGTGCCAGGCGACCAGTTCCTCGATGTTGTCGCAGCCGACGACCAGCTTGATGATATGCAGGGGCATGGCGGCTACTTAGTGGACCGGCTCCAGCTTCGCCAGCACCACGCCCTCGCTGACCTGGCCGCCGGCCGTGGCCGACAGCTCGGCGACCACGCCGTCGAACGGCGCGGCCAGGGCGTGCTCCATCTTCATGGCCTCCAGGGTCAGCAGGGTCTGGCCCTTGACCACCGCCTGGCCGGCCTCGACCGCCACCGAGACGATCTTGCCCGGCATCGGCGACAGGATCGCCCCGTCCGAGGCCGCCGCATGGGCGCCGCCGCCTTGGTAGGTGAAGTCGAATTCGCGGACGTCGCCCCCCTCGAACACGTACAGCGGATCGCCGCCGTAGGTGGTGGGCAGCACGTCGACGTCGTCCAGCGGCCGGCCATCCTCGACCGTGATGTCCCACGACCAGTCGTCGCCAGCTCCTCCCGCGAGCGCCACCCGCAGCGGTACGGCCTTGCCGTCCATCGCCAGCGGCAGGGTCATCGCCGCGCGCGGCGCGTTCATCCGGAAGCCCAGCAGCCGCGACGGGGCGCTGGCCCAGGGGTCGGCCCGGGGCTGGTCGGCCTCCATGAACGCCTCCAGCCGCTGACCGATCGCCGCCAGGGTCGGGGCGTCGGAGAATTCGCGCTCGGTCAGGGCCTCGAGACGCGCCTCGATGAAGCCGGTGTCCACCGCCCCGCCGACAAAGTCCGGATCGCTGGCGCAACGGGCCAGGAAGGCGGCGTTGGTCTTGACCGGATACACCTCGACCAGGCGGCAGGCCTCGGCCAGGCGGGCGGCGGCGTCCTCGCGGTCGACGCCGTGGGCGATCAGCTTGGCGATCATCGGGTCGTAGAACGGCGTGACCTCGCCGCCCTCCTCCACCGCGCTGTCGACCCGCACGTCGCCCTCGGGCAGGCGGAAGTGGGTCAGGGGGCCGGTCGAGGGCAGGAAGCCGACAGCCGGGTTCTCGGCGTAGAGGCGCGCCTCCATGGCCCAACCGTCCAGCGTGATCTCGTCCTGCTCCAGCGGCAGGGGCTCGCCCGAGGCCACCAGCAGCTGCCATTCGACCAGGTCCTGGCCGGTGACCATCTCGGTGACCGGGTGCTCGACCTGCAGGCGGGTGTTCATCTCCATGAACCAGATGCGGTCGGCGCGCAGGCCCTCGCTGGCGTCGGCGATGAACTCCACCGTGCCGGCCCCGACATAGCCCACCGCCTGGGCCGCCTTGACCGCCGCCCCGCAGACGGCGGCGCGGGTGGCCTCGTCCATGCCGGGGGCCGGGGCCTCCTCGATGACCTTCTGGTGGCGGCGCTGCAGCGAGCAGTCGCGTTCGAACAGGTGGACGACATTGCCGTGGCTGTCGCCGAACACCTGCACCTCGATGTGGCGCGGGCGGGTGACGTACTTTTCCAACAGCACCCGGTTGTCGCCGAAGCTGGCGCGGGCCTCGCGCTGGCACGAGGCCAGCAGGGCGGCGAAGTCCTCGGCCCTGTCGACCTTGCGCATGCCCTTGCCGCCGCCGCCGGCCACGGCCTTGATCAGCACCGGAAAGCCGATCTTGACCGCCTCCGCCGCCAGGCGCTCGACGGTCTGGTCTTCGCCCAGATAGCCGGGGGTGGTCGGCACGCCCGCCGCGATCATCACCGTCTTGGCCGCGTCCTTCAGGCCCATGGCGCGGATCGCCGAGGGCGGCGGGCCGATCCAGACCAGGCCGGCGTCGATCACCGCCTGGGCGAAGTCGGCGTTCTCGGACAGGAAACCGTACCCCGGATGGATCGCCTCGGCGCCGGTCTGGCGGGCGGCGGCCAGGATCTTCTCCGGGACCAGGTAGCTCTCGCGGGCCGGGGCCGGGCCGATCAGGATGGCGACGTCGGCCTCCATCACGAACGGCGCGTGGGCGTCCGCCTCGGAATAGACCGCGATCGTCCGTACGCCCAGCTCGCGGGCGGTGCGGATGATCCGACGGGCGATTTCGCCGCGATTGGCGATGAGGACGGACGAGATCAAGACGAAATTCCTAGATGGACCCTAGATCTGGGCCAGGGCGAAAACCAGCAGGACGCTGAGCAGGAAGACGAACGAGACCATGGTCGACCACCAGACGAACAGGGTCTTGACGATCGCGCCGAAGATGCTGGAGCCGTAGGCCCCGCGCAGGGTCTGGAACAGGTTGATCGGCGTCCAGACCACCAGCAGCAGGAACCACCACTTGCGGACGGGATCGGGCAGCACCAGGCCCAGCGCATTGGTCAGGAACGCGAACGACAGCAGGTTGGTCGCCACGATCAGGTGGTCGTAGACGAAGAACTGCCGCTTGTTCAGATAGACCAGGGTCAGGCTCAGGCCCAGCATCGGCAGCAGCAGCACCGCCAGCCTGTGGCCCCAGCCGAACATCACGACCATGTAGTATTCGGGATTCTCGAAGGCCTTGGCCAGGCCGGCCTTGAACCAGTGCACCTTGTCGCCGTGGGCGGCGTCGCCGGGCTTGGCGTCGTGCGCCTCGGGCGTCTTGACGTTCACGCCGCCGACCGTCGTCGTGTCGCCAGCCTCTTCGGCCAGGGCGCTCGCCTCCTCCCCGATCCTGGTCGGATCCAGCGACGCCCCGCGAATGCGCTCGGCGGCCTTCCGGCGCATGGTTTCGTCGGCCTTGAGGATTTCCTGGGCGGCCAGCGGATTGTTCTGCAGATGGTCAGCCTTGGCGAGCGCCTCGGCATAGCGGGTCTGGGCTTTGGCGACGTCTTTCTGATAGCGGATCGGCGCCTTGGCGGCGGCGGCCTGATAGCGCTCCTGGACCTTGGCGCGATCCTCGTCGGGATCCTTCAGGGCCTCGTCGCGGTCGGCGGCGGCCTCGGCCAGGGTCGAGTCGCGATCCTCGGCCGCTTCCTTCAGGCGGGCGTCGCGGTCCGTGGCGGCCTCGGCGCGCATCCGGGCGGCCTCGGCGGCCCGGCCTTGCGGCGTGGCCAGGGCCTCGGCGCGCTTGTGCGCCTGCTCCTCGGCGTGGTGCTGGGCCGAATGGATGGCGTGCTCGGCCGCGAAGATGAACAGCAGCAGGGCCACCAGGAAGGTGCGGAACGGCGGCACGTGCCGCACGATCCGGCCTTCCATGTAGTCCTTGGCCAGCCCGCCGGGCTTGAAGAACAGGGCGGGCAGGGTCAGGGCCAGGCGGCCGTCGAGGTGGAACATCCCCTCGATCGCCTCCCAGATCAGGTGGCCGATCGAGCGCTTGTGGTTGTCGGCGTTCTGGCCGCAGGCGTGGCAGTACGGGCCTTCGAGCGCGGTCCCGCAGTTGGCGCACGGCTTTCCAACGCCCTCGGAGGCGTGCTTCCCGCGCCGCTTGAAGAACGCGGTGACGGAGTCCGCCGCCGCCGCTTCCATTTCGCCCGTCATATGGCCCCCTGCTCGACTCTAGATGGTCCAGCCGGGTTTACGGCGTTCGAGGAACGCGCGCACGCCTTCTTGGCCTTCGTCCGACACGCGGCGGCGCGCGATGCGTCTTGCCGTCTCATCGAGCAGGCCGCGGTCGATCTTCTGGCCGACGAAGTCGTTGACCAGGGCCTTGGCGTCGCCGATCGCGCCGGGGGCGCAGGCGGCGACCTCCTCGATCAGGGCGTCCTGGGCGGCGACCAGGCCGGCCGCGTCGTCGAACACCTCGTCGACCAGGCCGTAGCTCCAGGCCTGGTCGGCGTCGAACACCCGGCCGGTGGCGAACAGCAGCTTGGCGGTGCGGGGACCCAAGGCGGCGATGACGTAGGGGCTGATGGTGGCGGGGGTCAGGCCCAGCTTGACCTCGGAAAAGGCGAACTTGGCGTCGGCCGTGGCCAGGGCGTGGTCGCAGGCGGCGACCAGGCCGGCCCCGCCGCCGAAGGCCGGCCCTTCGACCAGGGCCACGGTCAGGGCCGGGATGTCGTGCAGGGCCTTGAGCATCTGGGCCAGGCCCAGGGCGTCGTCGCGATTGTCGTCCTCGCTCCAGTCGGCGGCCGCCTTCATCCATTCCAGGTCGGCCCCGGCGCTGAACGCCCCGCCCACCCCGCGCAGAAAGACGATCCGCACGCCCTCGGCCCCATGCAGGGTCTCGAAGGCCTGGTGCAGGGCCGCGATCGTCGCCGCGTCGAAGGCGTTCTTCCGGGCCGGTCGGTTGATCCATACCGTCACCGCGCCGCCGGGCGTGGAATCCAGATGGACCAGCGGCGTCATGGCGTCGGTGTCGGGAACCTCGACGAGGGGATCGGCGATGGGATTGGTCATGGCTTGCCCTTTTCGGCTTACATCCGGAAGACGCCGAACGTGGTCTCGGGGATCGGGGCGTTCAGGCTGGCGCTGATCGCCAGGCCCAGCACGTCGCGGGTCTGGGCCGGGTCGATGACGCCGTCGTCCCACAGGCGGGCGGTGGCGTGGTAGGGATCGCCCTCGGCCTCGTAGCGGGCGCGGATCGGGGCCTTGAAGGCCTCCTCGTCCTCGGCCGCCCAGGTCTCGCCCTTGGCCTCCAGGCCGTCGCGCTTGATGGTCGACAGAACGCTGGCCGCCTGCTCGCCGCCCATCACGCTGATGCGGCTGTTGGGCCAGGTGAACAGGAAGCGGGGGCTGTAGGCCCGGCCGCACATGCCGTAGTTGCCGGCCCCGAAGCTGCCGCCGATCAGCACGGTGAACTTGGGGACCTCGGCGCTGGCGACCGCCGTGACCAGCTTGGCGCCGTCCTTGGCGATGCCGCCGGCCTCGTACTTGCCGCCGACCATGAAGCCCGAGATGTTCTGCAGGAACACCAGCGGGATCTTGCGCTTGCAGGCCAGCTCGATGAAGTGCGCGCCCTTCAGGGCGCTCTCGCTGAACAGCACGCCGTTGTTGGCCAGGATGGCCACCGGCTGGCCCCAGATGCGGGCGAAGCCGCAGACCAGGGTCGCGCCGTACAGCGCCTTGAACTCGTCGAACTCGCTGCCGTCGACGATGCGGGCGATCACCTCGCGCACGTCGTAGGGCGCGCGCACGTCGGTCGGGACGATGCCGTACAGCTCCTGCGGATCGTGGACCGGCGGCCTGGCGTCGCGGATCTCGGTCTCGACCCGCTTGGTGGTGTTGAGGTTGGCGACGATCGCGCGGACGATCTCCAGCGCGTGCTCGTCGTCGTTGGCCACGTGGTCGACCACGCCCGAACGGCGGCCATGGGTGTCGGCCCCGCCCAGTTCCTCGGCCGAGATGACCTCGCCGGTGGCGGCCTTCACCAGCGGCGGGCCGGCCAGGAAGATGGTGCCCTGGTCGCGGACGATCACCGTCTCGTCGCTCATGGCCGGGACATAGGCCCCTCCGGCGGTGCACGAGCCCATAACGCAGGCGATCTGGGCGATGCCCGCCGCGCTCATCCGCGCCTGGTTGAAGAAGATGCGACCGAAGTGGTCGCGGTCGGGGAAGACCTCGGCCTGGTGCGGCAGGTTGGCCCCGCCGCTGTCGACCAGATAGACGCACGGCAGGCGGTTCTGCTGGGCGATCTCCTGGGCCCGCAGGTGCTTCTTCACCGTCATCGGGAAATAGGCGCCGCCCTTCACCGTGGCGTCGTTGGCGACGATCATCACCTCGCGGCCCGACACCCGGCCGATGCCGGTGATCACGCCGGCGCCCGGCGCCTCGCCATTATAGAGGTCGCAGGCGGCCAGTTGGCCGATCTCCAGAAACGGCGAGCCGGGGTCCAGCAGGCGCTCGACCCGCTGGCGGGGCAGCAGCTTGCCGCGGGCCGCGTGGCGCGTCCGGGCGCTCTCGGGACCGCCGAGGGCCGCCTGCGCGACCCTTTCGCGCAGGGTTTCCACGAGGGCCCGGTTGTGCGCGGCGTTTTTGGCGAAGGTCTCGCCGTTTTTGTCGATACCCGTGTTCATCTTCGGCATTAGCGAGGCATAGCCTTTTCCGTTTCCGACCGAAAGTCGCAGTTTTTGACCTTCGATGGCCAAGGTCCACGGTTCAAGTTAGCGTTCCATCGTGGTCACTCTGCCCGACTTCATGGCCGATACGGCCCTCGCCCGGCTCTTCGCGCAAGAACACCGCGAAGGCGACGCCGCCTGGTTCTCCCTGCCGGGCGGCGCGACACTCTACGCGCCCGGCGAGGCGGCGGACTATCTCTACTTCCTGCGCACCGGCCGGCTGGGGGCTTTCCGGCGAGAGGAAGGCCAGGAGCCTCAGTTCCTTGGGGTGATCCGCCCCGGCGAGCCGGCCGGCGAGATGGCGATGATCGCCGGCTCGCCCCATTCGGCCAACCTGGTGGCCCTGCGCGATTCGGAAGTCCTGGCCCTGCCCCGCACCGCCTTCTTCGAAGCCGTCGAGCGCGACCCGGACGTGATGATCGAGCTGTCGCGGCTGATGATCCGTCGAGCGCGCAACGCCGGGGCCCACGCCTCGATCGGCGACCCGTCGGTCTTCGGCTTCATCGCGGTCGAGCCCGGCAAGGCGATCCGGCCGATCGTCGAGCGCATCGCCCACGCCATCGCGACCCTGGGCTATTCGGTCACCGTCGAGGGCGCGGCGTCGCTGCTGGCCCCGACCGAATGGTTCAGCACCGTCGAGCGCCAGCACGACTTCGTGCTGTACGTCGCCGAGGCCGAGGAAACCGCGTGGAAGCACGTGGTCGGCCGGCAGGTGGACCGGTTGTTCCGGGTCGGCCTGGGCGACCACAAGCCGCCGGCGGTCATCCCATCCTACGCCTCGGGTCCGCTGCAGGACCAGCGCCTGGTCGACCTGATCCTGCTGCAGCCGGCCAAGGTCACCCACCCCAAGGGCTCGGGCGAGTGGCTGAACGCCACCCAGGCCGCGCGGCTGTTCCATCTGCGCGAGAACGGCATGGCCGACGTCCAGCGCCTGGCGCGGGTGCTGACCGGCCAGTCGGTGGGGCTGGTGCTGTCGGGCGGCGGGGCGCGGGCCTACGCCCATGTCGGGGCCATCCAGGCCCTGCGCGAGCGCGGCGTGCCGATCGACTTCGTCGGCGGCGCCTCGATGGGGGCCGTGGTCGCCGCCGGCCTGGCCATGGGCTGGGACGATGGCGAGATGGAGACCCGCATCCGCAAGGCCTTCGTCGAGACCAGTCCCCTGGACGACATCGCCTTCCCCCTGGTGGCCATGACCCAGGGGCTGAAGGTCAAGGCGCGGCTGGACGAGCATTTCGACGACATCGAGATCGCCGACCTGTGGCTGCCGTTCTTCTGCGTGTCGTCGAACCTGACCTCGGGCGCCTATCACCTGCACCGCCAGGGCGTGCTGAAGGAGGCCCTGCGGGCTTCGATCTCGCTGCCGGGCGTGCTGCCGCCAGTGACCGACGGCAATTCGGTGCTGGTCGACGGGGCGGTGATGAAGAACTTCCCGGCCGACGTTATGCGGGCCTTCCAGTTGGGGCCGATCGTCGGAGTGGACGTCACGCGCGGCCGCAGCATCACCGCCGACGACGTGGACCGCCCGGCCTCACTCTGGCGCTGGCTGTGGTCGGGCGAATGGCGCAAGGGTCCGCCGATCGTCGCCCTGCTGATGCGGGCCGCCACGGTCTCGACCGGCCGCGACCTGGCCGCCAGCCGCGAGGCCTCGGACGTGCTGATCACCCCCAAGCTCAACGAGATCGACATCCGCGACTGGAAGGCCTTCGAGCCCGCGGTCGCGGCCGGCCGCGCCGCCGCGGCCCTGGCATTGGACAGCCTGGGCAAGCCGGTGACCGAGCTGCGCCGCCGACCCAGCCTGGCCGACCTGGCGCGGCTCAACGGCGACGCGCGACGATGAACATCCGCGGGAACGGCAGCAGGGTGACGCCGTCCTCGCGGCGCGGATAGTCGACCGCCAGGCGCGCCCGCCAGGTCGCGAGGAAGGTTTCGCGCTCCCCCTCGTCCAGCACCTCCAGATAGGGCCGCAAGGTCGTGCCGGCCGTCCAGTCGACGATCGGATCGGCCCCTTCCAGCGCGTGGAGATAGGTCGTCGTCCAAAGATCCAGGCCGCCGTCGATCAAGGGGGCCGCCAGCGGCGCCAGCCAGTCGTAATACTGGCGCGGGTCGATGGCGGGACGTACCCGGTCGACCTTGGCGATGCGCTCGGCCCAGGGGCCGTTCGCCGCCGTCTCGGCCAGGCTGCGCCGCCAGCCGTCGTCGGTGACCACCGGGATCTGGCAGGCGAACACTCCGCCGGGCGCCAGGCTCGCCATCAACCGGGGAAACAGCGTCTCGTGGCCGCCCACCCACTGCAGGGCGGCGTTGGAAAAGATCAGGTCGGGCGGCGCGTCCGGCGCGAAGGCGTCGATGTCGCCCTCCACCCAGTCGACCTCGGTCGAAAGCGCCCTGCCCCGCGCCAGCATCTCGGGGCTGGAGTCCAGGCCGTGCACGCGGGCGTTCGGGTGGCGGGCCGCCAGCAGGGCCGCGTGCTCGCCGGTCCCGCAGCCCAGGTCCCAGATCTCGCGCGGCTGCAGGTCGCGTGGAATCTGCAGCATCAGGTCCAGGGCCGGCCGATCGCGATAGGCCTTGTAGCGCTGGTAGACGTCGGGGTCCCAGACCGGCATCAGGCTCTCCACGCAAGAACTGCGACAATCGGTCCGCTCATTTGCGCCGATCCGTTGCTTTTGTCGCATGGGACTGGAGCTCGACCAGGCCTATCTTGAGGTCAAGGCGCTGCTCCAATGCGCCATGGGATGGAAACCGACGTGAAACGCCCCGCCGCCACCGCTGTCGCCCTCGCCGCCAGGCCTTCGAGCGTGAACATGTATCGCCTCGGCGCTCTGGGCCTCAATTTCGGTCTCTGGACCCTCATCGTCGTGATCGTGCGGGCCCTCTAGCCTGATCCGACGATGCGGCCCCGGGTCGCGCTTGCCCCCCTTGCGCGACCCGGGAGTGCCACCGCTCAGTCCGCAAGATTGATCCACGGCCAAGGCCAAGCTAACCATCGCCGCTCAACCTCTGGGGATGGCGATGAAGAAGTATTTCAAAACTCTGGCGATCGCGCTGGGCCTGGCGACGGTCGCGGTGACTCCCGCCGCCGCCTACACGGAATGCACGGCCAAGATCGCCAGCGCCTTCTATTCCCAGGAAGGCTATGTCTGGATCAATCTGGCGATCAATGGCGCGACCGGCGGGGCCATCGTCGTCGACAAGGCCGACCTCAATCGCGAAGCCTATCTCTCGATCCTCCTGACCGCCCGTGCGCAGGACAAGTCTGTGATCTTCCGTTTAGCCAAGGACAATGGCGCCTGCACAGCAACCAACTACGATCTGACCGGAATCTGGATTCCTTAGCGCCCGCGACGTCCGGTCGCGACATTGCCCCTTTGCAGGACGGCCGATCGGCGCCCATATTCGTCCTGTGTTGTTCAACAACTGAAAGGAGGTGACCAGTGTCTCATTGTCTCCAACCGCGGTCGCAAGTCGTGACCTGGGGCCTGAAGATCGAGGTCTCCAACTGAAGGCGTTGAACGCCTAAGGTTCGAAGTCACGCTGCGGACGCGGCTACGACGATGGAGGGCCGTCCCGAGCGATCGGGGCGGCCCTTTCATTTTGATGCTCCCCCTGCGGGGGAGCTGTCGGCGAAGCCGACTGAGGGGCGGCGCCCCCTCCGGCCCTTCGGGCCACCTCCCCCAGAGGGGGAGGATCTAGGCTCCGATGAGCTCCCGCCCGATCAGGAAGCGCCGGATTTCGTTGGTGCCCGCGCCGATGTCGTAGAGCTTGGCGTCGCGCATCAGCCGCTCGACCGGCCACTCCTTGGTGTAGCCCGCGCCGCCCAGGGCCTGGATGGCCTCCAGCGACACCCGCACCGCGTTTTCCGAGGCCATCAGGATGGCGCCCGCCGCGTCGAACCGCGTGGTCTTGCCCGCGTCGCAGGCGCGGGCCACGGCGTAGACATAGGCCCGGGCCGAGTTCAGGGCCACGTACATGTCGGCGATCTTGCCCTGCATCAACTGGAACGAACCGATCGCCTGGCCGAACTGCTTGCGCTCGCGGACATAGGGCAGCACCACGTCCAGGCACGCCTGCATGATGCCCAGCGGCCCCGCCGACAGCACGGCGCGCTCGTAGTCCAGGCCGCTCATCAGCACCCCGACCCCGCCGCCCACCGGACCCAGGACGTTCTCCTCGGGCACTTCGCAGTCCTCGAACACCAGCTCGGCGGTGTCGCTCCCACGCATGCCGAACTTGTCCAGCTTCTTGGCTACGCTGAAGCCCTTCATGCCCTTCTCGATCAGGAAGGCGGTGATCCGCCGCTCATCGGTCTTGGCGTAGACCACCAGGGTGTCGGCGTGCGGGGCGTTGGTGATCCAGAACTTCGTGCCGTTCAGCACGTAGCGGTCGCCGACGGCTTCCGCCTTCAGTTTCATCGAGACGACGTCCGAGCCCGATCCGGCCTCGCTCATGGCCAGCGACCCGACGTGCTCGCCGCTGATCAGCTTGGGCAGATAGCGCTGCTTCTGCTCGGGACTGGCCCAGCGGCGGATCTGGTTGACGCAGAGATTGGAGTGGGCGCCGTAGCTGAGGCCGACCGAAGCCGAGGCGCGGCTCACCTCCTCCATGGCGATCACGTGCTCGAGATAGCCCAGGCCCAGGCCGCCGAACTCCTCCTCGACAGTGATGCCGTGCAGGCCGAGGTCGCCCATCGGTACCCACAGCTCGCGCGGGAAGGTGTTGGTCTCGTCGATCCTGGCGGCGATCGGCGCGATGCGGTCGGCCGCGAAGCGGGCGGTGGTGTCACGGATCGCGTCGGCCGTCTCGCCCAGCGCGAAATCCATCGAGGGTGCGGTTTGGTTCGTCATGACCCTCTGCATAGCACAAACGCCCGCGGATCAAGCAGACCCGCGGGCGTTCATGCTCACGATCGCTCGGATGGAGACCTAGTCTTCGTCCTGCGAGTCCGGATCGCCCAGCCGGCGCATCAGCAGGTAGGCCGAGGTGGCGAAGCAGATCATGCCGATCACGCTGGCGCCCCAGCCGAACATCCTGATCGGCGACAGGCCCTCGTCGGCCGCGACGCTGAGGTTCCACAGGATGCCGCCGCCGAACAGCGCAAGGCCCAGCAGGCCCAGGCTGACCAGCAGGCTGATCCCACCGAAGGCGTGCGGCTGCACATGGGCGAAGGCCACGTCCTGCGGCTCCAGCTCGATCGGACCGCTGGTCGAGAAGCCGCCCAGATTGAACAGCGAGCCGTTGGTCGGCTCCGGCGCGGTCCCGAACAGGCTCGGCTCGGCCGCGGCGGCGGTCTCGGGGGCCGGCGGCGGAACGACGGCCGGCTCGGTGACCGGCTCTTCCGGCGTCAGCTGGAACGGCGCGGCGGGCGGCTCGGCGGCCGCGACGGGTTCGGGCGTCGGATAGACGAACGGCGGCGGCGCGGCGGCGGCGGCCCGGGCGGGCGGTTCCGGCAGGACCAGGTCCTGGACCGGCGCGGCGAGCGGCGTCGGCGCGGCGGTTTCGTCGGGCAGGATCGCTTCCAGGCGCGCGCCGACGGCGGCGGCGGCCTGTTCGCTGGCGCTGGGTCCGGCGCCGGGCAGCGCCGGCGCGGACGAGCCGTCCTCGCGCAGGGCTACGGCCTTGTCGCCGCTCAGCGCGGTGGTGATCGCGGCCGGGGCCTGGCTGGGCACCAGCTTGCCGGCGTCGTAGTCGATCTTGGGCCGCAGCACCGAGCTGGGCGCGGCCACCCATTCGCCGTCCGGCGGGGTCAGGAACAGCGCCTTCTCGGCCGAGCGGCGGCGAACCAAGGCGTCGATGACGATGCGTTCGCCCTCGAAGTCGGCCTTGCGCCACATCTCCATCTCGCAGGCCGCCTGCAGCAGCGAGCCCTCGTTCAGGCGGCGCAGCACGGCCGAGCGGACGAAGTTCTCGGTGCCGATGTTGAAGGCGAAGCAGACCAGAGCGTCGAACTGGTTCTGGTTCAGCGGCGTGTAGACGTTCTCGTTGACCGCGTGGGCCACGGTGATCAGGTCGTAGAGCAGCAGGGCCTCGGCGTCCTGTTCCGAGACAGAGGCTCCGCCGCGCGCGGTCAGGGTGTGGCCATAGCCCAGCGTCCAGCGCCCGTCGGGCAGCTGCGCGGCTTTCATCCGGTAACCTTCGAACCTCTTGATGAGATCGACGGCGGCGCGGGAGACCTGATAGCGCGGTTTCATCGCCAAGAATGACCCAGTTTGAGACAGACGCGGATGCGTTCAGGCTATGAAGCGCAAGATGGGCGCCGTTCGTGGCGTCCGCAGCGGTCTTCCCACGCTTTTGTTCGCGGGCGCCGGCCGACCGTCGCCCCGGTCCTAGCGCAGCAACAGCGCCGCGATCGTCAGCACGGCGAAGAAGCCCATGAAGTCCGTCAGGAACGTCACGAAGATCGACGAGGAGACGGCGGGGTCGCGGCCCATCTTCTCCAGCGCCAGCGGCGCCAGGATGCCGCCGAGCGCCGCCGTGACGATGTTGGCCACCAGCGCCAGGCCGACCGTGATGGCCAGCTTGGCGTTGTGGTAGAAGACGAACGTCGCCATGCCCATCACCACGGCCAGGACCAGGCCGTTCATCGCCCCCACCGACAACTCGCGAACGATGATCCGGCGGGCGTTGGCGGCGTTCAGCTCCTTGCTGGCCAGGGCGCGCACGGCCACGGCCAGGGTCTGGGTGCCGGCGTTGCCGCCCAGAGACGAGACGATCGGCATCAGCACGGCCAGGGCCACCAGCTTGGCGATCTGGTCCTGGAAGATGGCGATGGCGCTGACGGCGATGGTCTCGGTGACCAGGTTCAGCAGCAGCCAGGGCAGGCGCGAGCGGACGATGTCGTTGACCGTCGCGTCGCGGCCGGTGTCGCTGACGCCGGCCAGGGCCAGGATGTCCTCCTGGGCCTCTTCGCGGATGACGCCGACGATGTCGTCGACGGTGATCTGGCCCACCAGCCGGCCACCGGTCTCGACGACCGGGGCGCTGATCAGGTGGTACTTGTCGAAGATGTAGGCGACCTCTTCCTGGTCCATGTCGACGGCGATCTCGGTCACCGGCTCCATGATCTCGGCCAGGGGCGTCTCGCGCTTGTTGGTCAGCAGCTGGCTGATCGGCAGGGCGCCGACCGGCGTGAAGCTGGGGTCGACCACATAGACGTCGAAGAACAGCTCCGGCAGGCGGTCGCCGGCCTCGCGGACGTGGTCGATGGTCTGGCCCACGGTCCAGAACTGCGGCGCGGCCAGGAACTCGCGCTGCATCAGGCGGCCGGCCGTCTCGTCCTCGTAGGCCAGGGTCGTCTCGATCGCCGCGCGGTCGCCCTCGTCCATGGCGGCCAGCACCTGGGCGCGCTTGCCCTCGTCCAGGTCGTCGATGACGTCGGCGGCGTCGTCGGAGTCCAGCTCTTCCAGCGCCTTGGCCAGGGTGGCCGAGGGCGTGGCCTCCAGCACCTCTTCGCGCAGGTTGTCGTCCAGCTCGGCGATGATCTCGCCCAGCCATTCAGGATCCAGGACCGGGATGACCTCTTCGCGATAGCCGGCCGACAGGAAGCCCATCAGGTCGGCGACGTCGGCCGGATCCAGGGCGTGGACCAGCTCGCGCAACCGCGCGGTGTCGCCGCGATCGGCCGCGTCGATGACCATCTCGACATATTCGGGATTGAGCGCGTAGTCGTCGCCCAGCGCGAGGTCTTCCAGATCCTCAGGCGTCTCGGGTTCGGGGATGACCAGGCTGTGGCGCGGATCGTCCGTCAGGTCGGTTGTTTCCCGGGACATTGGGACCTCCTGAACTCTGAGACGTGCGTCCTGCGCGTGACCTGAATGCTGCGAAGGGCCAAGCCCTTCCCCGGAAATGGTTAGAGCGCCCCTGACGAGTCGGAAACCGATTTCGCCGGAAGCGCTCTATCCGTTGTCTCACCTGGTGCGGTCGAGAAGACTCGAACTTCCACGGGTTGCCCCACAGCGACCTCAACGCTGCGCGTCTACCAATTCCGCCACGACCGCTCGTGGTGAGGCGCGGCAGGTAGCAAACTGAGTTTGATTTGGAAAGAGCGGAGTTCGCGGATCACGAACAAAGCCGCGCTCATTCATAGGGCTTGCCGGGACGCAGAAGCTGCTCCTTCTCGTCCAGGCCGGTACGCAGCACCAGCCCGCGACGCGTGAAGCGGCCCGTGACATGCAGGGTCGCCGGCGGATTGCTGGGCAGGATGTAGGTAAAGGCGATCGTGTCGCCCTTGATCGTGGCGGGAACCTTGGCGGCCTCGGGACACTCGCCCTCGCAGATCCGCACCACGGCGTAGGGCCTAGGGCCGTCGAACACCTCGACCCGGGCGCCGACGACATCGCCGGTCTCCTCTATCGAGGTGATATTGTCGTAGACGCCTGAATGACCGCGTGGCTTCGCGGCCGCCGTGGTGAGGCCGAGGATCAGAACCCCGGCCAGAACTGTCGTCATGCGTTGCATGGATCACCCGTGGAATGCCGTGATCCTGATTGGCGCTTTCGCGCGCCAGCGCAAGCCTGTCCTCAGGACCCGCCGGCCATGTAATCGTAGACGTCGGCGGCGCGGGTCACCTGGATGGCGATGCGGTCGTCGCTGATCTGGATCTCGCCGCGGGCGATGGGGTGGTTGTTGGCCAGGATCCAGACCTCGTCGTTGGTCTTGGCGTCCAGCGGGATCACCGCGCCGCGGCCCATGCGCAGGAGCTGCTGCATCGGCAGGATCGACCGTCCCAGCAGAACGGAGATCTCGACATTGACGGCGTTGACCTGGCTCACGAAGTAAGTCCCTGGATTTCACACGCGGCCATCCTTGGCCGCGTGTCACCCAATGCAAGACTAAGGCCGTATGCTTGATCGCCCGTTAAACCTTGAAAATAAGGACCTTCCGCTGCTGGCGGCGCCCGGCGGCGCGCCGGCGGGGTGGGCGGTTTCGACCGGGTGCGTGCCCTACCCGGCAGCCGTTGCCGCCATGGAGGCTCGCGCCGCCGCCATCGCCGACGGGACGGCGGGCGAGTTGGTCTGGCTGCTGGAGCATCCGCCGCTCTACACGGCCGGCGTGTCGGCCAAGCCCGCCGACCTGATCGTCCCCGACCGCTTCCCGGTGTTCGAGAGCGGCCGCGGCGGCCAGTTCACCTATCACGGCCCCGGCCAGCGGGTGGCCTATGTGATGCTGGACCTGACCAAACGCGGCCGCGACGTGCGGGCCTTTGTCGCGGCGCTGGAAGCCTGGATCATTCAGGCCCTGGCCGCCTTCAACGTGACCGGCGAGATGCGCGAGGGCCGGGTCGGGGTCTGGGTCGAGCGCAAGGGTCCCGGCTGGTCGCGCGAGGACAAGATCGCCGCCATCGGCGTCAAGCTGCGCCGCTGGGTCAGCTTCCACGGCATCAGCCTGAACGTCGAGCCCGACCTCGAGCATTTCGGCGGCATCGTGCCGTGCGGCCAGACCGAACACGGCGTCACCAGCCTGGTCGACCTGGGCCTGCCGGTGACGATGGACGAGGCCGACGAGGCGCTACGGGCGGCGTTCCAGCGGGTGTTCGGCCCGGTCGAGGCCGAGGCGCCGCCGGTCTAGAACCGACCTAGACGGCGGGCGCCGGCTTCAGCGGGTTGGGTCCGTGCCGGTTGGCGCCCTGTTCGCCCGGCATGACGCCCAGCTCGACGATCGCCCAGACCAGGACCCCGGCGAACAGGAAGTCCAGGAAGTGCTTGGGCGTGGGCCAGACCGCGACCAGCGACATCAGCACCAGCGCCGCCCACCAGCCCGACCGTCCGCGGTCGTGCAGGCGCTTGGACAGCACGCAGGCGCCGCAGAACACCAGGGTCGGATAGACCAGCCAGCCGGTCAGCCAATGCAGGGCGTCGGGCAGGCTGGCGTCGTAGAGGATGGCGACGCCCAGCAGCACGCCGGCGACGATCAGGAACGGGCCGCGCGCCGTCCGGCCCGAGGCCGACAGGAAAAGGTCCCACCACTCCGCGCGTTCGTTCATTCAGCCAGGCCCCAAAGGTCGCGGCATGAACCTAAGCCGCGTCGCGACCGGACGAAAGAGGCGCCTAGGCGAACACCTTCTCAAGCTCTGGATCGACGTCGCCGCCGATCCCCTTGGGCGACGGCCCGAAACGGTTGCGCCCCTGCGTCCCATCCAGGATGCCCAAGTTGATCAAGGCCCAGAACCCCCCGACGATCGGAATGAACTCGATCAGCAGCCACCAGCCGCTTTGATTGCGGTCATGGCAACGCTTCACGCCAAGGGCCAAGCCCGGCCAGATGAGCGCCAGGCTCACGGCCAGCTGCAAAAGCGTGGATTCGTCCGACTCGCTGGTGACATCGACGCCCATCGCCGCCGCGACGATGTAGGCCACGACCACGATGACGCCCAGCAACAGGCTGAGGAGCCAGTAGTCGCGGCGTCGAATGCGGCCCTTAAACGAAAAGAGTTTCTGCGCCAGCGTCATCGAATCGCTCCCCAAGCTCAACCCAGGGGGACATGACCACGCCTAGGCGAACTCGACCAGCACCTCATCGGCCGCCACCGGATCGCCGCCCTTGGCGTTGACGGCCTTGACCACGCCGTCGCGCTCGGCGCGGATGATGTTCTGCATCTTCATGGCCTCGAGCACGCAGACGACCTCGCCCTCGCGGACCTGCTGGCCCGGCGCGACGTCCATGCTGACCACCAGGCCGGGCATCGGCGACAGCACCAGCCTGGAGGTGTCGGCCGCCTGCTTCTCGGGCAGCTTGTCGTGCAGCTCGGCCGATCGCGGGGTCAGGACCAGCACCTTGGCCTTGGCCGCGCGGTGGCGGATCGTGAAGCCCTCGGCGGCGGGCGTCACCTGGACGGTGAAGGGCTTGCCCCCAAGCACGCCCCTGAACACCGGCTTTCCCGGCCGCCAGTCGACGGTCTCCAGCTCGAGGGTCCGGCCCTCGTCCAGTAGTTCGACGGCCAGGCGCGTTCCCTCGCCCGACAGCCTGACCCGGCGCTTGGCGGGACCGACGGCGACGACCCATTCGGTGCGGACCGGATGGCTGAGCCCCGCCTGGGTCGAGCGCGCCCGGGCGGCGTAGACCCGCTGCATGGCCGCGCCGACGGCGGTCAGCACGTCGACCTGCTCGGCCGTCGGCTCCGCGCCTTTGAACCCGCCCTCGAACTCGTCCTTGATGTAGTTGGTCGAGATCTTGCCCGAACGGAACCGCGCCTGGTCCATCACCGCGGCCAGGAACGGGATGTTGTGGGCGGGGCCCTCGATGTGGAAGTCCTCCAGCGCCCGGCCCATGCCGTCGATCGCCGCCAGGCGGGTCGGCGCCCAGGTGCACAGCTTGGAGATCATCGGGTCGTAGTACATCGAGATCTCGTCGCCCTCGCGGACCCCGGCGTCGTTGCGGACCTTGTAGTCGCCGTGGTCGCCCTCGGCCGGCGGGGCGTAGCGGACGAGACGGCCGATCGACGGCAGGAACTTGCGGTACGGATCCTCGGCGTAGATCCGGCTCTCGACCGCCCAGCCGTTGATCGAAAGGTCCGACTGTTCGAAGGCCAGTTTCTCGCCCCACGCCGAGCGGATCATCTGCTCGACCAGGTCCAGGCCGGTGATCAGCTCGGTGACCGGGTGCTCGACCTGCAGGCGGGTGTTCATCTCCAGGAAGTAGAAGCTCTTGTCCTGGCCGGCCACGAACTCGACCGTGCCGGCGCTGTCGTAGTTCACCGCCTTGGCCAGGGCCACGGCCTGGGCGCCCATGGCGGCGCGGGCGGCCTCGTCGAGCAACGGGCTGGGCGCCTCCTCGATGACCTTCTGGTTGCGCCGCTGGATCGAGCATTCGCGCTCGAACAGGTGGACGACGTTGCCGTGCTTGTCGCCCAGCACCTGGATCTCGATGTGGCGCGGGCTTTCGATGAACTTCTCGATGAAGATCCTGTCGTCGCCGAACGCGCCCGCCGCCTCGGAGCGGACAGCGGGGAAGCCCTCCTCCACGTCCTGGCGGGTCCAGGCCACGCGGATGCCCTTGCCGCCGCCGCCGGCGCTGGCCTTGATCATGACCGGATAGCCGATCTCCTCGGCGATCCGCACGGCGTGGGCGGTGTCGTCGATCTCGCCGATATGGCCCGGCACGCAGGAGACGCCGGCCTTCTGGGCGAACTTCTTGCTCTCGATCTTGTCGCCCATGGCCGAGATGGCGCCGGGGTTGGGACCGATGAACACGATCCCCGCGTCGGCGCAGGCTTGCGCGAACTCGGCCTTCTCGGACAGGAAGCCGAAGCCCGGGTGCACCGCCTGCGCGCCCGTCGCCTTGCAGGCGGCGATGATCTTGTCGGCGACGAGATACGACTGGTTGGCCGGCGCGGGACCGATGTGCACCGCCTCGTCGGCCATCTCGACGGCCAGGCTGTCGGCGTCGGCGTCGGAATAGACCACCACGGTCGCGATGCCCAGGCGGCGGCAGGTCTTGATCACCCGGACCGCGATTTCGCCCCGGTTGGCGATCAGCAGCTTCTTGAACATCCGGCCGTTCCCTACGCTTTTGTCGTTGTCTCTTTCGACAGGCACTAGCAGGCCGCCGGAGGTTTGCAACGGCGCCGCGGCGTGACCTTGTCCATGACAACGGTTTCCGAGGGGAACCGCAATGCTGCGCGAGGACCGGCGCGCAAGGTTCCTGCCCCGATGTTCGCGAGCAGCAGCGCTGAAGCAGGACGACCGGGGACATGCTCATGGGCCTGCCCCCGGCCAGGTCCGCCAGGTTTCAGTCCTGGAATTCCCGGGCGAACATCGCCAGGTACTCGTCGTGCTTGCCCTCCGGCGCGACCAGCCGGCAGATCGCGGCGCTGAAGGTCGCCGGCGCCGAGCCCGGGGCGGTCACCAGCCTGCCGTCGGTCACGGCCTTGGGGCTGTCGACATAGCCGTCGGCTCCGGCGTAGCCGGGCGCGGTCTTGGCCAGCCAGTCGCGGTCGTTGGAGGTGTGGGCCCGGCCGGCCAGCAGCCCGGCCCGCGCCGCGGCCACCGTGCCGGCGCAGATCGCCCCGACCACCTTGCCGTCGGCCAGCACCTGGCGCAGCAGGCTGAACAGCGCCTCGTCCTTGTATTCCGTCCAGGCGTCCGAGCCGATCAGCAGGAAGACGTCGGCGTCCGCCAGCACCGGATCGGAAAACTTGTAGTCGGCGGCGGCCAGCACGCCGCCGATCGAGGTCTGCGGCTCGCCGTCCGGCGTGGCGATCTCGATCTGCACGCCGTAGTACTCGCGCAGGGCGGGCAGCACCTGCCCGGCCTCCCAGTCGGCCCAGCCCGGTTGCAGGAAAGCGACGGCGACGGTCATGGCGAGATCCTTTCAACTGTTCCGGACGAACCTGGCGGCCAGCCTTATGCGCCGTCGCGCCGGTCCTTGTCAGCAGGCCTTCGCCCTCTACCGCAACGTCCGGCGAGCGCCCATATTGCCGGCCATGACCGACACAGCCCCCCTCTCCGCCCCCCCGTCTTCCAGCGGTTTCGACCTGACCCCGCCGACCGAGCCGGAACGCCAGCGCCTGGAGGCCGACCTGACGGCCGAGGAGGCCCGCGTCCTGCTGCACCACGGCACCGAGGCCCCGTTCTGCGGCGGCCTGCTGGGCGAGAAGAGCCCCGGCGTCTATTGCTGCCGCGAATGCGGCCTGCCGCTGTTCGAATACCGGACCAAGTTCGAGAGCGGCACCGGCTGGCCCAGCTTCTACGCCCCGTTCGACGCGGCCCACGTCAAGGAGGTGCGCGACACCTCCTATGGCATGGTCCGCATCGAGACCCGCTGCGCCCGCTGCGACAGCCACCAGGGCCACGTCTTCCCGGACGGCCCGGCCCCGACCCGGCTGCGCTATTGCATCAATTCGGTGTCGCTGCAGTTCGTGAAGGCCGGCGATCCCCTGCCCGACCCGCTGCGTCGCGGCGACAAGATCGCCGGTTAGCTTCGCCCTGGAACTGTCATCCCGGACAAGCGCGTAGCGCGCCGATCCGGGACCGACGCGTGAACGCAGGCGCTTCCGGCGGTCCCGGATCTTCGCTTCGCTACGTCCGGGATGACGAACCTTAGGGGCGCCGCAATAGGCCGCCCCTATCGCGCCACTACGTTCCCGCCCTCGGTGACCATCGGGTTCGTGTAGGTCAGGTAGCCGCGCTCGACCATGCGCCGCATGGCCTCGTAGACCTCGGCCAGCTCCTCGTAGGCGGCGCGCAGGGCGGCCAGCCGCGCCGTCTGCTCGGCCGTGATCGCCGTCCCGTGCTCGGTCATGGCCACGGCCTCGGCCACCCAGCGGGACCGGGCCATGGCGGCGGCCACGGCCAGGCGCTGGAACTTGCCGGCGTCGCTCTTGCCGAGCACCTGGGCGATCACGGCGGTGTTGGAGGCGAAGGCGGTGTAGTCGATCTGCTCCAACTGGCCGCGCAGGCGGCGCTGGGTCTGGGGATCGGTGTCCTGGGGCTCGAAATGGTCGTGCGAGCGGCGAAAGCTGGAGGTCACGGTCGAGGACATGACGGTCTTCCCTGGGCCCCGCCTGGCCGGCGGGTCGTGGGCCGGCGGGCTGTGGAAAACTGTGCGCCAACAGCCTTAACGGCCGATTGAGAAGCGTCAGCACGTCAGCCGGACGCCTCCCCGAGCTGCGACAGCCAATAGTCCCGATGCGCCATGGGGTCGTAGCCGCGCAGCATCCACGACGGCAGCTTCCAGTCCGGATCGTCGTCGCCGAACCACTTGCCGGCGGCGCGCAGGACCTCGATGAAGTTCCAATGCACGTGAGGCGGACTGCCGCGACGGCGTCGAAACTCGGCGCGACGCGTTTCCAGCAGCGCCACGACGCGTTTCTTCAGCGCCCGCTCGCGCTCGATCTCGGCCTGCCGGGCGTCGCGGACCGCCTTGGCGGCGGCGCGGCGTTCGGCCGCCGTGGGCTCCGGCGGCGGCGGGGCGGGACCGCCCAGGCGATGAGGCCGGAGGCTGGGCGGATTGCGGCGTGGGTTCTGGGTCATGGCGCCCTCCTGATCAAACAACGCGCACGGTTTCGCCCCCACGGGCCGGACGGCGCGCGGAGCGAGATGGAGAGGCGCGGGGCGCCGGGCTGCGCCCGGAGCGATGGAAGATGCGATACCGTTTCGACGAGACCTGGACGCCCCGCGCGACCGTTATCCGCAAGGCCGGGGCGCGCGGGCCTTTTCCGCCCTTCACCCCACCCGGTGTGTTCCCCGCCGGATCTGTGCACCGCTTGATTTCAGAGGCGGGAGTGAGCCAAGCCAGGACCGGAGCGAACCCCACGACGGGCGGCGATCCTCCGACGGACCGCCGATGGGCGAGCTTACGTCCCTCGCCCTCTGTTTAAGCCCCGTCGGCCACGCTCACGCGCCTCCGAAGGACCCCGCTCGATCGCACCCGCCGCACGCATCGGGCCGGATCCAAGCGCCCTCTCCCCGCGACGGGATGACTGCGAGTATGCGGGGGATTTGAACGCCGAGGACAAGGCGCGCTGCTTTTTAGGCAGGACGTTGAGGTTGTTGGCTTTTTCGCCGGCGCGACGGGGATGGACGCCGCTCGATCCCCGGCGTCCGTTCGCAGCGAATGGGCTTACGCCAAGCGGACGTTCTGAATTCCCGAGGAGGGTGGCGAGCGGACCTTGGATGAAGCGTCGGCGTTGACGCCTCGGAACACCCTCGTATGGTCTCGCTATGAGCCTGCGCCCAGAACGCCGCCCACGAAGTGATTACTGGTATGCTTTTGCTGCCACCGTCGTGTTCATGATGGTGTGGTTCTTTTCGCCTCTAGGCAACTTCGTCTTCAGTCTTGCGGCACGCGTGCACCCAATGTTGGCCGTTTGGAGTTGGCCCATAGCGGGGCTGACTTTCTTCTGGCTGACGCGGCTGTTTCTTCATTTGCGTCGCAAGCGCATAGTAGGAACGGACCACAGCTCTTCTTGATCGACAAGCCGACGGTTCGAAAGTCCGACTAGGGTGGGAAAGCGGTCGTGCCGCATTTACATAGCCGGCCGAGGAAACCACAGCTTCCGCCAATTTGCGGCCAGCAGCGCAATTCCGAGCAGCAGCCCAATAGCCTCGGGTCGGGTGGGCGAACCCATAGTTCCCCACCTGTAAACGTCGTAGCCGCCCGTCACCAACGCACAGGTGAGGGTAACCCA
>NZ_FORN01000053.1 GCF_900114015.1 Caulobacter sp. UNC279MFTsu5.1 | reverse complement strand
GGGAGGTGGCCCGGAGGGCCGGAGGGGGTTTCACCCGCCGAGTCCGCAGACCCCCTCCGTCGCTCCGCGACACCTCCCCCAAAGGGGGAGGATCTACTCTAAGCCCCCGCCTTCTTCGCGAAATCCCAAGCCCCCCGCGCCAGCACCGGCACCCGCGCCTCCATCAGCTCGGCATGCGCGCTGGCCGCCGTCCCATCCCGAACCCGCCCGACGATGCCCTGGCAGATCCCGGCCAGGCGGAACAGGTTGTAGCTGAAGTACCAGTCCAGGTTCGGCAGGCCGTCGCGGCCGGTCAGCCGGCAATACTGGGTCACCGCCTCGTCGATGGTCGGCACGCCGTAGGCGGTCAGGTCGGCGATCTCGGCCAGGCCGCCGCGCTGGTCGGACGGCATCACCCAGTTCATCAGGAAGTAGCTGAAATCGGCCAGCGGGTTGCCCAGGGTCGACAGCTCCCAGTCCAGCACCGCCACCACCCGCGGCTCGGTGGCGTGCAGGATCATGTTGTCCAGCCGGTAGTCGCCGTGGACGATCGCGGTCTGGTCGTCGGCCGGGCAGGTGGCCGGCAGCCAGTCGATCAGCCGGTCCATCTCCTCGATGACCTTCGTCTCCGACGCCTTGTACTGCTTGGTCCAGCGGTCGATCTGGCGGGCGAAGTAGTTGCCCGGCTTGCCGTAGTCGGCCAGGCCGACGGCCGCGTAGTCGACCGTGTGCAGGGCGGCCAGGGTGGCGATCTGCGCCTCGTAGATCGCCCGGCGCTCGGCCGGCTTGTAGTCGGGCAGGGTCCCGTCCCACAGGATCCGGCCTTCGACATTGTCCATCACATAGAAGATCGTGCCGATCACGGCCTCGTCCAGGCACAGGGCGTAGGCCTTGGCGACGGGGAAGTTCGCCTTGTTCAGGCCCGAGATCACCTTGAACTCGCGGTCGACGGCGTGGGCGCTGGGCAGCAGCTTGCCCGGCGGCTTGCGGCGCAGGACGTACTTCTTCGTCGGCGTGACCAGCTGGTAGGTCGGATTGGACTGGCCGCCCTTGAACTGGCGCACCTCCAGCGGCCCCCGGTAGCCCTCGACATGGGCTTCGAGCCACGTGGCCAGCTTGGCCTCGTCGATGGCGTGGCGCGGGTCGACGGGCTTGGTCCCGGAATTCAGGTCCTGGACGGACGGTTCGGCCGCGGCCATGCGCTTCACTCCCCAACGCTTGTTTGAAAACGACATTAGAGCGTGCGGACGCCGACGCAACCCTCTCGACGGCTTGAGCAACCCCCGCAAAGGCGGCTACAACCGCCGCGTCGAAAAAGGGCCATGGACCGGACGAGGTAAGCCCGGTCGCTCCGAACTTCGGAGAACCTGTACCCTCGCCTCACGGCTGGGACCCACGACGAGACGACGGCGCATCGTGCGCCGCCGGCTCGGCGTGCGTGGTCCCGTTGTCGATCTCGATCGAGCCCCCGTGCGCCGCGCCTCATCAAGGGAGAGCGCGCATGCGCCTGAACCATATCGACCTGCCCGTGCCCGACGTCGCCGCGACGCGGGACTTCTTCGAAACCTGGCTGGGCTTCACCCATGAGCGGACCCTGGGCCAGGACGGCCTGGCCATCCTGCGCGACGCCGCCGGCCTGGTGCTGGTGCTCAGCCGCCTGCGCCGCGACGGGGCCCAGGCCTGGCCGATCCCGTTCCACATCGGCTTTCATCTGGACAGCCCGGCGGCGGTGTCGGGGCTCCAGGCCCGCATGGCCGCCGGCGGCCTGGCCGTCGAGCCGCCATCCATGCAACACGGCGCCTTCGCCTTCTACCTGACCGCGCCGGGCGACATCCTGGTGGAGGTGGCGCACCAGGGCTAACGCGGCGCGGAACGGGGACAGGCGCATGCGCCCGTCCCCAACCGTGGTTCGGCCCTCAGCCGTGCTGGCTCAGCGCCCGCCAGCCGATGTCGCTGCGGTAGAACCCGCCCTCCAGCGACACCGTGCCCAGGGCCGCATAGGCGACGTCGCGGGCCTCGTGCAGCGTCGCGCCCAGGGCGCAGACGTTCAGCACCCGGCCGCCGGACGCCACCAGGCGGCCCTCGGCGTCGCGGGCCGTGCCGGCGTGGAAGATCACCGCCTCGCCGCCGAACGCGTTGTCGGCGCCCTGGATCAACCCGCCGGTCACCGGCGCGTCGGGATAGCCCTCGGCGGCCAGCACCACGCAGATCGCCGCCTCGTCGCGCCAGACCGGCTTGTCGGCCGAGGCCAGCTCGCCCTTGGCGGCGGCCAGCAGCAGCGGGACCAGGTCGCTTTCCAGCCGCAGCATCAGGGTCTGGCATTCGGGATCGCCGAAGCGGGCGTTGTACTCGACCAGCCTGGGTCCGGTTTCCGTCAGCATCAGCCCGGCATAGAGCACGCCGACATAGGGGCAGCCCTCGGCGGCCATGCCGGCCACGGTGGGCTCGACCAGCTCGCGCCAGGCCTGGTCGACCAGGGCCGGGGTCAGGACCGGCGGCGGCGAATAGGTGCCCATGCCGCCGGTGTTGGGGCCCTCGTCGCCGTCATAGGCCCGCTTGTGGTCCTGGGCCGCGCCGAACAGCACCGCCGTCTTGCCGTCGCAGATCGCGAAGAGGGAGGCCTCCTCGCCGTGCATGAACTCCTCGATCACCACCCGCGCCCCGGCCGAGCCGAAGCGGCCGCCCAGCATGTCCAGCACGGCGGCGTCGGCCTCGTCGCGCGTGGCGGCGATCACCACGCCCTTGCCGGCCGCCAGGCCGTCGGCCTTGATCACGAACGGCGCGTTCAGGGTGTCGAGGAAGGCCCCCGCCGAGGCCGCGTCGGTGAACACGCCGTAGGCCGCCGTCGGCAGGCCGTGGCGGGCGCAGAAGTCCTTGGTGAAGGCCTTGCTGGTCTCCAGCCGCGCGGCCTGGGCGCTGCCGCCGAAGCAGGGGATTCCGGCCTTGGCCAGTTCGTCGGCGAGGCCGACCTCCAGCGCCGATTCCGGCCCGACCACCACCAGGTCGGCGGCGATCTCGCGCGCCAGGGCGACCAGCCCCGCCACGTCGGTGACCTTCACCGGCGCCAGCTCGGCGACGGCGGCGATCCCCGGATTGCCCGGCGCGGCCACCAGGCGGCCGCACAGCGGCGACTGGGCGATCTTCCAGGCCAGGGCGTGCTCGCGCCCGCCGGACCCGACGAGGAGGATGTTCAGCTTTTCCATGAGGCGGGGATGTCGCGCGGGCGGGGGGCGGGGTCAAGGCGGGTCGTGCGGGAGGAAAGTTATCCACAGGGCGCGTCGTCCTTCTCCCCTTGCCGGAGAAGGTGGCCTGCCAAGCAGGTCGGATGAGGGGTAGAAAGACCCGACCGCCGCGACGAGCCGAAAGGCCAGTCGCGGCGGTTCGCGTTCGGGAGCCCCTCCGCCCGACGGTCCTCCGGACCGCCGCCCTCTCCCGCAAGGGGAGAGGGATCCGTGTCTATCCCCGCGCTCGGCGATCACGCCCTCAACAAATTCAAAGCCCTACACGAAAACGCACGTTTCCTATCCCCGCCCTCCAGGACGGCCCCACACTGTGGGCATGACCCAGACCCCAAACACCCCCGCCCCGTCCGTCGCCTGGTCCCAGGCCCTGCAAGCCAAGCTGATGGCCGCCCTCGACGCGACCTGGGCCATCCTCGACCGCAGCGACGATCCCGCCGAGATCCGAAGGGCCCGCGACAAGGCCAAGGCGATCGGCGAGATCGCCGCCATGGCGCGCAAGGTGGCGCTGATCGTGCCGATGGCGCGCGCGACGCCGGCCGGCGAGACGGCTCCGGCCTTCGGCGCCGCCCTGGCCCCCGTCGCCGCCCAGGCCGACCACGCCCGCCGGGCGCTCGACAAGCTCAAGGGCGGCGGCCGCGCGCGGTTGTGATCCACTTGCCCCCTACGGATCGCTTCGCGATCGTCTTCCCCCAAAGGGGGAAGAGCCTAAGCGTGAAGGCTCCGAACAGACCGCGAAGCGGTCAGGTGGGGGCAAGGGGGTATGATCCCACGCTAAAGCCGCGCCCCACCAGCCTCCGCCCGTAGCGGCGAGACCGCGCCTTGAAGCCTTGATGGCAAACCTGCTCTGTCGTCTGGCCTTGTCAGGGGCGGCAGGTACTGTCTGCTAGAGCTTCCCGTGCACCGGGGTAGCCGCCATGCACGGCCTTGCGGTACCATCCAAGCGCGGCGCTACAATCTTTCGCGACCCCGCGCCCGGCCTCGTAGGCTCGTGCGAGATTAACATAGGCTTCCATGGCGCCGGCGTCGGCGGCCTTGCGCAGTAGGACAAAGGCTTGGCCATAGTCCTGAGGTACGCCAGTTCCGTTTCCGTAGAGCGTCGCGAGATTGTTTTGTGCCGCGGTATTTCCCTGGTCAGCAGCCTTGCGATACCACCGCGCGGCTTGGGCGTTATCCTGCCGCACGCCCCAGCCTCTGAGATAGAGAAGGCCGAGATAGGACTGTGCGTTAGCGTCGCCCTGTTCCGCTGCAGGAAGCCACAGCTTTAGCGCTGTCGCGTAGTCGCTTCGCTTCGCGGCCTCTAGGCCATCTTCGACCGGTCCGGCGAACGCCGAGCCATGGCAAGCAACCGCCACAACCAAGCCAAACCAGAACGTGAAAATTCTACGCGCCATTTCTATCCCCAGACCCAGGGGCAGAAACGACACGTGGCGCACGTATGCAACCTAAATCCGCCGCCCCTACGCCGCGTCGAGGTCCAGCGAATACCCCGCCGACCGCACGGTGCGGATCGGATCGCCGTCGACGTCGCCGTTCAGCGCCTTGCGCAGGCGGCCGATGTGGACGTCCACGGTTCGGGCCTCGACATAGACGTCCGAGCCCCAGACGGCGTCCAGCAGCTGTTCGCGGCTGAACACCCGGCCCGGGTGCTGCATCAGGTAGTCCAGCAGGCGGAACTCTGTGGGGCCCAGGTGGACTTCCTTGCCCTGGCGCTTCACCCGATGGGCGACGCGGTCGATGACGATGTCGCCGACCGTGATGCGGTCGTCGGCCAGGCCCGGGCGGATGCGGCGCAGCACGGCGCGGACGCGGGCGGTCAGCTCGATCATCGAGAACGGCTTGACCACGTAGTCGTCGGCGCCGGTGTCCAGGCCGCGGATTCGGTCGCTCTCCTCGCCGCGCGCCGTCAGCATGATGATCGGCACGTTGCGGGTCTCGCTGCGGCCGCGCAGGCGGCGGCAGACCTCGATGCCCGAGACCTTGGGCAGCATCCAGTCGAGGATCACCAGGTCCGGGGCGCGTTCGGAGGCCATGGTCAGGGCCTCCTCGCCGTCGCCGGCCACGCCGACGACGTAGCCTTCCTTGTCGAGATTGTAGTGCAGCAGGGTGGCCAGGGCGTCTTCGTCTTCGACCACCAGAACGTACGGAGTCACTTGCGCTGGCCTCTTGCTTAGTTCGACAGCTCGAGCTTGGGACGTTGCGAGACGATCTCCTCGCCGGTCAGCTCGAAATGGATGATCTCGGCGATGTTGGTGGCGTGGTCGCCGATGCGCTCGAGGTTCTTGGCCACGAACAGCAGGTGGGCGCACGGATTGATCGTCCGGGGGTCGCCCATCATGTAGGTCAGCAGTTCGCGGAAGATGGCGTTGTAGTGCTCGTCGACCTCCTCGTCGCGACCCCAGACGCCGACGGCGCGCTGCAGGTCCGAAGCGGTGTAGGCGTCCAGCACGTCCTTCAGCCGGCCCTGGACCAGGCGGCCCATGCGCTCGATCGAGCGGGTCAGGGCGCTCATCGGGTCGGCCTCGGTCAGGATCAGGGCGCGCTTGCCGATGTTCTTGGCCATGTCGCCGCAGCGCTCCAGGCTCATCGAGATCTTCAGGGCGGCGACGGCGTGGCGCAGGTCCACGGCCATCGGCTGGCGCAGGGCGATCAGCTTGAAGGCCTTGCGCTCGATCTCGGCCTGCAGGGCGTCGAGCCGCTCGTCGCGGGCCACGACCTGCTGGGCCAGGGGCGCGTCGCGGCGGGCGATGCAGTCGATGGCGTCGGCGACCTGGGCCTCGGCCAGGCCGCCCATGCGGGTGACCTCGGCCGTGAGGTGGTTCAGCTCTTCGCCGTAGGATTTGACGGTATGTTCGGTCATCGCTTCTTGTCCTGCCGGTTAGCCGAAGCGGCCGGTGATGTAGTCCTGGGTGCGGGTGTCGCGAGGATTGGTGAACATCTCCTCGGTCGGACCGCTCTCGACCAGCTTGCCCAGGTGGAAGAAGGCGGTCTTCTGCGACACGCGGGCGGCCTGGGCCATCGAGTGGGTGACGATGACGATGCAGAACTGGCTGCGCAGCTCGTCGATCAGCTCCTCGATCTTGGCGGTGGCGATCGGATCGAGGGCCGAGCAGGGCTCGTCCATCAGGATCACTTCCGGCGAGACGGCGATGGCGCGGGCGATGACCAGGCGCTGCTGCTGGCCGCCGGACAGGCCGGTGCCGGGCTGGTGCAGGCGGTCGGAGACCTCGTTCCAGAGGCCGGCCTTCTTCAGGCTGCTCTCGACGATGGCTTCCAGCTCGTCCTTGCGCGAGGCCAGGCCGTGGATCTTGGGGCCGTAGGCGACGTTCTCGAAGATCGTCTTGGGGAACGGGTTCGGCTTCTGGAACACCATGCCGACCCGCGAGCGCAGGACCACCGGGTCGACGCTCTTGGCGTTGACGTCGTCGCCGTCGATCTCGATCGAGCCCAACACCTTGGCCGACGGGATGGTGTCGTTCATCCGGTTGATGCAGCGCAGGAAGGTCGACTTGCCGCAGCCCGACGGGCCGATGAAGGCGGTCACCGACTTGGCCGGCACGTCCAGGCTGACGTCGAACAGCGCCTGCTTCTCGCCGTAGAAGACGTTGACGTCGCGGGCGCGGATCTTGAACTCGCTGGTCATGGCGTGGCCATGGCCGGGCGGGATGGCGGCGGCGAGCGCCGGGGCATGGGCGGCGGCGAGGGTGTCGTCGCGGTTTTCGGTCGGCATGGCGTGTCCCAGCGAAAGGGAGGAAGCGAGGGGATTGAGGTGGCGGCGCATCAGTCTACCACCGGCGTTCGAAGCGACGGCGCAGGATCACCGCGGCGGCGTTCATGACGATCATGAAGACCAGCAGCACGATGATGGCGGCGGCGGTGCGTTCGTGGAAGGCGCGCTCCGAGGCGTTCTCCCAGATGAACACCTGGACCGGCAACACGGTGGCCGAGCTGGTGAAGCTTTCCGGCGCGCCGGGCACGAAGGCGACCATGCCGATCATCAGCAGCGGCGCGGTCTCGCCCAGGGCGTGGGCCAGCGACAGGATGGCGCCGGTCATCACCCCGGGCAGGGCCAGGGGCAGGACGTGGTGGAACACGGTCTGGGCCTTGGAGGCGCCGACGCCGAGAGCGGCTTCGCGGATCGAGGGCGGCACCGCCTTCAGCGAGCTGCGGGTGGCGATGATCACGGTCGGCAGGGCCATCAGGGCCAGCACCAGGCCGCCGACCAGCGGCGAGCCGCGCGGCACGTGCAGCCAGTTGATGAACAGGGCCAGGCCCAGCAGGCCGTAGACGATCGACGGCACGGCCGCCAGGTTGTTGATGTTGACCTCGATGATGTCGGTCCAGCGGTTCTTGGGCGCGAACTCCTCGAGATAGACCGCGGCCATCACCCCGACCGGGATGGCGATCATGGCGGTGATCACCAGCATCATGGCCGAGCCGATCACCGCGCCCCAGACGCCGGCCTGTTCGGGCTCGGTCGAGTCGGAATTGGTGAAGAACTTGGTGTTGAAGCCGGTCTTGACCGTGCCGTCGGCCTTCAGCCTGTCCAGCCAGTCCAACTGCTGGTTGTCGAGCTTGCGGTCGCCCTCGGCGGTCGCCCGCTCGATCTCGCCCTTGTAGTAGAGGTCGGCGTCGGCCTTGACCGAGCCGGTGACGTTGACGGTCTTACCGATCAGCGAATGGTCCTTCTTGACCATCTGCAGCAGCTGGTTGCCGAAGTCGCGCGAGGTCAGGTCCATGATCTTGCCCGACGTCGTGCCCAGGTCGTCGTCCTGGACGCCCAGCTTCTTCATCATCGCCTCGGCGACGATGTAGTCGTAGTTGACCCCTTCCAGCGCGGTCACGTCGATGCGCTCGGGGTTCAGGTAGACCGGCACCGTCAGGGTGTGGGTCTCGAAGGTCGAGTAGCCCTGGACGACGATGCGGCCGACCAGCACGACCAGGAAGATCATGGCGACGACGATCGCCGCAATGCCCTGGGCGCGGAACAGCTTTTCGGAGCGGTGGCGCTTCTTGAGCAGGGCGTCGCGGGCCGACAGGGCCGGACGAGAGGCGGGCGCGCCGGGGGTGATGGCTGCGTCAGTCATATTGTTCCCGGTACTTCTGGACGATGCGCAGGGCGATGATGTTGAGGCCCAGGGTGACCACGAACAGGGTCAGGCCCAGGCCGAAGGCCGACAGGGTCTTGGGGCTGTCGAATTCCTGGTCCCCGGTCAGCAGGGTGACGATCTGGACGGTCACGGTGGTGACGGTGTCCAGCGGGTTGGCGGTCAGCTTGGCCTGCAGGCCGGCGGCCATGGTGACGATCATGGTCTCGCCCACCGCGCGGGACACGGCCAGCAGCATGGCGGCCATGATGCCCGGCAGGGCGGCGGGCAGGACCACCTTCTTGACGGTCTCGGACTTGGTCGCGCCCATGGCGTAGCTGCCGTCGCGCAGGCTCTGGGGCACGGCGTTGATGATGTCGTCCGACAGCGAGGAGACGAAGGGGATCAGCATGATGCCCATCACCACCCCGGCCACCAGGGCCATCTGGTTCTGGACCTGCATCAGGTACTGGGCGATCCCGTCCAGCGGGCCGCCGGCCATCTGCTCGCCGATGCCGTTGAAAAAGGCGCGGAACAGCGGGCCGACGGTCAGGGCGGCGAAGAAGCCGTAGACCACGGTCGGCACGCCGGCCAGGATCTCCAGCAGCGGCTTGATCACCGAGCGCAGGCCGCGGCCGGCGTATTCCGACAGGTAGATCGCCGAGTAGAGGCCGATCGGCGCGGCCACCAGCATGGCGATCATCATGACCAGGAAGGTGCCGGCGAACAGCGGCACGGCGCCGAACGCCCCCGAGGAGGCCACCTGGTCGGCGCGCATGGCGATCTGCGGGGCCCATTCGGTGCCGAACAGGAAGCTGAGCGGCGAGACGCTCTCGAAGAAGCGCCAGCTTTCGTAGATCAGCGACATGACGATGCCGAGCGTCGTCAGGACGGCGGCGACCGAGCAGGCGATCAGCACGCCTGATATCCAGCCTTCCACCCGGTTGCGGGCGCGGAATTCGGTGTTGATGCGCGGGGTGGCCAGCAGGAAGCCGGCCAGGGCCAGCAGGCCGGCCAGGCCCAGGACCGAGTAGCTGACGATGCCGTCGATGCGCTTGGCCTCGACCACCTTGGCGTCGAAGGCGGCCTTCAGCGGGCCGTCATAGGTCACCTCGCTGGCGGCCTGGCCGACGGCGACGGCGCTGACGTCGCTGAAGAACACGTCCTGCCGATCGGGGGTCAGGGCCTGCACCACGGCGGGGCGCTGGGCCTGCAGCATGGCGTTCTCGACCCGGCCGCCGAACGTGGCGCCCAGCAGCAGCAGCAGGGCCGCCGGCGCACCGGCCCAGAGGGCGGCGTACAGGCCGTAATAGTTCGGCAGCGAGTGGAGCTTGGCCTTGGAGCCGCCGGACGACTTCAGCGCGCGGCCTCGGCCGGCCATGAACGCCGCGCCGGAGAACAGGGCGAGGAAAAGGAGCGAGAGCCAGGTCAGCATGCGTGCGGCGGGGTCTTGCGCGAAGGATGCGATGACGGCGCCCAACGCGCCGTACCGCCCGCGCCGATCTATGCCGGGCGGGCGCTGACCTTATGCGACGTTTTCACGACAGTTTTGCGACAGCGTCCGGCGAGGCGGGCTCGGAGGCCGCGCGCGAGGCGTCCGCGCCCGCCCTGGCCATGGGAAAATAGACCCCGAACGTCGCGCCCTCGCCCTGCACGCTCTCGACCGTCATGCCGCCGCGATGGCGGTTCATGATGTGCTTGACGATGGCCAGGCCCAGGCCGGTGCCCGAGCGCTCGCCGCTCTTCTGACCCTCGACCCGGTAGAACCGCTCGGTCAGGCGCGGCAGGTGCTCGCGGGCCATGCCCGGCCCCCGGTCGCTGACCCGCAGCGAGGCGTAGCGCTCGTCGACGGCGTGGTCGGGGGTCAGCAGCGACATCCGCGCCGCGCCCGGGTCGCGCGGGGCGGCGGCCATGTCGGCGGTCAGGCCCGAAAAGATCTCCACCCGCACGACGCCGTCGCGCGGCGTGTACTTGATGGCGTTGTCGACTAGGTTCTGGATCACCTGGACGATCTGGTCGCGGTCGCCCTCGACCACCGCCGCGCCGCGCGGCGGCAGGACGGGATCGAAGGCCACGGCCTTTTCCTTGGCCTGGGGGGCCAGGGCGTCCAGCACGTCGATGGTGGCCATGCCGAGGTCGACCCGGCCCAGCGGGGCGATGTGCTCGTTGAGCTCGATTCGCGACAGGCTCATCAGGTCGTCGATCAGCCGCGCCATCCGCTCGGCCTGGGCCTGCATGATGCCCAGGAACTTGTCGCGGGCGCCGACATCGTCCTTGGCGTGGCCGCGCAGGGTCTCGATGAAGCCCGACAGCGAGGCCAGGGGCGTGCGCAGCTCATGGCTGGCGTTGGCCAGGAAGTCGGCCCGGGTCCGCTCGCTGCGGCGGGCGTCGGTCTCGTCGCTGAGCACCAGCAGGGCCAGGCGCGACCCGCGCTCGTCGACGCCCAGCGGCGCGCAGTGCGCGGCCCATTCGCGGCCCTGGGCCCCGCCGCCGACATAGTCGACCGAGCGCCGCACGCCCCCGAACAGGCTTTCGTCCACCGCCTCCAGCACCTGCGGGCTGCGCAGGGCCGAGACCAGCAGCCCGCCGCGCGGCTGCAGCTTGAACAGGTCGCGGGCCGCGGCGTTGGCGAACACGAACCGCCGGCCGGTCAGGTCGTCGGCCTCCTCGGCGGCGATGACCATCAGCGGATCGGGCAGGGTCTCCAGAATCAGGCCGAAGGGGGGCGGCTGGTCCTGGGCGGCCGGCACGGGCGCCGGGGCGGCCGGGTCGGCGGGGCGGGTCAGCATCCGCCGGGCCAGCACATAGCTGGCGCCGCCGCTGAACAGGGCCAGCGGGACCGCCGCCGCGGTGTTCGCCCCGCCCGCCGCCGCCAGGGCCAGCAGGGCCGCGGGTCCGGCCAGCACGGCGCCCCACGCGGCCAGGGGCGTGCGGGCGACCCCGCCAGAGCGGGTTGACGAGGACGGCGAGGCCATCGGCATGCGGCAGTCTCGATTTTGGCGATGGGAGGATTCGGCGAACCAGATATGGCGCCCCGGGAACGCTTGCGATAGACCGTCAAACGCCTCGTCGCGCGACGTTGTCGGAAAGCACCGCAATTTCGCCGCAACGTGCCGCAATCTGGGGTCTGGGATTATCTCTAAGGTGTCGTTCGGAATGCAGCGCAAGGTCCTGGTCGCGACAGTCGCAACCGCTCCTCTCCTGGCCATGGCGTTCGGCGCTTATGCTGAGACGGTCATCAACACGGCCCGCACGACGCCGATCGCCACCGCGACGGCGACGTCGGGCGGCGCCGCCGACGACGTGAAGGTCGACACCGGCGGGGGGATCACCCTGACCACGGCCGGCCCGCTGGTCACCCTGAACAGCAACAACAAGGTCACCCTGGGCGGCAACGGCCTGTCCACCGTCGGCGTCGACAACTCGACCGGCGTCCTGATCCAGGGCGGCACGACGGGCTCGGTGACCAATAACGCCGCCATCAGCCTGACCGAGGACTACACCCCGACCGACACCGACAGCGACGGCGACCTGGACGGCGTGTTCGCCAAGGGCGCCAACCGCTACGGCGTCCGCCTGGTCGGCCCCGGCGTGTTCACCGGCGACATCGTCCAGGGCTCGACCGGCTCGATCACCATCGAGGGCAACAATTCGGCCGGCATCTCGCTGGAGAGCGGCCTGGTCGGCAACCTGACCACCGGCGGCTCGATCAGCGTCCTCGGCGACAACGCCTACGGCGTCCATGTCGCGGCTCCAGTGACCGGAAAGGTCACGATCAACGGCGCCACCACCGCCACCGGCCTGAACGCCACCGGCGTGGCGATCGACGGCAATGTCAGCGGCGCCTTCGCCCTCCAGGGTTCGGTGACCTCGACCGGCTATCGCTACACCAGCCGCCCCGCCGAGACCGCGATCGCCAAGCTCGACGCCGACGACCTCCTGCAGGGCGGACCGGCGGTGCGCATCGGCGGCAATGTCGCCGGCGGCGTCCTGCTGAACGGGCCGACCTATTCGACCGTCGTCGACGGCACGACCACGACGACCACCACCATCAGCTCCTCGACGACCTCGACGGCGACGATCTCGACCTACGGGGCCGCGCCCGCCCTGTTGATCGGCTCCGACACCCAGGCCGTCTCGATCGGCGCGGTCGGCGCGGCCGACAACGCCTATGGCCTGGTCGCCAAGGGCGGCATCTCGGCCAACGGGGTCTATGACAAGGTCACCGCGACCGCCGTGCAAATCGGCGGCGCGACGGGCCAGGCCGCCACCTTAGCCGGCGGCGCGCGCTTCGACAGCACCGTCGCCGCCAGCGCCCGCGAGGCCAACGCCACCGCCGTCAACCTGACGGCCGGCGCCAACGTCCCCTCGATCTGGAACCGCGGACAGATCAGCTCGGCCAGCGCCTCCTACGCCGGATCGGGACTGACGGGCGACGCGCGCGGCGTCGTCATCAACGCCGGCGCCAGCGCGACCAGCCTGAACAACAGCGGCACGATCCAGGTGACCCGCACCGGCGAACTGGGCGACGCCGTCGGCGTGCTGGACTCGGCCGGAACCCTGACCAACATCACCAACAGCGGCCGGATCACCGCCCAGGTCGTCGCGCCGGCGGTGAAGTCGGACGGCACGGCGCCCGCCACCGCCGCGGTCGCCACCGGCACGGCCATCGCCCTGGACCTGCGCGCCTCGACCGCCGGCGTCACGGTGAACCAGGTCGCCCCGACCTCGAGCAGCGCCACCACCACCTTCCCCAGCACCGACACGGTGACCACGGCGACCAGCACCACGACCACCGGCACGCCGCTCATCCTGGGCAACATCCTGTTCGGCTCGGGGGCCGACACCCTCAACCTGCAGGCCGGTTCGGTGCTGGGCGACGTGGCCTTCGGGGCCGGCGCCGACACCCTGAGCATCGGCGGCGGCGGCGTCATGCTGGGCGCCCTGCGCGATTCGGACGGCCAGCTGGCGATCAATATCGGCAACGGCTCGCTGGGCCTGACCAACGCCGAGACCATCAACGCCAGCAGCCTGACCCTGGGCGCGGACAGCAAGATGGTGTTCACCGCCGACCCCAGCGCCAACAACGGCGCGGGGGCCAACACCCGCCTGGTGATCTCGGGCTCGGCCAACATCGCCTCGGGCGCCCAGATCGGCCTGCGCCTGACCAACCTGCTGACCGCTCCGACCAGCTACACGGTGATCACCGCCGGTTCGCTGACCGCCGGGACGATCAACCAGGACCTGCTGGGCGGCACGCCCTACCTCTATGTGGCCTCCAGCCGCACCGACACCAACAACGTCTATCTGGACGTCCGTCGCCGCACGGCCGCCGAGATCGGCATGAACTCCGCCCAGTCCTCGGCCTATGACGCCACCTTCGCGGCCCTGGGCAAGGACAAGTCGATCGCCTCGGCCTTCCTGAGCCAGACGACCAAGGACGGCCTGCTGGGTCTCTACGACCAGATGATGCCCGACCAGGGCGAAGGCTTCTACGCGGCCCTGCAGAACGTCAACCACGCGATCTCGGCCGCCACCGCCTTCCGCCCCGATCCGGGCGATCGCTACGGGCCCGACAGCCTCTGGATCCAGGAGATCAACACCCTGGTGCGGCGCGACACCGACGACACCATGGGTTCGGACACCCAGGCCTTCGGCTTCGTCGGCGGCTACGAGGCGATGGGCGACGCCGGCGGCGCCCTGGGCCTGACCCTGGCCTATGTCAGCGTCGAGGAGCACGACATCGCCGCCAAGGTGGGCGAGCAGACCACCGGCAACTTCGTCCAGCTGGGCGCCTACTGGCGCCGGGCGATCGGCGGCTGGCGCATGAACGTCGGCGGCGGCGGCGGCTACGGCTGGTACGACGGCGACCGGACGTTCAATTCCGGCGACCTGAACGGCGACGGCGTGGCCGACGTCCAGCGCAAGAACAGCGCCAAGTGGAACGGCTACACCTTCAACGCCTTCGCCGGCACGGCCTACGAGGCCAAGTTCGCCGGCCGCTACTTCGTCCGTCCCGAGGCCTCTCTCGACTACCTCTATCTGAGCGAGGGCGAGCGCAAGGAATCGGGCGGCGGCGACGGGTTCGACCAGATCGTCCACAAGCGCAAGTCCAGCAGCCTGACCGGCGACGTCGGGGTGGTGTTCGGCGCCGACTACGGCCGCGACCTGTGGTGGCGTCCGGAAGTGCGGGTCGGCTATCGCCAGCTGCTGGCGGGCGAGATCGGCGACACCGTGGCCCAGTACACCGGCGGCGGCACGCCCTTCACCCTGGCGGCGGCCAACGACAAGGACGGCGCGGTGACCCTGGGCTTCGCCCTGCGGGCCGGCACGCCGATGTCCTACCTGGCGCTCGAGGCCAACGCCGAGGCGGCCAAGAAGCAGAAGCGCTACAACCTCAAGCTCACCGGCCGGGCGATGTTCTAAACCCAAAGGGCGCCGCTGGACTTCGGCGGCGAATACGACGCACACTGACGAACAGGGCCCGCGCTTCGGCGCGGGCCCTTTTTCGTTTTGGATTCCAGCAGCTTGACCGTGTCTCGATCGAGGGCCTGAAGGAAAACTCAAAGCCTCGCGCCCTTATCTCTATTTAACACGTAGGAATAATCGTCTTTTGTCCCAATCAACGGCGACGCCGAGCAAGGCGTCGAGAGGGGAACACCATGACCAAGACCCAGACCGCCGCCCAGGCCACCCTTGGGGCCGCCCTGCGCGGCGCCCTGATCGCCGGAGCCTCGCTGATCGCCATGACCGGCGCGGCCCACGCCCAGGCGGCCACCCAGACGCCCGAGCAGCAGCAGGCCCGCATCGAGGCGCTCGAGGCCCAGCTCGAGGCCCTGTCCAGCCAGATCGCCGACCTGAAGGCCGCGACCGCCGCCAGCCTGAAGGACGTGCGCGCCGCCCAAGCCCAGACCACCGTCAGCATCGCCGGCGGCAAGCCCAGCATCGCCTCGGGCGACGGGGCCTTCAGCGCCAACATCCACGCCGTGATGCAGCTGGACGCCACCTGGTACAACCAGGACAGCGGCCTGCCGGCGACGACCACCGGCCGCGACCTCAACAGCGGCACCAACTTCCGCCGCGCCCGCCTGGGCGTCGACGGCAAGGCCTTCAAGAACTTCGACTACGGCGTGCTGCTGGACTTCGGCGGCGCGGGCACGGACGGCGCGGGCCAGCTGCAGGAGCTTTACCTCCAGTACAACTACGCGCCGTTCAAGGTGAAGGTCGGGGCGTTCGCGCCGAACCTGGGCCTGGAGGACGCCGCCTCGACCAACGGCTCGCTGTTCCCCGAGCGCCCCGCCGCCGCCGAAGCCACGCGCGGCCTGGCCGGCGCCGACCGCCGCATCTCGTTGCAGGCCCAGGCCCTGGGCGAGCGCTGGCTGATCTCGGGCGCGGTGACCGGGGCCAAGGTCGGCGACGGCGCCACCTTCGACGAGCAGCTGGGCTATGTCGGCCGCGTCGCCTTCGTCCCGTTCAAGGGCTATGACTGGCTGACCCACGTCGGCGTCAACGCCAGCCGGATCGCCCAGCCGGCCCAGACCGCCGTGGCCGGGGCCTATCCGATCACCGTCGAGGACCGTCCCGAGCTGCGCACCGACGGCACGCGCCTGGTCAGCTCCGGCGCCATCGACTCGTCGGGCGCCCGCCACTACGGCCTTGAACTGGCCGCCCAGAAGAAGAACTTCCTGATCCAGGGCGAATATTTCGACATCGCCCTGGACCGCCGCAATCGCGCCGCCAACGTCACCGATCCGAAGTTCTCGGGCTGGTACGTCGAAGGCGGCTGGGTGCTGACCGGCGAACAGCGCAAGTACAACCCCGCCACCTTCGCCTTCGACGCCCCGGCCATCGCCAACCCGTTCGACCCCAAGGCCGGCAAGTGGGGCGCCTGGGAGCTGGCGGCTCGCTATTCGGTGCTGGACTTGAATCACCACGAATATGCGACCGTGGCGGCCGATCGGGTGCGCGGCGGCGTGCAGGAGATCGCCACCGTCGGCCTGAACTGGTTCCCCAATTCGGTGACCAAGTTCTCGCTGGACTATCTGGACGTCGACGTCGACCGTCGCGACGCCTCCGGGGTCCTGATCGGCCAGAGCTACAAGGCCGTCAACCTGCGCAGCCAGTACGCGTTCTAAGACTGGGCGGGTCCGCCGTTCCCCGTGGGAAGGCGGACCGACGCCCGGTGCGGCGTCGCCAGCCAGGGCCAGGCTGGTCGCAAGTGTTCAAGATCCACCTTCTCAAGCGAGCGACATCGCCATGACCCAAGATTTCAAGACCCCCACGCGTCGCGGCCTTCTGGGCTCGGGCGCCGCCGGCGCCGCGGCCCTGGCGGTTCCCGCCGCCCTGGCCGGCGCGGCCCACGCCCAGGGCGTCAAGCCGCTGACCCTGTTGAACGTCAGCTACGACCCGACCCGCGAGCTCTACAAGGACATCAACGCCGCCTACGCCAAGTACTGGAAGGACAAGGTCGGCCAGGACCTGACCATCAACCAGAGCCACGGCGGATCGGGCAAGCAGGCCCGCTCGGTGATCGACGGCCTGCAGGCCGACGTCGTCACCCTGGCGCTGGCCTACGACATCGACGAGATCGCCGCCAAGGCCAAGCTGCTGCCGGCCAACTGGCAGTCGCGCCTGCCGCAGAACTCCACGCCCTACACCTCGACGATCGTGTTCCTGGTCCGCAAGGGCAATCCCTGGAAGATCAAGGACTGGGGCGACCTGATCAAGCCGGGCATCGACGTGATCACCCCCAACCCCAAGACCTCGGGCGGGGCGCGCTGGAACTACCTGGCCGCCTGGGCCTGGGCCCTGAAGCGGCCGGGCGGCAACCCCGCCAAGGCCGAGGCCTTCGTCACCGAGCTGTTCCGGCACGTGCCGGTGCTGGACACCGGGGCCCGCGGCGCGACCACCAGCTTCACCCAGCGCGGCCTGGGCGACGTGCTGCTGTCGTGGGAGAACGAGGCCTACCTGGCGCAGGAGGAGCTGCCGGGCAAATTCGACATCGTCTATCCGTCGCTGTCGATCCTGGCCGAACCGCCGGTGGCCCTGGTCGACAAGAACGTCGACCGCCACAAGACCCGCCTGGCGGCCGAGGGCTATCTGAACTTCCTCTACAGCCCCATCGCCCAGGACCTGATCGGCAAGAACTACTACCGGCCGCGCAACGCCGCCGCGGCGGCCAAGTACGCCTCGCGGTTCAAGAACATTCCGCTGGTGACCATCGACGACACCTTCGGCGGCTGGAAGAAGGCCCAGGCCACCCACTTCAGCGACGGCGGCGTCTTCGACCGGATCTACAAGCCGAAATAGGGCGCAGCGCCCGGCTTTCCGGCCAGAAACGGCCATTTCGGCGGAAACTCTTGGAGTTTCCGCCGTTGTGCGTTTTGGTCGCGTGTCTGGAACCCGACATGCCCGCCGGCGTTCCGGGAAACCACGGACAGGCCGGAAGGTCGGGGGCGTCTTGCGAATGACGGACATCTTGCGGTCGGAACGCGCGGCGGAGGAACTGGCCGCCGAGCATGGCGTCGGCGACCCGTTCGCGGCGGCGATCCGCGCCGCCCGCATGGCGATGATCGTCACCGACGCCCATCAGCCCGACCATCCGATCATCTTCGCCAACGACGCCTTCCTGGCCCTGACCGGCTATCAGCGCGACGAGGTCATCGGCCGCAACTGCCGCTTCCTGCAGGGGCCCGGCACCGACCCGGCCGCGATCGAGACCCTGCGGCGCGCCGTCGCCGACGGCGAAGACGCCACGCTCGACATCCTCAACTACCGCAAAGACGGCACCACCTTCTGGAACGCCCTGACCCTGTCGCCGGTGCGCGGCAAGAGCGGCCGGATCGACTACTTCTTCGGCTCGCAGCTGAACATCAGCGACAAGAAGCGCGCCGAGTTCGAGCTGGGCGACGCCCGCGACCGGCTGGAGGCGGCCGTCGAGGCCCGCACCGCCGACCTGACCCAGGCCCTGCAGCAGAAGACCGCCCTGCTCCACGAGGTGGACCACCGGGTCAAGAACAACCTCCAGCTCATCTCGTCCCTGCTGCTGCTGCAGAACCGTCGCGTCACCGACCCGGCGGTCAAGGGCAGCCTGCGGGGCATGCTGGAACGGGTCAGCGCCATCGCCACCGTCCACCGCCGCCTGTTCCAGAGCGACGACGTCGAGCGCTTCGACGTCTCGGCCTTCGTGCGCGACCTGGTCGGCGACATGGTGGGATCGGCCCGGCGCGACGACATCAAGGTGCGCCTGGACCTGGAGCGCGTCGACATCGCCGCCTCCAAGGCCGCGCCCCTGGCCCTGGTGATCAGCGAGCTGTTCTCCAACGCCCTGCGCCACGCCTTCCCGCCGGAGGCCATGAACGGCCGCCCCGGCGAGATTTTTGTCGGCATCACCCGCCAGGACGAGGAATTCCGGATCGAAATCGCCGATGACGGCGTTGGACTGGAATATTCCGCGTCGTCGGGCGGATTCGGTCTGACCATCGTCCAGTTGCTGTGCCAGCAGCTCAAGGCGCGGACCGAAACCACTCCCGCCGATCCCGGAACCCGCGTCGTGGTGCGCCTGCCGGTCAATGGCGGCCATCGCTGAAGAAGGTTGGATCTGGTGATGACCGCGCGCCCGCTCGACGTTCTGATCGTGGAAGACGAGGTTCTGCTGGCCACCGAACTGGAGTTCCTGGTCGAGGAGATCGGCTGCCATTCGGTCGGCCTGGCCATGAGCTCGGACGAGGCGATGGCCCTGGCCAGCGACCTGCACCCGGACCTGGCCCTGGTCGACGTCCACCTGCGCGACGGCCCCACGGGGGTGGAGGTGGCGCGCACCATCCACGACGACTGCGGCGGCGTGGCCCTGTTCATGACCGCCAACGTCAAGCGGCTGCCCGACGACTTCGCCGGCGCCTGCGGGGTGATCGGCAAGCCCTATTCCGAATATGGCGTGAAGACCGCCCTGACCTATCTGACGGTCTGTCTGCGCGAGGGCCTGGCGCCCGGCCCGCCGCCGCTCGGCCTGGAGCTGTCGCCGGCCTATGCCGAGCGCTGGGGCCTGACCGCCCGGCCCCAAGCCGTCCAGGCGTGAACCTCGGTCCGCTAGCCCCGATCGTCGGCACGGCGGCGGCCCTGCTGTCGATCACCAGCTTCGCCCCGCAGATCGTCAAGATCTGGCGCGAGAAGGACGCCTCGTCGGTGTCGCTGCGCACCTATGTCGTGACCGTCGCCGGCTTTTCCTGCTGGATCGCCTACGGAGCGCTGATCGAGGCCTGGCCGGTGATCGCCTCCAACACCGCCTGCCTGCTGATGTCGGGCGCGGTGCTGGTCCTGAGGTGGCGGTATGGACGGGGGCAGCAGGACCCGCCGCGTCGGAGCCCCTCAGACCTGTCATCCCGGACGTAGCGCGCGGCGCGAAGATCCGGGACCGGGCGTGAACTCGGCGCTTGCGGCGGTCCCGGATCTGCGCCCGGCGTTCGCCGGACTTGTCCGGGATGACAATCCGGGTTGGCGTAATTACGGAGCCGGGGAACCTTCATCGCCTGCCGTCCTCCACCCTGGACGTAAGCGACGCGTGACAGGGGTCCCGGGGTCCGCTATCGAGGCGCGCCTTTCGCCTTACAGGACCGCCGCCTTGACCGACGTCGCCGAGGAAGCGGGCTGGGCCACCGCCAAGACCCTGGCCGAAGCCCTGCCCTATATCCAGATCTACGACCGCGAGACGGTGGTGATCAAATACGGCGGCCACGCCATGGGCCAGGAGCAGGTCGCCAAGCTGTTCGCGGCCGACGCCGTGCTGCTGAAGCTGCTGGGCGTCCACCCCGTCGTGGTGCACGGCGGCGGGCCGCAGATCAGCCGCATGCTCGACAAGGCCGGCGTCAAGTCGACCTTCGTCGACGGGCTGCGCGTCACCGACGAGGCGACGATGGAAGTGGCCGAGATGGTGCTGTCGGGCGCCATCAACAAGGAAATCGCCAACTGGATCACCCTGGCCGGGGCCGAGGCCGACGTGCGCGGCGTGGGCCTGTCGGGCAAGGACGCCCGGATGATCACCGCCGAGAAGGTCACCCGCACCCGCAAGGATCCCGACAGCAACATCGAGCAGGCCGTCGACCTGGGCTTCGTGGGCGAGCCGACCAAGATCGACCCTCACATCATCCAGGCCCTGCTGACCTCGGAGACCGACTACATCCCGGTCATCGCCCCGATCGGCGTGTCGACCACGGGCGAGACCTTCAACATCAACGCCGACACCGTGGCCGGCGCCCTGGCGGGCGCCCTGAAGGCCAAGCGGATGCTGATGCTGACCGACATCGCCGGCGTGCTGGACGGCAACGGCGAGCTGATCCGCCAGATGACCATCGCCGAGGCCCGCGCCCTGATCGAGAGCGGCGTGGCCAGCGGCGGCATGATCCCCAAGCTGGAGAACGCCATCCACGCCGTGGAATCCGGCGTCGAGGCCGTGGTCATCCTGGACGGCCGCCGTCCCCACGCCATGCTGGTCGAACTGTTCAGCGAGCACGGCGCGGGCACGCTGATCTCGAAATGAGCATGACCGCTCCTCTCCTCCCCCGTGCAACGGGGGAGGTGGCGGCGAAGCCGACGGAGGGGGCGTCCCGCCCCGCCGCTGGACGCCCCCTCCGTCACGCCGCGTATCCGCGTCGCGCCACCTCCCCCGCTTCGCGGTGGAGGAGCTGATGAGCGCCGACCTGACCCACGTCGAGACCTGGCTGTTCGACCTGGACAACACCCTCTATCCGGCCGAGTGCGAGTACATGGCCCTGATCGAGGGTCGGATGACCGACTTCGTCGAGCGCTTTACGGGCCTGGCGCGCGACGAGGCCAAGGCCCTGCAGAAGCGCTACTACGCCGAGCAC
This sequence comes from Caulobacter sp. UNC279MFTsu5.1, assembly GCF_900114015.1. GTDB lineage: Bacteria > Pseudomonadota > Alphaproteobacteria > Caulobacterales > Caulobacteraceae > Caulobacter. Next base: position 17,040 of record NZ_FORN01000053.1, on the reverse strand, counting down.
GGCACCACCCTGGCCGGGCTGATGATGCACCACGGCATGGAGCCCAAGGCGTTCCTCGACGAGGTGCACGACGTCTCGATGGATCGGCTGACGCCCGACGCGGCCCTACGAGAGGCGATCCTGCGCCTGCCCGGCCGCCGCCTGGTGTTCACCAACGGCTCGACGGGTCATGCCGAGCGGGTGCTGGGCCGCCTGGGCCTGGCGGACCTGTTCGAGGACACTTTCTCGATCGAGACCGCCGACTACCTGCCCAAGCCCGCCATGGCCACCTTCGAGAAGATGACCCGCCGCCATGCCGTGGCGCCGAAGGTCGCCGCCTTCTTCGAGGACAGCGAGAAGAACCTGGCCCCCGCCGCCCTTCTGGGCATGACCACCGTCCTGGTCGGCGCCCACGCGGCCGCCTCGACCGCGCCTTTCGTCCATCACCGCACGCACGATCTCGCCGGGTTCCTGACCTCGGCGCGCCTGAAGGAAGCCTGACATGACCGCCGCCCTGACCCTCGTCGACCTGCAAGCCGAGATCGAAGCCGCCTGGGAGGCCCGCGACGGCGTCTCCACCGCCACCACCGGCCCGGTGCGCACGGCGGTCGAGGAGACCCTGCTGCTGATCGACGCCGGCAAGGCGCGGGTCTCGGAGAAGATCGACGGCGAATGGACCACCCACCAGTGGCTGAAGAAGGCCGTGCTGCTGTCGTTCCGCCTGAACCCCAACGCCGTCATGCGCGCCGGCGCCATGGGCGGCGCGGTCGGTCCGTGGTGGGACAAGGTCCCCAACAAGTTCGACGGCTGGGAGGCCCCGCAGTTCGAGGCCGCCGGCTTCCGCGCCGTGCCCGGCTCGATCGTCCGCCGCGGCGCCTATGTCGGCAAGAACGTCATCCTGATGCCGTCGTTCGTGAACATCGGCGCCTATGTCGATGACAGCACCATGGTCGACACCTGGGTGACGGTCGGCTCGTGCGCCCAGATCGGCAAGCGCGTCCACCTGTCGGGCGGCGTTGGCATCGGCGGGGTGCTGGAGCCCCTGCAGGCCAATCCGACGATCATCGAGGACGACTGCTTCATCGGCGCCCGCTCGGAAGTGGTGGAAGGCGTCGTGGTCGGCGAAGGCTCGGTGCTGTCGATGGGCGTGTTCATCTCGGCCTCGACCAAGATCGTCGATCGCGCCACGGGCCAGGTCCACATCGGCAAGGTGCCGCCCTACAGCGTCGTGGTGCCCGGCAGCCTGCCCGACAAGAACGGCGGCCCCAGCCTGTCCTGCGCCGTGATCGTCAAGACGGTCGACGCCAAGACCCGGTCGAAGACCTCGATCAACGACCTGCTGCGGGACTGAGTTAGGGGGCGGAAAGGCCCCCTCAGTCGCTACGCGACAGCTTCCCCGGAGGGGGAGCATCTGCTTGAGCAAAGATCCTCCCCCTCTGGGGGAGGTGGCCCAAAGGGTCGGAGGGGGCTTCCGCCGCCATGTCGAAAGCCACCCTGGCAGCCTTGCGAAACGGCGACCTGGCGGGCGCCCGCGAGCTCACCCTCCGCGAAGGCCTGACCGACTTCCCGCGCGAGATCTTCGACCTAGCCGACACGCTGGAGGTGCTGGATCTCGGCGGCAACGCCCTGACGGGCCTGCCCGACGACCTGGGCCGGCTGACGAAGCTGCGGGTGCTGTTCTGCTCGGGCAATCCCCTCGCGCGCCTGCCGCCCGGCCTGGGCGGCTGCGCGGCGCTGAGCCAGGTCGGCTTCCGTGGCTGCGGCCTGCGCGAGATCCCGGCCGAGGCCCTGCCGCCGGCCGTTCGCTGGCTGACCCTGACCGACAACGCCCTCGAGACCCTGCCGGACGCCCTGGGCGAACGGCCCGCGCTCCAGAAGCTGATGCTGGCTGGCAATCGCCTGTCGGCCCTGCCGGACAGCCTGGCGGGCCACCCGCGATTGGAGCTGCTGCGCCTGGCCGCCAACCGCTTCGAGGCTCTTCCCGGCTGGCTGACCGAGCTGCCGAGCCTGGCCTGGCTGGCCTGGGCCGGCAATCGGTTCGACCATGGCGCCCCGGCCGCCAGCGTCGAGGTCGCCTGGTCGACCCTGCGGCTGGGCCGTGCGCTGGGCGAGGGCGCCTCGGGCCGAATTCACGCGGCCGACTGGATCGACGGCCCGGAGACCCGCCCCGTCGCGCTCAAGCTGTTCAAGGGCGCCATGACCAGCGACGGCCTGCCCGAACGCGAAATGGCCGCCTGCCTGGCCGCCGGCGAGCATCCGAACCTGACCGGCGCCCTGGGCCGCCTGGTCGATCATCCCGACGGCGCCCAGGGCCTGCTGATGCCCCTCCTCCCCGAGCGCTGGCGCGTGTTGGCCGAGCCGCCCAGCCCCGAGACCTGCAGCCGCGACGTCTATGACCCCGCCCTTCGCCTGGATCTCGACGTGGCGCTGCGCGTCGCCCGCGACGTGGCGGCCGGCGCGGCCCGGCTGCATGCTCGCGGCCTGTCGCACGGCGACCTCTACGCCCACAACACGCTGTGGGACGGCGAGACGGGGGCGGCGGTGCTCAGCGACTTCGGCGCGGCCTCGTTCCTGCCGGCCGGATCCGGCGCCCCGCTGCACCGGCTGGACGTCCTGGCCTGGGGCCGGCTGCTGGGCGAACTGCTGGACCTGTGCGCCGAGCCCGCCTCGGCCACCGTCCAGGCCCTGCTGAGCGACTGCCTGAGCCTCGACGCGCGCGCCCGGCCGAGCCTGGCGCACGCGTTGGACATTCTGGCCGCCTGACGGGGACATGCCCTCGCGGCGTGTCTCCACTCCGAACGCGGCGCCAGGTGTCGGCGGCGCTGGAGCCCCTGCAAACCAATCTGACCATCATCGAGGACGACTGCTGCATCGGCCCCTGTTCGGAAAAGGGGTGGAGGGCGTCGTGATCGTCAAGACGGTCGACGCCAAGACCCGGTCGAAGACCTCGATCAACGACCTGCTGCGGGACTAGGAGTCGTGGGCACGCTGGTGGCGGGGGACGGGGCCGTAATCAGCAAGACACTGGTCTTGGTGGTAGTAGCGTCGTAGCTGAAGACCAGCTGGTTGTAAGCGGCGAGCGCGTTGATCGCGTTCGCTAGCGTCAAGGCGTAGCTCAGGTCGCTGTGGGCGTTGTTAAGGTCCCGTGCTGCGGCGTGCATGCGCTTCACTGCGTCATCGACATCCTGAGCCGGCTTTGGCGAGGGCGGGGTCGCAACCGTTTTCTTGGTGGTTTTCTTCCCCTTCGGGTTGGCCGCCGAGATCGCCGCCTGCTCAGCCAGCCATGCAGAACGGCGCGCCAGGGCGGTATCGCTGACGCTATAGGCGCCCACGGTCGTCGAGGGATTTGGCGGCAGGAGGATCAGTTCCAGGGGCACGTTGAGGGTCGCAAAGGTGCGTTGCGTCTTCAGTCGGTCGATGGCCTGGGAGCCGTTCTCGCCTGACAGCAAGGTCGCCACCGCCGCGAAAGGCGCAGCGGCCATCGCCGACAAGGTTTCGGTTGGCGAATAGCGCAGCTGCCGATCCTTGCTCAGAATCTCGTCGTCCAAGCGCTTCAGGTCCCGGGCATAGGCCTGTCCATATTTCGACTTCCATCGCTCGGCGGCGTCTGTCGCACTATGCAAACTAAGGTAGGTGCGGGCGACATCATCACATGCCTCACGCAAGCGGCGATAGTCGGCCAAAAGCGCGGTCTTGTTCTGACCAGCATCCCAGTTCTCGACATTGCCATCGGTATCGTCGGCATTGACGACTAGTTCGAGGCAAGCCCGTTCGGACGCCAGGGGCTTCCATACGGTGGCCGATTGACGCGTGCTGTCAGACAGAAGGTCCGTCAACTGTTCAAGATAGTGATAGCGGCCTTCCAGCGCGTCCAAGCCCGCGCGCCCTCCGGCGTAAAGATCGCGCGTCGGCTCGCTGGCGTTGAATTGCGCGATCACCACGGGCAACAGCGCGGCGTAGTTCCAATAGGCTTGTGTCGTCGCGCCCGCGCCTCCGCTGGCCAGGGAGCCGAGCGCGCCAAAGAACACGACGCCAGATCCGGCATCCAGCGCGGTCTGCTGGCGGCCGGCGCGCAGACCATAGTAGCGGCTCAGACAATCGGACGCATCGCGCACGTCGTCGATAGTGCTGCCGCTCCGTCGCAGCCGCTTGATCTCATCAATCGCGAGCGCGCGCTGATACTCGCCGCCCTCGAACCACCCCTGCCATGGCGCGGATGGCTCGGTGGCTTTGCAGGCTTCCGGCGGAGGTGACGCAGCCGCCGCGCCCCCAGCCAAGACCATGGTGGCAAAGCCCGCAAGCAGGCCGATGGCTTGATAGCGCATGATGCGTCCCCCCAGACGAGTGGACAACCAAAACACAACCTCATGGAGCAAATCAACCTCAAAGCTCCACCATTGGGTCACCTGCGGTCGAATTGCACGCCTAGCGCCCGAACTCCGCTCTAAGACGCCGGATACGGCGTCCCGTCCCTATGCCGATAGAAATCCTCCCCCGGCCGCGCCACCATGTCGATGTCGGCATAGCTGCAGGTGTCCTGGTCCGGCCGGCGCGAGCCCATCTCCAGCAGCACGGCCTCGCGGTCGGAGCGGTTCTCCAGATGATGGCCGTTGGCGACGCCGGCCTTGAAGCCCGCGCAGTCGCCGGCCCGCAGGACCGTCTCGCCGCCGTCCTCGACCAGCACCACCTCGCCCTCGACCACCCAGACGAACTCGTCCTCGGCCGAATGCCAGTGGCGCTGGCTGCTCCACTGGCCGGGCGGCAGACGCATCAGGTTGACGCCGAACTGGTCGAGCCCGGCCGCATCGCCCAGGGCCCAGCGGCGGCGCCCGCTGCAGGGCCGGTCGAACGGCGAGGGGTAGTTGCTGCCCTGGCGCTGGGGCGCGGCGTCGAGGTCGATCTTGGGCATGGGTGTCCGTGGAAGAAGCTTGCGCGGTTTGCGTCCGGCCGGAGGGAAGCCTAAAGGCAGGATGATGACCAGCCCCGCTCCCGATCCCGTCAGCATCGACTCCGTGGCCCTAGACCCCGTGGCCCTGGCCCAGGCGCTGATCCGCCGCCCGTCCGTGACCCCGGCCGACGAGGGCGCGATGGACGTGCTGCAGCGGCAGCTGGAGGCCCTGGGTTTCGCCTGCCGCCGCATGCGGTTCGGCCAGATCGAGAACCTCTACGCCCGGCGCGGGACCGCGCGGCCCAACCTCTGCTTCGCCGGCCATACCGACGTGGTGCCGGTGGGCGACGACGCGGCCTGGACCGCCGGTCCGTTCGAGGCCGAGATCAAGGACGGGGTGCTGTACGGCCGCGGCGCGGTCGACATGAAGAGCGCCATCGCCGCCTTCGTCGCCGCCGTCTCGAACCTGCCCCGGGAGCTGCCCGGCTCGCTCAGCTTCCTGATCACCGGCGACGAGGAGGGCGTGGCCGAGGACGGCACGGTCAAGGTCGTCCAGGCCCTGGCCGCCGAGGGCGAGGTCATCGACCATTGCATCGTCGGCGAGCCGACCAGCGCCAACCTGCTGGGCGACATGGTCAAGATCGGCCGGCGCGGCAGCATCAACGCCTGGATCGCCGTGGACGGCCGGCAGGGCCACGTGGCCTATCCGCACCGCGCCGCCAACCCGATCCCGGTGATGGTCGACATCCTGTCGCGTCTGCAGAGCCGGGTGCTCGACGAGGGCTATGCCGGCTTCCAGCCGTCGAACCTGGAGGTGACCACGGTCGACGTCGGCAACACCGCCACCAACGTCATCCCCGCCAGCGCCAAGGCCCGGATCAACATCCGCTTCAACCCAGCCCACAAGGGCAAGGATCTGCAGGCCTGGATCGAGCACGAGTGCCGCGAGGCCGCCGAGGGCTTCTCCGGCCGGGTCGAGGCGCTGTGCAAGATCAGCGGCGAGGCCTTCCTGACCGAGCCGGGCGCCTTCACCGACGTGATCGTCGGGGCGGTGGGCGACGCCACCGGCCGGGTCCCGGAGCTGTCGACCACCGGCGGCACCAGCGACGCGCGGTTCATCCGCAGCCTCTGCCCGGTGGTCGAGTTCGGCCTGGTCGGCGCGACCATGCACGCGGTCGACGAGCGGGTCCCGGTGCAGGAAATCCAGGACCTGGCCAACATCTACCAGGCCCTGATCGGCCGCTATTTCGCGGCCTTCGCCTGATGGGCCGCGCCGCCCTGGCGAGCTGGCCCTTCTGGGCCCTGGCCTCGGCGGTGTTCGCGGCCCTGACCGCCATCCTGGCCAAGGTCGGGGTCGAGGGCGTCTCCTCCAACCTGGCCACCTTCATCCGCACCGTGGTGATCCTCGGCTTTTCGGCCCTGATCCTGACCGTGGCCGGCGAGTGGCGCGCGCCCGGCTCGATCGCGCCCCGGTCCTGGCTGTTCCTGGTGCTGTCGGGCCTGGCCACCGGAGCCTCGTGGCTATGCTACTTCCGGGCCCTGAAGCTGGGCGAGGCGGCCAAGGTGGCGCCGGTGGACAAGCTCAGCGTCGTGTTCGTGGCGATCATCGCCGCGACCTTCCTGGGTGAGAGACTGTCGCCGCTGAACTGGCTGGGCGTGGCCTTGATCGCGTCCGGGGCGGTGCTGGTGGCGGTGCGGATCTAGGCATGGACGAGCTTTCGATCGCCGACGTCCTGGCCGAGGTGGCCGTGCTGGTGAAGCCGCACTTCGGCAAGGGTCGGCCCGCCGACTACATCCCGCAGCTGGCCTGCGTGTCGCCGACCAAGTTCGGCATGGCCGTGCGGCTGGTCTCGGGCGAGGAGGCGGCGGTCGGCGACGCCGACGAGGGCTTCTCGGTCCAGAGCATCACCAAGGTGTTTTCGCTGGGCCTGGCCCTGAACCGCTTCGGCGATGAGGTCTGGACGCGGGTCGGCAAGGAGCCGTCGGGCACGCCGTTCAACCATCTCTCCCAGCTGGAGGCCGAGGACGGCGTGCCGCGCAACCCGTTCATCAACGCCGGGGCCCTGGCGATCAGCGACCTGCTGATGGACGTGTTCAAGGACCCGCCGGCCCTGGTGCGCGGCTTCGCGGGCTTCCTGGCCGGCGAGAAGGTCGAGATCGACGAGGCGGTGGCGGCGTCCGAACTGGCCCACGCCTGGCAGAACCGGGCCATCGCCAACCTGATGCGCGGCAAGGGCACGATCACCCACGACCCCGAGGCCGTGGTCGCCGCCTATTGCCGCCAGTGCGCCCTGACCATGAGCTGCCGCCAGCTGGCCCGGGCCATGCTGCCCCTGGCGGCCGGCGGCTTCTCGCCGATCGTCGAGGAGACGATCTTCCCCGAGCGCCTGAGCCGCCGCCTCAACGCCCTGCTGCTGACCTGCGGCATCTATGACAGCGTCGGCAGCTTCGCCTACCGCGTCGGCCTGCCGGCCAAGAGCGGGGTCGGCGGCGGGATCGTCGCCATCGTGCCGGGCAAGGCGGCCATCGCGGTGTGGTCGCCGGAGCTGGACCGGTTCGGCACCTCGGTGGTCGGCACGGTGGCCCTGGAGCGGTTCAGCCAGCTGACGAACTGCTCGGTGTTGTAGTTCCTCCCCCTGTGGGCGAGGGCTATCGCATATGCCCCAATACGACTGTCATCCCGGACGAAGCGCGCGGCGCGAAGATCCGGGATGACAGCTGCTTTGGCAGTGAATCCATAGGCGATCGCCCCCCACAGGGGGGAGGACCTATGGCGTCTTGAGGCAGATCAAGGCCGTCATCGGGCGCATCGGGAAAGCTTCGCCGTTGTCACAACGGAGAACTTCCATGACCCCTTTCCTGACCCTGGTGGTCGCCGCCTTCGGCGCCTTCATGCTGGCCCTGGCGATCGGCCAGATCCAGACGGCGCGAGCCGAGCGGGCTCGGAAGCGCTGAGGTCGTTTCCACGCTTTTTTGATCCGCTCATCCCGGCGAACCCCGGGATGAGCGGACTCAGGTGTCCCCCTCGTACCCGACCCCGGTCAGGTACAGCCCGTCCGACGGCGCGACCGGGCCGCAGGCCGTGCGGTCCTTGGCCTCCAGCGCGTCCCGCAGGTCCTGGGCCGTCCACCGCCCGACCCCGACCTCGACCAGGGTCCCGGTCATCGACCGCACCTGGCGGTGCAGGAACGAGCGGGCCTCGAACACCAGATGGACCTCGTCGCCGACCCGCAGCACCCGCGCCACGTCCAGAGTCTTGACCGGCGACTTCGACTGGCAGGCCATGTCGCGGAAGGTGGTGAAGTCGTGCAGGCCCACCAGGGCTTGCGCGGCGGCGTGCATGGCCTCGGCGTCGAGGGGCTTCTTCATGTGCCAGACCTTGCCCTTGTCGAGGGCCGGCGGGCCGCGGCGGTTGAGGATGCGGTAGAGGTAGCGGCGTTCGTTGGCCGAGAACCGGGCGTGCCAGCCTTCCGGGGCGACCACGCAGTCCAGCACGCTGACCGCCTCGCGCGTCAGGTGGGCGTTGAGGGCGTTCATCACCGTCTGGGCCGGCCAGTCGCGCTCCAGGTCGAGCTGCACCACCTGGCCGGTGGCGTGCACCCCGGTGTCGGTGCGGCCGGCGGCGGCGATGCGGATCGCCTGGCCGCTGAAGGCCTTGACCGCCGCCTCGATCGCCCCCTGAACCGACGGCTGCGCGGCCTGGGCCTGGAAGCCGTTATAAGGCCGGCCGTCATATTCGATCAGAAGGCGATAACGGGGCATCAGGCCAGGACCGTCCCGGCCGCCAGCGGGAAGCCGCGCAGGAAGACCTCGGCGTCCTGGGCGCCCTTGCCCTCGCGCTGGGCCTTGAGCAGGCGCACCGCGCCGTCACCGCAGGCGATCAGCAGGGCGTCGTCCAGGGCGGCCCCGGCCTCTCCGTCGCCGTCCTCGACCCGCGACAGCAGGGCCTTCACCCGCACCGGCCCCTTGTCGCTCGGCGCCTCGAACCACGCGCCGGGGAACGGCGACAGGCCGCGGATGTGGCGATCGACCTCGGCGGCGGGGCGGCTCCAGTCGATGCGGGCCTCGGCCGACTTGATCTTCTTGGCGTAGGTCACGCCCTCCTCGGCCTGCGGGACCTCGCGAGCTCCGCCGCGCTCGATGGCGGCCAGGGCGACAGGCAGCATGCGCGCGCCGACGGCGGCCAGCTTGTCGTGCAGGGTCCCGGCGGTCTCCAGGGCGTCGATCCGCACCTGCTCGCCCATCAGCACCGGCCCCTCGTCCAGGCCCTCGCTCATCCGCATCACCTGGACGCCGGTCACCGCGTCGCCGGCCATGATCGCCCGCTGGATCGGCGCGGCGCCACGCCAGCGGGGCAGCAGGCTGGCGTGCAGGTTGAAGCAACCCAGGCGCGGGGCCTCCAGCACGTCGCGCACCAGGATCTGGCCGAACGCCACGACCACGGCGGCGTCAAGGTCGAGGGCGCGAAAGGCCTCGATCTCCTCGGGGGCCTTCATCGACACCGGCGTGCGCACCGGCAGGCCCAGGCTGTCGGCGAAGGCGTGGACCGGCGAGGGCTTCAGGTCCTGGCCGCGGCCCCGCGGGGCGGGCGGCTGGGAATAGACGCAGGCGATCTCGTGGCCGGCGGCGACGAGCTCGGCCAGGCAGGCGACGGAGAAATCGGGGGTTCCGAGGAAGGCGAGGCGCATGGCGGACGTTTAGACGGCCCGGCGGCCGTTAGGAAGGCTGGGCGCGACGACGACCGGAACCGCGACCATGGCCCGCCGTTCTATGGGGCAATCCATTCAAGAGGAAACGCCATGCGCTCCATCGCCCTCTTCGCCGTCGCCGGACTGGCCGCCCTGTCGCTGGCGGCCTGCTCGGACGAGCACGCCACCCAGATCAAGGAAGGCGCCAAGGCCGCCGGCAGCGAGATCAAGCAGGCCGCCACCGACATCAAGAACGACCCCGACGTCAAGCAGGCCGGCACGGCCCTGAAGGAAAGCACGGAGGAAGCCGCCGCCGACGCCAAGGTCGCGGCCGGCGAGGCGGTCGACAAGGCCAAGGAAGTCGGCGCCAAGGCCGGCGAGGAAACCAAGCAGGCCGCGGCGGACATCAACGCCGACGCCAAGAAGGCGGGCTCGAACGCCAAGAAGGAAGTCCACGAGGCGACGCGGTAAAACTCGCCCTCTCCCCATGGGAGAGGGTGTAAGGTCAGGCCGCCCGGCGCGCCTTCTTGACCTTGCTGATCGCCCGGTCGCGCTTCAGGCGCGACAGGTGGTCAATGAACAGCACGCCCTTCAGGTGGTCCATCTCGTGCTGGATGCAGACCGCGAACAGGTCGCTGGCCTCTTCCTCGACCGCTTCGCCCTGATAGTTCAGGTAGCTGATCTTGACCCGCGCCGGACGCTCGACGGCGTCGTAGACCTCGGGCACCGACAGGCAGCCTTCCTCGTACGAGAACAGCTCCTCGGACTCCCAGGTGATCTTCGGATTGACGAAATAGCGGGGGGCCGGTTCCTCGCCCTCGCGGGCCAGGTCCATGACGATGACATTGACCAGCTCGCCGACCTGCACGGCCGCCAGGCCGATGCCGGGGGCGTCGTACATGGTCTCCAGCATGTCGTCCATCAGGGCGCGCAGGGCGTCGTCGACGGCGGGCACGTCCTTGGAGACCTGCTTCAGGATCGCCAGATCGGCGGCGTTATCGACGGTGAGGATGCGACGGATGGCCATAACGACAGTCAGGTAAGGTCCGCGCCGGTCAGCGTCAAGGCGACGGAAGGGCGCGGGGGGCGGTCACACCCCTTTCAAAATCCGCTCATCCCGGCGAAAGCCGGGCCCCAGATGGAATGGCGGTGTAGCTGACGCTATAGGCTCAGAACCCCATCCAATCATCCACACAGCTATGGGATCTGGGTCCCGGCTTTCGCCGGGATGAGCGGAGATAGAGAAGCGATTAGGATTTCGCCTGCAGCTTCGGCGTTTCATCGGCCGCCAGCTTGACCAGTGGCCGCACGGCGTTCTCCACCGGCGACAGCTCGCCGATCTCCTTGCCCTCGTGGTCGACCGACAGGTCCTCGAAGCGGCGGGCCTGGGTCAGGACCTGGCTTTCCAGCGAACCGACGAACTGGTTGTAGCGGCCGACCGCCGCCTCCAGCGCCTTGCCCACCGAGCCGGCGTGGGCTCCCATCACGGCGATGCGCTTGTAGAGCTCGCGGCCGACGGCGACGATGGCGGCGGCGTTCTTGGCCTGGTCCTCGGCCCGCCAGCCATAGGCCACCGCCTTGCACAGGGCGAACAGGGTGGTGGGGGTGACCAGCAGCACCCGGCGGTCCATGGCCTCGGTCATCAGGTCGGGCAGGCGGTCCAGGGCGGCGGCCAGGAATCCGTCGCCGGGCACGAACATGGCCACGAAGTCGGGCGAGCCCTCGCTGGCGAACTGGTCCCAATAGGCCTTGGCCGACAGGCCCTGCATGTGGGCGCGGACGCTGGCGGCGTGGCGGGCCAGGGCGCTTTCGCGCAGGTGCTCCTCGGTCGCCTCCTGGGCCTCGAGGAAGGCGTTCAGCGAGCACTTGGCGTCGATCACGAACACCCCGCCGCCCGGCATCTTGACCTTGACGTCGGGCCGGCGGCGGCCCTCGTCGCTGTCGATGCTGAACTGCTCCTCGAAGTCGAAGCGGGTGTTGAGGCCGGCGGCCTCGAGAACGTTGCGCAGGGTCTGTTCGCCCCAGCGGCCCTGGACCCCGGCCCCGCGCCGCAGGGCGGCCGACAGCTTGCGGGCCTCGAACTGGGTGGCGGTCGAGGCCTCCATCAGGGCGGCGATCTGGGCCTTGAGGCCGCCGGTCTCCTCGGCGCGGGCCTTCTCGACGGCGACGACCTGGGCCTCGAACTTGGCCAGGGTCTCGGCCACCGGCTTCAGTTGGGCTTCCAGCCGCTGCTGGCTGAGCAGCTCGCGGCTCTTGAAGTTCTCCTCGGTGCGCTTGATCAGCGCCTCGGCCACGGTGTTGGCGGTCATGGTCGCCTGCTGGGCGGCCTGGGCGCGGATCAGCTCGCCTTGCGTGGCGGCCTGGTCCTCCAGCAGCCGCGCGCGCTCGTCGGCCTGGACCAGCTTGGCGTTCAACTCCCAGGCCCGGGCCTCGGCCCGGCCGGCCCGGCCCATGGCCCAGACGGCGACCGCGGCGGCGGCGACGGCCACGACCAGCAGGACCAGGGCGAGGATCAGGAACGGATCGGAGAAGTTCATGCTCCGTTCTTAGCCGGAGTCGGGGGTTCGGGGAAGCCGCGCACTTGCCCCCTACGGACCGCTGCGCGGTCGTCTTCCCCCAGAGGGGGAAGAGCCCGAGCGCGAAGGCTCCGCCCTCTATGGGGGCGGACAGGCGGCGAAGCCGCCAGGTGGGGGCAAGTGAGAAACCGCGCTAAGCCGGCCGCCGCGCCCTCAGCGCCTGGGCGATGGTGCCGTCGTCCAGCCAGTCCAGGTCGCCGCCGACCGGCACGCCGCGCGCCAGCATGGTCACCGACACGCCGGTGGGCGCCAGGCGGTCGGCCAGGTAGTGGGCCGTCGTCTGGCCGTCGACCGTGGCCGGCAGGGCCAGGATCACCTCGGAAATCTCGCTCGCGTTCGCCCGACCCAGCAGCTCGCCCACCCGCAGCGCCTCGGGACCGATCCCGTCCAGGGCCGACAGCAGGCCGCCCAGCACGTGGTAGCGCCCCTTGAACGCGCCGCCGCGCTCCATGGCCCAGACCGAGCCCACCTCCTCGACCACGCACAGCAGGCGGTTGTCGCGCGTGGCGTCCGAGCAGATCGCGCAGGGGTCCGACGTGTCGAGCGAGCCGCACACCGAGCAGGTGCGCACCTTGGCCTGGGCCTCGATCATCGCCGCCGTCAGCGGGGCCAGCAGGGTGTCGCGCTTCTTCAGCAGGGCCAGGGCCGCGCGCCGGCCCGAACGCGGACCCAGGCCCGGCAGCTTGGACAGCAGGGCGATCAGGCGCTCGATTTCTGGTCCGGCGGAAGCGGCCATCAGGGCTTCGCCACCCGCGTGACCTGCGAATAGACCACCCGCCACTGGCCGTCGCGCCTGGCCCAGGCGTCGACGAACCGCACGACGAGGGCGAAGCGCTGGCCGCCGTCCACGCCCGTCATGTTGACCCGGCCGCCCAGCAGGGCGGTGTCGCCAAAGACCTTCTCGACGGGCGCCTCGATCGTGAACGGGTCGAGCTTGAAGCCGGGGGCCACGTAGTCGGCGATCAGCCGCGCCTTGTCCTGGACCTGGCCGGCGCCGTTGACCAGCACGTAGTCGTCGGCCACCAGCCGCTCCAGCGCCGCGCGGTCGCCGTTCACCTGGGCGGCGTCATAGGCGTGGGCGGCGGCGGCCAGGTCGGCCGGCAACGGGTCTGCGAGGGCGAGGCCGGGCGCCAGCAGGGCGGCGGCGGCCAGGACGGTGCGGAAATGGAGCATGCGATCTCCTGGTCTCTTTGATTCCGCTCATCCCGGCGAACGCCTGGATGAGCGGAAACATGGTGAGAACGCCCTAGAACTTCATGCCCGGCATGCCGCCCATCAAACCCGCCATCGGACCGGCGGCTTCCTGCATCAGCTGGGCCTGCTTGGCGTCGAGCTTCTTCTTGGCGTCGGCGTGGGCGGCGACGATCAGGTCGGCGATCACCTCGCCCTCGCCCGGCTCGACCAGGCTCTCGTCCAGCACCACCTTGGCCAGCTCGCCGTTTCCCCGGAGGGTGACGGTGACCATGCCGCCGCCGGCGGTGCCGTCGACCGTCAGCTGGGCGAGCCGCGCCTGGGCGTCGGCCAGTTTCTGCTGCATCTCCTGGGCCTGCTTCATCAGGCCGCCGAGGTCTTTCATCTGCCTTGCTCCACTTTCCCTGTCATCCCGGAAACGGCGAAACCGTCGTCCGGCGTTGCGCGCTCGTCCGGGACGACGACGCCTCAGGTCTCTTCCAGCTCGTCCGGCTCGATCGGCGGCGCCTCGGGCGTCAGGATCGTGCGGACCTCGACGATCTCGGCGCCGGGGAAGGCGCTGAGCACCGAGGCGACGAACGGGTCGGACCGGATCGCCGCCAGCTCCTCGCGCTCCTCGCGCTTCTGCCGCTCGAACAGGCTCTCGGCCCCGCCGCCGCCCTCGGCCGCCACCAGCCAGGGCTGGCCGGTCCATTCCTTGAGCGCCCGCACCAGGCGGCCGGCCAGGTTGCCGGGCGCGCCGGGGGCCGGTTCGAAGGTGATCGCCCCGGGTCGGAAGCTGATCGGGCGGACATATTGCTCGACGTCCAGGCGCAGGCCGATGTCGCGCTTCTCGGCGATCAGCTTCACGACATCTTCGAAGGAAGCGAGCACCGGCGCGGCCGGGGCGCTGGGCGCGGCCATCACCCGGGCCTGGGCGTTGACCGCCCCGCCGGGCGCGCCGCCGCCGCCGATCGAGCCGCCGCCGCCTCCGGGACCGCCGCCCACCGGCTGGCCGTCGCGCAGGGCCTTCAGCGCCTCTTCCGGACCGGGCAGGTCGGCGGCGTAGCACAGGCGGATGACGGCCATCTCGGCCGCGGCCATGGCGTCGGGCGCGCGGCGCACCTCGTCATGGGCCTTGAGCAGCATCTGCCACAGGCGCGACAGGGTCCCAGCCGAGGTCTGGGCCCCGATCGAGGTCAGGCGCGCGGCCTGCTCCTTGGGCATCGACAGGGCGTCCGGCCCCAGGGCCTTGGCCACCGAGGCCGCGTGGCAGTGGTCCAGTAGGTCCAGCATGACCACCGCCGGATCGGCGCCGAAGCCCCACAGCGCCCGGAAGCCCTTCAGCGACTCGCCTGGCTTGCCGCTCATCACGTTCTCGAACAGGGCGATCGTCTGGCCGCGATCGGCCAGGCCCAGCATGTCGCGGACCACGGCGGCGGTGACGGTCGAGCCGCGCTCGCCCTGGACGATGGCCTGGTCCAGCAGCGACAGGCCGTCGCGCACCGAGCCCTCGGCGGCGCGGGCGATCAGGGCCAGGCCGTCCTCTTCGACCTTGGCCCCTTCCTTGGCGGCGATCTTGCCGAAATGCTTGACCAGCACGTCCGGCTCGACCCGGCGAAGGTCGAAGCGCTGGGTGCGCGACAGGATCGTCACCGGCACCTTGCGGATCTCGGTGGTGGCGAAGATGAACTTGGCGTGCGGCGGCGGCTCTTCCAGCGTCTTCAGCAGGGCGTTGAACGCCGCCGTCGACAGCATGTGCACTTCGTCGATGATGTAGACCTTGTAGCGCGCCTCGACCGGGGCGTAGCGCACCCCGTCCAGCAGCTCGCGCATCTCGTCGACCTTGGTGCGGCTGGCGGCGTCCAGCTCCAGCACGTCCATGTGCCGGCCTTCGACGATGGCCTTGCAGTGCCGCCCGTCGACGGTCAGGTCGACCGACGGTCCGTGGACCGTGTCGGTCTCGTAGTTCAGCGCCCGGGCCAGCAGGCGGGCGGTCGTGGTCTTGCCGACCCCGCGCACGCCCGTGAGCATGAAGGCGTGGGCGATGCGGCCGGTCGAGAAGGCGTTGGCCAGGGTGCGGACCATGGCCTCCTGGCCGATCAGGTCCTCGAAGGTGCGCGGCCGGTACTTGCGCGCCAGCACGGTGTAGGCGGCGTCGGGATCGGACGACGTCTCGGCGGCGACCGGCGGCGGCGCGGCGGGAGTCACGACGGCGGGCGCAGGCGCCTCCGCCGGCGGACCGCCGAAGATGTCGGCGGTGTTCTCGTCGCGCTCGGCGGGTTCTTCGTCCCACGGCGGCGCGGAATCGGTCGTGAGGTCGTCGTGGTCGGCCATGGCCCTGAGTGTAGTGTGCTGGAAGGCGCAGCAAAAGGCTCGGCCCGCCTTAGCAGGCCTATTGCTGTCGGAATGTGGGGAAAGGTGGAGACCGGCAGACGACCCGGAGCGAAACTCGTTGTGGCTGCTGCCTCTCGGCCCTGACCAGGTTGGCGAGGACTCCGCCCGTCGCCGATCTCCAAGGCCTATATCGCGACTCATTACGACGGATGCAAGACACGAAGCGCGGAGCCGTGACGACTCTTGGTCGCGGGCGCCGGAGGTCCGGAGGACCTCCAGTTCTTTGCCTTGAGCATTTTCTTCACGCGAACCGGAATCCACTTCGCTCGAAAATGCTCTAGAGATTCGCCATGGCCCTTTCGATCATCACCAACATCTTCGCCGGCAATCCGCTCGACCGCGCCAGCGAGCGCCGGGGCGACGAGGCCTGGCTGGCCGAGAAGGCCGGCGACCCGAACTCGCTGGCGGTCGCCATCTGGAACGGCAAGGCGCTGGTCGAGGACGTGGTCGGCAAGGACGGCAAGGTGACGGGCGCCCAGATCGCCTATCTGCGCGCCGACATGGCCAAGGACCTGTCGGCCACGCCCGAGCGGCTGCTGTTCCTGGGCCTGTGGAAGGACATCGCGGTGTTCGCCGTCGATCTGGAGGGCGGGGCCGACCCGGCCGAAGGGCCGCTGCAGGGGCTGGGCCGGTTCGAGGAGCTGCGCGGGATCGCCCTGACCCTGCCGCCGCCCGACGCCGGCATCCTGGCCACCGCCAAGTCGATGTTCGAATGGCGGCGCAAGCACAAGTGGTGCAGCAACTGCGGGCAGGAGACGGCGGTCAGCGACGGCGGCTGGAAGCGCCAGTGCCCGTCCTGCCAGGCCGAGCACTTCCCGCGCACCGACCCGGTGGCGATCATGCTGGCCCTGCACGACGGCCGCTGCCTGCTGGGCCGCCAGGCGATGTGGCCGCCCGGCATGTACTCGGCCCTGGCCGGCTTCGTCGAGCCGGGCGAGACCATCGAGGAGGCCTGCGCCCGCGAGCTGATGGAGGAGGCCGGTCTGACCGCCACCGCCGTCCGCTACCACTCCAGCCAGCCCTGGCCCTGGCCTTCGTCGCTGATGATGGGCCTGATGGCCGACGTCGACAGCGACGTCGCCGCCCCCGACCAGACCGAGCTGGAAGCGGTCAAGTGGTTCACCAAGGACGAGGCCCGCGCCCTGATCAAGGGCGAGCTGGAAGGCTTCTTCGCGCCCCCGCCGCTGGCCATCGCCCACCAGCTGATCAAGGCCTGGGCGGAGGAAGCGGACTGATCCTCCCCCTCTGGGGGAGGTGGCCCGGAGGGCCGGAGGGGGTTTCACCCGCCGAGTCCGCAGACCCCCTCCGTCGCTCCGCGACACCTCCCCCAAAGGGGGAGGAT